>CAWHKS010000014.1:0-77994 GCA_963829955.1 uncultured Acidimicrobiales bacterium
AAGACGGATTTCGAGCGCTGGCCTGGTTCGGGCCGGCGCCGGTTCCGATCGGGTGGTGGGCCGCTCACGTGATGGACCCCAGCGACGGCACCACTCGAGGTACCGGACGACGTCGGTCGCCTCCATCGGATGCCTCGGGTCGCCGTACTGGGTGAGGAGGCGGAAGCGCCGGTATCCGGCGGGCGGGAGGGGGAGGAACGGCGCCCGGCGCCACCAACCCGGGGCAGCCAGCCTGATGAGCTGGCGCAGGGCCGCGGGCCAGAGGCCTGGCCGCGCCGTGACCGCGCCGACCACCCCCATGGCCCCGCTCGACGTCACCCGTCCGCCTCCACTGCGGCCTCAGCCTTTGAGCTTCTGCTGCTCGGCCCAGGTGAGGGCGTCACCCCGGGGTTCCTTGGGCAAGCCCAAGACCATCTCACCCAGGATGTTGCGCTGAATCTGCGATGTGCCCGCATAGATGGTGCCGGCCCGGGCGTTGAGGAAGGTCATGGCCCATGACGCCGTCGAGTTCGGAGCGCCGGCATCGTCGGCCTGGAACGCGCTCGACGGCTCCCGACCCTCGGGGACGAGCGCCGCCGCGCCGAGGATGTCGACCGCCAGCTCGGTCACGACCCGGTGGTACTCGCTCCAGTAGAGCTTGGAGATGGCACCGTCCGGGCCGGGGTGGTGCCCGGCCAGGAAACGGGTCAGGGTGCGCATTCCGAGGTACCGCATGATCTGCACCTTGGACCAGCACCACGCCAGCCGCTGGCGGATGATCGGGTCGTCGGCCACGCCCCGCTCGCGTGCCAGGGCCAGTAGGCGGTCGAGCTCGGCCCGGAAGCGGATGGGCACGGTGGCGGCCGCCTCGCCCCGCTCGAACCCGAGCAGCGTCATCGCCACCGCCCAGCCGTTGTTGACCCCGCCCACGACGTGGTCCTTCGGGCAGACGGCGTCGGTGAAGTAGATCTCGTTGAACTCCGACTGGCCGGAGATCATCCGGATCGGCCGCACCTCCACCCCCGGCTGACGCATGTCGACCAGGAGGAAGCTGATGCCCTTGTGCTTCGGGGCGTCGGGATCGGTGCGGGTCAACAGGAAGATGTGGTCGGCGAGGTGCCCGGCCGAGGTCCACACCTTCTGACCGTTGATGATCCACTGGTCACCGTCGAGCACGGCGCGGCACCCGAGGTTGCCGAGATCCGAGCCAGCGTTGGGTTCGGAGTAGCCCTGACACCAGGTGTCCTCGCCCGAAAGGATCCGGGGCAAGTAGTGCGTCTTCTGCTCGTCGGTCCCCCACATCTGCAGCGTGTTGCCGAGCATCTGGATGCCGAACACGTCGTTGGTGCCACCGGTCGGGACGCCGGCCTTGGTGAACTCCTCGGCCAGGATCACCTGCTCGAGCGCGGTCAAGCCGGCGCCGCCGTACTCCGTGGGCCAGCCCGGAGCCAGGTACCCGTGCTCGTAGAGCGTCTGTCGCCACTCCCGCACAAAGCGCTCCAGCTCCTCGCCGTCGAGCCGGCCGATGCCGAGCCAGTCCGGAGGGAGGTGCTCGGCCAGGAAGGCGTGGACCTTCTCCCGGTACGCCTCGGCCTCGGCTGAGTACGTCGGTTGCATGGGCGGAACACTACCCAGCGGTAGCCAGAGCGCGCCGGGCCACAGCCGCCGCTCCGACGAGCGGACCATCGGCACCGAGGCCGGCGGGCACGATGCGCGCGCCCGCCGCGTAGCTGATGCGCGCCCGCTGGTCGAGCTCCTCCTGCGCGGCGGCGAAGAACACGTCGCCGAAGCCGAGCGCCACCGAGCCCGCGACCACGGCGAGGCGAAGGTCCAACAGCACGCACACCTCCGCGACCGCCCGACCGACCAGCACCCCGGTGCGCCGCCGGACCGCCGCATCCGCCTCGGCCGCCGGCCGGCCGGTAAAGGCGGCGATGGCCAGTCCGGACGCCTCAGCTTCCAGACAACCTCTGCTCCCGCACGCGCAGGCCCGGCCGTGCGGCTCTACGACGAGATGACCGATGTGCCCGGCGTTCGCGCCTTCGCCGTCGAGCAGGCGGCCGTCCAGCACGATGCCGCCACCGACACCCGTGCTCACCACCATGGCGACGTAGTCGTCGAAGCCCCGCGCCGCCCCCCGCCACCCCTCACCGAGGGCCAGCGCCTTGGCGTCGTTGTCCACCCACACGTCGAAGCCGGTGAGCTCTCGTAGACGGGGCCGGAGCGGGAACCCGCGCCAGCCGGGGATGTTGAGCGGCGAGACGGTCTCGCCGCCGGGCGTCATCGGGCCACCGCACCCGACGCCCATGGCCACGATCCCGTCGTCCCCGGCACCTCCGGCACCTCCGTCGAGGACCGAGCGGACCAGGTCGGCGAGCCCGGGCCACGGATCGGCACTGTCCGTCGGCCGGGCCTCCCGGCGCAGCACGCGCCCCTCCAGGTCGACCAGCCCGGCCGCCACTTTGGTCCCTCCGATGTCCACCGCGAGGTAGCAGGGCACGGCCCGACGATAGGCGGCCGCCCGTCGACGGCCGGCCGGCCGCGAGGGCGACCGTGCGAGGGGCCTCTGACGCCTCTACCCTTCCCGTCCGTGACGGTCGTCGAGCGCGCAGCGCCCACCTTCCCGGACCTGTTCGACGTGATCGCCGGCAACATCAGCCGGGCCGTCCAGGGCAAGTCCGAGTCCATCGAGCTGGCGCTCATCTGCATGATGGCCGAGGGCCACCTGCTGATCGAGGACGTGCCCGGCGTCGGCAAGACCAGCCTGGCCAAGGCCATCGCAGCGTCGATCGACTGCACCTGGCGGCGAGTGCAGTGCACACCCGACCTCCTCCCGTCGGACGTCACCGGCGTCACCGTCTGGCACCGGGGCCGAGACACGTTCGAGTTCCAACCCGGTCCCGTGTTCTGCAACATCCTCCTCGCCGACGAGATCAACCGCGCCGCGCCGCGCACGCAGTCCGCGCTCCTCGAGGCCATGGAGGAGCGGCAGGTGACGGCTGACGGCGTCACCCATCCCCTCGAGCGCCCGTTCCTCGTCATCGCCACGCAGAACCCGGTCGAGCACGAGGGCACGTACGGGATGCCCGACAGCCAGCTCGACCGCTTCCTGCTCCGGGTCTCCCTCGGCTACCCCGATCGCCAGGCCGAGCTCCAGATCCTCGACACCCACGGCGTGACACCACCCGAGCTGGAGCCGGTCATCTCCCGCGCCGAGGTTCTCGGGCTCATCCGGGCGGCGGCGGCCATCCACGTCGCGCCGACCCTGAAGGGTTATCTGGTGGACCTGGCCGACGCCAGCCGCCGCCACCCTGCGCTGGCCATCGGCATGTCGCCGCGGGCCACGCTGTCGATCCTGCGCGCCAGCCGGGTGCGGGCCGCGGCGGCCGGACGGAACTACGTGATCCCTGACGACGTCAAGGCACTCGCCGGACCGGTGCTGGCCCACCGCCTGATCCTCAGCGACGACGCCGGTGTACGCGGGGTCAGCCGGCTGGGCATTGTCGAGGAGGTCCTCGCCAGCGTGCCCGTGCCCACCGCGAGGTAGGCCCGGTGCCCACCCGAGCCGGTTGGGCCCTCGCGGGCCTCGGCGCGGGCACGATCATCCTCGGCCGGCTGTTCGGCTGGCTGGAGCTGTTCGTCGTCGGTGTGGCGCTGATGGCCCTCACCGCGTTCGCGGTCGTCCTCGTCCGTGTCCGCTCGCTGTCCCTCGGCGTGCGCCGGACCGTCCGGCCCGCCCGGCTCCACGTCGGCGAGAGCGCCCGCGTCGAGTTGGCGGTGGCCAACCGGAGCCGGCTCTCGACGCCTGTCCTCACGCTGCGGGATCCGGTGGCCGGCACCGTCGGCGCCCGCGTGCGACTGGCCCCGCTGCGGCCCGGCAAGGAGCGCCAGGCCGCGTACCGGCTGCCGACCAGCCGACGCGGCATCCTCAGCGTCGGCCCGCTCGAAGCACTGCGGTCGGATCCGTTGGGGCTGGCCCGCCGCCGCATCACCGTCAGCGGGACGGTCGAGGTCGTCGTCTACCCGCGGGTCGACCGGATCACGTCGCCGCCCGGCGGTAAGGAGCAGCCGACCGCCGTCCGGAACCGCCAGATGGTGCAGGCCGCCCGTCGCGACTCGTTCCGCGGGCTGCGCGAGTACGTGGCCGGAGACGACCTGCGCCTCGTGCACTGGCGGTCCTCGGCCCGCACCGGCGAGTTGGTCGTCCGGCAGGACGAGCAGCCCCGTCCCCAGGCCACCGCGGTGGTGCTCGACCTCCGCCGTACCGCGCACGCCGGCCTGTCGCTGGAACGGGCGGTGTCGGTGGCGGCCAGCGTCGTCCTCGCTGGACGGCGAGCCGGCCAGGAGGTCGTGCTCGCCACCACCGACGGCACGGCGATGCTGCTCCGGCCCGGTGAGAGCGCGGCGTCGGTCCTCGAGTACCTCGCGGTGGCCCGTCTCTCGACCGCCGGTTCACTGCGGAGCACACTGTCCGGTGCCATCGGTGTCCTCGGCGCCGGCTCGGTCGTCCTCGTCACCGGCCGGGCGGTGCCCAGCGAGCTGGCCAGCCTGTCGAGCAGCCGCCAGGGCTTCTTGATCTTCGCGGTCGCCACCGACGGCACCGTGCCGGCAGCGGGATCGTCCATGCCCGGCGTGCGCGTGGTCGACGGCGGTGGCGAGGAGCGGTTCGTGGCCGGCTGGGAGCAGGCCATGGCCACGGCGACCCGGGAGGGTGCGGCGTGATCGGCCGCCGGACCCAGGCCGGGCGGGCGCCCCGCCCCCGGATCCGTCCCGCGGCCGAACTGGCGGTCGCCGGGCTGAGCGTGGTGACGGTGCTCACCTCCTGGCGGCTGTTCGCGGGCTGGGATTGGGCGGCGGTGCTGGTCTGCGCCGCGCTCTTGAGTCACCTCGTCGGCGCGCTCACCCGCCGCGTCGGCTGGGGCGCGCTGGCCTCGCTCGGCACATCACTGGTCGGCCTCGTCGTGTTCGTCGGTCTCGTCCAGTTCCGCAGCACCACCTTCCTGGGGCTGCCGACGCTGGCCACGTGGGAGGCCGCGCAACTCCAGCTCCGGGCGGCCTGGGACGTGTTCCCCACCGCCATCGCCCCCGTCGAGGCCACGGGCGGCTTCGTCACCGCCATGATCCTGCTCGTCTGGCTCCTGGCCTACGCCGCGGACGACTTCGCCCATCGGGCCGAAGCGCCGATCGAAGCAGTGGTGCCGTCGGCCGTGCTGTTCATGGTCGGCACGGCACTCGGTGGCGACCGGCACCGCCTGGCCGCGGTGGCCCTGTGGCTGGCGGCCGCCGTGCTGACGGTGGCTGTGCTGCGGGTCGAGCGCTCGGAAGGCGCGGGATGGTTCGGCGGAACCCGCCGGCGGGCGGTGGCGACGACCGTGCGCGTCGGAGCCGTCGTCGCCGGGGTGGCCGTGATCGTCGGGGTCATCGCGGGGCCGGCCCTCCCCGGTGCCAGCTCCGATCCCCTGCTGGACACCCGCCAGGGGCGGGCGTCGCGCACGACGCTGAGCCCGCTCGTCGACATCCAGGCTCGCCTCGTCAACCAGGCCGACGACGAGCTGTTCACCGTCGGCAGCCCGCAGCCGGCCTACTGGCGGATGACGGCCCTCGACGAGTACGACCTGCGCATCTGGCGCTCGTCGCGCAGCTACGGCGACGCCGATGGCGAGCTCGGCGGCGGTGTACCCGACGCGTTCGCCGCGCCGCTCGACCACAACGTGATCATCACCGCGTTCGACACGGTATGGCTGCCGGCCGCCTTCTCGCCCCGCCAGGTCACCAACGCCTCGCAGATGCGCTACGACGAGGAGTCGTCCAGCCTGCTGATCCGCCGCTCGTCGCTGCCCGAGGGATTCACCTACCAGGTGCGGTCGATGGTTCCGGTCGTCACCCCGACCGTGCTCCAGGCCACCGCCGAGGTCCCGGTCCCCCCGCTGATCCAGGAGCGCTATCTGGAGCTGCCGTCCGACTTCCCCGATCGCTTCCGGGACCTGGCCGAGCAGATCACCGCCGGCGCGAACACGCCGTACGAGCAGGCGCTGGCGCTGCAGAACTGGTTCCGCACGACGTTCACGTACGACGTCAACGTGCCGTCCGGCCACGGCGCCACCGCCATCGATACCTTCCTCTCGCAGCGCCGCGGGTACTGCGAGCAGTTCGCCGGGACGTTCGCCGCCTTCGCCCGCGCCATCGGGCTGCCGGCCCGGGTGGCCGTGGGGTTCACGCCCGGCGAGCTCGGCTCGGACGGTCGCTACCACGTCCGGGGCCGCAACGCGCACGCCTGGCCCGAGGTCTATTTCGGTGGCATCGGATGGCTGCCCTTCGAGCCGACTCCCGGCCGTGGTGAGCCCGGCGCCGAGAGTTGGACCGGTGTACCGCCGGACCAGGAGGGCGGCCCCGCGGGAACGCCCGACGGCACGGCGACCACCACGCCGACCACCGGTACCGTCGCCCCACCCCCGGGGCAGCAGCGCGAGACCGGCGACGAGGAGCTGCTGGCCGTGCCGGCCATCGGTGGCGGCGGCAGCCCGAGCAGCACGGGCGTCAACGGCGCCTCCACCGTCTCCCGGGTGGCCCTCGTCCTGCTGGCCCTTGCGGTCACCGGCGCCATCGGCCTCGTGGTAGTGGCGTTCATCCGTGAACGGCGCTGGCAACGCCGTTGGCGGGAGGCACCCACCGCACCCGACCGCGTGCTCGTCACGTGGCAGCACCTGGTGGACGGTCTGCGCCGCGCCGGCGTGGCGGTCCCGGCGAGCGACACGCCGCAGGAGGTGGCCGAGCGGGTCGGCCCGATGCTCGACGGCGAGGACGATGCCCGCACGCCCGCGGCCGACGATTCGTCCGACGCGCTGGGCGAGCTGGCCCGCCAGGCGACGGCCGCGGCCTACTCGGGCGAGCCCGAGACCACCGACGCCGAGCGCTGCGAGCGGCTGCGCTCCGGCGTGCAGCACCGCGCCGTGGCCCGTCTGCCCTGGCGCCGCCGCCTCGTCTGGCGCTGGCTCCCCGCCTGATTCCGCTCGAACTCCGGTCGGTGAACCAACCCGCGCGAACTCTCAGCCCGGTGAGCCATGAACGGCGCGCTCAGCTCAGAGTTCTCTGCGCGCGGGCGGACCGCGCAACTTCAGTCTTCGTGCTTGAAACGGTCCCTCAGACGAGACCCCGCGCCGCCGAGGCGGTGCGTGCGGAGGTTGGCCGTCATCTGCTCCATCCCCACCTTGCCCATCGCCCGGACATTGCGCTCGATGACGAAGGCCGACAGGAGCATGAAGCCGAAGCCCAAGAGGGACAGCAGGACGCTCACCTGGAGCGTGGCGATGAGGAAGACGAGGCCGACGAGGAGTCCGAGGATCCCCCACTTCACCCGACCGAACGCATGGCGGTACAGGGTGGTCTGGCTGACCTGCTGCGCGAACGCGGGGTCACTCTCGTAGAACTGCTGCTCGATCTGGTTGAGGATGCGCTGTTCGTCTTCGGAGAGCGGCATCGCCCCAACTCCCTGCTCGGCGGCGCCCCGGTGGGACCGGCTGTGGTCATCTTCGCACAGGCCGCAGATGGCGACAACGCGGCGGGAGACCCGTTCGGGTCATCTCTCGGGTGCGTCCGGCCCCCACTGCTGCTGGCCACGACGGGTGAGCCGGAGGCCCGCGCCGGGGCGGCTCAGGCGGGCCGGACCGATGGCCTCCTCCCCGAAGCGGCGGCGGACATCGTCGACGGCCTGGCTCGCCTCCTCCCAGGAGGTCGCGCCCACGTCGTCCAGGCTGAGCTGCTGCCCGCCTCCCTCCACCAGTCCGGACGCGCTCGACGCCCAGCAGCCTCACGCCGCGCGCGACGTCCAACTGCTCGAGCAGCCGGCGCGCCGCGTCGGCGATGGCGGGCCCACTCGCCACCGGCTGGGTCGTGGTCACAGAGCGGGTCAGCGTGGTGAAGTCGCCGTACCGGACCTTGATGTTGACGGTGCGCGCAGCCATGACGCGCGCCCGCAACCGGGACGCCACCGCGTCGGCCTGGCGGACCAGTACCCCGAGCAGCGCGTCGCGATCGGTCAGATCGTGGGCGAACGTCTCCTCGTGACCGACCGACTTGAGCTCGCGGTCGGGCTCCACCTCCCGCTCGTCGATGCCGTTGGCGAGGTCGTGCAGGTGCTGCCCGTGGGCCTGGCCGAGCGCACCCACCAAGGACGCCGGCGGCAGCTCGGCCAGCTCGCCGATGGTGCTCACGCCGAGGCGATCCAACCGAGCCCGCGTCGCCGGCCCGACGCCCCAGAGCGCCGCGACCGGGAGCGGGTGCAGGAACGCCAGCTCGCCGCCGGGCGGCACCTCGACGATGCCCGGGCCCGGCTCGACGCCCTGCGAGGTGGGCACCGGCTTCGCCGCCTCCGAGGCCAGCTTCGCCACCAGCTTCGAGGTCGCCACGCCCAGGCTGCACCCGAGCCCGGTCTCGCTGGACACGTCGCGCCGGATGGCGGCGGCGACGGTCGCGCCCGGGCCGAACAGCCGCTGGGCGCCCGTCACGTCCAGGAACGCCTCGTCGAGGGAGATCGGCTCCACCAGCGGCGTGTAGCGGAGGAAGATCGCCATGAGCTGGCGGCTGACCTCCTCGTAGCGCGCGTGGTCGCCGGGGAGGAAGACGGCGTCGGGGCAACGCCGGCGGGCGATGGCCGACGGCAGCGCAGAGTGCACGCCGAACCGCCGGGCCTCGTACGACGCCGCGGCCACCACGCCCCTGGGCCCCGAGGCCCCGACCACGACGGGCCGCCCTCGCAGCTCCGGTCGCCGCAAGAGCTCGACCGCGACGAAGAACGCGTCCATGTCGACGTGGACGATGGCGCGGTGGACTGGGCCTGGTTCGACGGTGTCCGGTGGCGACCCTGCTGCCACGAGGTCAGTCAACCACGGGGCTGCTACGGGGAACCGGAAACGCCGGTGGCCGGTGGCGTGCGGCGCCGGCGTCCGGTGAGGACGTCCCGCACCCCCCAGCCCGTCACCAGCGCGAACGCCTCGAGCACGATGGGGAGCGACATCTTGGACTCGCCGGCCTGACGGTCGACGAACGCGACAGGAATCTCGACCACGCGCCCGCCCTGGCGGACGAGGCGGTAGGTCATCTCGACCTGGAAGCCGTACCCGTACCGCGTGGACGTGGTCGAGGTCGAGGCGGCGCAGCGCGTCAGCGCGGTAGGCGCGGTAACCGGACGTCGAGTCGTTGACGGCGAGGCCGAGCGCGAGCGCGGCGTAGCGGTTGCCCCAGCGGGAGAGGAAGGCGCGGCGGCGGGTCCAGTCCGGGATCGACCCGCCGGCGACGTAGCGCGATCCGATGGCGACGTCGGCCCCGTGCATGGTCGCCGACACCAGCGCCGGCAGCGCGGCCGGGTCGTGCGAGAGGTCGGCGTCCATCTCGACCAGGACGTCGAAACCGCGGTCGAGGCCGGCTGCGAAGCCCGTCAGGTAAGCGCTGCCGAGCCCCGCCTTCGTGGCGCGGCGGAGCAGGGTGACGTGGTCATCGGAGGAGCTCACGGCGTCGACCAGCGCGGCCGTGCCGTCCGGGCTGTTGTCGTCCACCACGAGGACGTGGCCGTGCGGCAGTTCCTCGCGGATGCGGCGGAGCACGGTCTCGATCCCGGATGCCTCGTTGTAGGTGGGGACGACCACCAGCACGCGCATCCGGGCGAGCTTACGGTCCGGGTGCCACGCGCCCCCGGCAGCCGTAGCATCGCCGGCCGTGTCGCGTCCCGCCGCCCAGGAGCCCTCGGGCGAAGCACTGTCCGCGCTGCCGTCGCCCGCGGCGAGGGCGGTCGCCTTCGCCGCCATCCTGCTCGGCGGCCTGGCCGGCGGACTGATCGGGTGGAGCTTCGTGTCCCTGCAGTCGTCCGGCAACAGCGACCTTCCCGCGGCCATCGGCGCCTACGTGGGCGCGGTCGCCGCGGCCGCCGGCACCGCCGTGATCTCGGTGCTGGGCCTGCGGGCCATGGGCGAGTGGCGCCAGCTCGGCGACCGCCGCTAGGCGAGGCGCAGCACCCTGAACACCTCGGCGTAGCGCAGTCCCTGGCCACGGCCGGCGTCCGCGGCCCGCTGGGCGACGAGCTCGTTCACCCACTCGCGACCTTCCCCGAGCTGGCTCCGGTGGCAGGCCAGCGCGGCAGTCTTGCGGTCCAGGACGGCACCGATGTCCACCGCGGCGTCGGGGTGCAGCGTGCCGGAGAGGTACACCTGCTCGACCTGGTGGGCCGGGCCGGCGTCGGGGAAGTAGAGGGGGCTCGCCGCGGCCGGGGCGACGGCGTCGAGCACCGCGGCGCCGCATACCCGGTGGTCACGATGGTTGACGTAGCCGGCGCCGAAGAACAGCGCGGTCGGATCCGGGCAGACGACCGTGTCCGGGCGGAGGCGGCGGACGACCTCGACGAGGCGGCCCCGCAGCTCGAGATCGTTCTCCGACTCGCCGTCCGGCCGTCCCAGCAGCGCGAAGGACGCCAACCCGAGCACGCCCGCGGCTTCGGTCACCTCCGCCGCCCGTTCGGCGGCCAGCTCGTCCGGATCGACATCGGGTGACGACGAGCCCTTGTCTCCCCGGTTCACGATCAGCACGTGCGCCTGGGCGCCGCGGTCGACCCACTGGGCGAGGCTCCCGCCGCACGCCACCTCGGGGTCGTCCGGGTGGGCGTACACGGCCAGCACGGTCCTCGGCACCCGGGCGTCGGTCCGCACGGGCCGGAGGGTAGTGGCCGGACGACGCCGATCTCCGGGTGTCAGCCCGTAACGTCGCCGGCCATGACGACCGATCCGCGGGACCTGGCGGACCTGGCGGGCCGGGTGGCCACCGACGTCGGGCGGGAGATCGCCCGTCGCCGTTCGAACGGCATCGTGCGCGTGACCACCAAGTCGACCCCCACCGACATGGTGACCGAGTTCGACGGCGCGGCCGAGCTCATGATCCTCGCTGCCCTGGAGGCGGCCCGCCCGGACGACGGCTTCGTGGGCGAGGAGGGCGCGGTCCGCCCCGGTTCCTCCGGGGTGCGCTGGTTGATCGACCCGATCGACGGCACGACCAACTTCCTCTACGACCTGCCGGGCTGGGGTGTCTCGATCGCCGCCTGTGGTGACAGTGGCCCGGTCGCGGGAGCCGTCTTCGTCCCCACGACGGACGAGCTCTTCAGCGCCGCGCAGGGCCACGGGGCATCGCTCAACGGTTCGCCCATCCGCTGCCGCGAGAGCGTGGACCTGGGCACGGCGCTGGTCGGCACGGGCTTCTCCTACCAGCCGGCCACCCGGGCCGCACAGGGCCGCCTGGTCGCCGCGCTCCTCCCCCGCGTGCGCGACATCCGCCGGTTCGGCGCCGCCTCCGTCGACCTGTGCTCGGTCGCGGCCGGCCGGCTGGACGTGTATGTCGAAGAAGGGCTGGCCCCGTGGGACCTGGCCGCCGGCGAGGTCATCGCCAGAGAGGCTGGCGCGGCGGTGACGGACCTGGCCGGAGGGCCCGTCCAGCCCGGCTCGGTCCTCGCGTGCTCGCCGGGGCTGCACCAACCGTTCCTGGAGCTCCTCGGCGAACTGCAGGAGCGCTGACCCTCCTCGCGGCAGAGCGGCGGCGGGGTGTACCCCGGATGATCCGCCGATGGGGCACGATGGTGGGGTGGGAACCAGGATCCTGACCGTCGAGGACGACGAGCGCATCAGAGCCGCCGTGAAGCTGGCCCTCGAGGACGAGGGCTGGACCGTCGTCGAGTCGGGGAACGGCGAGGACGCGGTCGAGCAGTTCCACCGCCAGCCGGCCGACGTGGTGCTCATCGACCTGATGCTGCCCGGGATGGACGGGTTCGAGCTGTGCCGATCCATCAGGCGCCAGAGCGATGTACCGATCATCATGGTCACGGCCCGCAACGACACCCACGACGTGGTCGCCGGCCTCGAGGCGGGCGCCGACGACTACATGACCAAGCCCTTCGTGCCCAAGGAGTTGTCGGCGCGCATCCGCGCCCTGCTGCGGCGGGCCCGGCCACCGCAACCGGGGCACGCCCGCCTGGCTTTCGGGGATCTCGAACTGATCCCCGACGAGGGCAAGGTCCTCATCAGCGGCGACGAGGTGCACCTCACCAAGACCGAGTTCCGGCTGCTCTGCGAGCTGGCGGCCAACCCCGGCAAGGTGCTCTCCCGCGAGAGCCTGCTCGACCGGGTCTGGGGCTACGGCTACTTCGGTGACGGGCGCCTGGTCGACGTCCACGTACGGCGGCTGCGCACCAAGGTCGAGGCGGACCCGGCCAACCCCCGACACGTCGTCACCGTGCGGGGGCTCGGCTACCGGTTGCAGGCCTGAGCGGCCGCCCGCACGATGAGTGATGCGGCGCCGGAGCAACCGAGCCGGCCGCCAGGGTGGCTCTCCCGGTTCGTCCCCCACCGGCTGGGGCTGCGCAACCGGATCCTGCTGACCTTCACCCTCGGCGTCGCCGTCCTGGCCATCGTGCTGGCCTTCACCACATACGGCCTCACCCGCTCGACCCTTCTGCGCCAGGAGGAGGACAGCGCCCTCGACCAGGCCTTCCGCAACGCCCGGCAGGTGCGGGCGACGCTGCGCGCCGCCCCGGGGTCGGGCGCAGCCGCCCTGGAGGTCGTTCCCGACAGCGAGTCCGAGCCATTCCTGCACTACCGGGGCGAGTGGGAGAACCGGAGCCCCCAGTTCAGCCGGGACAACATCCGGCCCGCGCTCCAAGAGCGGGTGATCGACGATCGCGTCTCCGCGCAGATGGTCTACGAGGAAGAGCAGCCGGTGCTGGCCATCGGCATCCCCCTCACCGACGTCGGCGCCAGCTACTTCGAGATCGTGCCTCTCGAGCAGGTGAGGGACACCCTGAACAGCGTGCGGGTGTCCCTCCTCGGCGCGGCCGTCATCACGACCGCGGTGGGCGTCCTCCTCGGTGTGTGGGCGGCCCGCCGCGCCGTGCGGCCCCTGGCCGACGCGGCCCAGGCGGCGCAGGCGATCGCCGGTGGCGGCCTCGGCACCCGGCTCGAACCGGGCGAGGACCCCGACCTCCAGGTGCTCGCGGGGTCGTTCAACGACATGGCCTCGGCGCTCCAGTACAGGGTCGAGCGCGACGCCCGCTTCGCCTCGGACGTCAGCCACGAGCTGCGGTCCCCGCTGACCACGCTGGCCGCGTCGGCCGAGGTCTTGCAGAGCCGCCGGGACGAGCTGCCGGAGAAGGCGGCCGCGGCGGTCGATCTGATCGTGGCCGACGTCGGCCGCTTCCAGAACCTGGTCGAGGACCTGCTGGAGATCTCGCGCTTCGACGCCGGGGCGGTGCGGCTGAACCGGGAGGACCTCCTCGTCGCCGAGTTCGTCCGGCAGGCGGTGAGCGTGAGCAGCCTCCCCGAGGCGCACCTGACCGTGGATCCGCGCGCCGAGGAGCTCGTCATCCAGGGCGACAAGCGCCGGCTGGCCCGCGTCGTCGCCAACCTGCTCGAGAATGCCCGCTACTACGGCGGGGGTCGGGTCGACGTCACCGTCGAGCCGTCCCAGCCCGAGGGCGAGGACATCGTCGACGTGCAGATCGCCGTGGAGGACCACGGGCCCGGTGTGCCGCCCGAGGAGCGGGTCCTGATCTTCGAGCGGTTCGCGCGCGGCGTGTCGGCCGGTCGGCGGGGCGCGAGCGAGGGTGCCGGCCTGGGCCTGGCCCTGGTCGATGAACATGTGCGGATGCACGGCGGCCGCGTATGGGTAGAGGACCGGCGCGACGGCGAGGAAGGGGCCCGCTTCGTGATAGAGCTCCCGGCGGAGTTGGCATGAGGCCGTCACAGACCCGTCCGCGGGTCCTGACCGGCGTGGGAGGCCTGGCCGTGCTCGGGTCGGCCCTCTTCCTCGGTGGGTGCGGCCTGCCCACGGACAGCTCGCCACGCGACATCCCACCCGAGTTCGTGCTCGACGCCGCGTCGACCGTGGCGCCCGTGATCCCGTCGGCGACCGGTCCCCGGGCTTACTTCCTCAGCGGGCCCCCTGGGCAGCTCGGCACGCTGGAGCCGGTCTCGCGGCAGGTGAACTCCAGCGGCATCATCCAGTCCCTGTTCGACGGCCTGACGACGGCCGAGCAGTCGCGGGGCCTGCGCACCGCCATCCCCGAGGACACCGAGTTGCTGGGCTCCCGCGTCCTGCCCGACGGCACGGCCCGCATCGACGTGAGCGACGACATCTTCGCCGCCACCGACGACGCCACGATCGAGGCGGTGGCCCAGATCGTGTTCACGGCGACTGGCTCCCTCGGAGCGTCCCGAGTGGAGTTGCTCGTCGACGGTGAGCGCCGGGCCTGGCCCCGAGGCGACGGTTCGCCGGAGGAGGGGTCGCTGACGAAATTCATGTATCCGGCCCTCAACCCGTCCAGCCGGCCCGACTACCCGCCGCTGATCGAGGACGCCGGACCGGTGGCCACCACGACGACAACGACCACGACGACCATCGCCGCGAGCACTACGTCCGTCGCCGCGAGAACCACCACGAGCACGACGGCGCCCGCGGGCTGACTAGCCGAAGAAGATGGCCGCCACGTCCTCGTACATGCTGAGGTCGAGGGTGCGGGTTCGACCGAGCGCCAGGCGCAGGGGCGCCCGCTCGATGCGGCTCTCGCGGTAGACGACCATCTCGCCCCACGCCTTGTCGTGTACGGCGTCGATGGCGGCGAGCCCGTACCGGGTGGAGAGCACGCGGTCGTACGCGTTCGGCGTGCCTCCGCGCTGCACGTGGCCCAGCTCGACCACGCGGGTGTCGAACCCGGTCCGCTCCTCGATGGCGGGGGCGATCAAGTGCGCGATGCCCGCCAGCTTGCGGTGCCCGAACTGGTCGAGGGGGCGGGGCGGAAAGACGAGCGTGCTCTCGGCCGGCTCGGCGCCCTCCGACACGACGACGATCGACGCGTACCGACCGCGGCGGTGGCGGCGCCGCAGCAGCTCGCACACCTCGTCGATGTCGAAGGGCAGTTCGGGCACGAGGATGACGGTGGCCCCGCCGGCGATGCCTGCGTAGGTGGCGATCCAGCCCGCGTGCCGCCCCATCACCTCGACGAGCAGCACCCGGTCGTGGGACTCGGCGGTGGTGTGCAGCCGGTCGATGGCGTCGGTGGCGATCTGGACCGCGGTGTGGAAGCCGAACGTCACGTCGGTGCCGAGGATGTCGTTGTCGATCGTCTTCGGCACGCCGACCACGGGCAGGTCGACCAGGTCGTGGAGCCGGCAGGCAACGGTGAGGCTCCCGTTGCCACCGATGACGATCAGGCCGTCGAGGGCCATCTCCTGGAAGATCTCGCGCACCCGCTCGGGCCCGTCCGGGTAGTCGAAAGGGCTCCCCCGCTTCGTGCCCAGCAGGGTGCCGCCGCGGGGCAGCATCCCCCGCAGGGAGCGGATGTCGAGGGGCATGGTCCGGTGCTCCAGCACCCCGTCCCAGGCGTCCAGGAAGCCGATGATCTCATCCCCGTAGACGGTCTCACCCTTGCGCACGATGGCGCGGATCACGGCGTTGAGACCGGGGCAGTCACCCCCACCCGTCAACACGCCCACACGCACGACCGACACGGTAGAGGCTGCCCGCGGCCCGGCACCGCCTCGACACGGCGCGGACGCCGCGATCCCGAGCGCGACGGCCGGCCCGTCGCGACGGCCTGCTACAAAGCAGGGCCGTGGCGTGGGATCGCAACCGACCTGTCCCGTGGAAGCGGCTCTTCACGTTCGTCGGGATCTACAGCCTCATCGTCTTCGGGCTGTTCGCCATCCTGCAGCCGGACAAGATGCTCCAGTCCTTCCCCGGCCTGGCGTTCGGCGCCACGGTCGCGGTGGCCGTCATGGCCATCCTGTCCAAGTTCGGCTGGCAGCCCACGATGCTGAAGTCCAAGGACCAGATCGCGGCCGATCGTGCCGCCCGAGAGGAGTCCCGGGCGGCCGCCAAGGCGCAGAAGGCGACCAAGGGGTCCAGCAAGGGCAGCAAGGCGGGCGCGGGTGACACGGCCGGCGGGGACGAGCTGCCGACCGTCAGCGCACCTCGCGCCAAGCCGGCACCCACTCGGCGGACCAGCACCGGGCCGACCAACTACCCACGGCGGACCCGGGACACCCGGAAGCGCTGAGCGTGACCGTCGTCCTCGCGCTCGACGGCGGCACGACCGGCGTCCGCACCCTGGCCGTGTTCCCCGACGGGCGGCCGTCCATCGCCTCCTACCGGGAGTTCACCCAGCACTTCCCCCAGCCGGGGCTGGTCGAGCACGACGCCACCGAGATCTGGGAGGCGATGAGGGCCACGCTGCTCGACGTCGTGTCGCGCCTCGACGAGCCGGTGGCGGCCATCGGCATCACCAACCAGCGCGAGACCGTTGTCGCCTGGAACCGAACCACGGGGCAGCCGTACCGCAACGCGATCGTCTGGCAGGACCGGCGGACGGCGGCGCGGTGCGCCGAGCTCGAGGCCGCCGGCCACCTCCCGCTGGTCCGGGAGCGCACCGGGCTGGTGCTGGACCCGTACTTCAGCGGCACCAAGGCCGAGTGGCTGCTGACGCCGGAGGACCAGGGCGGCGGGGATGTGCCCGTCGGTCCGGACCTGATCATCGGCACCGTCGACACCTGGCTCCTCTGGAACCTCACGGGCGGCGAGGTCCTCGCCACCGACCCGTCCAACGCCAGCCGGACACTGCTCTACGACATCCGCGAGCACACCTGGAGCGAGGAGCTGTGCGCGCTGCTCGGAGTGCCCATGGAGGCCCTGCCCGACGTGCGGCCCTCCAGCGGACGGTTCGGGCTGACGTCGGAGCGTTGCGGGGTGCCAGCGGGCATCCCGGTCTCCGGCATCGCCGGCGACCAGCAGGCGGCCCTCTTCGGCCACGGCTGCTTCGCGCCCGGGGCCACCAAGAACACCTACGGGACGGGCAGCTTCGTGCTCATGAACATCGGCGACAAGTGCCCGCGGCCGACGGAGGGGCTGCTGACCACGGTGGCCTGGACCCTGGCCGACGGCACGACCACCTACGCCTTGGAAGGCGCCATCTTCGTGACCGGCGCCGCCGTCCAGTGGTTGCGGGACGGCCTCGGCTTGATCACGGACGCGGCTGAGATCGGCCCGCTGGCGGCCACGGTCCCCGACACCGGCGGGGTGTTCCTGGTGCCCGCCTTCGCCGGCCTGGGCAGCCCGTGGTGGGATCCGTACGCACGAGGGACCGTCACCGGAATCACCCGCGGAACGACCCGCGCCCATCTCGCCCGCGCCGCGGTGGAGGCGATGGCGTACCAGACCCGCGATGTGGTGGAGGCGATGTCACGCGCCGCCGGCCGCGACGTGCAGGATCTCCGCGTGGATGGCGGCGCGGCAGCGATGGACCTGTTGTTGCAGATGCAAGCAGACCAGCTGGACGTGACGGTGCGGCGCCCGGTCGACCAGGAGACGACGGCGCTCGGCGCCGCCTACCTGGCCGGACTGGCCGAAGGCGTGTGGGACTCGTTGGACGACGTGGCGGCCGCGTGGCAGCAGGAGGCCGAGTTCGTCCCCACCGGCGACCGGGAGGCCGCGGACGCCTCCCATCAGGCCTGGCTCCGCGCCGTCGAGCGCTCACGGAGCTGGGCCGAGGCCTAGGAGGCCTAGCTGTCCCTCAGGCGGGAGCGGCCCGCCAGCCCGGGCGACGGGCGCCGTCGATGGCGGTGTTGATGGCGGCGTTGATGCGCACCAGCGCGGCGAGCTGCCGTCGCTCCCGGGCCCGGAGCGGCCGGCCCGTGCGGCCGACGGCCAGGTAGCGGTCCTCGCCGAGCTCGGTCCACGCCACGTCCTCGGCGCCGTGATCGGCCTGATCGGCCAGGTGCCGGCTGCCCTCCACGAAGGCAAGAACCCAGCTCGCCGGCGGAGCCGGGCCGGTGGCGATGACCACTGCCGACCCCGGCCGATCGACGACCGAGAGCCACGTCAGCTCGAACACCCGCTGCAGCTCGGCGCTCAGCAGATCGAGGCGGGCCCCCTCGTCGTCGACCGCGGCCAGACCGGCCGCGGCCTCGAGCAGGGCGAGCTGCGGGTCATGGTCGCCTCCGTCGACCGCCTGGACCCACTCCACGTCGACGCCCTCGACCTGCGTCACTTCACGGACCAGCAGATCGACCAGGTCGTCCGACGGGAGCGACACCACCAGGTCGTCGACCGCCCGCCCGCCGCCCCGTTCGAGGATCTCGATCCCGACCACGTCCGCGTGCACCGAGCCGATGCGGCTGGCCACCTGCCCCAGCGCGCCTGGTCGGTCGGGCAACCAGAGGCGCAGCACGTAACGGGGCACGGGGACGACGGTACCGACCGTGTCCTCGCCGGACGTGTCGGCGCCGTTTCGACTCGGTGAACCGTCCCGCTACAGCTTGACCAGCCCGCGGCGCAGGTTGCGGAGACCCTGGGCGATGCGCTGCTCGTTCTCGATGAGGGCGAAGCGGACGAACCCCTCGCCGCCCGGCCCGAACCCGGCCCCCGGGGACAGCGCCACCTCGCAGTCGCGCACGACCATCGAGCAGAACTCGACGGAATTCATCTCGGAGTACGGCTCCGGGATCGGGGCCCAGACGAACATCGTCCCCTTCGGCTTGGGGATGTCCCACCCCAACCGCGCCAAGCCGTCGAGCAGGGCGTCCCGGCGAGCCTGGTAGGTGGCGCAGACCTCCTTCGGGTAGTCCGGCGCCTCGTTCATCGTGACGGTCGCCGCGATCTGGATGGGCTGGAACGCGCCGTAGTCCAGGTAGCTCTTGAGCTTCACCAGCGCCTGCACCACCTCGGCGTTGCCGACCATGTAGGCGCAACGCCAGCCGGCCATCGAGAAGCTCTTCGTCATCGAGTAGAGCTCGACGGCGCACTCCTTGGCCCCGTCGGCCTGCAGGATGGACGGCGGGTCGTACCCGTCGAAGCCGATGTCCGCGTACGCGAAGTCGTGCACCACGACCATCTCCCGCTCACGGCAGAAGTCGACCACCCGCTGCATGAACTCGGCGTCGACGCACGACCCGGTCGGGTTGTGCGGGAAGGAGATCACGAGGACGCGGGGCTTCGGCCAGCCGACCTCCCACGCCGTCTCCAGGTTGGCGAAGAAGTCGCCGGCGTGGTCCTGCTGCACCCGGGCGTCGGACAGGCTCCGCATGGGCACCTGCCGCAGGTCGGCGCCGGCGAACAGTGGGCCGTAGATGTGGATCGGGTAGCTGGGGCTGGGGACGATGGCCGCGTCGCCGTTCTGCAGCAGCACCCACATCAGGTGGCTGAAACCCTCCTTGGAGCCGATGGTGTTGGTGATCTCGAGCTCGGCGTCGAGCTCGACGCCCCACCGGCGCTGGTAGAGCGCGGCGACGGCCTCACGGAGCTTGGGCAGGCCGCGCGACATCGAGTAGCGGTGGTTGCGACTGATGTGCGCGGCCTCCGCCAGTTTCTCCACCGCGATGGCCGGCGAGGGGATGTCCGGGTTCCCGAAGCCGAGATCGATGACGTCCACACCGGCCCGCCGGGCCTCCACCTTCAGGTTGTTGATGATGGTGAAGACGTACGGCGGGAGGTTGGTGATCCGGCGGAACTCCATGGCCAGCGAGCGTACTGCCACCCTGGTCTCCGGCTTCGGGCACAATGCACGGATGGCCAAAAAGCCCCGCGACGGCTGCATCTTCGTCGTCATCGAGATTCCCCGTGGCAGCCGCAACAAGTACGAGATCGACCACGACACCGGGCACATCTTCCTGGACCGCCGGCTGTTCACCGCCACGACCTATCCCGCGGACTACGGGTTCATCCCCGACACGCTGGGCGGGGATGGCGATCCGCTCGATGCGCTCGTGCTCCTGGAGGACCCGACGTACCCGGGCGTCTGGGTCGAGGCCAAGCCCGTCGGGCTGCTGTGGATGCAGGACGAGGCGGGCGAAGACGCCAAGGTCATCTGCGTCCCGCCCACCGATCCCCGCTGGCGGGGGGTGGAGGACCTTCGGGACCTGCCCGAGGAGCTGCTCGAGGAGATCAAGCACTTCTTCGACGTGTACAAGGCCCTCGAGCCGGGCAAGGCCAGCCACACGGCAGGTTTCGAGAACCGCAAGGGGACCTGGCAGGAGATCGAGCGCAGCCGCGCCCGCTACCTCGAGACCTCCTGACCCTGTGCCTCCGGAGCGACACTCGGTCCGGACTTGTCACTTTCCTCGCACAAATCGCGCCGGGCGACCGCTGCGGGGCCCGACGGCGCGATTTGTGCGTCGGAGGTGACCGCGGGGCGGTTCCCGGGCTGATGTCGGGCTATGAGCGGATGGAGCTCGGGAGCAGGGCGGCGCCGACCGCGCCGGCGCGCTCCCCCAGGCGGGCGATCTCCAGCCGGGGGTGCGGCCGGTACGAGGGCGCGTAGAGGAGCTGGGCCAGCCAGTGGCGGATGGGCTCGACGATGAGGTCCCGCAGCTCCACGAGGCCGCCACCGAGGACGAACAGCTCCGGATCCAGCAGGTTGGTGAGGTTGACCAAGCCGATGCCCACCCAGCGGCCGAACATGTCGAGGATGGCGAGCGCCGGCTCGTCGCCCCCCCGGGCGGCCGCGGTGACATGCTCGCCCGTGACGGCGGCCGGATCACCACCGGCCAGGGCCAGCACGGCCGGGAGCCGGCCCTCGGCCGCGGCGACCCGTCCGAAGTGCGCCAACGCCGACCCCGAGGCGAAGCGCTCCCAGCACCCCCGGCGACCGCACGGGCAGTCCGGCCCTTCCAGGTCCACGACCATGTGGCCCATCTCGCCGACGAAGCCGTTGCTGCCCCGCTGGATGACCCCGCCGGCCAGCACGCCGCCGCCGATGCCGGTGCCCAGCGTGACCAGCACGGCGTCCCGGGCGCCCTGCGCCACTCCGACGGTCGTCTCCGCCAGCAGGGCGCAAGTGGCGTCGTTGTCGATAACGACCTCGAGGTCACCGACGCGCTCGAGCAGGAGGTCGCGCAGCGGGAGATCGCCGACGGAGGCGATGTGCGGCGCGGCCCGCAACATCCCCTCGCGGGTCACCAGTCCCGGCACACCGACCCCGATGGACTCGGCCGGGCCGAGCAGCTCCGAGAGCTCGCACAGCCGGGACACCAACTCGTCGGTCTCCTTCGGCGTGGGGCGGCGTTCCTCGGCGATCACCTCGCCCTCGTCGTCCAGGACCACCCCGAGGCACTTGGTGCCGCCGACGTCGATGCCGATCCGCCGGCTCACGACACCTCGATGCGCTCGAGACCGTCGTTCACGGTGGCGTCGGAGGTGCCGGCGGTGCCGGCCGCGCCGTCGAGGGCGGCCGCTCGGGGCCGCATCCCCTCGGCCAGGCGGCTGAAGCCAGCGACCACCTCGGCCAGCTTGTCGGCGGTGGCGGGATCCTCGAGCGCGCGCTCCACGGCGTCGAGCACCTGCCGGCCCACCTCGACGGCGGCGCGGGCCACGGCACGGACGGCCTCCACGGTCTCGTCGAGGGGCGTCGAGCCGGTGCCGTCGGCCGCGGCGTCGTCGACGACCTCGTCCCGTGCCATCCGGACGACGCTAGCGGTGCTGGACGACCCGGCCGGCGAAGCCCACCACGAGCCGCCCGTCGCGCACGGTGGCCTTGGTCACCGGGCGGCTGACCAGCGAATCGGGCAGCAGCAGCGCCCGCCGGTACGTACCCACGGTGACGATGAGCTCGTCGCCGCGGCGGACGAGGTCGACCTCATCCCGGCCGGCGAAGCGGAGATCGATCGAGAGCTGCCAGTCGTCGCCGTCCCGCTCGAGCGCGAACGGAGGGACCGCGCCCAGGTCCCGTGAAGGGTCGCCGCGCCCGTAGAGGCGACCAGCGAACGCCTTCAGCTTCTTGGGGCCGACCGGCTCCTCCGGGGCGAGCGGGCTCACCAGCACCGGCGCAGGGGCGAAGCCCTCGCGGATGGCGGCCAGCTGCACCTGTTGCGCGGTGCGCCAGTGGTCGAACCACGGATCGGTGACGTCGTCGGGCAGGAGCCGGTTGACGATGACGGCATCGACCGCGAAGCCGAACAGGCCCAGGTACGTGGCCGTGCGGCGGGCCTCGGCCACGACGACCTGCTCGGGGTTGGTGACGAGGCGCACGGTCGAGCGGTCGATGTCCGACAGGAGCTCACGCACGCCGGTCAGCCGGTCGTAGAGCCGCTCGAGGGCGTCGAACTGCGCCTGGCCGGCGATCGGGAGCGCGGTGAGCTGGCGCACGGTGGGCCCGACCAGGCCGGCGACCTGCCGGCTCACCGGGAACAGGCGTCGCATCCACCACCCGAGCACGTCAGGGAGTGAGAGCAGCCGCAGCGTCTCCGCCGTCGGCGCGCAGTCCACGACGACGACGTCGTACTGCCCCGAGTTGCACAGTTCGGTGAGGGCCGTGAGCGCCAGGACCTCCTCGAGGCCGGGGAGCACCATGAGCTCCTCCGCGGCGAGCTGCTCGACTCCCGCCCAGGTCAGCACCTCGCCGACGTAGCTCCGCAGCTCGCCCCAGTGCTCCTCGAGGCGGCGGCGGGCGTCGATCTGCATGGCCTCGAGGTTGCGGCCGGCATCGGTGGGCAGATGGCCGGCTGGGCGGTCGAGCGCGTCGGCCAGGGAGTGCGCCGGGTCGGTGGAGACGACCAGCGTCCGGTGACCCTTGGCCGCGCTGGCGATGGCCGTGGCCGCGGCCACGGTCGTCTTGCCGACGCCGCCCTTGCCAGTGACGACGATCAGGCGGGTGGCAGCCAACGGCTCCGCCCCCCGGTCACAACTCGGCGCGGGCCTTCAGCTCCTTGACGGTGTTGAGGATTCGCACCTCGGCCCGCCGCTTGACGAAGCCGGGAAGGGGCACGACGAGCTCGATGGAGAGCTCGTACACGACGTCGGTCGAGCCCGGGTCCGTGGCCGAGGGGGCGAACGTGTACGCCCCATCGATCGCCCGCATGATGTCGCCGCGGACGAGATGCCAGGAGAGCTTCTCCGGGGCGGCCGAGTAGTCGTAGGCCAAGGTGTAGTGCGTGCTGCGCCCGAGGGCCGAGGCCCGGAACTCGACGGCCGTGGCCCGCCCCTGGTCATCCGTCTCCTGGACGACTGCCTCCTTCACGTCCTTGGCCCACTCCGGGTAGCGGGGGAAGTCCGTGGCCACGGCGAAGCACTGCTCGGGCGAGGCCGCGATGGTGATGGTCTGGGTGGCGGACTCAGCCATGGCCTGCATTCTGCTCCATCCCGCCCTCGCTGTGGTGTCCCGCCGCCGACGGGGGGACCCGGCGGGGCGGGAACCGGCCGTGGCGGGCGGCCCACAGCCCGTTGAGCCCGAGGCCGAACACGGGCACGAGGACCCCGAACGCCAGCGGGGTGAAGGTGCGCAGGCCCGCGGTGACGAGAGCGACGACGACCTGGACGGCGAGGAGCAGGCCCAGGCGCAGCTTGACCGGGCTGGGCACCGCGGGGCCCATCAGGAGGAAGAGGCCGGTGACGGCGATCTCGTCGGTGCGGCTGCGCTGGACCGCTCGGGCGTACCCGGCCAGGAAGGCGGCACAGCCGATGGCGAAGAGCGCGAGGGCCACCGTGACCCCGACGACCTGGGTCCAGTGGCGGAACAGGACGACCTCCAGCACCGCGGTGACGGTGAAGGCGATGGTGCCGACCGTGTCGAGGAGCACGATGTGCTCCCCCGCGCCACCGGAACCTGCCGCGTGGTCCGGCCGGGCCTTCTCCGGCTCGGTGGCACTCACTCGGGCGTCCCGTGCACGTCGAGCGCGTCGCCGAGCCGGCTGGCCAGGGCGTCGTAGGTGAGCTCCGCTTCGACCCGGCGCCGAGCGGCCTGGCCCAGGGCCCGGGAACGCTCCGGGTCGGCCAGCAGCGAGTCGATGGCGTCGGCCACGGCCTGCACGTCCTCCGGCGGGTCGATCACGAGGCCAGTCTCGCCGTCGACCACCGCTTCGGCCGCCCCACCGCTCGCCCCCGCCACCTGCGGGACGGCGCAGGCCGCGGCCTCGAGGAAGACGATGCCGAAGCCCTCTTGCTCCAACCCGCCCCACCGGCTGCGGCACAACATGGCGAAAACATCCGCGGCGCCGTAGAGGGTCGGCAGATCCTCGTCGGGCACCCGACCCAGGAAGGCGACCGATGCGCCCGACTCCGTGGCCAGCCGGCGCAGCCGGGCCTCGTCCCGACCGCTGCCGGCGATGGCGACGGTGAGGCCGGGGTGGGCGGTCCCCAGGCGCGCCGCGGCGCGGATCAGCGTGTCGAAGCCCTTCCTCGGTACCAGGCGGCTGACGCTGACGACGAGCGGACCGGTGGCGGGCAGGCCGAACCGGCTCCGCGCCACCCGCCGCTGCCCCTCGTCGAGGGGCACGAAGCGGTTGACGTCGACCCCCGGGGGAACGGTGACGACGTCGAGGGGACGCTCGGCGGCGCGTGCCGCCTCGGCCGCCGCGTAGTCACCGGCACTGATCACCCGACGGGCGCGGCGAAGCACGCGGGCCAGCAGCGGCCGGCTCCCCGGCAGACGCCCGGGAACGGTGACCTCCGCGCCGTGCAGCACGACGTCGTACGGCAGGTCCAGCGAGGGCCCGATCATGCCCAGGGGCAGCGCGGGGTCCAGCACCACGAGCTGCACCCCGAGCTCCGACGCCATCGCCTGGACCCGGTTGACCATGATCGGGTGCGGCAGGAGGACCGGCTCCCGCACGCGGCGCACGAGGAAGGGCTGGCGGCGGTCCCACTCCTCGGCATCGCTGTACGGGCTGGTCAGCACGGCGAAGCTCTCGGGGGGCAGGCGGCGCCAGAGCTCCCACAGGTAGCTCTGGATCCCGCCCACCTTGGGCGGGAAGTCGTTCGTGACCAGCAGGTGCTTCACGTCGGCACCGGCACGGGCGGGTCGGGCGCGGCCAGCTCGTCCACCACATCCGGCGCGTCGTCGCCGACCAGCACATCCAGCAGGTCGTGACGGCCCAGCCGCCGGGCGGCCCACGCGGCGTGCGACCGAAGCATCGGGTCGGTGTGACGGAGGTGGCGCTGCAGGGCGGCGACGACGCGCTCGTCGCCGCGGTCGCCGATGTTGCCCAACGCGATCAGCGCGTTGCGCCGCAGCCATCGGGGGTCCCGGCCGGCGAGGTACCAACGCCCGTAGCGCGCCAGCAGCTCGTCGTCGTCTGCGGCGAGCAGGTCCAGCAGCGGCACCCACGGCCCCGGCGACGGCGCTGCTGGTTTGAGCGTGGGCGGGGCTGTTCGATCGAAGCGGAGGTTGGGCGGGCACACCTCCTGGCAGTCGTCGCAGCCATAGATCCGGTCGTGCAGCGCCAGGCGGTGCTGGCGCGGGAACGTCCCGGGTTGCTGCACCAGCCACGCCAGGCAGCGCCGCGCGTCGACCACACCCGGAGCGACGATGGCGCCGGTCGGGCAGGCGTCGAGGCAACGCCGGCAGGTGCCGCAGCCGTCGGGCACCGGCCCACCGGCCACGGGCAGGGGTGCGTCGGTGACGACGGCACCGAGGACGAACCAGGAGCCGGCACCGGGCAACAACAGGTTGGCGTTCTTGCCGAACCAGCCGATGCCGGCCCGGTACGCGACCTCCCGGTCGACCATGGCGTTGTCGTCGGCAACCACCACGGCCCGGTGACCGTGGGCCCGGAGGTGGAGGGCGACGGCCTTCAGCGCCTCCCGCAGTGGGGCGTAGTGGTCGGTCCAGGCGTAGCGGGCTACACGACCAGCCGGCTCGATGCCGTGGGCCGGCGCAGGAGGGTGCGAGGCGTAGCGGCGGGCTCCGACCACGATCGCCGCCGCGTCGGGCACGACGCGGTCCGGCGAGGTCGAACGGGCCGGGTTGCGGTACGTGAACTCCATGCCGCCGTGCAGGCCGGCAGCCTTCCGCTCATCCAGGATCTGCCGCGCCCGGGTGAGCGGCGAGGCGGGGGCGATGCCGACCGCGTCGAGCCCGTGAGCCCGTCCGAGGGACTCGACCTGCCGGCCCAGCGCCTCGGGGGTCGGCTCCGCCCGGACGGCGGCCGGGACCGGCGGGGGTAGGCGCATCTGAGCACGGTACCCAAACCAGTCCGGCCAACTCCTTCCCGGCCGGCGCCCTCGTGCGCAGGGCCGTGGTCCCGGTCACCCCGGCGTGTGCTGCAGCTCGGGCGCCAGGCCCGCCGCGGCCAGCCGGCGGAGCGCCTGGAGCTCCGACAAGTCGAGCAGGACGGCCTCGTCCGGCTCTCGGTCGCACAGGAACGTCACGACACAGTCATCGCACGTGGGCGTGTCCCGCATCACGCACGTTCCGCAGTCGATGGTGATGCAACCGGGGGCATCCGCCCCCTGGTCAGGCACATCGGTGTCCACGAGATGCTGCGTCACGTCAGGGTCCTCCTGGGAAGTCGGTCTCCGCCCACTCCCACCGTCAGCCTGCCCAGTGGGTGCTACAGGGTTCCGGCTGGCACCATGGTCCGGTGCCCAGACCCGGCCAACAGCCGCCACCCGAACCCGACGACGGATCCGCCTCGCTGACGGGCCCCCTCACCATCCTGGGTCAGGCGGTGCGGCACCCCATCGAGCACGTCGAGTGCTTCCCGGCCCCCGAGCACGTGACCACGGTGCGGTTCACGACCGACGAGCTGGCCTCCGTCTGCCCCGTGACCGGTCAGCCCGATCTGTCCCACGTGGTCATCGAGTACCGGCCCGGCCACCACTGCGTCGAGAGCAAGTCGCTCAAGCTCTTCCTGTGGTCCTTCCGGGACCGCGCCGTCTTCGCCGAGGCGCTCGCCGCCGAGATCGCCCAGGAGATCATGACCAGCGCGTCCCCCGAGACGGTCCGCGTCACGCTCACCCAGCGGCCGCGGGGCGGGATCGAGGTGCAGGCGGTGGCCGAGTTGTCGCTCAGATCAGGTGGCGGCGCGTCAGGCGCGTGAAGACGGCCCACGCGGGCAGGATCGGTAGCCAGAACGTGCACAGTCGGAAGAGCAGGACGGCGGGCACCGCCACCTCCTTGTCCAGCCCGACGCTGATCAACCCCGCGATGAGTGCCGCTTCCACCGCGCCCAGCCCGCCCGGCGTCGGTGCCGCCTGGCCGATGGCCGACCCGGCCAGGTAGACGGCCCCGACGGCCGAGAACGCCAAGCCGCCGCCGAAGGCACTGACGGCCGCATACAGCGCGCACAGGTACGACGCCGTGATGAGCGTGCCCCCGATGATCATCCCTGCCAGGTGAGCGGGCTCATGGGCCAGGTCGACCACGCCCTGCCAGGCATGGCGGAGGGCGCGGACGGCGGAACCGAGCAGCCGCTGGCGGCCCCACGGTAGGAGGAAGACGACGCCGGCACCGACGAGCACGACGAGGAGCGCGACGAGGGCGGGCACCTTGGGCAGTCGGAAGTCGAAGCTGCCCTCCTTTCTCGCCCAGAGGAGGAACAGCACCGTCAGCGACAGGTGGATCATGACGCCGAGCAGGCTGTTGACGCCCAGCCGCGAGGCCGCCTCGACGGTCTCCGCACCCCGCTTCTGCAGATACCGCACGTTGAGGCCCATCCCGCCGACCCCGGCGGGGGTGACACGGTTGACGAACGAGCCGGCCAGGCTGACCTCCACGGCCTGCACGGCGGGCACCCGCGTCGGCGCGAAGGACATCAGGCTGGTGCCGGCGCCGAGGTAGCTGATGAACGAGAGCACCAGCGTGAGCGCCACCCAGTCCCACTCGGCGTCGCCCAACTGCCGCACCATGCCGGTGACGTCCGTGAACTGGGGGATCAGCACGTACAGGGCGATGAGGCTGGAGACCAGCATGAGAGCGGTGCGGGCACTGACGCGGGCCAGCGGTTCGTATGCCACCGCCTCGACACCGGTCTGGCGCCGCACCTCCTCCTGCAGCTCCCCCATCAACCCGTGCTGCTCGGCGACCGCCTTGTGCGTGGCGCCGGCCAGGGCGAGGGGCTGGAGCATCGCGAGCGACTGACCGACCGCTTCCTTCCCGATGCCTGCAACCGCGGCGGCGACAGCTCGGTCGGCGCCGGTCACCACGCCGGTGGAGGCGATGAGCTCGGCGACATCGACCTGCAGCAGGCGGTCGCTGGCGGCCAGTTCGCTGAACCCGAAGTCGATGATCCAGACGTGACCGTCGACCCCGAGGAAGATGTTGGCCCGGCGGAGATCGCGGTGGGCGATCCGCTCGCGGCGCAGGATCGCCATCTGGGCCCAGATCTGCGCGAGCAGGTCGTCGTCGAAGTCACCTTCGATCGAGTCGATGGAACGACCGTCGATGGCCTCGTAGGCCAGCAGCATGCCGTCCGGCCCGACCGTGGCCACGTTGCGGACCCGCGGTGTCCGCACGCCGGAGTCCCGGGCCTTCAGCGCCACCAGGGCCTCGTGCTCGACGGCGCGGCGCAGCGACGAGAAGGGCCGCTGATCGCCCACGTTCTTCAGGCGGAAGTAGCGGTAGACGCGGAAGAGCAGGTCGGCGTCGCGCTCGTCCCGGCCGAGCGTCTTCACGAACAGCGCGGTGCCGTCCGTCGTCGTGGCGAACCACGGTGTCGATCCGCGGGCGTCGACGGACGCCGGAGCCAGCCGCGCCAGCGGAAGGCCCGTCGACGCCAGCGCGTCGGCGACCATGCGGGCGGTCGGCGCGTGGTCAGGCGCGCCGAACGCCAGCACCACGGCCGTGCCGACGAACCACCCGACCCCGAGCGCGAGCAGCAGGTGGGCGGGAACGGTGGCGGACGCGAGGAGCCGGAACAGAGCCACGACGAGGAGCGCGGCCCACGCCAGCCGTCCCCAGCGGCGCCCGATGAAGACAGCCAGGATGGTCGCCACCGCGGCGCCGCCGGCGAGGTAGGCCGCGCTGGGGAAGGCGGCTCCGAGGATCCAGGTATCGCCCGTGATCACCGAGACGAGCGCCGGGGGCCGGGGCGCGTCGATCACGCCGTCGATCAGCGCCAGCGCCGCCGCCGCGATGCCGGCGCCCACGGCGGCTACGACGAGCGTGCGGACCTGCCGGAGCGCGAGCAGCGCGATCGTGACGATCGCCGGGAGCAGGAGGGCGACGAACTGGCTGAGCCCGACGAGAAACCGTTCGAACGAGTCAGGGAGTCCGCCGAACAGTTCGAGCACCCGGGCGTCGAGGTCGAGCAGCGTCTCCGACGCGGCCGCCGTCAGCACCATGCCGGCGAGCACGGCGACGCCCGCCACAAGCAGGCGGAACAGGAGGACCGGCGAGCGCTCGTACGGCGGACGCTGCGGTTCGATCAGCTCAGGAGGCGGGCCGACCTCGACCGGGCTCGGCGCGACCATCGACGAATTCAAGCAGACGAGCCGCATGCCTCAGGGCTTGCTGAGCGCCGCCTTCACCGTGCTGGCGTAGAACTCGGCGCCGTGCGGGCGCAGGTGGAAGCCGTCCTCGTAGAAGAACGACGGATCGGTGGCGACGGCCTTCCAATCGAGGATGCGGGCGTTCGGGTACTTCGGGATCTCGGCGGCGAGCGTGGCGTTGACCCCGGCCTCCCACCCACGCGGCACCTTCACGGTGACCCACAGCACGCGGTCGACGTCGGCGAGCGAGGCCATCGTCTGGGCGATCAGGCCGGGATCGACACCGCCGTTGTCGCCGAGGTGGATCACGACGTCCTCCCCGAGGAGGCCTCCAGCCCGCAGCATCGCTGCGATCCCGACCACGGGAGACAGCGTGCGCCCGACCTCGGCGTTCACCATCGTCCCGGGGCCGAACGTGGCCAGCAGTTGCGGCGCCGCGCCGAGCATGACGGAGTCCCCCAGGGCGACGATCGGTCCGACGGGCCGAGGCGCAGGGGTGGTGGGCGGAGCCGTGGTCGGCGGGGTCGTCGGCGCGGCGGTGGTGACCGGAGCGGTGGTCGCCGGCGCGGTGGTGGCCGAGCGAGGCGCGTCCGTCGTCGACGACGCCGCCCTCGACTGCGTCCGGACGTCCTTCGCGGATGTCGCCCTCTCGAGCACATCGGGGGCCGCCGTCAACGTCGCCGCCAGCGCGGCTCTGGCGCGCGCGGCACTCGTCGTCGGCGCGGCGGTCGTGCCCTGCGCACGGGCGATCGCCTGCTGGCCGGCCTGGAGGCTCAGCTCGATCTCGCTGGTCGGTGGCCGGCCGGCGCGCGCCACGGCCACGACGGCCACGAGCGAGGCCATCGTGAGGCCGAGCACGACGAGCCCGAGCGGCCGGCGACCGCCCGGCGGGCCGATACGAATGGTGCGGCGGACCCATCGCCCCCAGCCCAGCCGGCGGATCGGCCGCTCCACCAGGCGGTAGGAGAGGTCGGCCAGCAGCACCGTCAGACCCAGCCGCAAGGCCAGCAGCGGGGCGCCGTCGAACGGCACGTCGACCACCGGGCGGGTCACCACGTAGATCGGCCAGTGCCAGAGGTACAACGCGTAGGAGCGCAGGCCGATCCAGGTGAGGACCCCGACGCCGAGCACCCGGCCGAACGCGGTGCCCGGATGGCTCGCGGCGGCGACGGCGAGGGCGGACACCACGGCCAGGGCGGCGAAGCCACCCCGATACAGCCCGGCGCTGGTGTCGGAGGTGTTGACGAAGCACCACACGATGGTCGCCAGCGCCAGCAGGCCCACCAGGTCGAAGATCCTCCCGTGCCGCCGCACGGTCCCGTGCGCGAGAGCCGACGGTCGCCAGAAGATCGCCAGCAGGCCGCCCATCAGCAGCGTGGCCAGCCGGGTGTCCGTGCCGTAGTAGAGGCGGCTGGGGTCGGTCCCCGGTTCGTAGAGCAGCGCCATCCACACCGCCGAGGCGCCGGCCAGCGCGCCGATGATGAGCGCGATGGAGCCCAGCCGGTTGCGGAAGCGGCGGAGCAGGAAGACCATGACCAGCGGCCACACCAGGTAGAACTGCTCCTCCACCGCCAGGGACCAGAGGTGGCGGAGCGCCAGCGGGCGCCCGAGGGCGTCGAAGTACGAGCCGTCGGTGAAGATCAGGTACCAGTTGGTCGAGTAGGTCAGCGCCGACAGCACCTGCGCCCGCAGGCGGGCCATCTCTTCGCGGTAGAAGAGCGCAGCCACGCTGCACACGGCCAGGAGCAGCACGAACAGGGCGGGGAGGAGCCGGCGGGCCCGCCTCCGGTAGAAGCCCCGCACGCTCACCGCCCCCGTGCGGTGATGCTCCTCCAGCATGAGCATCGTGATGAGGTAGCCGCTGATCACGAGGAAGACATCGACGCCCAGGAAGCCGCCCGGGAGCCACGACACATCGGCGTGGTAGAGCAGGACGGCGACCACCGCCACCGCCCGCAGCCCGTCGATGCCCGGCAGGTAGCGCGAACCCCGGGCCGCCCGCGCCGGTGCGGGCGCGGGCGGGGCCTCAGGGGCCGTAGAGGTCAGCACAGGGGCGGTGATGCCCGCGATTCGATCACAGCGGACCCTCAGCGGGAGGGCGCGGCGTCCTGCTCGGCCTGCTGGGGACCAGCGGACGGGGCGGATGGCCCCTGGTACTGGGCCAGGAGACGGCGCTCCTCATCGCGCCGCGGGAACATCACGAAGACGAGCACGGCGCCGAGCACGATGGCCACGATCCCGGCCGTATACGCCCAGTCCGCTCCGTCGAGGAACGAGCTCTTGGCGCCCGCAATGATCTGCTGCGAGTACTGGGGATACTGCTCGGCCACGTTGGCGGCGCTGCTGAAGGACTTCGTGAGCTGGCTCTGGACGCTGTCCGTGATCTCGCCGCTCTCCGGAGAATCGGCGATGGCGGACGACACCGCGGCGGCGTAGCCGGCGGTCAGCAGCGCTCCGAGGACCGACTGCATGATCGCCCCGCCCAGGTCCCGCTGGAGATCAGCGGTGCCCGACGCCATTCCTGCCCGGTCCACCGGGACCGAGCCGGTGAGCGAGTGCGAGGCCGGCGTGCCCGCGAACCCGACTCCACCGCCGACCAGCGCGTAGGCGAGCCCCACCAGCGCGTACGAGACCCCCTCGTCCCAGAAGAGCAGCATCACGACGAAGCCGGCCAGGCAGAAGCCGTAGCCGACCAGCAACGTGAAACGAGCCCCCTTGGCCTCGACGAGCTTCGCCGATCGCGGGGCGATCAGCACCATGAAGATCGCGGCGGGCAGGATCGCCGCGCCGGCCTCGACTGTGGAGTAGTCGAGGACGTTCTGGAGGAACTGCTGGCCGATGAACATGGCGCCCATCAACGTGCCGAACACGATGATCCCCGCGCAGGCGGCGACCCAGAAGGTCCGTCGAGCGGCCACGTGGAGGTCGTACAGCGGGTTGGCGGCGCGGCGTTGGCGGATGACGAACCCCGCTCCGGCGGCAAGGGTGATGAGCACGAGGCCGGCAACGACCGTGCCCTCGTCCGGCACGGGGGCGAAGTTGATGGCCAGCACCAGCGACGCGATCATCACCACCGACAGGACACCACCGAGGTTGTCGACCGGGTCGGCCGACTCGTGGACGTGGCTGGGCACGAAGCGCATGGCCATGAGGAGAGCGACGACGGCCAGCGGGAGGGTGATCAGGAACACCGAGCCCCACCAGAACTCCTGGAGGAGGATGCCCGCCAGCAACGGGCCGAGCGCGGAGATCGCGCCGCCGAGCGCGGACCACAGCGCGATCGACTTCGTGCGCTGCGGGCCCGACCACAGCACCGTGATGAGCGCCAGCGTCGTCGGGTAGGCCATGCCGGCGGAGACCCCGCCGACGAGACGGGCGAAGACCAGCACCTCGACCGACGGAGCCCACGCCGCGAGCAGACAGGCCGGGATGGACAGCAGCACACCGAGGATGAGCAGCAACTTCCGGCCGTGCCGGTCGCCGAGCGCGCCGAGGTAGAGCACGGACGCCGCCAACCCGAGCGAGTATCCGACGGCCACCAGGTTGAGCGCGGTCTGCGAGGCGTCAAAGGCCTTCCCGATGTCGGGCAGGGCGACGTTGGCGACGGCCAGGTTGAGGTTGGCGACTGCGGCAACGAGGATGAGCGCGAGGAGCACGACCGGCCCGCGGCCGGGGACGCTGCCTGCTCCGGCAGCAAGGTCCTCGCTCTTGGTGCTGTTGTGGTCCACGGGTGCTCCAGTCGTCAGCCGGTCACAGGTCTGCGTCGCGCACGCTGTCATCGTCGTCGTCGCCCCAGTCGATGTGGGCCGCGTCGGGATCGTCGATGATCGAGCTCGAACGGCTGGAGAAGAAGAAGTCCCACGCCCAGGCCACGAAGGCGTCGACCCGCTGGCGGACGCCGCTCATGAGCCAGGCGTGCACTCCCAGCCAGGCGGCGAACCCCACGTGTCCGTGCAGCTCGTGGTGGTGGCGGCCCATCTCGGCGATGGCCGAGCCGCTCCCGATCATCGCCATGATGCCCTTGTCGCGGTAGGCGAACGGCTCGGGCGGGCGACCGTCCATGTCGGCGAGGATGTTCTGAGCCGCCCACCGGCCGGCCTGGAGCGCCACGGACCCGAGCTGCGGCATCGGCTCCCCCTCGGCGTCGGTCACGACCGCCATGTCGCCGATCACGTACACGCGTGGGTGGCCGTCCACGCGCAGGTCAGGCTGTGCGGCCAGCCGCCCACCGTGTTCCTGCGGCAGACCGGTCTGTGCGGACAGTTCCGGGCCCTGCAAACCGCCGGCCCAGACGACGCAGCGACTCAGGATCTGCTGGCCATCGCTGAGGACGACCCGGTCCTTCATGACCTCGTCCACCCCGGTCTCCAGCAGGAGCGTGACGCCGTTGTGCTCCAGCTTCTCGGCGGCGTAGGCGTGCGCCTTCTCCGAGAAGGCGCGAAGCACGACCTTGCCGTGGTCCACCAGGAAGATGCGGGCCTTCCCGACCGGGAGGTCGTGGAAGCGCTTGGGCAGGACGTCGCGCACGAGATCCGCGACCGCGCCGGCCGTCTCGACGCCCGTCGGTCCTGCCCCGACGATCACGATGTTCAGCGCGCCCTGCTCGATGCGCTCGAGGTTGGTGTCGGCCTCCTCGAACACCTCGAACAGGCGCGTCCGCAGCGCCTTCGCGTCGCGCAGCGAGTAGAGCGGGAAGGCGTGCTCAGCTGCGCCCGGCACGGCGAAGAAGTTGGGGCGCGAGCCAGCGGCCAGCACGAGGTAGTCACCGGTGAAGGTCTGCCCATCGTGCGTACTCGCGGTCAGCGTGGCGGGGTCGCAGGACGTGACGGAGAGCTGCTTGACCGACACGGTCTCGTCCCGCCGGAAGATCGCCCGCAGGGAGCGGGCGACGTCCGTGGCGGCCAGCTCGGCCGTCGCGACCTGGTACAGCAGCGGCTGGAACTGGTGGTAGTTGTTCCGGTCCAAGAGGACGACCGGCACGTCGTGCTTGGCCAGCTCCTTCGCACACCCGACGCCCGCGAAGCCGCCACCCACGATGACCACGGACGGCTTCGAGTCCGCTGCGACCATGTCCACCTTCCCCCCTCGTCCGGAGCGATCGTCTCACATGGGCCAGTGGCTCAGACGAGGCTGCGGCGGCGCAGCCAGTTGAGCGCGAACCAGCCCCAGATCGGGGGAAGGTACGTCGTGAACGTGCGCGCCGTGAACGTCGCCGCGGTGGCCTCGCCCTGCGGAATGCCGGCCGCGGTGAACCCGGCGATCAGTCCGGCCTCGACGACGCCCATGCCGCCGGGGATCGGTGCGAGGCCACCGATGAGCGAGGCGAAGCAGTTGATCAGGACGACCTGCATCAAGGGCAGCGACTGCCCGTAGGCGTGCAGCGCGGCGATGAGAACCATCGCGAAGAGCAGCTCGCTGGCCAAGTTGCCGCCGAAGAGTTGCAGCATCTTCATGGGCATCCCGGCGATCCGCTTGAGGTTGTTCCGGGCGGTGGCGAGCTGAGGAGCGACCACGCTGTGCACCCGTCGCCGCAGCTTCGGGATCGTCACGACGGCGGCGAGGCCCAGACCGCCCACGATGATCACGAGGAGGATGAGGGTCGACCCGGTACCGCCCTCGTCCGAGCCACCCGTCGACGACACGTCGAAGTCACCCCAGGTGAGGATGAGCGCGATGACGACGAGGATCGCCTCGACGATCATCGACGACAGGGTCTTGAGGACACCAGAGCTCACGGCGATTGCGACGGCGAGGCCCTGGCGCTGGAAGTAGCGGATGATCATCGCCGTGGTGCCCACCGAGCCCGCGACGAACCCGGTGAAGTTGTTGGCGAACTGCACCGCCAGCGACGGCCCGTACGGAAGCTGGGTGGCGACCGAGCCCAGCAGCACGAACGCGCCGGCGAACTGCGGGAGCTGGGACAAGAGGGCCACCACGACGAGCCAGCCCTTCTCCGAGCCGCGCACGATCTCGCCGAGGTTCGGCACGTCGCTGAACTGCGCGATCAGGAGGTAGACGCCGAGGATCGCCCCGGCCGCCATGAGCACGCTGGAGATCGAGACCCGCCGCAGCGGGACGAGCGTCGGCGCCTCCACGTCGGCCAGCACCGCGCCCTGCTCCCGCAACGCCGCCAGCAGCTTCTTCTCCTCGTCGAGGTCACGACGGACGGGCGCCGAGAGCGCCGCCGGCTCGAGGAAGGTGAGCAGCTCGGCCAGACCGTCCTTGCCGAGCACGCGAAGGGCGGCGGCCAGGGCCTGTTCCTCGCCGACGAGGGAGGCGGTGGTGGCCAGCAGCTGCACCCGGTCCAGGCCCACCTGCACGGGCGTGGGGATGGTGGAGCCGTGGCTCAGCTCCGTGAGGACGACGGCGCCGTCGTCCCGTACGAGGATGTTGGCGGCGCTGAGCGAGCCGTGGACGAGACGGACGGCGTGCAGCCGCTCGACCGCTCTCCACACCTGCACGAGCAGCTCGTCCGTGATCTCCTCGGCGGCGAGCTCTGGCAGGGGTCGGCCCACCTGCGGGCGGGTGACGAGTACGGCGTCGTCGTCCTCGCCGGCCGTGCCGGCAGCGACGACCTCGGCCACGGGGACGCCGGCGTGCGCGGCTCGCAGCAGGAGGTAGGCCCGGTGCTCGAGCTCGCCGAGGCGGGTGAGGAACATCGCCGGGCCCGAGTCCTTGTACCAGACGAACCGCCAGAGCTTGGACAGCAGCCGCGCGTCCGAGGCGTCACGCCCGATGACCACGACGTAGAGCGGACGGTCGCGCTCGTCCCCGGCCATGCGGGCGGCGAAGCGGGCTTCGCCCCACACCTGCTCGTCGAGGAGGCGCAGGTCCGTCACCGGCACGCCGAGCTCGGTCAGCGCTCCCATCACCTCGGCCACCGAAGGTGTGCCCTCGGGCGATCCGACGGCGAAGCGGACCGCCGCGGCGATGCCCCATCCCAGCGCGAGCGCGCCGACGATGTCGGCCGAGAGCCCGAGCGTCAGGAGGAAGGCGGCCAGCGACGCGAGGGCGACCAGGGTGGTGACCAGGTGACGGGCGGTACGGGTCAGGTAGGCCGAGGCGACGAGCACGACGGCGGTGGACACCGCGAGCAGCACGACCGGGTAGGTCGGGGTCGAGTACTCGTCCAGGCCGGCGGCCGAACGCACGGCCTCCGAGTCGACGATGGCCTGCAGCGCCATGCCCGCCCCGAACGCGAGCAGGCCGGCGGCGATCAGCACCAACGTGAACCGCAGGCGCCGGGCGACGAGCACGGCGATGGTCAGGCCGATGAGGACGCCCGCCGTGCCGATGAGGTAGACCGCCCACAGCGCGTCGCGCAGGGCCTCCGGGATGCTGACGACGAGGTCGTATCCGGCCTTCTCGATCTGCGTCAGGTGGCGGGCCAGCACGGCGGTGATCACGATGATGAGCGCGGCGACGCCAACGCGGACCAGGTCGCTCGGGTGGCGGCGAACGGCCTCGTCGGGGACGATGCCGAAGATGCGGCGGGTGACCGGCGCGCTCCAGGACCGGGACGCCGATGCCTCGGTCGGCGCCGGTGCGCTGCTCGGCATCAGCCCATGCTTGCCGGAACCGGGTCTCGGGTGGCGGATCCGCGCTGTGCCGCACACCGGCGGCGGGAGATGGCAGCCTGGCGGGGTGACATCCTCGGACTGGGCGCGGCCGGTGGTCCACTGGGAGCTCGAGGCCCGTGATCCCGAGCGCCAACGCGCCTTCTACCGCACGCTGTGCCACTGGGACGTCGGCGAAGGGCCGATCATGATGATCCCCGCGGGCCTGGGCGGGCCGGAACCGGGCCCGGGTGGCCACATCCGGGGTGGCGACAACCCCGGCGTCCGGCTGTACGTCCAGGTCAAGGAGCTCGTCGCATCGCTGGCGCTGGCGGTCGAGCTCGGGGGCCAGGTGGTGCTCGAGCCGTTCGACGTGCCGGGCGGTCCGACGCTGGCGTCGATCCTCGACCCTGAGGGCAACCCGCTCGTGCTCGTCCAGCAGTAGGCGCCGCACTGCGCCGGCCGCCGTGCTGGCCGCCGGTCAGTCGAGGTCTTGGTAGCGGCGCACCTCGACCGTTGCCCGGTCGACGTGGGACATCAGCTCCTGGACCAGCGGGTCGTCGTCCCACCGTTCGGCGCAGGCGTCAGCCTCCTCGGCACCCGCCCACAGGTCGATCACGACCCACTCGCCGGCGCGGTCACCGACACCTCGCGCGGTCGTGCGCCGGAGGAGGCCCGGCTGCTGGTAGGCAAATTCGGTCTGCAACCGCTTGTCGACGGCCAGGAAGGCACCCTCGTCCGCCCCGTCGACGAGCCGGAACGTCATCGTCTCGATCACGGCCACCCGGCCAGCCTCGCGCACAGATTCGGTGGGCCCATCTGCACCGACTCGATATCGAATCGGTGGAAAAGTGGTTCAGGTGGATGTCCGGGCGGCCCGGTCCCGCCGGGCCGCCGGATCCTGCTCGAAATAGCCGGCGAACACCCCGTAGAGATCGGGCTTCAACTCCCGCATCTCCAAGGGCTGGTCGAAGAAGACCTCGGTGGCGACGGCGAAGAACTCCCCCGGGTCCTGGGCGCCGTACTCCCGCAGCAGAGGGTCGTGCCGGTGGGCCCGGAGGTGCTCGTACTCCGCCGTGCAGACGCTCACCCAGCGGTCGTACGCCTCGCGGCCCGTCACCGGCGGGGTGCCGTCGACCATCCCGTCGAGCATGTCGAGCTTGTGGGCGAACTCGTGGATCACGACGTTGCGGCCCGTGCCGGCGTGCCGGGCGTCGCCCGACGCGGTGTCCCAGGCCACCAGCACCGGCCCGCGCTGCTGGTGCGCCTCGCCCAGCAGGTCGAGAGGCTCCTCGGTGACCACCCCCGCCACCGGGCCGGGACGCGGTCGCCGTGATGTGACCGTCGTCGGGTGCACGATGACGGCCCGCACCTCGCGATACGCATCGAGATCCAGCCCGAGCACCATGAGTGCAGCCTGCGCGGCGATGAGCGTGCACATCTCGTCCGTCAACGTAAAGGCGCGAGCCGCCTCCCAGCTCTTCCCGGCCAGGAGCTCAGTGATGAGCTCGCCGAGCCGTTGCCGTTCGTCCTCGTCCAAGTAGTTCCACTCGCCGAGCGACGTGCGCATCAGCCGGGTCCAGTCCGCCGGTAGCCGGCGCGCCGGGCGTCGCTTCCAGAACGGCACGCCGACAGGCTCGCACGCGTCGGCCGCCTCGACGACGGAAGGACGGTCGACGTGGGAGCATTCGCACGTGGATCAGGAGACGCTCGCCTTGATCTCGCGTCGCTGAACAGGGTTGAGATGCTCCCCTGGGATGTCTGTGGAACAGACTGGCAACCGGGCGACCAACCCACCGACGCAGTGCTCCACACCTTCGACACCGTTGCGGACTTGACCGTGGACCCCGACGCCCGATGCGGCGACTTGCGGAAGCGATCCGGGACCGATGACTCGCTGCGGATGGACGGCACGGTCTTCAATGTGGTCCGTGGTCAACTCGAATCGGTGTGGCTCACCGTAGCGACCCGCATCGTCCAGGCTCACGGACCAGGTGTCACCGAACGCCCGCTGCAGTCGGTGAGCAGGGCACCCTCGACACGCGGCCCCGATGAGCGCGTGCTAACGCTGGCCGATGTCGAACTCGTTGCCGTCGGGATCGCGCATCGTGATCCATTTGATGTCCCCGAGCGAGCCTCTGCCCGTTCGAGTGGCGCCGAGTCCGACGAGCCGTGCTGCCTCGGCGTCCGGGTCGGAGACATGCAGATCGAGATGCATGCGGTTCTTCCTTTGCTTCGGCTCGGGAACGCCTTGCACGAGGAACACGGGACCCGTGTAGCCTTGCAGCGGAACGAGGCGGCAGGACTGCACGGTGATGGCGTGGTGGTAGTGGTGGAGGTTGGGTACACGATCCCGCGCTGGCCGCACCGCGTTGTGCGTACGGTTGTGGCGCGGATCCTTGGTGAGGGCAGGAATGAAGCACGGGACAAGACCAACGCACGGTCCAGCGGCGGATCGTGAGACCTGGAGATGATCGGTCTGTCACGCTACCGGAACTTCCACGACCCAGTCGGTGTCGTGTCGAGGGCCCTCCGATCGGGGAGCCGGGCGGCCCGACGCATGCTCGCCCGCGAGCTGGCCGTGGTCCTCCTGACACCGGTCGACCTGGTGCTTAGCGTCCACGAACAGCGCCTCGAACACGTGGGTGAGCGACCCAGCCAGCATCCGATCGTGCTCGTCGTCGGGCCACCGCCGCGGGGACGACTCTCGTCTACCAGACACTGGCACACCACCTCCCATTCTCTTTCTTCAACAACCTCAGCAGCTTGTTCCCGAGATCCCCTATCACCGCGTGCAAGGCCTTCAATCGATTTCTGCCTTCGGGCGAGCTCAATGCTGACAGCTACTACGGAAACACGGTCGAGCTTGGCGCGCCGAATGACGGCTTTCACGTCTGGAACCGCTGGCTCGGCGAGGACCGGTACCATCCACCTAGTCACCTTTCTGTACAACAGCAGGCGAGCATGCGGTCATTCTTTAATGCATGGAATCATCAGTTCGACCGTCCATTCTTGAACAAGAACAACAGGAACATGATGTGTCTCGAGTTGCTGGACTCCACCCTCGACAACGTCACGTTCATCGTCGTCAAGCGGGACCCGTTCTACGTTGCTCAGTCGCTCTTGAAGGCTCGAGAAGACGTCCAAGGCGACCGCTCCATCGGGTGGGGAGCCGGTGCCGACGACGGCCAGCTGAATCCCGCCGCATCTCCCCTGGAGCAGGTGGCCGATCAGACGCGCCGGCTCTACGAGCAGCTGGAAATGTCGGAGCGACGGGTCCCTGCGGCGAGCGTCGTCGATGTGCAGTACGAGCAGTTCTGTCGTGATCCGACCAGCTTCGTCTGCATGATCAGGGAACGTGTTTGGGGAGCGCAAGCGACGTCCGACCACACTCTCGGCACGATCGCACCGTTCCACGTCCGCAACGAGGATCGTCTCTCTGAGGGCGAGGCCAACGAGCTGAGGCGACTACTCGAATACTGACCCGCTAGCGCACGCCACCGGTCGAGCTGTCGGTCACGACGGCTCGAAGAGGAGCACCTCGATGTCACCTCGGAACAGTTGACGGTCCATGAGGCTATAGTCGGCAGTGAGCGGACTGAGCAGCTCTGGCACTTCCGTCGTGTTGTCGTGATCGAGTCCGATCACGACCCACACTTTCCCTGCCGGCTCTGCCACGAGCTGATCCACGATCTCCCGGTCGAATGACTCATAGGTGTGATCTCCGGTCTCGTAGCTTCCCCAAGGATCGGGTGGGTAGACGGGTTGAGGCATCGTCGCGCGGGTATCGAAGCGGCCGTAGTACTCGAAGAAGAGGCGTACCGAATCGTTGGCGAACAGGATGCGATCCTGCGGTGTGGCCTGATCGAACACGTGACCGGCTGCTCCCCGCCAGTCCTCCGAGCCGCCGTCCGAGTACCAATACCGCAGGCCGTAGGCACCCGCTACCAATGCGAGCGCCACGGGGGCGTATCGTGCCAGACCTGCGAGCCCATGACGGTAGCTGGCGGTGCCCACTGCATCGTCGAGCCCCACGGCCGCGTACAGCAGGATGCCCGGCAAGCAGAAAAGGACGTAGCGGCCGATGACCATCGGGCTCACCGGGCTGATTGCGATCAAAGTCAGCGGTGGCAAACCAGCCCAGCTCAAGAGCAGCGCATGCGCCCACGGCTGACGTCCGTGGAGCTCTCTGCGCCAGACCCGTGCCGTGGATCGAACCGCGAAGAAGCCCATGACGGCAAATGCCGCGAGCCCGATGAGACCTGCCCGCCCGGTGATGGTGAACAGCACGTCGCGATAAGCGCCCGGGCGGAAGGCGCCCTGGCTGGGCCGACCCTCGTTGTGCCCGGTGATCAGCACGGCCAGCGGGAGCGATGCGAGCAGGACGAACGCGGCCGCGATCACGCGGCGGCGGACCGTTCGTTGCGACCGTGGGAGGAACCAGAGCGAGACGAGGTGGCACAGGACAAGCAGCACCCCGACGATGTGCGCGTACGCGAGGAGGACACAACACAGCGACCATCCGAGGAGGGTGGCCCGACGAGGCTGCTCCACGTCGAGCACGAACAACAGCGTCGCGAGACCGGCGATCAACATCGACAACGCGTACGTACGTGCGTTCTGCGCGTTCGCCGCGACGCTGCCGTTGACGACGAGCAGCGCGCTCGGCCAAGACGCCGACTCGCGGCGAGGCTAGACGCCACCCGATCGCACCTACTATCGGTACTAGCGCGACGAGACTCAACACGGAGAGAGATCGCAACAGCACCTCGGAGTCTCCGAACACCGTCAGCGCCCGTAAGATCAGCGCGTGGAGCACTCCGTTGGACTCGTGCTCAACCGAGAGCTTGAAGAATTCTCCCCACGGTCCAAGGACGGTCGAGGCGGTAAACGCCTCGTCTCGGAAAAGGCTCTTCGAACCGAGGTCCCAAAACCACAAGACGGCTGCGAACATCGTGAGCGCACCGATCGCGAGCCGAGCGCGGGACGCGGCCTTCCCCGGCCGCCCGGGATCCTGGATCGGCCTCGCCGACGACTCCGCCGAGACGAAGCGCATGGTCCGACTCATCGATCTCCTCGTGCGCGGGGGGTCGGTTCACGTGAACCATCCGCCAAGCCGCCTTGCCACTCGACGTGGTGTTTGCCGATACGCCCGCCCATGTGCTCCACCGCTCCGTGTGCCAATCGCCAGATCTCTCGTCGTGGTTCTGATCATGCCCACGACGATCTCGGAAACGCTATGCCCGTGCGTCGGGATGCTACGGCACACGCGCCGGACAAGCGCGAGCGTGGTGGTGACTCACAGATGAGAATCTCCGCGCCGGGCTCGCCGCTAGGCAGCCCCCATGCGACGGGCGCCCGGTACGGGCTTGTCCCAGGAGCTCTGTCTGCCGGCCGAGGTCCCACAGCCATAGGACCGGGCTCACGCCTCGCCACCGCTGGCGCGCGGGTGCCATCACCGCAGTCGGGCTTCATCTGCGGGACGGTGAGTGAGGCACAAGGTCTCGACCGCCTAGGCAGCCTGACTGGCCCCACGAGCAGGGAGAACACAGCTGTCGCGCATCCCGCCCCTCGCGGCCGCGCGTGGCCTCCGCGAGCGCCTGAGGCCGATCGAGTTGACTTCGGGCAGACCGATCGTCGCCCACGTCCACACGCGACACGCCGGTCCTGGCAATGAGCCGCCCCGCAGCCCGTGGAGGGAGAAGGATCGCGCACGCCGGTCCCGACCGGCGCCAGCACGGGCAGGCCAAGGCGTAGACCCTCGGGACTGCCCGCCCACGAAGCGTCAGCGTGCAACCACCCTCGGCCGTCGTCGGCAGCCCCGCCAGCTCCTCGGCCGCACCGCGGCCAAGCTGCTCTTCGCCGAGGGCGATGCCGACGAGGCGTACGTGCACCAGCAGGTGCTGTTCCACCCCGGAGCTCGTGGCGCGCTCGTCCTCGGTCGAGCTTCCGGTTACGTCGCGGCGCTCCCGAACGTCAGGCAGCCGGTGAGCCATCCAAGAACTTGGGAGCGGGTCATTGACTTTGGGGAGGTTGGACTCGAACACCGGGCAGCGGGTGGGGCTGTCGTCCCAACCCCACTCGATGATCCGTTCGAGGACCTCGATCTGGCGGCGTTGCAGCTCGCGGGCCGAGCGCAACTTCGGGTCGTGGTCCAACACGAAGGCGGCGAACAACCGCAGCGCGGTGTCGGTCGATGAATCGTGCCTGGTCGTCGCGACGCCGCGAGCTGGTCCAGGTAAGAGAGCATCGTCGCCCCAGGCGGGGCGCCCGAGCCGTCACCGGCTCCCACCGGGGTGGGCGCGCCACGGCCGGCATCGCCGCGGGAGCAACGCATCGAAACCGACCCGAACCAGGCCCCGACCGTCGTCTCAGCGCCCCGCGGTCGGCCTCGGACGCGGATCAGCAACCCGTCCGGGCCGTCCGTCTGGTGCCGTTCCAGCGCAGCCAGACCCGTCGAGTGCTGTGCACTTCTGTGCACCTGGTCTGCACCTGGCGACTTTGCCGCTCGGGCGGCCGCCGTAGAAATACCCATCTACGTGGGATTTCTCCGTGGGCACGAGGCGACTCGAACGCCTGGCCTCCACCGTGTCAAGGTGGCGCTCTAACCAACTGAGCTACGCGCCCGGAGCCGCGAACGCTACCAGCCGGTCGCCGCCGCAGACATCCGAGAGAGCGGTTCTCGCGCGGCCCTCAATACCGGAAGCGGCAACAGATCCCCGCGAGAACCTGCGGACGGCCACAGCGGTCCGGGCGTCCGCCCGCGGCGTCACCGGAGGCGCAGCGAAACCTCGTTGGCCACCAGGCGGCCGGCCCGCGTGAGCACCACCCGGTCGCCGTCCGGTTCGACGAGGCCCTCCGGCAGCTCGTCCACGGCCAACGCCGAATGGGGCACGCCGTCTCGCGTCCGCAGCGCCAGCTGCAAACCCTCGAGGCGCCGGGTCTCGGCGTCCAGGTCCTCGCCGGCCGCCTCCGCCGGCTCGCCCGCCCTGACGAGGCCGATGTACCGCTCGGGTGTCCGGACGTTCCACCAGCGCCGGCCGGCGCGGTGCGAGTGCGCGGCGCAGCCGAAGCCGAGGTAGTCGCCCTGGCTCCAATAGACCAGGTTGTGCCGGCACTCGTGACCAGGACGGGCCCAGTTGGAGATCTCATAGCAGGCCAGGCCCGCCTCCGCGAGCAGCGTGTCGGCGACTTCGTACTTGGCGGCCTGGTCGTCGTCGTCGGGGTAGCGGGAAGCGTCAAGGGCCAGCGGGGTCCCCGCCTCGACGGTCAGGCCGTAGGCCGAGACGTGGGGCGGGTCGAGCGCCAGCACGGAGCGGACGGTGTGCTCCCAGTCGGCAGGGGACTCCCCCACCGTGCCGTAGATGATGTCCAGGTTGAACGTCTCGAAGCCGGCCTCCCGGGCCAGCGCCACGCCGCGGCGCACGTTGTCCGGGTCGTGCGTGCGGCCCAACGCCGCCAGGACGTGCGGCACCATCGACTGCACGCCGAACGAGAGGCGGCTCACGCCGCCGGCGCGATACGTGGCGAGGAGCGCGGCCGTCACGTCGTCCGGGTTGCACTCGACGGTGACTTCGGCTCCGGGGGCGAGCGGCAGCGAGGCCAGCACCCGAGCCAGGTCGGCCGCGGGCACCAGGGAGGGGGTGCCGCCGCCCACGAACACGCTCGTCACGCTGTCGGGGCTGAGCCCACTGTGCGCACCGGTCGCCACAGCGGACGTGATCTCGGTCTGCACCGCGTCGAGGTACTCGGCGATCAAGTGGTGGCGGTCCGTCCAGGTGGCGAACGCGGCAGTAGTCGCAGCGAGCCGCGCAGAACGGGATGTGGAGATAGACGCCGAATGGCGCTGCGGGCGTTGCCGTCACTCCTTCGGCGCGTTGGGGTTGAAGCGCAGACCCCACGCGTCGAGCTTACGGATCGCCTGGTCGATGGTGAGGTCGAACATGGCCGCCACCGCCCGCATGTCGTCCGCCCGGATCGTCAGCACCTTGCCGTTGAAGTCCCCGCGGGCGTGCTGGATCATCTTCAGGTAGCGGGCCAGCATCTCGAAGTTGGGCCCGTCCAGCTCGGCCAGGCGGCTGAGATCGACGGCCACCTTCTCCCCCGAGCCACCACGGTTGGCCGGCGGTGCGCCGTCGGTGTCGCCCGGATCGGGAAGCAGCTGGTCGACGGGCGCCTCGTAGATGAGCGCCAGCCGGGCCAGCCGGGGCACGGAGATCGCCCGCTCACCGCGTTCGTAGGCACCGAGCACCGACGCCTTGAACTCGCCGCTCGAGAGCTCCTCGACGGCGTCCAGCGACAGCTTCTTCTGCGCCCGGATCGACCGCAGGCGCTGGCCCACGAGCCGGGCGTAGGGGGAGCCGGCGCCGTCTTCGCCGGTGGGGTTCTCGGTTTCCATGTTCTTGACCACGGAGGATTGGTACCACAAGGAAGACCACGCAGAGTGAAAAAGTGTCCTGCGATGGCGTGACCGCCGTCAGGGCCCCCGGATGGCGACCATCGGTGCATCGCCGACCGCGGAGGGTGGGCACCGACCACCGAGTGCGCTCAGCCGGATCGAGCAGGACGGAACCCGGCGACCAGCAGCACCCCGGCCGCGATGGCAGCCGTCTCGGACCGCAGGACGTGGGGCCCGAGCCCGACATGCGCCACCGATCCGTTGCCCATCGCCAGCTCTTCCGGCGTCCACCCACCCTCCGGACCGACGAGCACCGTTGGCCGGTCGAGCGCCCGCATCTCACCCGGGACGGCGAGTGCCACCTCGTCACCGCCGCCGGCGACCATGTCGGCGAGATCCTCGACGTCGCAGACCTCCGGCAGCCACACCCGGCGGCTCTGCATGCCGGCGCTCCGCACAACGCGCCGGAGCCGCTCGACCGCCTCGGACCGCCGCGAGCCCGTCCAGCGCACCACGCTCCGGGCGCTGTGGAGCGGCACGATGCGGTCGATCCCGACCTCCGTCAACGCCCGTACGATCAGGTCGGGCCGGTCGCCCTTCACTACCGCGAAGCCGACCGTCAGCGGCGGGCCGGCAGCGACCTCCGTCACCGCGGACCCCATCGGCTGCAGCTCCGTTCCCAGCACGGCCGGACGCCAGCGGCCCGCTCCGTCCCCCACCGTGATCTCCGCGCCGGCCCGTAGGCGCAGCACCCGCTCCAGATGGTGGCGGTCCGCGGCCTCAAGGCGGGGCTCGTCGAGCGACGAGACGTAGACGTGGGCCGCCGCCGTCCGAGGGTTCAGCACGTCCAGACCGGTCGCTCACCAGGTCACGAGAAGGCGGACTTGATGCGGGACATGATGCCCTGCCCGCCGGGCGGCTCGACCGGTTCCCCCAGCTCTTCGGCCAGGCGCCGCATGAGCTCCTCCTGGGTCGGCGTGAGCTTCGTCGGGACGTCCACCACGAGCTCCGCCCGCAGGTCACCCCGCCCCCGCCCCCGCACCGCCGGGACCCCACGACCGCGGAGCGTGAACACGCGGCCCGACTGTGTGCCGGCGGGGATGCGCAGCTCTTCCTCGCCGTCGAGGGTCGACAGGGTCACCGTGGTGCCCAGCGCCGCCTGCACGATCGAGACGTGGACGGTGGTCACCAGGTCGTTGTCGACCCGGTCGTACCGCTCGTGGGGCCGGACCCGGAGGTGGACGTACAGATCGCCCGCTCCCCCACCGCGCGGACCGACCGCGCCGCGCCCGCCCAGCCGCAGCGTCGACCCGCTGTCGACCCCGGCGGGCACGTCCACCTGGAACGTCCGGTCCTCGATCAGCCGTCCGTGGCCTGCGCAGACCTCGCACGGCGTAACGATCACCTCGCCGAGACCGCTGCAGCGAGGGCAGGCCGACGCGGTGACCATCTGGCCGAGCAGGCTCTGGCGCACCCGCCGGACCTGCCCCGTCCCCGCGCACTCGATGCAGGTCACGGGCTTCGTCCCCGGCTCGGCACCGAGCCCGTCGCAGTGCTCGCAGCGCACGGCAGTCTTGACGGTGACGGGGAGCGTCGTGCCGAAGACAGCGTCCTCGAAGCTGAGGTCGGCCTGGATCTCCAGGTCCTGCCCGCGCGGAGGTCCCGCGGGCCCTGACGAGCCCCCGCCGAAGGGATTGCCGCCGAAGAAAGCGTCGAACAGGTCGCCGAGCCCGCCGCCGGCGTTGAAGTAATCCGCACCGCCGCGGCCCGACGCGCCGGCGACGCCCGCCTCCCCGTAGCGGTCGTAGCGGCCCCGCTGCTCGGGGTCGGACAGCACCTCGTACGCGCGGGAGACGGCCTTGAACCGCTCCTCGGCCTTGGCGTCACCGGGGTTGGCGTCCGGGTGGAGCTCCCGCGCCCGCTGCCGATAGGCGCGCTTGAGGTCCTCCGCCGAGGCGTCATGACGGACGCCGAGCAGCGCGTAGAAGTCCTCGGCCATGTCGTCGTGAGGCTACTGCGGCTACCCCTCGGACAGGCGCTCGCCGAGACGCTGGCTGACGACGTCGACGGCCGCCAGGGCCTGGGGGTAGTTCATGCGCGTCGGCCCGAGCAGGCCGACCGTGCCGACCGCCTCACCCTCCACGATGTACGGCGCCACGACCACCGAGCACACAGCGAGCTGCTCGATCCCGTGCTCGGCGCCGATGGCCACGGACACGCCGCGATCGAGCATGTCGCGGATCAGCGACACCACGACGTACTCCTGCTCGAGGGTGAGCAGGACGTTGCGCACGACGTCAACGGCATCGAACGCCGACGCCACGGAGGCCGTCCCGCCGATGTACAGGTGGTCATCGGGACGCTGGCTGCGGGACCGCAGCTCCTCGAGGCCACGCCGGGCCAGCCGGACGACGGGATCGTCGCCGTCGGGCGACGGCGGCAGTGACGCCTCCCCGAGGTCGGCGAGGCTCGAGCCTGCGCCGTGCCGGGCCAGCAGCGCCGACGCGCCGTCGACCACGACGTCGGAGACATCAGGCTCCCGCTCGAAGGTGGCGTTCTCGACGGTGCCGTTGGACAGCACCGCCACCAGCATGAGCTCGCGCTCCGACAGGGACACGAGCTGGACGGAGCGCACCTTGGCGATCTCAGCCGTCGAGGCGGTGACGACCGCGGTGTAGCTGGTCAGCTGGGTCAGCAGGCCGGTCGTGTGCTGCAGCATGCGCTCGAGCGCGCCGTGGGCCGTGGCGAAGAAGTCCCGCACCTGCTGGCTGCGGGCGTCGTCCAGGACGCCGGGCTGCGCGATCTCGTCCACATAGACCCGGTAGGCCTTGTCGGTCGGCACCCGCCCCGCCGAGGTGTACGGCTGGCGCAGATAGCCCTCCTGCTCCAGCACGGCCATCTCGTTGCGGATGGTCGCCGGGGAGACCTGGAGCGTGGCGTCGGCCGCCACGTGCGAAGACCCGACGGGCTGCGCCGTCTCGATGTACTCACGGACGATGGCCCTGAGGATCTTGGACTTGCGTTCGTCGAGCATGAGGTCACCCCACTGGAGCCAGGCTATCCAGCAGGCTCTCGTGTCACCGGCCCTTGACGAGCCCGTAGCGGCGCAGCGACTCCGCCCGTTCCTCCCGGTGGTCGACCATCGGCGGGCGGTACCCGAGCGGGATCCCCCGCTTGGACTCCCACGGTGCGTGCACGTCGTTGCCGTCGACGTGGGCCAGCTCGGGGACCCAACGGCGGATGTACACACCGTCCGGATCGAACCGCGTCGACTGCGTGACCGGGTTGAAGATGCGGAAGTAGGGAGCGGCATCGGTGCCCGTCCCCGCCGTCCATTGCCATCCGTGGCTGTTCGACGCGAGATCGCCGTCCACGAGATGCGCCATGAAGTGGCGGGCGCCCCACTGCCATGGCAGGTGCAGGTCCTTCACGAGGAAGCTGGCCACCACCATCCGGATGCGGTTGTGCATCCATCCTCTCGCCAGGAGCTGGCGCATGCCGGCGTCAACGAGCGGATAGCCGGTCTCACCCCGCTGCCACACCTCGAAGCGGCGGCGCGCGTCGCTCCCCGTGTCGACGGGCATCGCGTCCATGCGCCGGTTGAGGTTCTCCCACCCGGAGCGCGGATGGTGGTGGAGGACGTCGGCGTAGAACTCGCGCCAGGCCAGTTCGGTCACGAAGACGCGCTCGGACTTCGACCCGCCGAGCTCATTCAGGAGCTGGCGCGGGTGGAGCATCCCGAAGCGCAGGTATGGAGACAGCCCGCTCGTGCCGGCGACGTCCGGCCGATCGCGTGCCGACGCGTAGCGGGCGAGCGCGCCCGAGGCGAACGCCTCCCATGCGGCGTGCGCCGTCTCCTCCCCCGCGGGAGGCAGCTCCGCGTCGGTGGCCGGTCGGCTCGGCAGCGGGTCCGACCCGATCTCCGGGCGGCCGCGCCACTCGGTCTGCGGCTCGGGCAGGGGCGTCGGCCAGCCCACCGCCCTCCACACCTTGGAGAACGGCGTGAACACCGCGTAGGGCGAGCCGTCGTCCTTCGTCACCGATCCCGGGTCGGTGGCATACGGCGAGCCGGATAGCACCAGCGACCGCGCATCGGCCTCGAGTGCAGCCGCGACCGAACGATCCCGCCGGTGGCCGTACGGACCGAAGTCGGCGGTGGCGTGCACGTCCCGGGCGCCGACCTCGGCGGCGAGCGCGGGGACAACGGTTGCCGGGTCACCGGTGCGCACGACCAGCGCGCCGCCCATGGCCTCGTCGAGCGCGGCCAGGCCCGACGACAGGAAGGCCAGCCGGGGCGCGCCGGCGCGCGACAGGAACACCGGGTCGAGCACGAACAGTGGCGTGACCGGCCCGTCGGCCGTCGCCGCGCTGAGCGCCGGATGGTCGGCCAGGCGGAGGTCACGCCGGAACCAGAGCACCGTCGGCGTCCGGCTCATGGCGCGACGAGGATCAATGGACGGACTCGACGGGGACGGCTGGCACCGCGGCTGCCGATCGGTTCCGGACCTGCAGCGAGAGGGCGACGACGCCGACGCAGCCGAGGGCGATCAGACCGCCGTACGCGATCGACCAGCCCGCGCCGACGTGGTCGCCGATCCACCCGGTGATCGGCCCACCGATCGGGGTGGAGCCGAGGAAGGCCGTGGCCTGGAGGGCGAGCACCCGGCCCCGCATGTTCGCGGGGACCCGGGGCAGGATGATGCCGTTGGTGGAGGCGATGTAGCCGGCGCCGCCCATGCCCATCGGTATGGCGAGCACGAAGGCGACGGCCAGCGTCGGAGCGACGCCCATGAGCGTGGAGAACACACCGAGCAGGGTGAGCGTGGCCAGCATGGCCGCCATGCCGATGCGGCGCTGCGAGGCGATGATCAGCGAACCGGCGAAGCTGCCGAGGCTCGTGACCGCCAAGAGGAGCCCGAACGCCGTGACCCCGCCGTCCAGGTTGCGCGACGACACCAGGAGCAGCGACACCCCGTAGTTGAACGCGAAGGTCGAGACCACGATCAGCACGATGAAGGTGGGCCGCAGCACGGGCTCGCGCCAGATGAAGCCGAGCGCCTCGCGCAGCGGACGGCCGCCTCGGGGCCTGGGCGTCATCGTGCGCAACTGGGTCGGGTTCATGAGGATCAGGCTGATGAGCACGGCCACGAACGACAGGCCGTTGGCGATGAAGCACCAGCCGGTGCCCACGAGGCCGACGAGCACGGCGGCGAGTGCGGGGCCGAATACCCGGGAGCCGGTCATGACGGCCGTGTTCAGCGAAAGGACGTTGGGGATGTCCTCCTCGTCGACCAGCTCCGTCACCAGGCTGCGGCGGGCGGGGTTGTCGATGGCGGCCAATACGCCGAGCACGACGGTCAGGCCGTAGACGAGCCCCAGGGTGACGGCCCCGGTCAGGTCGAGGATGCCGAGGAGGATGGCCTGCGCAGCCATGCCGGCCTGCGCGGCGATGGTGAGGCGGCGCCGGTTCACCTGGTCGGCGAGCACACCGGCCCACGGACCGAGGAGCAGCAGCGGCAGGAACTGGCAGGCCAGTACCAGTCCCAACGAGGTGCCCTGACCGGACAGCCGGTAGACCAACCAGCCCTGCGCCGTCGACTGCATCCACGTGCCGCAGTTCGACACGAGCATCCCGGCGAAGAACAACCGGGCGTTCCGCTGCTTCAACGAGCGGAACGTCCCCAGCCGAGCCATCCCCTCCTTGCTACCGGATGTTCAGCCCGCGCGCACTCCTGAGCTAATCGTCCAAGCGAAGCGCGGCCACGAAGGCCTCTTGCGGCACCTCGACCCGCCCGATCGACTTCATCTTCTTCTTGCCTTCCTTCTGCTTCTCGAGCAGCTTGCGCTTGCGCGTGATGTCGCCGCCGTAGCACTTGGCGAGGACGTCCTTGCGCTTGGCCTTGACCGTTTCGCGGGCGATGATCTTCCCGCCGATGGCGGCCTGGATCGGCACGTCGAAGAGCTGCCGCGGGATCAGCTCGCGGAGCTTCTCGCACATGCGCCGTCCGTACTCGTACGCCTTGTCCCGGTGGACGATGGTCGAGAAGGCGTCGGCCACCACGCCGTTCAGCAGCACATCGACCTTCACCAGGTTGGCCCGGGCGTAGTCGGCGGGCTCGTAGTCGAGCGAGGCGTAACCCTGGGTCCGGCTCTTGAGCTGGTCGAAGAAGTCGACCACCACCTCGGCCAGTGGGACGCGGTAGTGCAGCTCGACCCGCTCGGGCGACAAGTACTCCAACTTGACCATGTCGCCCCGCCGCGTCTGGCACAGATCCATGAGCGTTCCCGTGTAGTCCTTGGGCGTGATGATCGACACCTTGAGGTTGGGCTCCTCGATCCAGTCGATCTCCTGAGGCACCGGCAGGTCGGCCGGGTTGTCGACGACCTCCTCGGTGCCGTCGGTCCGCCGCACCCGGTACTCGACGCTCGGCGCGGTCGCGATGAGCGCCAGGTCGAACTCGCGCTCGAGGCGCTCGCGCACGATCTCCATGTGCAGCAGGCCGAGGAAGCCGCAGCGGAACCCGAAGCCGAGCGCGCCGGACGTCTCCGGCACGTACGAGATCGACGCGTCGTTGAGCCGCAACCGCTCGAGGCTCTCGCGCAGGTCCTCGAAGTCGTCGCCGTCCACGGGGTAGAGGCCACAGAACACCATCGGCTTGGGGGTGCTGTAGCCGGGGAGGGCTTCCGCGCCGCTCCGCCCGGCCTCGGTCACGGTCTCACCGACGCGGGCCTGCCCGACGTCCTTCACCCCCGCGATGAGGTAGCCGACCTCACCTGGGCCGAGCTCGGCCACGGGTGTCGGTATGGGCAGGCGCACGCCGATCTCGTCCGCGTCGTGGGTGGTGCCGGCCTGCACGAAGCGGACCCTGGCCTGCGCGCCCAGACGGCCGTTCATCACGCGGATGGAGCTCACCACGCCGCGGTACTGGTCGTACTGGCTGTCGAAGATGAGCGCCTGCAGCGGGGCGTCGACGTCGCCGGCCGGCGCCGGGATGCGCTCGATGACGGCGTCCAGCAACTCGGCCACGCCTTCGCCCGTCTTGGCGGAGAGGCGCAAGATGTCCTTGGCCGGGATGCCGAGCACGGTCTCGATCTCTTCGGCGTAGCGATCGGGATCAGCCGCTGGCAGGTCGATCTTGTTGAGGGCGGCGACGATCTCGAGGTCGTGCTCCAGCGCCAGGTAGCAGTTGGCGAGGGTCTGGGCCTCGATCCCCTGGGAGGCGTCAACGACGAGGACGACGCCCTCGCACGCGGCGAGCGAGCGCGACACCTCGTAGCCGAAGTCGACGTGGCCCGGTGTGTCGATCAGGTGGAGCGTGTGGCCCTTCCACGACACCCGGACGTTCTGGGCCTTGATGGTGATGCCCCGCTCCCGCTCGAGGTCCATCGAGTCGAGGTACTGGGCCCGCATGTCCCGCGCGTCGACCGCGCCCGTCATCTCCAGGATCCGGTCAGACAGCGTCGACTTGCCGTGGTCGATGTGGGCGATGATCGAGAAGTTGCGGATGCGGGCGAGCTGCATGGCTCGATCGATGCTACCGACGCCCCTCGTCCAGGCCCGGGAGGTTCACGCTCGCGCCGCGCCGCGCTCAGCCGTAGACGACGAGGCCGTTGCCCGAGGTGGTGATGGCCAGGCGGTCGTCTTCGGCGGCGACGCCGATGGGCCGGATCAGCTGGTTGGCCGCGACCCCGTCCGGATCGGCCAGGCGATCCCACGCCGCGTCACCTGCGGCTGTCGGGTCGTACCGGTAGACCGTGCCTGGCTTGTCGAGCGTCGGATCGGCGCCGGCGACGACGATCAGGGTCGATCCGCTGGCCGCCAGCGGCACGACGCCGTAGGCGGTGGACAGCGGCGTCCATCCCGTGGAGCCGATCACCGGGGCATCCACGGGGGTCAGGGTGCAGGCCTCGGCCAGGCAACGGACCGGGTCATCGATCCGCCCCAGGGTACGGAGCCCGGACAGGAACAGCGCGTCGGCATCGCTGACGTATGCCATCTCCCGGCTGGCGTCGCCCGACAGCCCGGACCGGCCGAGCACGGGAACCCAGGTGAGCGGGCCGGTGCCTGGCGCCCACCGCGCCGCCCACAGCCCCTCCTTCGCCGTCTCGGCGAAGATGACCGTCCCGCCGGCATCGTCGACCGTGCGAATGGTGGCCGATGCGGGTGCCACGTCGTCCGGCAGCGCCGGTGTCTCGAACGGCTGGGCCGTGCGCGGCGGCACGCCCGCGCCCGCAGCGGTCAGGCGCCGCCATCCCACGAGCGCCGGTGCCGGGGCCGACCGGTCCCAACGGGCGGACCACATCCCGCTGTCGGCGATGCCGACCAGCACCGTGTCGTCGGTCGCGGCGTCGTCGATGGCGGCCAGCGCGACCGGTTGGCGGAACACCGGCAGGCGCAACTGCGTCGACGGCGCCGATCCTGGTGGTACGGCCAGCAGCAGGCCGCCGAAGGTGGAGGTGGCCTGGCCCACGATGGCCGTGCCGCCGTCGAGGACGGTGACCGAGAGCCCCTTCGTCACGTCGGAGGCGACGGTGGGTGGCTGGTCGAGCTCGTGGCGCACCTCCGGGCGCGCCATGGTGAGGTCGGCGCGGAAGAGGAAGCGGTCGGCGTCGGTCGTGTACGACGTCCCGTCGTCCAGGACGACGTCGCCCTGGAAGGTGGAGCCGATGCCGAACACCGCCGGCCGCCAGGGCGGGGCCGGGCCGCCCGGCTGCTGGCGGACGTGGTGGATCCACAGGCCGGCCTTGCCCGCCACCAGGTAGCGCCCGTCGGAGAGGACCCGCACGGAGGACACCACGTATTGGTCATTCCCCAATGTGCTGGTGCCGTCGACGAACCACCGGAGGCCGTCGTGGCCGTACAGGTCGAGGTCGACGGCGGACTCCTGCGCCAACGGTTCGAGCGCCTCGGGCGCCGGGAACGGCCCGGTGTCCCAGCGGACCCGGGCCCTCGTGACCTCGAAGTCCGTCCGCTCGGTGTCGGTCGCCGCCGCCTTGGGCAGGCTGGCGCCGGTGAGGACCGTGTCGACACCGGCCGCACCCTGCACCAGGTCGAGGCTGACGACGTTGCGGAGCCGGAGTTCACCGATCACACCCACCGACACCAACGGGGAGCCGTCGGGTCGACCGGCCCAGAGGCCTCCGATGCGAGCGGGCATGTTGACCATGCGCTCGTCCACGACCGCCAGGTACAGGTGGTCATCAGGCGTGATGAGCACCTCCTCGACGCTCTGCGAGACGGCGGCGAAGAGGATGAGCGGCGCCGTCGGCAGGGTGTAGGTGCACGGGCCGGTCGTGCAGGCGGAGTTCACGACGAAGCGCCACGCCCCCACCACCGCCGGCTGGGGCAGCGTGCCGCCGCCGCGGGACCCGGCCAGGCCCATGCGTGATGTCGCCACGATCAGATCACCCCGGGCGCTCACGGCCACGCCCCGGATCGGCGACCGGCTGGCGACGGGGAGGCAGCCGACCTGCACCCACGCCGCGCCCTCGGTGAGCGCCCTCGACCACACGCATCCGGTCATGTCACCGGCGAACAGCCGCGGCTGCGCGGCGTACGGGCCCCGCTCGGCCAGGGCCAGGAGGCGGCTGGTCGCCCGGCTGCGGGTGCTGCCGCCGCCGGGAAGGTTGCCCCCGTCGAACCAGATGCCCTTGCCGCCGTTGTCCACGACCCAGGTCTCGCCCTCGTCGTCGGATCGCAGGACGGCGGCGGTCGGCTGCTCACGCTTGCCCACCGCGGCGAAGATCGTCGGCGTGGTGCCATCCGGGCCGGACACCGGGGCCAGGATGAGGTCAGCCACGCCGCGCGAGGCAAAGGGGTCGGCGCCGCCCCGCAGGACGTTCCGGGAGAGCCAGGACCGCCCGCCGTCGTCGGACACGAAGAACCCCTGGCTGTCCCCGCCGGAGACCAGGCGGCCGGAGGGCAGCTCGACGGTGACCGTCATGAACCCGGCCCCGTGGATGGGGCCGGAGCTGAATCGCCCGTTGCCCGGCGGAGTGGTGTCGGGCGGGGCGGTCGTGGTCCCGCCGGGGATCGTCGTGTCCGTCGGCAGGGTGGTGTCAGTCGGCAGCGTGTCCGTCGGCAGCGTCGTTTCCGTGGGCAGCGTGGTGTCGGGGGGCACCTGGGCCCATGCCGCGCCGACACCCAGGCCGGCCCCGGCGAGGACGGCGAGCGCTACCACGCCGCCCGCCGACCGCGTGCGCCGGACGGGCGCCGGGGTCTGCGCTCCGATGCTCGTCCTCACCACACGCACCCACCCACTCTCCGTGGCCCGCACCGCGTGGCGCGCCGAATCCGACCAAGTCTGTCTGCCCCGACCGCGATCGACCCCGCGGCAGCGTACCTGGCGGCGAGGTTGGGGGGCAGAGACGCCGGTTGCTAGCCTTGCGGGGCCCTCCGGATCGCAAAGGACCATTCAGTGGCCAACATCAAGAGCCAGAAGAAGCGGAACAAGACCAACGCCAAGAGTGCTGAGCGCAACAAGGCGGTCCGCTCCGAGCTCAAGACCCGCGTGAAGTCCGCAGTGGCCGTGGCCGACACGGACGAGGGCACGGCGGCCGCGCAGCTGGCCCAGAAGCGGCTGGACAAGGCGGCGTCGAAGGGCATCATCCACAAGAACCAGGCGGCCCGCCGCAAGAGCCGCATGATGAAGCGGGCGGCCGAGACCGCCGCCGCACAGGGCTGAACCGGTCTGACCGGCCCGTCAGCGCCGGCCCGCGGAAGCCGGGCGACGGCGGCCGCTGAGGCGACAGAGCCGGGCCACGAGCACCTGGAGCACGGCTTCTTCGGGGAGTTCCCGCTGCCCCCGCAGGTCGAGGTCGGCCCGGGCAAGGAGTTGCACCGCCTCGTGGATGGCTTCGGGCCCCATCGCCCGTGAACGTTCGAGCGCCTTCTTCGCCGCGAACCCCTTGACGCCGAGCACCGCCTCCGCGGCCGCTTCGTCCCCCGCCCCCGACCCGTCCAGCCGGAGCAGCCGGGTGTAGTGGGTGTGGAGGATCGCCATGATCTGCAGCGGGTGGCGGGCTCCGGCACGTGACATACGGTCGAGCGCGTCGAGCGCGGCCACGCGATCGCCGCGATCGATGGCGTCGGTGAGGTCCCACGGCGGCACGCCGCCGCCGTCACCGAGGTAAGGGGACAGGTCCTCCACGCCGATCCTGCCGGTCGAGGTTCCGTACGTCGCCTCGAGCATCTCGAGCAGACCGGCGAGGCGGTTGAGATCCTCCCCGAGGTGTTCGGTCAGTACTCCGACCGCGGCCTGATCGAGGCGCAGCCCGGCCGCCGCCACCTGGTCGGCCACGAAAGTGGCGCGCTCCCGCCGGTTCGATCCCACGTCGGCCGCGGCGACCGTGCCGCCGGCGGCCTTGACGAGATCGAGCAGCCGCTTGGTCGGTCGGCCCTGGTGAACGAGGACGAGGTCGGTCGTGTCCAAAGGCTCCGCCAGGTACTGCTGGAGCTGAGCCAGGCCATCGGCCGCTACGTCCTCGATCCCCCGGGCGATGACCACCCGCTTGTCGGTCAGGAACGGCGGGGTCTGGGCCTCGGCGACGACCCGTCCGATCGTGACCTCGTCTCCATCGATGGTCAGGTCGGCGACGAGCAACCCCCGGTCCCCCGACCCGACGAGCCGCCGGGACAGCTCGACCACCGCCTGGCCGACCAGGGGCTCGTCGGCGCCGTGCACGAGGTGCAGCTCGCTCATGGTCGAGCCCGTGTCGGTTGAACGGCGACGTGCGTGCCGTCCCGGGCGGAAAGGATCGCCGCCATCACATCGGCGACCCGCCGGCTTCCCTTCACGTCGTGCACCCGCAGCACCCGACAGCCCAGCGCGATGCCCTGGGCGTGGGCAGCTGCGGAGGCCAGGCGCCGATCGGCCACGTCGAGGCGCAGGATCTCGCCCAGGAAGCGCTTGTTGGAGGCCGACAGGAGCACCGGGTAGCCGAGCGCGGCCAGCCGGTCGGACGCCCGCAGGAGCTCGAGGGACATGGGCTCCGTCTTCCCGAGGTCGAGGCCAGCGTCGACCATGATCCGTGCACGCGGGATGCCGGCCGCCTCGGCGAGCTGAGCCAGCTCGGCGCAGAAGGCCACGACCGTGTCGACGACACCGCCGGGATACTCCGGCGCCGGATCGGCCACACGAGGCGCCAGGCGGATGTGAGTGGCCACGACGGACGCGCCGTGACGGGCGGCGACGTCGAGGTAGGCGGGATCGGCGAAGCCGCTGATGTCGTTGGCCACGCAGGCGCCCGCCTTCAGGGTCGCCTCGAGCACACTCGACCGCCACGTGTCGACCGAGACGGGTACATCGAACCGGGCCCGCAACGCCTCGACCGCGGGGACCACGCGCTCGAGCTCGTCCTCGCCGGACACCGCTTCGCCCGGACCGGCCCTCACACCGCCGACGTCGAGCAGGTCGGCGCCCTCGGCCACCAGCGCGTCGGCCTTGGCGAGGAACTCGTCGAACGCGAAGTACCCACCGGCGTCGTAGAACGAGTCCGGGGTCCGGTTGAGCACCCCCATGATCAGGGCCCGGTGGGTGACGTCGAACTCCTTGTCACCCAGCGCCACGAGCATCGGAGGAAACCTACTGCCGGTGCCGCGGAGGCCGTCGGAGCACCAGGGCCACCGCGACCGCGCCGGCGAGCAAGGCAGGAGCACCCAGGTTCGGGAGACCGGCGGCGGCCGTCGTCGAAGCAACCGCGGCGATGTACCGGACCAGCAACGTGGTCGGGAGCTGCAACACCGCGGCCAGGACGTCAGGCACCAGCCCGGCCACGACTCCCGCCGGCAGCCCGTACACCATGACCGGGCCCGCGGCCGGGGCCGCCAGGAGGTTGGCGGGGACGGAGGCCAGCGGGAGCGGCCCGAACACGGCCACGCTGACCGGGGCCACCCCCAGCTGCGCACCCACCGTCATCGACAGGGGGACGCGCATCCACGACGGCCCGGGCAGCCGGCGGGACAGCGGAGCAGCCAGCAGGGCGATGCCGGCGGTGGCGCCGACCGACAGCCACCAGCCGACGGAACGGACCAGCAGCGGGTCGACCAGGAGCACGATGACCACGGTGAGGCTGAGCGTCCGCCACGGTCGCGATGGTCGGCCCGTCAGGACGGCGGTGGCCGCCAGCGCCGCCATGACGCTGGCCCGCAGCACCGACGGCTCGAACCGGGTGAGCACCGTGAACCACGCGATCACCCCGACCGTGCCGGCCCACCGAGCGCGGTGCCCCAGGCGGCGCAGCACAGGCGCGACGACGGCCAGCGTGAGCGCGACATTCTGTCCAGAGACAGCGTTGAGATGACCCAGTCCGGCCTGGCGGAACGTGTCCACCAAGTCGGGTGGCTGGGCGCGGTCGTCCCCGACCACGAAACCCAAGTAGAGGCTGCGATCGAGCGGATCCATCGTGCGGGCGCCGCGGACCAGGACCTCGCGGACGCGGTTGGCGGAGCGGGCCAGCGGCGATCCGTCCCCGATGACGGCGACGCGGTCGACCTCCAGCACGCCCACGATGTGGCGGGTGCGCAGCCACGCGGCCTGGCGGGCCGGAGGCGGACGGATGCGACCCTCGACCATGAGCTCGTGGCCGGCGAGGCACGGTTGCAGCCGCCGTGCACTGCCTCCGAAGGCCCGGAGCTCCAGGAGCCGACCGTCGCCGACGCCCGTCGCCACGACGCCGGGACCGAGCGGGGCAGGGTCCGTCCGCAGGGTGACCGTGCCCGTGAACGGCACCGCTGACGCGGGTGCCGCGGCCGACCACGCCTGACCGGCCAGCGCGGCCACGAGCGCGAAGCACCCGAGGACCAGCGCGACGGTGCGTCCGCGCGCCAAGCCGTACACGGCGAGCCCGGCCCCGCCGAGGGCGGCGTGGGGCCAGGGCAGCGGGGGCCGCAGGAGCGCCGCGACCACCGTGGCCAGGGCCAGGACGACGGCGACGGCGTCGCTCGCCACCAGCGGTGACGCGACCCGGCGGCGGGGAGGCCGTAGCATCGCCACGTGGCCAGGCCGAGCGTGATCATGCCGTCGCGCCCGCGCCAGGATCTCGTCGGAGCCGCCGCCCGACCCGTCCCGCAGGGCCCGGTCGCGTACCGCCGACGCATCCGCCGCTTCGGCCCGGTCGCCGGACTGCTGCTCCCCTTGCTCGTCTTCGTGGCGGCCCTCGCCGTGTGGCGGGTCTGGCCCTGCAACGGCTCCGCGTGCGTCAAGAACGCCGAGGTGGGCTGGGTGCTGGCCAGCCTGGCCGCGCCCACCGCGCTGGTCGCCGGGTTCCCGATGGAGAACGGACCGGCCCGTCTCGCCGCGGCCGGCGCGGGCGCCGTCGTCCTGTGGCTGGCCATCGGGAGCTGGGCCGCCCGGCGCAGCGCCCGTGCGCCCGTGGCCGGCTGGCGGGAGTGGTGGCGCGAGTACCTCTGGCTGCTCATCCCCGTGTGGGGCGGGACCGTGGCCGCGCTCGCCATCATGCGCTACGTGGCCCTCTGATCTCCCGGCTGCAGGGCCGTTCATGCCCGCACCAGGTCCCTCAGAACATCCAGCCGCGCCGGGCCGATGCCCTGAACCTCGCCCAGGTCTTCGACCGTGCGGAAAGGACCGTTGCGCTCCCGATAGGTGAGGATCGCCTGCGCGGTGGCCGGACCGATGCCCGGCAGCGCCTCCAGCTCCGCCATCGTGGCCGCGTTCAGGTCGACTGGCGCCGCCGGGGCCGATCCGGCTCCTGACCCTGACCCGCCCGCGCCAGCCGGCGCCGCACCCAGGACGCTCGGTGGCAGGACCTCGCCCTGGCGCGGGACCTGCACGCGCTGGCCGTCGGTCAGCCGGCTGGCCAGCGCGAGCGCCTGCAGGTCCGCATCAGGGAGCGCTCCACCTGCTGCCTCGACGATATCGAGGACGCGTGCGCCGTCCGCCAGCCGGTAGACGTCCGGATGTACGACGGCGCCAGCCACCTGCACCACGATTTCCGCCGGGACGACCGAGGGTGGTGAGGCCAGCGGGGCGGTGCTGGCCACCGGCAGGTCCGCCTCCACCGGGCGCGGGGTCGGTCGTACCAGCCACCAGCCCGCCACCACGACGAGCGCGACCATGCCGGCCGCCACGGCGGCGCGGGCCGGATCGACGAGGGTGCGCAGGCGCGACAGGCGATCGAGCAGCGACCGCGGCGGTTCGGGGCGGAGCAGCTCCGGCATCGGCATCCCTCCGGTTGTCCGGCGCGGCGCGCCGGTGACGACGAGGGAGCCGGTCGCCCATTCGACGCAGGCGCGTGGCATCCGAGATGAGGGGCGCGGAGCGCCCGGACTGAAGGGGGCAGAGCGCCCGAAGCCCGCCGGGACGGCAGGGCCGGACGTTACACCGGCGGTGCTACAGGGAAGCTCAGACGGAGGTGCGCTCGGGCGAGGTCGGGTCCCTGACCTCGGTGGCGAGCGCTCGACGGGCCACCCAGTCCGCCTCGATCTCGAAGGGGATGCGCAAGTAGGCGCCGTGGTGCCCCTTGCGCCGCAGCCGCCACACGGCGTAGGCGCCCAGGTAGCGGGCGCCGAACCCGAGCACGCCGTAGCGGCGCCACTGGCGCACGTGCACGAGCTCGTGACGCAGCAGGTAGCGGGACTCGGCGTGCGCCCGCCGCACCGAGATCAGGGGGCCCAGCGTGATGGCCGCTGCCCCCCGTGGCACTGGGCCGCCCACCAGCAACCAGAAGCCGTCGCGTCGCTCCAGCCGCATCGGCGACCATCCTACCGGCCGCTCCCCTGGGCCTCCGAAGAGGCTGCCCGCGCCGCGGTGCTTCAGAACAAGCGACTCGTGAGCTGACGGCGGTACTGCGCCGTCCGTGGGTCGTCCGGGCCCATCACCTCGAGGATGTCGACGAACTCCTGGCGGGCGACCTCGTCGTCGCGCACCAGCGGGAGCAGGTCCTCGAGCTTGGCGTCGAAGTCGTCGGCGGGAGCAGAGTCCGCACCGTCGGTCTCGATGCCGCTCTGCCCAAGGCGGGCCCGCGCGGCGAGGAGCCGCACCGGCTCCGTCTCCGGTATCCGCGCGAGCAGTCCCAGCGCCTCCTCCGTCCGCCCGTCGTCGACCATCAGCTCGGCCAGCGCGAGGACGGCCTCCGGATGCCCGGGCTCGAGCTCGAGCACCTGGCGGAGGCTGGCCTCGTCCCCGGCAGCGAGGAGCCGCGCCAGCTCCTGCTCGCCCTCGGTCGGCAGCAGCGACTCGACGAAGCGCTCGACGACATCCTCGGGATAGGCGCCGATGAAGCCATCGACCCGCTGCCCTCCGATCACGGCGTGCACCGCGGGGATCGACTGGGCCCGGAACGCGGTGGCGATCTGCGGGTTGTCGTCGACGTTGACCTTGGCGAGGACGACCTGTCCCTCCGTGGCGTCGACGATCTTCTCGAGGATCGGCCCCAACGTGCGGCACGGTCCACACCACGGTGCCCACAGATCGACGACGACCGGCACCTGCGTGCTCCGTTCGATGACGTCGGTCTGAAACGTGGCGTCGGTGACATCGATGGCGGCCATGTGGTCACGCTATCGGTGGCCGCTACCGTGCACGCCATGACCAGCGAGCCGACGGCCCCCGCACGGCCGGCGGCGGCGCCGGACGCTCACGCCCAACCCATGGGCATCGATGTCCCCGCCGCGTCCTCCTGGTTGGAGGCCAACGTGAGCGGCGCGGTCGCGCCGTTCTCCTTCGAGCTCATCGCCGGCGGGCACTCCAACCTGACGTACCGCGTGGTGGGCGCGGACGGTCACCCGCTCGTGCTCCGCCGTCCGCCACTCGGGCACCTTCTCGCCTCTGCGCACGACATGGGCCGCGAGCACCGCGTCATCGCCGCCCTCGCCGGCACCCCCGTTCCGGTCGCGCCGGCCCGCGGCTTCTGCGCCGACGTCGACGTGTGCGGCGCGCCGTTCTACGTCATGGACTTCGTCGACGGTCACGTCATCCGAGACCGCGCCGCGGCCGAGACGATGCTGACGCCCGCAGCGCGAACCACCGCGGGCGGGCACCTCGTCGACACGCTTGCCGCCATCCATGCCGTCGACATCGAAGCGGTCGGTCTCTCCGACCTCGGTCGCCACGAGGGCTACATCGCCCGCCAGCTCAAGCGTTGGTACGGGCAGTGGCAGCAGTCTCAGACGCGGCCGCTGCCGACGGTCGACGATGTGCACGACCTCCTCAGCTCGCGGATCCCCGAGCAGGGACCGGCGTGCATCGTGCACGGCGACTACCGGCTCGACAACACGATGGTCGACGACAGTGGGCACGTCATCGCCGTGCTCGATTGGGAGATCTGCACCCTGGGCGACCCCCTGGCCGACGTCGGCATGCTGATGGTGTACTGGACGGGACCGGGCGACGAGGCTTCCGCCTGGACGGGCTCCGCGTCGACGGCACCGGGCTTCCCCGACCGCGCGGAGCTGCTCGCCCGATACGCCGGCGTGTCCGAGCGCGACGTCAGCGGCATCGAGTTCTACGTCGCGTTCGCGTTCTGGAAGCTGGCCTGCATCCTGGAGGGTGTCTACGCGCGGTACCTGGCCGGCGCGCTGGGGGGCGGCCGGGACCCGTCCGAGCACGACGCGTTCCGCCAGCAGGTCGAGGAGGCCGCGGACCAGGCCGCACTCCACGCGGCACGGCTATGACCGAGCCCTTCGAGCTGCACGAGGGACCCGAGCTCGAGTCACCCGTCGTCATCGCCATGCTCACCGGTTGGATCGACGCCGGGGGCGCGGGGCAGATGGCCATGACCGTGCTCGAAGAGGAGTGGTCGGCGCGGCCCATCGCCACGTTCGATGCCGACACGTTCATCGACTACCGCGCCCGGCGCCCGATCATGGAGCTGCGCGACGGTGTCAACACGAACCTGGCCTGGCCATCCATCCAGCTGAAGGCCGCGAAGGACGGCGGCGATCGGGACGTCCTCCTCCTGACCGGCCACGAGCCCGACGCTGCTTGGTTCCGCTTCGTGGACGTCGCCACCGGGTTGTGCGCCGGCCTCGGGGCCCGGATGATGGTGGGCCTCGGCGCTTATCCCTTCGCCGCTCCCCACACCCGGCCGAGCCGGCTGTCGGTGAGTTGCGGCTCGGAGGAGGTGGCGGCGACCGTGCCGTACCTGAAGAACTCCGTCGACGTCCCGGCGGGTGTGCAGGCCGCGCTCGAGCACGGCTTCACCGCCCGGGGCATCCCCGCGCTCGGACTGTGGGCCCAGGTGCCGCACTACGTCTCGGCGTCGGCCTACCCGCAGGCCAGCATGGCCCTGCTCGGTGCGCTGCGCGACGTCGCCGGGCTGGAAGTCGAGGCCGGGCTGCTACGGGATGAGGCTGACCGCCACGGCCACCGCTTGGACGAGCTGATCGCCTCCAACAGCGAGCACCTCGCCGTGCTGCACCAGCTCGAACAGGCCTACGACGAGGAGGCCGCCGCCGGTGGACCCTCCGCATCGTTGCCGTTCACCGACAACGACATCCCGAGCGGCGACGAGCTCGCCGCCGAGCTGGAACGCTTCCTCCGCGAACAGGGCCGCTAACCGCGCCGGCGCCGGCCGTCGGCCGGGCTAATAGGGCCAAGTCTCCCCGTCGTGGCCGAGGCGGCGGGCGACCGAGCCGAGGCGGGCGACGAGCAACACCTTGATGACCACGTTGCGGGCGAACCAGCCCAGCTCGAGGAGTTGCCGCGCGACGTTGCGTGGCCATTCGCTCCCGGTCAGGTCGTCCCGCCGGTAGCGCGTCAACGAGCCGTCCCGGCCCAGGTAGCGGAACCGCCGGCCCGGAATCAGGCTCGTCAGCAGGGCCAGCGTGACGCCGATCGAGCTGAAGGAGTCGTGGATGAGCAGCGTCCCGCCCGGCGCTACCCGCGCTCCCCACTGCACGATGTCGTCCCGGGCTGGCTTCACCCGGTGCGCGCCGTCGATGTAGAGCAGGTCGATCGTCCCCCGGACATCGTCGAGCGCGTCGTGGGAGAAGACGCGGAGGTGACGCACCCGATCGGCGACCCCGGCGGCGTGCAGGTTCGCCATGAAGGCCTCGTGGTCGCCCTCGCCGTCGTCAGCCGTGCCGTGGATCTGCTGCGGACCCCGGTCGTTGCCGGCGTGCGGGTCGATGGCCGTGACGCTCACGCCCGGCGCAGCGGCCGACGCCATCACCACGGCCGACTTGCCGCGGTAGCTCCCGATCTCGACGATCGTCCCGCCGGGCGCGACCGCAGCGGCAGAGTCCCACAGGCGCTCACCCTGTGCCGGCGTCATCCAGCCCTCGATCCCGGAGGCAGCGGCAAGAGTGGTCGAGCGGTCCTGCACGAGGGTCAGACGCTACCGGTCCGGCCCCGGCTGGCCCACGGACCCTACGACGGGCGCCCCACCCACCAGCCGAAGCCGTGACTGACGATGTGGATCGTGCCGTTCGGCTCGATGGCGAGCCCGACCGGCTCCACCAGCCCGGGTCGCACGGCATCCGTCGTGCGATCGAGGAACGTGCGGCCGCCGTTGGTGGAGACGAGCACCCGGCCGTGCGTGCCCTTCTGGCCGAGCGTGGTCGCCTCGCGCTGTGCCGTCACCACGACGACTCCGCCCGTCGGGTCGGTCGCGACCAGCCGCGCCGCGGGCACACTGGCCCGCTGGTTGATGGCGAGCGCCGGCGTCGTGCCGACGGCGCCCACGCGGCGCGTCGTCGACCCGCCACACCTCGCCGCCTCCCGCCAGCCAGAGCCGGTTGGCGACCGCGGCATCGGCGGCGATGTCCATCGCGGTCGTGGTGATCCGCTCCCACGTGACCCCGGCATCGAGCGAGCGCCAGACGCCCGTCGAGGCCTCGTTCCCGGTGTCGGACGCGTAGAGGGCACCGCCGGGCGTCCACGCCAGCCGACCCACGCGGGTCACGGCCGCCCCGTCCGGCCCGCCCGGAGCAGAGACGGACGCTGTGCGCGTCCAGGGCCCCTCACCCACGCGTCGCCACGTCCCCGTTCCCCGCCCGATGGCCACCACGACCCGCTGGCCGTCGATGTCGCGGCGCTGCGGCGGCCAGCACCCCGCGGGCGTTGGCCGCGGGCCCGAACCCCAGTGCGGTGAACCGTGGCGCCGCTGGCTGGTGGAGGAACAACTCCGACCGCGGTGTGCCGAAACCGCCACCGACGTAGAGCGGTGCGCTGCCAGGTCCCGTCCAACCGGCCACCCGCGCCGATGTCCCCATCTCCATCGGTGCGTCCAGCGCCGACGTCACCGTGCGACCGCTGTCGTCGGTGCCGAAGAGGCTCCAGTCGGCGGTCGGCACGACCACCGAACCGGCATCGGCCAGGTCCGCGGTCGGCTGGCCGTGGAACGTCATCGCCAGCCCCCGGACCACCGGGTACCAGGTCGCCCCGGAGTCGCCGCTGCGCCAGATGCCCGCCCGACCGGCCATCACGATCCGCGTGCGGGTGATCGGGTCGTACTGCACGTCGCCCACGACGTGGTTGGTGCCGCCGAGGAGCGTGGCCGGGACCTCGGCCTGGCGCCAGACGTCGCCGGTCGGGCCGCCGACGGTCAGCCCCACGCCGCTCGCGTCGGCCGGCAGTGGTGACCAGGTGACACCGCGGTCCACCGAACGCCAGATGGTCGGGCAGTACGTGCCGATGCACGCCGCGTCGGCATCGAGTCCGAGGAGCACCGTCTCCACCCCTCGGACAACGGTCGCGCTGACGCTGGCGGCGTCGGTCCGACCGTCCACCCACGGCAGGCTGCCCAGCCCGATGCGGGTCAGGACCGGGGTGGCCACTGTGAGGTCGGCCGCCCACACGCCGGAGGTGCCGGCGGCGACGTAGAGCCGGCCGCTGACGATGGACAGCTCTTCCGCCATCGGCGGCCCGCTCAGCAGCTCCCAGGTCGGCGCGGGGTCGTTGGCGTTGCGTGTTCGGTAGACGCCGCCGCCCGCTGGCGATCGCACCGCGGCGTAGAGCACGTTCGGATCGAGCGGATCGGGTGCGAGGCCCCGCACCGGCTGACCGGCCAGGCCGGCCGATGCCCACGTCACACCGCCGTCCGTCGAGCGCCTCACACCGTCGAGGACGGTCCCCAGCCAGAGCCGGTTCCTGACCGTCCGATCGGCGACGAGCAACCGGCCGATCGAGCGCGGGTGGGCGTCGGTCACGCCCGAGCCGGCAAACACGCCGCCGGAGCAGAACGCCGCGGTGCTCACCGTCGCCCACGTCACGCCGGCGTCCGTGGTCCGCAGGACGGCCCCCGCCGAACCCGTCGCCCGGGCGTTGCCCGCGCAGGCCCACGCCCGCGCCGGGTTGAAAGGATCCCACTCGACGGCGCCGACCTTCCGGTGGTCGACGTTCTCGAAACCTCTCGTCGCGCCCGTCCACGTGCGGCCGCCGTCGGTGCTCCGGAACACCCCGGCCACGTCGGACGCGGCGAGCCAGAGCCCGGTCGTCACCGGGGACGGCGCCAGCGCGGTGACGAACCCGCCACCGTCGACGTGGGCCGGCTCCCACGAGTACGACGAAGCGACGGCAGCCGCCGGACTGGCGGGCACCGCCACCAGACTGGTGGCCGAGCAGGCCACCACGAGCACGGCCGCGTTCCACCGCATCGCACACCCCTCCCGTCGGAGGCCACATGTACACCTCTGGCGCCATCGGTGCGAGGAGTTCCTGGCCGGAGCGGCGGTCTGGTGGAGCCGTCCTGTGGAGGCTGCCGCTGCGCACCCGAAGCACTACGGTCCGCGGCCGTGAAGGTGGACGGAGGCGTCGCGTCGGATCTGGCCAAGGCGGGGCCGAGCGCCCAGCAGGCGGAGGCCGCGGGGTATTCGGGGCTGTGGACGGCGGAGACGAACCACGATCCGTTCCTGCCGCTGCTGCTGGCCGCCGAGCACACCGACCGCGTCGAGCTCGGTACCTCCATCGCCGTCGCGTTCGCCCGCAACCCGATGCTGCTCGCGACCACGGCGTGGGATCTGCAGGCCTACTCCGGCGGTCGCTTCATCCTCGGCCTCGGCAGCCAGATCAAGCCGCACATCACGAAGCGCTTCTCGATGCCGTGGAGCCATCCGGCCGCCCGCATGCGGGAGATGGTCCTCGCCATCAGAGCGATCTGGGACTGCTGGCTCAACGGCACGAAGCTCGAGTTCCGCGGCGAGTTCTACACCCACACGCTGATGACGCCCTTCTTCACGCCCGACCGCCGCGACCTGGCCGACGTCGGCGTGCCCCGAATCTTCCTGGCCGGCGTCGGCGAGCTGATGACCGAGGTGGCCGGCGAGGTCTGCGACGGGTTCATCTGCCATGGCTTCACCACTGAGCGCTACCTGCGGGAGATCACCGTGCCCGCGCTGGCGAAGGGTCGGGCCAAGGCCGGCAAGATTATGGACGACTTCGAGATCGTCGGCCCGAGCTTTGTCGTGACGGGCGGCAACGAGGCCGAGCTGGCCGCGGCCACCACCGGCACCCGGCAACAGATCGCCTTCTACGGTTCGACGCCCGCCTACCGGGCGGTGCTCGACCTGCACGGCTGGGGCGGGCTGCAGGACGAGCTCAACGGGTTGTCCAAGCAGGGTCGCTGGGCCGACATGGGCGACCTCATCGACGACGAGATCCTGAACACCTTCGCCGTCGTCGCCGAACCGGAGGCGGTGGCCCCGGAGCTCCACCGCCGGTACGGCGACGTCATCCAGCGCATCTCGTTCTACGCCCCCTACCGCAGCGATCCCGAGCGCTGGGCCCGCATCATCGACACCCTGAAAGCCGCCTGAGGCCTCCACCGCCGTACGCGCCGCATTGCCAGGCCCGCCCCCCACCCACGGTTTGGGTCACACGAGTTGGCCGCCGGGCGCGCTCAGGTGTGACACAGGGCGGCGGGCTTTCCGAATTCAGTCGGCCCAGGCACACCCTCCTCGAGTGTGCCGCTGATCGTCTTCTGCAAGAACTTGCCGCCCGCCAATTCGGGTGCGCCACCTTCGCCCAGGCCCACGCGTGCGGCCTGACCACCTTCCAGATCCGCCATCGCGTCGAGCGCGGTCTGCTCGAGCGCGTCGGGCATCAGGTGTTGCGCGTCGTCGGCGCGCCACGGACCTGGCGGCAGGACCTCACGGCCGGCCTGCTGGACCTCGGGCCGCACGCCGTGGTGTCCGGTCGAGCGGCGGCCGCCCTCCACGGTTTCGACGGGTTCCCCGAGGGTTCCCAGGACTTCACCGTTCCCCGTTCCGATCGGAGCCGCCGGTCGATCTGGACCGTGCACACCGCCCTCAGGATCGATCGCATCGACACGACGACGATCGACGAGATCAGGTGCACGTCCGCTTCCCGGACCATCCTCGACCTGGCCCGGTCGGCGACGAGGGCGGAGCTGGCCCGAGCCGTCGACAGTGCGGTGCGGGACGGCTCGTCGTCGCCGACCTTCCTGCGGCGCCGGCTGAGTGACCGGCGCGGGCCAGGGCACTGGGGAGTGCCGCTCATCGATGAACTCCTCGTCGATTCCGGCGGGCACAGCGTGCTGGAGCGGGCGTTCCTCACTCTGGTCCGCCACGCCGGACTCCCCCGGCCCACGTGCCAGCCGATCCCGTACCTCGACGGGCGAAGAGTGGGGCGAGTCGACTTCTGCTTCGAGGCACTGCTCTTGATCGTCGAGGTGTCAGGACGGCGCGGCCACAGCACCGACGCAGAGCGAGCCAAGGACGCGCAACGCCGCAACGAGCTGCAAGCGGCGGGCTACCGGGTCGTCGAGTTCACGTACGCCGACATCCGGTACCGGCCCGATTACGTGCTCGAGACCCTGCGCCGGCACGGTCTGTGAAACCGGCGCCCACCATCTCCCGGCGGTTGTGTCACGTCCGGTGGCCGCCGAGCGCGCCCAAACGTGACACAAGCGGCCAGGCGGCCAGGCTTGCCGACGCCGCGCGGCTTGGCCAGGTGTCAGGCGAGGTCGAGCGTCTCCTCGAGGTACTGCTCGCGGCACTTCGCCCGCTGCAGCTTGCCCGAGGAGGTCTTGGGCAGCGAGCCCGGCTTGACCAGCATCACGTCGCGGGGCGGGATGCCGCACACGTCGAGCGTGCGGTGGTGGATCTCCCGGCCCATGGCCGCCACGTCGGAACCCTTCACCTCGGCCACGACCACGACGGACTCCTTGCCCTTGTAGCCCTCCATGCCGAAGGCGATGACGTTGCCCGGGCGCACCCCGTCGACCCGACCGCAGGCACGCTCGATGTCCTCCGGGAACACGTTCCGGCCGCCCACGATGATGACGTCCTTGATGCGCCCGCACAGGACCAGCTCGCCGTCGAGCAGGTAGCCCAGATCGCCCGTGCGCAGCCAGTCGTCCGAGAAGAGCGCGGCGGTCGCCTCCGGGCGCTTGTAGTAGCCGGGCGTGACGGACGTGCCCCGGATGAGCAACTCGCCCACGTAGCGCTCGGGGAGGTCGTCACCCGACTCCGGCTCGACGATGCGGAACTCGAGGCCGGGGACGGGATGGCCGAGCAGCGGAAGGCGGCGGGCGATCAGCGCCTCGTCGTCCGGGTCGACGATGTCCACCTGCTTGGCGATGCGATCCCGCTCCAGCACCTCGCGGTCGACGACGTCGCACACCAGGCCCCTCATCGGTGGGGGGAAGGCGCCGGCGATGGCCACCTCGGCCATGCCGAAGGCGGGGAACACCGCGCCGGGCCGGAACCCGAACGGCTCGGCCGCCGTCACGAACGCCTCCACGGCCGCCGGATCGACCGGCTCGGCGCCGCTGAGCGCGATGCGCATCGGCGACAGGTCGAGGCTGGAGAGCCGCCGCAACGCCCGCGTCGCCAGCACCCACGAGAAGTTCGGGCCGGCGGTGACCGTGCCCCGGTAGCGGGACAGCCACTCCATCCAGTGGCCCGGGTGGGCGAGGAAGTCCTGCGGGGCGGCCTGCACGAGGTCGATCCCGTAGAGCATCGGGATGCCGAGCAGGCCGACGAGACCCATGTCGTGGTAGAGGGGTAGCCAGGAGACGATGACGTCGTCCGCTTCGAGACCGACAGCCTCGATGCAAGCGTCGATGTTGGCGCCGAGCACCCGGTCGGGGATCATCACGCCCTTGGGCTCGGACGTCGATCCGCTCGTGTACTGCAGGATGACCAACCGCTCGGGGTCGTCGGGCGGGCGGACCAGCGCATCGGACCCGGGGTTGCCCGGACCGGGCAGCACCGACGCCAGCGGGATGGTGGGCGGGTCACCCGGTGCCGCCTCGTAGAACGGCGCCAGCAGGTCGTCGATCAGGACCAGCTTGGCGTCGCCGTGACGGATGCGGCCCCTGGTCGACTCGATGAACGCCTCGAGCGAGCCCATGCGCATCGGCAGCGGCAGCACCATCGACGCCGCCCCGGCCAGCCAGCAGCCCTGGATGGCGGTGACGAGAGCGCGGCTCGTGGGACCGAGGATGGCGACGTGATCACCGGGCTCGATGCCCCTGGCCTGGAGGGCCGCCCCGAGCGCTCGGGCCTCGTCGTGCAGCTGGGCCCATGAAACGAGATCACCGTCGTCGCCCGGCACCGAGGCGCCGACGAAGCGGATGCCGCTCGACGTCGCCGCCGCGCGCTCCAGCCGGGTGACGATGGGCGTGGCTGAGGACATGTGGTGAACGAACCCCCTGGGACCGGTGAGGCCCACGCTATCGCCCGCATCCACGCAGGAAGGGACCCTCTGGGCGCGCCCGCCGCCTCATAGAGTGGTCTCCCATGGCCAGGACCGACGACCAGCTGTCGACCGAAGCGTCGACCGCCCCGGTGACGCGCGTCGACCAGGCCCCGACCCACCGTTACGACGCCGAGCTGGCCGCGGAGATCGAGGTCCGCTGGCAGGACCGGTGGGACGCCGAGCTCACCTTCGAGGCGCCGAACCCCGCCGGGCCGCTGGCCGATCCCGAGCGGGTGGGCGGCCGGCCCAAGCTGTTCATCCTCGACATGTTCCCGTACCCCTCGGGCGCCGGCCTCCACGTCGGGCACCCACTGGGCTACATCGGGACGGACGTCTACGGCCGCTACTGGCGCATGAGAGGGTCCAACGTCCTCCACGCCCTGGGCTACGACGCGTTCGGTCTTCCGGCCGAGCAGTACGCCATCGACACCGGCACCCACCCCCAGGTGCGCACCGAGGAGAACGTCGCCACCTTCCGCCGCCAGCTGCGCCGCCTGGGCCTGGCCCACGATGCCCGCCGGTCCGTGTCCACGACGGACGAGAGCTACTACCGCTGGACGCAGTGGATCTTCCTCAAGATCTTCGAGTCCTGGTACGACCCCGCGCAGGACCGGGCCCGGCCCATCGAGGAGCTGCGGGCCGACCTGGAGTCCGGCGCGCGCCCCACGCCCGATGACCGCCCGTGGGCGGAGCTGAGCCCGATCGAGCAGCGCGTCGTGATCGACGACCACCGCCTGGCCTACGTCTCGGAGGCGCCGGTCAACTGGTGCCCGGGCCTGGGGACGGTCCTCGCCAACGAGGAGGTCACCGCCGATGGCCGCAGCGACCGCGGCAACTACCCCGTGTTCCGCCGCAACATGCGCCAGTGGAAGATGCGGATCACGGCCTACGCGGACCGCCTGATCGACGACCTCGACGTCCTGGACTGGCCCGATTCCATCAAGACCATGCAGCGCAACTGGATCGGCCGGTCCGAAGGCGCCACCCTCTCGTTCACCTCTGGCGCCGGCCCCATCGAGGTGTTCACGACGCGGCCGGACACGCTCTTTGGGGCCACGTTCATGGTCCTGGCACCCGAGCACCCGATGGTCGACGCCCTGACGGCGTCGGCCTGGCCCGAGTACACCCGGCCGCTGTGGACCGGCACCCATGCCACCCCGGCCGAAGCCGTCGCCGCTTACCGAGCCTCGGCAGCCGCCAAGTCGGACCTGGCGCGCCAGGTCGAGGATCGTGAGAAGACCGGCGTCTTCACCGGCTCCTTCGCCGTGAACCCCGCCACCGGCGACCTCATCCCGATCTTCATCGCCGACTACGTCCTGATGGGCTACGGCACCGGGGCCATCATGGCCGTCCCCGGTCAGGACGACCGGGACTGGGAGTACGCCGAGCGCTTCGGTCTGCGCATCGTGCGCACGGTGGAGCCACCGGCGGACTGGGACGGCCCTGAAAATGGTGGCGGGGCCTTCCTGGGCGACGGGCCGGCCATCAACAGCGCCAACGACAGCTTGGACCTGAACGGTATGGGAGTGGCCGACGCCAAGGCCGCGACGATCGCCTGGCTGGAGGCCAACGGCCACGGACGGGCCACCACGACCTACCGCCTGCACGACTGGCTGTTCAGCCGCCAGCGCTACTGGGGCGAGCCCTTCCCCATCGTCTACGACGACACCGGCCTGCCCATCGGACTGCCGGAGTCGATGCTGCCCGTCACGCTGCCTCCGCTCGATGACTACCGCCCGCGCACGCTCGACCCCGACGACGCCGCCTCCGAGCCTGAGCTCCCGCTGTCCCGCGTGGACTGGTGGGCCACCGTCGAGCTCGACCTCGGCGACGGGCCCAAGCGCTACCAGCGCGAGCTCAACGTCATGCCGCAGTGGGCCGGCTCGTGCTGGTACGAGCTGCGCTACCTGGACCCGACGAACGAGAAGCGTCTCGTCGACCCCGAAGTGGAGCGCTACTGGATGGGCCCGCAGGCGCCCGGCGATCCGGGCGGCGTCGACCTCTACGTGGGTGGCGTCGAGCACGCCGTGCTCCACCTGCTCTACTCCCGCTTCTGGCACAAGGTGCTGTACGACCTGGGTGAGGTCTCGTCGTTCGAGCCCTACCGGCGGCTGTTCAACCAGGGCTACATCCTGGCCGCGGCCTACAAGGACGCCCGGGAGATCTACGTCGACGCCCACGCCGTCACGGAGGAGGACGACGGCACCTTCACCTACGACGGCCAGGCCGTCGTGCGTGAGTGGGGGAAGATGGGCAAGAGCCTCAAGAACGCCGTCGGCCCGGACGACATCTACGCCGAGTACGGCGCCGATACCCTGCGTCTGTACGAGATGTCGATGGGCCCGTTCGACACCTCACGCCCGTGGAGCACCCGGGACATCGTGGGTTACTACCGCTTCCTGCAGCGGCTCTGGCGCAACCTGATCGACGAGATGACCGGAGCCAGCCGCGTCGTCGACGACGGCGCCGGCGCCACGACCGACGACGAAACCCGGCGGCTCCTTCACCGCACCATCGAGGCCGTCGCCGCCGACTACGAGGGCCTGCGCTTCAACACCGCCGTCGCCAAGCTCATCGAGCTGAACAACCACCTGACCCGCACCACCGCGAACGGCGTCCCTCGGGAGGTCGCCGAGCCGCTGGTGCTGATGATGGCTCCCATCACCCCCCACGTGGCCGAGGAGCTGTGGGCCCGCATGGGCCACGCCGCGTCGCTCGCCTACGAGCCGTTCCCGGTCGCCGACCCCGCGCTGCTGGTCGAGGACAGCGTGGAGTACCCGGTGCAGGTCAACGGCCGCGTGCGGGGCCGGGTGACCGTGGCAGCCACTGCGGACGACGCCACCGTCGAGGCTGCCGCCCTGGGCGATGCCAAGGTGGCGGCGGCCCTGTCAGGGCGCGCGCCGAAGAAGGTGATCGTCGTCCCGGGTCGCCTCGTCAACATCGTGGTCTGATCCGTCGCCGCCCGGCCGAGGGTGGGCTAGAACCTCGTCCGTGCGGCACGTGGCCACCAACCGAACAGGTCGCTGATGCGCCGGCCGCGTCACCTCGCGTTCGGCCTCTCGATCCTCGCCGGCATCATCGTCGTCGGCACCATCGGCTACGTCGTCCTCGGCTTCAGCCTCCTGGACGCCGCCTACCAGACGGTCACCACGATCACCACGGTCGGGTTCCGCGAGGTCGAGCCGCTCGACGGCGCCGGCAAGGTCTTCACGATGGTGCTGATCCTGGCCGGGGTCGGCACCGCGCTGTACACGCTGACGGTGGTGCTCGAACTGCTGGTCGAGGGACACTTCGGCCAGGCCATGGGGAGGCGAAGGATGGACAAGCAGATCGCCGCCCTGCGGGGCCACGTCATCGTGTGCGGGTGGGGCCGGGTGGGCCGAGCCATCGCCCGTGAACTGGCGACGGCGGGCACACCACACGTCGTCATCGACAACGACGCCGACCGGGTGGCCACCATCGACGACCACCCGTTCGTCCTCGGTGACGCCTCGGACGACGCCGTGCTCCAACAGGCCGGGATCGAGCGCGCCACGGCCCTCATCGCCGCCGTGTCCACCGACGCCGCCAACCTGTTCATCACGCTGTCGGGCCGGTCGCTGCGACCGGAGCTGTTCATCGTCTCGCGGCTCGGGAGGAGTCGAGCGTGGCCAAGCTGGAGCGTGCCGGAGCGGACCGGGTGGTCAACCCCCAGGAGATCGGCGGTGCCCGCATCGCGGCCTTCGTGCTGCGGCCGCACGTGACCGAGTTCCTGGACGTCGTGATGCACGAGCGGGAGATCGAGCTCCGCCTCGAGGAGCTGCTCGTTGTGCCCGAGTCACCATTGGCCGGCATCACTCTGGGAGACGCCGACCTGCCTGAGCGCACGGGCGCCCTGGTCCTTGCGCTGCGCGACGCCGACAAGGGCTTCATCACCAACCCGACCGCCGGCACCATGATCGAACCCGGCCAGATCCTCATCGCCATCGGCACGCCCCCGCAGCTGCGGGCTCTGGCGGACGTGGCGCACCCACGGGCCGAGCGGTCGGACCGGTCGGCCCAGTCCGACTCCGCGCCGCGTGAGCCGGCGATCCAGACTCCACTGCCCGAACGAACGGAACTTCGATGACCGACACCTTCACCGCGCCCGGCCCCGGCCGGTGGGCGATCGACCGTTCCCACTTCGCCGGTGGGACCACCCCGATCTGCGAATGGCTCATGGAGCAGTCCATGGAGCCAGGGATGCGGCGGGTGTTCGCCGAACTGGGTGTGCCGGCCGACGCGCTGCGGGCGCGCTTCGTGAACGGCTTCATGTACACCCGGCTGCGTCCCCTGGTGCGACCGGACAACCCGCCGTCCAAGCCACCACCGGACTTCGTGCTGCGCGTGGCGTCGCGCGTGTCCACCCCGAGTTCCGGCGCCGGGCGAAGACGGCGACGACCGTGCTGCACGATCGCCCTTGGGTGGACGTCGCTCAGCAGTGGACCTCGGAGATCAAGCCCGGGCTGGAGGCGGCCAACGCGCGCTTCCAGGACGTCGACGTGGCCGCACTCGACGACGAGGAGTTGGGGCGCCACGTGGCCGACCTCCTGGCCCACTGCCGCACCAACGCGGAGCTGCACTTCTGGCTCCACGGCCACGATCTCGGGCCTCTCGCCCGCTACCTCTACTGCTGCCAGGGCTGGGGCATCTCGGCGGATGACGCCCTGCCGGCGCTGGCCGGTGCCTCGCCCTCGACGTCCGAGCCGCTGCGCCAGCTTGCGCTCCTGCGGCAGATGGTCAGCGCCGGCGGTGCGACGCCGGCCTCGCTCGACGACGTCCGCAACGCGTCGCCGGAGGCGGCTGCCGCGCTCGACGCCTACCTGGCGCGCCGTGGCCAGGTCATCGTCACCCGCTACGACCTCGACGGGCTCACACTGTCGGAGCTGCCCGGCGTAGTCCTGGTGAGCATCCTCGACGCCTCGGAACCAGTCGAGGTCGACGCCGCTCCGGTGGCCGCAGCCCTGCGGGAGCGGGTGCCCGCCGAGGACCGGCCCACGTTCGACACCGTCATGGGAGACGCCCGGGCCGTGATGGACATGAGGGATGACAACGGCCCGCTCACGTACGAGTGGCCGGCCGGGCTGCTGCGCCGCGCCCTGCTCGAGGTCGGACGCCGGCTCGTCGCCCAGGGCCGGGCCGAGCACCCCGAGCAGGCCTTGGAGCTGACGCCGGCCGAAGCGCCAGCGGTGCTCACGGCGTCGACGCCCGACCGCGCCGAGCTGGCGCGCCGGGCCACCGAGCGTGCCGCCAGGGCGCAGGTGACCCCACCGGACGTGCTCGGCCCGGAGGAGCCGGCGCCCCCGATCGACGTGCTGCCGTCGTCGCTGGCGCAGATGGTGTCGATGGTCCAGGTCGCGCTGGCCCAGATGGGAATGATCGGTGACCGCCAGGTCGACCCGCTCCAGGGCGCGGGCGTGGGAACGGAGTCCTACGAAGGACGGGTGCGCGTCGCGTCGTCGCCGGAGGAGGCGATCGACACGATGGAACCGGGCGACGTGCTCGTCGTGCGGGCCACGTCGCCGGCGTTCAACGCCGTCCTCGCCATCGCCGGCGCGGTCGTCACTGCCGAGGGCGGCCCGCTGTCCCATGCGGCCGTGCTGGCCCGCGAGCTCGGGATCCCGGCCGTGGTCGGCGCGCCGGGCGCGCTCGACCTCACCGACGGCGCGACGGTGGTCGTCGATCCGCAGCGGGGCGCGGTGCGCGTGCTGACCGCCTGACTCGGACGGGGGCCTTCCCATACGGTCGTTGCCATGGCAACGATGTTGGAGATGGCCCGCGAAGTCATCCGCCACGATTTCTACGACCCGCCCACCGTCGTCTCTGTCGGCTGGGCGGAGTCCCGGGGCCAGACCAACGCCGTGGGCATCTGAGGGCGCTCAGGCCTGACGGCACCCCGCTGCCGTGGCACGGCTCGCGCGACCGCGGCGTGTACCAGATCAACTCCTACTTCCACCCGACCGTCAGCGACGCGTGTGCGTTCAACCTGGCCTGCGCCACCAAGGAGACCCACCGGATCTCGTCGGCGGGGCGCAACATGCAGCCCTGGAACACCTTCCGGGTCGGCGCACACGTCCCGTTCATGGCCGAGGCGTCAAAGGCGTACTTCCTGGCGGTGAAGGAGCGCCAGCACGCCGCGCTTCCCCGCCGTCCGGACTGGTGGAACCAGTGGATCGACCGCCCAGGTCTGCCCACGCTGCGTCTGCTCGACGGCCCGCGGTGGGAGACTGCGTACGCCCAGGAGGTCCTCCGCGTCTGCGCGAAGCAGCACGTGCAGACGACCGGCATGTTCGACACGCCGACGTGCGCGGCGGTCAAGAGCGTGCAGCGGTTCTTCGGTCAGAAGGCCGACGGCGTCATCGGTCCTCGAATGTGGGGGCTGATCCACTACCTCGCGAAGACGAAGACGAGGCCGTAGGCCAGCCGGCCGCCGCGCTCCTCGGCCGACTACTTCCACGCCCACGACTGCAAGAACTCGTCGAGCTCGACGCGACCTGCGAGGTTGTCGACGAACCCGACAAGGCTGGCGAAGACGCACTCGGTGACGAGCTGGAGCAGATCGTGGTCGGACAGCCCGGCGTCCCGTGCCCGCTGAACGACGGTCTCATCGACGGCCCCTCGATCGAGGACAACCGCCCGGGCGAACGCGTACACCGCCGCCTGAACGGCGTCGCGGGGCTCGGAACCGCTTCGCATCGCCTCGATCTCGCTTTCGTCGACCCCCAAGCGGCCAAGCACGGTCGAGTGGAACGCGACGCCGTAGGCGTTGTCGACCGCAACTCCGACGGCCACGCCGGCGATCTCGCGATGCACGGGGTTGAACGACGGGTCGCCCACCGCGCGACGAAGCCCGTCGAACCCGGCGAGGAGGGTCGGGCTGGTGGCGACCGTGGCGGCGAGGTTGGGGACAAAGCCCAGATCGGCGGCGATCCCGTCCAGGACGACTTGCGACGCCTGCGGCGCGGTCTCGTGCGTAAGGATCGGAAGTTCCATCGGGGGCTCCTCTCGTCGGCGAGCGATGGACGGGGACACCTTCCTCCACCGCTCGGCTGCGGACGATTCCCCACGAGGGAAGGGCTTTGCTGGCGGCGCGGCCCGTAGGGTCGGCTCATGCCCGGGAGCACGGCGGCCGCGGCGGCCGCAACCGGCGTCACGTTCGGCGACTCGGTGCGCTACTGGCGCCGGGTGCGGGCGATGAGCCAGC
>CAWHKS010000015.1:0-270046 GCA_963829955.1 uncultured Acidimicrobiales bacterium
GAACCCCTTCCTGGTCCTGGCCGCCGAGAAGCGTGACGCCGGCTCCGGGTTCCCGTCGTTCAACGGCTACCTGGACGAGCTCCGGCTCTCCACCACGCTCCGCTACGACGGTGATTTCACCGCCCACCGGACCGTCACCCCCGACTCGGAAACCGCCGCCCTGTACCACTTCGACGAAGGCACCGGCCCCGATGCGCGCGACGAGATCGGGACGAGGCCCGGCCGGCTCAACGTGGGCGGGGGCGGCAACGGTCCTCAGTGGGCGCCTGACGCGCCCTTCTGATCAGCTGCCGTCGGCCCGGGAGGGCGTCTGGTAGACGAGCTGCGGGACCGGCCAGCCCACGTGGACCTTGCCGACCACGTCCCAGCCGAGCTCGCCGTACATGAGACGAGCGGGCAGGTTCGACTCGTCGACGAGGGCCTGGATGGGTCGATCTGCGACGTGGTCGACTGCCCACTGCACGAAGGTCCTGGCGATGCGCCGGCGCGCTCGGCTGGGCCGCCGGCTGGGCTCGGCGGCAGCACACCCATCGAGAGGATCTCGGCCATGGTGGCATCGCCGGAATCGCTCTCCCGGTCCCGGTAGAGCGACAACGCGTTCCGCGCCCGGCGCGGGGACGGTGGATGCCGGAGGGTGACGGCGACCAGCGTGCGCCAGCGGCGACGCAGGGCTGTCCCCAGGAACCCGTTGGCGTCGTCGGTGACGGCCACGAAGCCGATCGGCCTGCCGCCCTCGTAGGCCACCTGCCCGAAGACGAGGCCCTCCTCGGGCAGCACGCTGAAGTAGAACCGCTCGACGAACGCCGGCCCGAGATTGTGGATCGGACTCCCGGGGAGAAGCGTCCGGTGGAGCCGAGCCAGCTCGGCAGCGGGTGCCGGGGACCCGGGGCCGTAGCTGCGGTAGGTGATCGGGTCGCCCCCTGTAGTGCCGGGACCACCGTCGACGACCGATTCGTTCACGTGCCCGACAACCTTCGCCACTTTGGCTCCTGTTCGCCCATTAGAAGCCGGGCCCCCGCGCCAACCACAGCAGTCTAGTAGAGTTTCTCGGGTCAGGGTGGACGGCGGGTCCACCGCATCGAGATGACAGAGGACGAACCATGGTGGGCACACGCGACCGGGTGGTCGACATCATCATCGCATCGGCCGAGGAGCTCAACGGCTCGCTCGAGGAGCCGATCGAGGTCGAGCTCGGTGCGGAGGCGCCGCTCTACGGGGATGAGGGCGCGCTCGACTCCCTGGCCCTCGTGACCCTCATCACGACGGTCGAGCAGGAGCTCGAGGACGAGTTCGGGTCGCCCGTCAGCCTCATCGACGAACGGGCGATCTCCCAGGCCAGGAGCCCTTTCCGGACGGTCGGCTCTCTCGCCGACTTCGCGACGGATCTTCTCGAGGGCGCAGGGCTGACCGCCTGACATGAGCGACACCGGCGGCGGCGCGGCGCCGGTCTCGGTGGTCACTGGAGCGCGGACGGGGATCGGGCGCTGCATCGCCGAGAACCTCCTCGCACAGGGACACATCGTGGTCGGTTGCGCACGCAACGAGTCCGACCTGACCGCTGACGGCTACGAGCACGTCGTCGCCGACGTGGGACAGGAACGCGACGTGAAGGCCCTCATGTCTGGCGTGCGCAAGTCGCACGGCCGTCTCGACAACGTGGTGAGCTCCGCCGGCGCGGCCTCGATGAACCACGTGCTGCTCACTCCCGGCAGCACGTTCGACCGCCTGCTCAACGTGAACGCCACCGGCACCTTCCTCGTGGGCCGGGAGGCCGCGAAGCTGATGCAGCCCCGCCGCCGCGGGCGGATCGTCAACGTCTCCACCATCGCCGTCCCGCTGGCGCTCGCCGGCGAGGCCGCCTATGTGGCTTCCAAGGCCGCCGTGGAAGCCCTCACGCGGGTGATGGCCCGCGAGCTCGGACCGCTCGGCATCACCGTCAATGCCGTCGGGCCCGGGCCGATCAAGACCGCGCTCCTGAAGGGCGTGCCCGACGAGAAGATCGACGAGCTGCTCGGTCGCCTCGCCATCCCCCGCCTGTCCGACTTCGCCGACGTGAACCACGTCGTCGACTTCTTCCTTTCCGACCAGAGCGACCTCGTGACCGGGCAGGTCGTGTACCTCGGAGGTGCCTGGTGATCCTCGATTGGCTGTTCGATCTGTTCGACGAGTACGGAGACACCACCGCCATCGCCTGGCGTGACGTGACGGTGCCGTACAAGGAGCTCTGTGCCCGCGTCGACGCCCTGCGGACCCGATTCGCCGAGGAGGGCCCACCCGAGAGCGCCATCGTCGCCCTCGAGGCGGACTTCCATCCCGAAGCGGTGGCCGCAATGCTGGCGCTGATCGAGCGGGGAGCGGTCCTCATCCCGCTGACGTCGAGCATCGAGGCGTCCAAGCCGCGCTTCCGCGAGATCGCGCAGGCCGAGTGGATCGTCGAACTCAACGCCCGGGGAGAGATCAGTGTCCGTCCCACCGGGGTCCAGGCCACGCACCCGCTGCTCACCGGCCTCCAGGACGAGGGACACCCGGGCCTGGTGCTGTTCTCCTCGGGCAGTACGGGCGAGCCCAAGGCAGCGCTGCATGACTTCGTGCCCCTGCTCGAGAAGTTCACGGTGCGGAGGAAGGCGCTCAGCACGATGGCCTTCCTGCTGTTCGACCACATCGGTGGCGTCAACACCATGCTGTACACGCTGTCCAACGGCGGGACGCTAGTGGTGGTGGACGACCGGTCGCCGGACAACGTCTGCCGGGCGATCGAGGCCCACGCCGTGCAGCTCCTGCCGACGTCGCCCACCTTCCTGAACCTGTTGCTCATGTCGGGCGCGCAGGAGCGCCACGACGTCAGCTCGCTGGAGCTCATCACCTACGGGACCGAGGTCATGCCCGAGGCCACGCTCCGCCGGGCCCACGAGGCCTTTCCGAAGGCCACGCTGCAGCAGACCTACGGCCTCTCGGAGGTCGGGATCCTGCGCTCGAAGTCCCGGTCCAACGATTCCCTCTGGGTGAGGATCGGCGGTGAGGGCTTCGAGACCCGGGTGGTCGACGGCCTCCTCGAGATCAAGGCCCGGTCGGCCATGCTCGGCTATCTGAACGCTCCCAGCCCCTTCACCGACGACGGCTGGTTCAAGACGGGTGACCGCGTCGAGGTCGACGGCGAGTTCATGCGCATCTTCGGCCGCGAGTCCGAAGTGATCAACGTCGGCGGTCAGAAGGTCGACCCCGTCGAGGTCGAGGACGCCCTGCTCGAGGTGGACGGCGTGCTCGATGCCGTCGTCTTCGGCGAGGAGCACAGCTTGCTCGGCCGCATCGTTGTGGCCCGGGTGCGGGTCAGCGGTGAGGCCGATCTGCCGGCGACGCGGTCACGGCTGCGCACGGAGCTGGCGACCCGGCTGCCTCGCTACAAGATCCCGCAGAAGTTCCTCGTCACCACCGACGAGCTGCACGGGCAGCGCTTCAAGAGGATGCGGCGCTGACCGCTGGCGCCGGCTGCGGGCGCCGGGCCGCCGGGCGGGTCGACCGGCGCTGGGCCAGCTTCCACGCCCCGTACTCCGAACACCCGGCCACCAGCACCACGAAGACGACCGTGAGGTCGTTGCGGGGCAGGGGACGGGAACGTGGCGATGAACAGCATCGTCAGGACCATCGCCACGTAGCCGGGTAGGCCTTCACGCCCAGGATCTCCACGGGCCGCAGCAGCGTTTCCACCACGGCTCAGCGACGCGCCCGGTCGAGGACGGCGTCGGCCGTCATGAGGGCGCAGCCGGCGAACACGAACGCCAGCGGCGGCCCTCCGAACTCGCCCAGCAGAGGGCCGAACACGTCCTCGGTCCGCTCGGCCAGCCGCAGGGCCAGGAACAGGAACACCCCGGTGACGGCGATCGACGCCATGACGGCCCACCGGCGCATCCGCTCGGGGATGGCCAGCCACTCGTGCTCCCAGGTCCAGCCGAGCAGAAGGCAACGGATGAACAGCAGCTGCCATCCGAACGGGTCGAAGGAGCCGCCCCAGCTGGAGAAGCGGAAGCCACCCAATCCCCTCGGCCACGGCGAACAGGGCGAGCGAGCCGCCCACCACCGACGGTCCACCTGAGCGCCACCGCCCGCTTCGGGCGGGCGCGATCCGAACCGTTCGCGTGCCTCATGGTTGTCCCGCACTTCCCGGATCCGCGGGAGGCGCGGACCCGTTCGTACCCTATCCGGGCAGGTCCGGGCGCTCAGCCCGGCGCGGGGCGATGCTCGGGTCGGCAGCGTCGAGACGCACGGCCACGGCGTGGCAGGCCACGGCGCGTCCCGGCTCCACCTCGGTCAGTGCGACATCCTCGAGCTGGCAGCGGCCGGCCACCCCGAGCTTTTCCGCCCGGCCGTCCTGCAGCACCGGGCAGCGGGGATGGAAGCGGCACCCAGTGGGGATCAGCGTCGGGTCGGGCGCCTCCCCGACCAGGATCTCCTGCTCCATCTCCTGTGCCTCGGGCACCACCGACAGGAGGGCCCGGGTGTAGGGGTGGCGCGGCTTTTCGAGGATCTGCTCGGCTGGGCCGAGCTCTACGATCCGGCCCAGGTACATCACGGCGATGCGGTCGGCGATGTTCCAGGCCAGGCCGAGGTCATGGGTGACGACCAGGACCGTTACGTCCTCTCGGCGGACGAGGTCGAGCAGCAGCCGGAGGATCTCCCCCCGCACGGAGGCGTCCAGGCTGGACACGGGCTCGTCCGCCACCAGCAGGCGGGGCGCCATCACCATCGCGCCGGCGATGACGACGCGCTGGCGCTGGCCACCCGACAGCTCGTGCGGGTACCGGAGGAAGAAGCGCTCGGGCGGGCGCAGCCCGCACCGGGCCAGCGCGTCGGCTACCCGCGCCTGCTCGTCCGGGAGCCGGTGGAGCCGCGGGCCCTCGGCCACGATCTCGTAGATCGTCTGCCGGGGGTTGAGCGAGCCGGTCGGGTCCTGGAACACGAGCTGCGCCTCGCGGCGCAGGGCCCGCAGGCCGGCACGCGTGCGCTCCACCGGCTTCCCGTCGAACTCCACCGTGCCCGCGGTGGGGGCCTGCAGCCCCAGCACCGCCCGGGCGAGCGTGGTCTTGCCGCAGCCGGACTCGCCGACGAGGGCCAGCACCTCGCCTTGGCGCACTTCGAGGTTCACGCCGTCCACGGCCCGCGCCGTGCCCCCGCCCCGGCGCCTTGGCGGGAAGTGGACCTCCAGCCGGGAGAGCGACAGGAGCGGCGCGGTCACGAGGCTCCCGCTGGTGAGGGGACGAGGAGGCAGGCGGCCTGACGGTCGGTCGCCTCGCTCTCGCCCGCGGGGCGAAGTTCGACGTCGATGGTGGCGCAGGCCTCGAAGGCCAAGGGGCAGCGGGGATGGAACGGGCACCCCGCCGGGACCGCAGTCGGGTCCGGCGGATCGCCCGGCAGCCCGGACGGTGCGAAGCGGGACGCCGGGTCGCCGATGGTCGGGAAGGCCTCGGACAGCGCCCGCGTGTAGGGATGCTTCGGGTCGCGGAGGAGCGCGGCCGTCGGCCCCTCTTCCACGATGCGGCCGGCGTACATGACGGCGAGTCGGTCGGCCACGGCGCCGAGCACCGAGAGGTCGTGGGTGATGAAGACGGTGGCGAGGCCGCGCTCGGCCTGAATCTGCTCGAGCAGGCCGAGCACCTGGGCCTGCACCATCACGTCGAGGGCGGTGGTCGGCTCGTCGGCGATGAGCAGCCGGGGGTCGCAGGCCAGGGCCATGGCGATCATCACCCGCTGCTTCTGGCCGCCGGACAGCTCGTGCGGATAGTCCTGGCTCCGCCGGGGCGTGAGCCCGACGAGCTCCAGCAGCCCGCCGGCCGTCGTCCCCTTCACGCGGTGCACCTTGATGGCCTCGGTGATCTGCTCGCCGACCCGCTGCACGGGGTTCAGGGCGTGCTGCGCACCCTGGAAGACGATGGACGCGGCCGACCAGCGGACGGCGCGGAGGCGGCCGGCCCGCATGGTGAGCACGTCCTCGCCGTCGAGCAGGATCTGACCCTCCGTCGTGGTGCCGGGAGGCAGGAGTCGCAGGAGCGCCATGGCCATGGTCGACTTGCCACACCCGGACTCCCCCGCCACACCGACCGTCTCGCCCGTGTGCACATCGAGGTCGATCCCCCGCACGGCGGGGACGGCGCCGGCCGCGCTGCGGTATGTGACGTGCAGATCGCGGACGGACAGGACGGTATCGGTGCTCTTCACCGCCGGTGCTGTCATCGGCTCATCGGCTGGTCGGTCAGGCGCGGGTCCAGGATGCGCTCGAGCGCGCGACCCACGAGGGTGAAGGCCAGCACCACGGCGACGATGCACAGCCCCGGGGGCCAGTAGTACCACCAGGCGTCGAGCGAGATGGCGCCGCTGGCCAACGCGCCCTCGAGCATCTTCCCCCACGAGGGCTGGAACGGGTCGCCGAAGCCGAGGAACGCCAGCGTCGATTCGGCCAGGATCGCTCCGGGCACCGTCAGGATGGCGTTGGCCAGGATGAGCGGTCCGGTGTGCGGCAGCACGTGTCGGGTCACAAGATGCCAGCCGCCGGCGCCGAGCGCGCGCGAGCGTTCGACGAAGAGGCGTTCCTTCACCGACAGCACCTGGGCCCGCAGGAGCCGGCTGCTGCCCGCCCAGCTCGTCACCCCGATGACGACGGCCAGCGTGGTCGCCGACGAGCCGAGGACCGCGGCCAGCACGATGGCCAGGGGCAGGAACGGGATGACGAGGAACCAGTCGTCGATGGCCATGAGGATGCGCTCGACGCGCCCGCCCACGAAGCCGGCCGTGACGCCGACCGCCGAGCCGATGAAGACCGCCACCAGCGTGGCCACCACGCCGATGAACAGGCTGATGCGGGCGCCCCATATGAGCTGGGCCAGAACGCTTCGGCCGATCTCGTCCGTGCCGAGCGGGAACTCGGCGCTCGGAGGGGCCAGGTCCGGGTTGCCGCGGCCGGCGGCGGGGGTCACCTCGAAGTGGGGCACCAGGAGGGGGGCGGTGAGCGCGACGATCACGAACAGCAGGAGAATGGCCAGCCCGACCACGCCGGCGCGGTCGGCGAGAAACTGACGACCGAAGCGCGCCATCGACCGCCGGCGCCTCGTCCACGCCAGTTGCCGGATCGAGGGGGGCGCCGCTCCACCTCCGCCGCCGGCTCCGCCCGCCGTAGTGGCGGTCACCGGCCCGGCCTACGGATTCGCGGATCGAGATAGCCGTAGAGCAGGTCGGCGACCAGGTTGGCCACGATGAGCGCGGCGCTGGAAAGGAAGAACAGTGCCTGCAGCATGGCCAGGTCGTTGTTCTTGATGGCGTCGGAAGTGGCCAATCCCAGGCCGGGGTAGCTGAAGACCGTCTCGGTCGTGATGGCCCCGCCGATGACGTAGCCGAAGCCGATGGCGATCAGCGACACCGACGGCAGCAGCGCGTTCGGGACGGCGTGGCGCCGCATGACGTCGTGATCGCGCAGGCCCTTGGCGCGGGCCACCGTGAGGTAGTCCTCGCGCACGGTCTCGAGGACCGAGGAGCGCATGATGAGCGAGTACGAGCCGAGGTAGGCCAGCACCAGCGTCAGCGTGGGGAGGAACAGGTGGTGCAGCCGGTCGACGAGCGCGTTGATGCCGGAAGGATCGCCGGCAACGTCGCGCACGCCGCCCGTCGGGAACCACCCGGTGCGGGAGCCGAGAAAGACGAGCAGGAGCATGCCGAGCCAGAACTCCGGCATGGCGTAGAGCAGCATCGAGGACCCCGTGCTGATCTTGTCGAACCTGCTGCCCCGCCGCCAGCCCGCCTTCGCTCCGAGCCACAAGCCGAGCGACACCGTGATGATCGTGGACAGCCCGACCAACCACAGCGTGTTCGGCAGCAGTTCCAGGATCACGCCCCACACCCTGCGACCAGTGTCGGTGGAGTAGCCGAAGTCGAGCCGGATGGTCTGGCGCACGTAGCGGACGAACTGCTCCCACTTCGAACCCTCGAGCCCGAACTTCTCGATGATCTCCGCTCGCTTCTCCGCGGTCAGCACCCGCCCCCGGTACTTGGCCAGGGGATCGCTGTCGACGATGCGGAAAAGGAAGAAGTTGAAGACGAGGACGAAGGCCAGCATCCCGAGCGCGCCGAACAGGCGGCGGCCCAGGTAGCGGGCGTTCACGACCCAAGCCTCCGTCGCGGGGGCCTGGCTGGTGGGTCGCTCACTCCCTGTCGTCGTCCTCGCCGCGGCGGCGTGACCGGACCCACAGGCCCACACCGGCGAGCACCGCGACGCCGGCCGCGGCGACGCCGATGATCAGCCCAGTGTTCGAACCGCCGTCGTCACCGTCGCCCTCGACCTGCTGCAGCTGCACATAGGCCGGGGAGGTGTTGGTGAACAGCACCGGTCCGGTCTCGGCTGGCTGGCGCACGAAGTTGGTCCAGCGGTCCTGGCGGATGCCCTGGGTGTCGTCGTACTTGTAGAGCACGGCGTAGGGCGCGTCGTCGTAGAAGATCTGCAGCATCTGCTTGACCAGCTCGCGGCGCTTGGCAGGGTCCAGCTCGACCTTCTGCTGTTCGTAGAGGGCGTCGTACTCCTCGTTGCACCAGTTGGCGTCGTTGTACAGCGGCTCCTCGGGGTCCACCGTGACCTGGTCGGTCGTGAAGTACGACAGCATCGGGTCCGGATCGACGAACGGCACCCAACCCCACACGAACAGGTCGAACTCGCCCTTGCCGATGATCGGGGTGAGCTGGCTGTCGTCGTAGCCCTTTACCTCGGTCGGGATGCCGATGTCGTCGAGCCACCCGACGATGAACTCGGTCGCCGCCGAGCTGGCCGCCGCGGGACGGTCGAACAGCCGCAGCTTCAGCTCCGTGCCGTCCTTCTCCCGGGTGCCGCTGCCGTTGTCGACCCAGCCGGCCTCGTCCAGCAGAGCCTTGGCCCGCTCGGGGTCGTACGTGAAGCCCTCGCCCTCCGCCAGGCCGAGGTCGTACCAGGAGGGTTCGGCCGACACGGGAAGGGCGTCACCGGGCGTGCCCAGGCCATTGAGCACCTTCTCGACCAGGAGATCGCGGTCCATGGCGTAGTTGATGGCCTGGCGCACCTTCGGGTCCTCCAGCGCCGGGTGGCCGTCGCCCAGCTCGCCGCAGCCCGCGTTCATGGCCAGCTCGGTGAACCCGCCCTGGTTGCCCGCGATGGGTGCGACGTCACCGTCGGGATCAAGGGTGGTGAAGATCTGGGCTGGTATGTCGTCGACGGCATCGAGCTCCCCCGCGTTGAGGGCCTCATACTGGGCCGAAGCATCGGCGAAGATGCGGAACACGACCTCGTCCATGGCCGGCTCCTGGCCGTGCCAGTTGGGGTTCTTGGCCATCCGGATGAACTCACCCTTCCGGACCTCGGTGACCGTGAACGGGCCCGAGCCCACGCCGTCCTGCCCGTCGTATTCGTAGATTGCCTCGGCGTCGTACTGCTCGTAGATGTGCTTCGGGACGATGTAGACGTCCATGACGGGCAACTTGGGATCCGGCACGGAGCTGGTGATCTCGACCGTCCGCTCGTCGATGACTTGGGCGTCGAGGTTGGCAGTCGTGCTGACGTGGTTGATCCACTCCTCGTCACGGGAGCGGTTGATCGTGTAGGCGACGTCCTCGGCGGTCAGCGGCTCGCCGTCGCTCCACTGCAGGCCTTCCCGCAGCGTGTAGGTGACGGTCAGGCCGTCGTCGCTGACCTCCCAGGACTCGGCCAGCCCGGGGGTGACGGCGAAGTCGTCGGCCGCCTTGTCCGTGAGCGTGGCGTACTGCAGGTTCCAGATCTCGTAGTCGATGACGAGCGCGCCGACGAGGGGGTTGATGCTGTCGATGTCCTGCGTCGTGCCGACGGAGAAGGTCACCTTGTCCTGGGCGTTGGCCGGGCTCGTGGCCACGAAGGCCCCGAGGCCGAAGGTGATGGTCGCGACCGCGGCCGCCGACCGGGCGAACCGACGCTTCCGTGACTGCATGGTGCTCCCCCTTGTGCAGCGGGCTGCTCGCTGCAGGGCATCATGGCACATCCGTTCCACGGCGCTGACTCGCGGGTCAGGATCGGGCGTCGCTCCGGGCTCGGCGGGGGTGGAGGAGCCGGGCGCGCCGCTGGTCGCGGCGGATGGCGGCCACCGCGTTGAGGGCCGGGATGCCGGTGACCCCGCCGCCGCCATGGGTGGCCGAGCCGGCCATGTACAGGCCGGCGATGGGGGTCCGGTGGTCCGCGTACCCCGGCACCGGACGCATGTGAAAGAGCTGCCCCGTCGACAGCTCGCCGTGGAAGATGTTGCCGCCGATGAGGCCGTACGTGTGCTCCATCTCGTAGGGCCCGATGACCTGGCGGTGGAGGATCGATGCCGCGAAGCCCGGGGCCACCTCCTCCATCTGCGCGATCGACGCGATCCGCGTAGGCGTCCAGCTCGGCGGTGTGGGGATCGTCGGTCCACTCGTGCGGGACCCACTGGGTGAACATGCTCATGACGTGATGGCCCTCGGGAGCCAGCGTGCGGTCGAACACGCTGGGGATGCAGATGTCGGCGAACGGACGCTCGGCGGCGCGGCCCGCGACCGCCTCCTGGAACGCCTGTTCCACATGGTCGAGCGAGGGTGCGAGGACGATGGTGCCGCCGTAGACATCCGGGGACGGCTCGGGGTGGCTCGTGAAGCGGGGCAGGCGGTCGAGGGCCAGGTTCACCTTGACCGTGCCCGATCGCGTCCGCCAACGCTCGATGGCGGTCACGAAATCGTCCGGCAGTTCGTCCCTGTCGAGCTGCTGCAGGAAGGTGACCTTCGGGTGGGTGGTGGCGATGACGACGGGCGCGTGCAGCTCGTCGCCCGATTCGAGCGCGACGCCGGTCACCCGGCCGTTGTCGACCACGATGCGGTCCACCGCGGCCCCGGTGTGCACCTCGGCTCCGAAGCTCGACGCGGCCGACTGCAGCGCGCTCGTCACCGCGCCCATGCCGCCCTCCGGGAACCCCCATGCCCCGATCCGGCCGCCTTCGCCGACGTCGCCGACCTTGTGGTGCACCATCACGTAAGCCGTGCCGGGCGACCGCGGGCCCGCCCAGGTGCCGATGACACCGCTGACCGCGAGCACACCCTTGAGCTGCGGACTCTCGAAGTGATCGTCGAGGAGGTCGGCGATGCTCGAGGTGAAGAGCCGGGTCAGGTCGCCCGCCGTGCCGACGTCGACGCCGCGGAAGCGCCAACCGAGGCGGGACAGGTCGAGCAGATCGCCCGGCCGCTTGGAGCCGACCTTGGGCGGGACCTGCGACAGCATCGGGCCGAGCAGGTCGGCCAGGCCGCTCAGCCAGGCGTCCCACTCCTCCATGGCGTCGGCGTCGCGGGCGGAGAACTTCGAGACCTCCTTGTGGCGAGCCACCGGATCGTCGGGGAGCTGCAGGTGGCGGCCGTCCGGGTGGGGCGAGAAGTAGGGCCCCTGCGGGTAGATCCGGTAGCCGTGCCGTTCCAACTCGAGCTCTCGGAGGATGGTCGGCGGCATCAGGCTCACGACGTAAGAGAGGGCCGTCATCTTGTAGTCAGGACCCCATGGGGTCTCCGTGATCGCGGCCCCGCCGACCGTCTCCCTGCGCTCCACCACGACGACCCGCTGCCCGGCCTTGGCCAGGAGCCCCGCCGCCACGAGTCCGTTGTGGCCGCCGCCGATGACGATGACGTCGTAGCGGTTGGCTGATCCGTTCGGCCGGGCGCTCGTCGGGCTCATGTTTTGCACGGTACCGCCCGTCCCGCCACTCGGCCCCGGGCGGACCGCCGGGTCCCTCGCTAGCCTCGCTCCCGTGCGCAGCATCCACGCCGACACGTTCAACCACGACGAGGAAGCCGACGGCTACGACGAGGACGTCACCCACGAGGAGAACCCGATCCGGGCCGGCTACGGCGCCACGCTGGACTGGGTCGTCGCCCGGGCCGCGGTGGGCCCGGAGGACCAGGTGGTCGACCTCGGCATCGGCACCGCCAACCTGGCCGTGCGGCTCCCGCCGTGCCGGCGGCTGGTCGGCGTCGACGTGTCCGCGCAGATGCTGGGCCTCGCCGAGGCGAAGCTGCCGCGCGGACGCGCCGTCGAGCTGGTCCACGACGATCTCCTCGAGTTCCTGGACAAGCCGGCCACGTTCGACGCCATCGTCAGCACGTACGCCATCCACCACCTGGAGGCCGACGAGAAGGCGGTGCTCATCGAGCGGGCGGCGGCCCGCCTGGCCCCCGGCGGCCGCTTGGCCGTCGGCGACCTGATGGCCGCCAGCCGCTCCGCGGTGGACGGCGTGATGGTCCGGCTCCAACACCCCGACGCCGACGCGCTCTTCGACGAGGAGTTCCCGTGGTTCGTCGACGAGACGCTGGGCCTGCTGGCCGGTGCGGGCTTCACGGGTGTCGCGGTCGAGCAGTTCAGCGACCTGTCCTGGGGCGTGGCGGCGACGCGCCGCTGACCCGCTCGGGCTCAGGTCGAGAAGGCCTCGAGCACGGCGAGCGTGTGGCCGGCCAGGGTCTCGAGCACGTAACCGCCCTCGTGCACGAGCACGGTCGGCCGGTCCAGCCCGGCCAGGCGCCGGCCCGCCCCTGAGAATCCGACGTCGGTGACCTCGAGCGGGCTGTTCGGGTCTTCCGCCGCGGCGTCGACGCCGAGAGAGACGACGACGGCGTCGGGCTCGAAGCGACCGACCTCCTCCAGCACGCGGTCGAGCGCGGTCAGCCAAGCGTCGTCCCCGGTGCCCGGCGGGACGGGGACGTTGCGGGTGGTCCCGCAAGCATCGATCTCATCCGCGTAGCCGACGGTGTGCGGGAACCAGCCCGCGCCGGGATCGACGTGCACGGACCCGTAGAACACCGCGGGGTCGTCCCAGAAGCAGGCCTGGGTGCCGTTGCCGTGGTGCGCGTCGATGTCGACCACGGCCACGCGGCCCAGGCCCCCGCGCCGGAGAGCCGCCGCCGCCACGGCGGCATTGTTGAGATAGCAACTACCTCCGAAGAAGTCCGGCCCGGCGTGGTGGCCCGGTGGCCGGCAGATCGCGTAGAGGAACGCGATCCTGCGAGCACGAGATCGGCGGCGGTCGCCGCGGCGTCGCTGGCCGCCTTGGCGCCCTCCCACGTGCCGTCGCCGATGGGCGTCATCGTGTCCATGGCGAACCGCCCCAGCTCGGCCCGAATGGTGGCCGCGGGACGTTTCGGATCGCCGCCCCGCCGGCCGGCCACCGCGGGGAACCAGTACGCGATGGCGTACGGCGAGCCGGGGTCCTCCAGGTGACCGTCCGCCACCCACCGCTCGTACGTGGTCTCCAGGACGGCGAGGAACCGGGCGTGGTGGACGGCGGCCAGAGCGTCCAGCCCGTGGTCGGCGGCGTCGTGGACCGCAGCGCCCGCAGCTCGGCAGGCGTCGAGCAGGACGTGGCCGCGCGCCGGCAGCTCGTCGGCCTCGATCGACACGCCGCACCACACGCCGCTCAGGACCCGGTGGGCGTCCGAGCCCGGGGCCCACACCACCGGCACCATCGTCATCCGCCCGGACCGTACCGGACACTCGCGGCCGAGGGCGGAGGGGTACGGTCGGCCGGATGTCGCCGTCCGGACCGCCAGCCCCCCGCGCCCGCGCCCGCGACCTCGGGATCACCATCGGCGTGCTGCCCACCGGGCCGGCGAACGCCATCACCGACGTGCCCGGCATCCTCGTCGGTCACTCGACGGTGTGGCGCGACGAGCCCGATCCGCCGACCGGCCGCGGCGTCGCCCGCACGGGCGTGACCGCCATCGTCCCCGGCTCGGCCGCGGGCGTCATGGCCGAGCCGCTGGGGGCCGGGGTGGCAGTCCTCAACGGCGCGGGCGAGCTCACGTCGGCCATCCAGGTGCGCGAGCTCGGATGGCTGGAGACCCCCATCGTGCTGACCTCCACCATGCAGGTGGGCCGGGCCTGGGACGGACTCGTCGAGCTGCTGTGCGAGGTCGATCCCCGCCTCGGCGTCGACAACGTCATCATCCCCATGGTGGGCGAGTGCGACGACTCGTGGCTCAACGATGCCCGCCGGACGCAGATCTCGGCCGACGACGTGCGCACCGCGGTCCTCGGCGCCGGGTCGGTGCCGGTGGCCGAAGGCGCGGTGGGCGCGGGCGCCGGGATGATCTGCTTCGGGTGGAAGGGGGGCGTCGGGACGGCGTCGCGTCAGGTCGAGGGTGGGTACACCGTCGGCGTGCTGCTCCTGACCAACTTCGGCACTCCGCCGCACCTGACGGTCTCCGGCGTGCCCGTCGGCCAGACGCTGCGCCCACCTCCCCGGACCGAGGAGGCCCCGGAGGACGCCGGGAGCTGCATCGGCGTGGTCGCCACCGACGCGCCGTGCGTTCCGCAGGACCTCGAGCGGCTGGCACGAAGAGTCGGCCTCGGGCTCGCCCACGCCGGCTCGGTCGCCTACAACGGCAGCGGGGAGATCTTCGCCGCCTTCAGCACCGTCCCGCCCGGCCGCACGCCGCCCATCAACGACCGAGCGCTGGACCCGCTGTTCGCCGCCGTGGTCGAGTCGGCGGAGGAGGCGGTCCTGAACAGCCTCACCGCCGCCGACACCGTCACCGGCGCGCACGGTCACACCGTCGCCGGGCTCCCGCTGGAGGAGGTGCAGGCCCTCCTGCGGGCCGCCGGACGGCTCTCGTCGAGCTGAAGCCCTAGCGGGCGGCCACCGCGGCCAGGGTCGCGTCCAGCTCGCCGAGCGCGAGGTCGACCTGATCGGCGCGGATGACGAGCGGAGGCGCCAGGCGGACCGTCCGCTCCCCGCACGTCAGCACGAGGACCCCGCGCCGGAATGCCTCCTGCTCGACCGCGGCCGCGGTGTCGTGATCGGCGAAGTCGAGGCCGATCATCAGGCCGCGGCCTCGCACCGCCGTCAAAAGCGGCTGGCGGGCCTGCAACGACTGGAGCCCGGCCAGGAACCGCGCCCCCATGGCCGCCGCCGACGCCTGGAGCTCGGACTGCACGAGGTCGATCGTGGCCAGGGCCGCCGCGCACGAGACCGGGTTGCCGCCGAAGGTGGAACCGTGGGTGCCGGGCGGCCACGACATCAGTTCGGCGCGGGCGATGATCGCCCCGAGCGGCAGTCCGCTGGCCAGGCCCTTGCCCGCCAGCACCAGGTCGGGCGCGACGCCGTCGTGCTCGATGGCCCAGAAGCGCCCGGTGCGGCCGACCCCGCTCTGGATCTCGTCGGCCACGAGCAGGATGCCGTGCTCGTCGCACAGCGAGCGCAGCCCGGCCAGGAAGCCCGGCGGCGCGGGGATGTATCCGCCCTCGCCCTGCACCGGCTCGACCACGATGGCCGCCACCTCCTCCGGGCTGACCAGGTGCTTGAAGACCTGCGCCTGCAGCTGCTCCAGGCCAGCCATGCCGTACGGCACGTGCTGGACACCGGGCAGCAGCGGGCCGAAGCCGGCCCGATAACGAGCCTTGCTGGCCGTGAGCGACAGCGAGCCGAGCGTCCGCCCGTGGAACGCGCCGAGGAAGGCCACGATGTGCTGGCGCCCCGTGTGGTACCGGGCCAGTTTGACGGCACCCTCCACGGCCTCGGTGCCCGAGTTGGCGAGGAACACCCGGGCCGGCGCGCCGTCGAAGGGCGCCAGTCGAGCCAGACGCTCGCACAGCTCGCCGTACGCCGGCAGGTAGAAGTCGCTCGAGCAGTAGTGGAGGATGCTGTGCGCCTGCGCCTCGATCGCCGCCACGACGTCGGGGTGGCAATGGCCCGTGGAGTTCACGGCGATGCCGGCGTTGAGGTCGAGGAACCGGTTGCCATCGATGTCCTCAATGACGCACCCCTCGGCCCGCACGGGTACCAGCGGGTACACGCGGGGCATCGACGGGCTGGACACGGCCAGATCCCGGGCGATGGCCTGCTGGGCCAACGGGCCGGGCAGCTCGGTCACCAGCGCCGGTGCCACGGCGTCCGCCAGGGACTGCACGAGTTGCTCCGTCATTCCTGCTCCTCCACGATCGTGCGGCTCTGCTCTCTCAGGTACTGCTGCAGGTAGTAGGGCCCTCCACCGGCCTTACCCCCGCTCCCCGAGCCCTTCCATCCCCCGAAGGGCTGCACCCCCGGCCAGGCGCCCGTCGTGGCGCCCGCCTTGCGATTCACGTAGACCACGCCGGCCTCGATGCGGTCCAGGAACTGGTCGACCTCGGCGCGGTCCTGCGAGAAGAACCCGGCTGTCAAGCCGAGCGGCGTGTCGTTGGCCAGCTCGAAGGCCTCGTCCAGCGAGTCCACGACGTCCACCGCGACCAGCGGGACGAAGAGCTCGGTCGACATGACCCAGCTCTCACGCGGCACCTTGACGACGGTCGGGGCCACGAACGTCCCGCGCCCGAGCGTCCCGTTGGTCGCGCGCCTACCGCCGGCCAGGACCTCGCCGTGCTCGCCCGCCTCCGCCACCGCGCGCTCGAAGCGCTCGACGGCGGCCTCGTCGATGACGGGGCCGAGGTACGTGTCCCGGTCGCGCGGGTCACGCGGCTCGATGGCGTTGGCCCGGGCCACCAGGCGCTCCACGAACGCCGCAGCGACCGGCCGCTCGACGTACACGCGGGACGCGGCGGAGCACTTCTGGCCCGACAGCCCGAAGGCCGAACGGGCCGTGCCCTCTGCGGCCAGGTCGAGGTCGGCTTGGCGGCTGACGATGACCGGGTTCTTGCCGCCCATCTCGCAGATCACGGGACGGGGATAGGCGCCGGCCGCCTCCTGGTGGAGCTTCATGCCCACCTCGTACGAGCCCGTGAAGGTGATGCCGTCCACGCGGGCGTCACCCACGAGCAACCGGCCCACCTCGTCCCCGCCGACGACGACGTGCAGCGCATCGGGCGGCAGGCCACCGTCGAGCAGGCAGCGCATGATGGCCAGCGTCGTACCGGCGCCCTGCGGCGGTGGCTTGACGACCACGGTGTTGCCGGCGGCGAGCGCGGCGCCGGCCGGCCCGCCCGAGAGCGCGGCAGGGAAGTTGAACGGCGCGACGACCGCCCATACGCCGTACGGCCGCATCACGTCGAAGGTGGCCTCGGCCGGGTTCAACCGGCCCATCGGCTGCGCGAACCCGTCGTGCTGGGACAGCTGGTCGTCGTAGTAGCGGATCAGGTCCGCGGTCTCCTCGACGTCGCCGAGCGACTCCAGCCGGTTCTTGCCCACCTCGAGCGTGAGGAGAGCGGAGATGACGTTGCGGCGCTCGGAGATGAGGTCGGCGCCCGCCTCGAGGATGCGCACCCGCTCCGCCCACGGGGTCGCGGCCCAGGTGGGCGCGAAGACCTTGGCCGCGCCGACCGCTTCGGCGACGTCGGCCGCCGTGGCCTCGACGAAGCGTCCGATGAGGATCTCGTTGTCGATGGGCGAGCGCTCGACGACCTCGGGCCCGTCCGTGCGCTCGACTCCGCTGACGATGGAGCCGTGGCGCTGGCCGAGGAGCGGCTGGAGCTCGGCCAGGCCGGCGTCGAACGCGGCGTGGACCTCGTCGCTCTCGGCGGCGAGCGTGGCATAGGTGACTCGAAACGCCATGGACCCCTCCGTCTGAGCTCGCATTGAACGGTGTCACCGTTCCAGAATCTCAAGCACTGTAACGCCCGTTCCGGGACGACCGCACCGAAGCCGACTCGCACCGGTCGACGGATGCGGCCAGACTGGCCCTGTGCCTCCGGCACCGCCCCCGGCGGGTGTGGAAGCCATCGTGGCTCGGGCGTGTGCGGGTGACGTTGCCGCGCTCCAGGAGCTCTTCCGCGCCTACCAACCCGGGGTACTGCGCTTCCTCCGGGCGCTCGAACCCCGCGCCGCCGATGACCTCGCCGGCGAGGTCTGGCTGGCTGTCGCCGAGCGGCTCCACGCGTTCGACGGTGATGACGCCGCGTTCCGGGCGTGGCTGTTCACCATCGCCCGGAACCGGCTGGCCGACCATCGCCGGAGGGCGGCCCGCAGGCCCCGACTCGTTCCGCTCCACGCCGTCGGTGACCCTGCCGAAGGATGCGACGCTGATCCGGGCGTCGTGGCAGTCGAGCAGCTGAGCGCGCAGGAAGCAGTGGACCGGCTGGTGGCCGCGCTCCCGCCGGACCAGGCCGAGGTCGTGCTCCTGCGTGTGGTCGGTGGGCTTTCCGTGGATCAGGTGGCGACGCTGACCGGGCGCCGGCCCGGCACCGTGCGGGTCATCCAGCACCGGGCGCTCAAGCGTTTGGTGCGCAGCTTCGCCTCGGAAGCCGTAACACGATGAGCCTCGAAGACGATCTGTTCGGCAACATGCACCGCCGTCATCCCGCTGATGAAGCACTCGACGACGAGCTCGTCGATCGTCTGTTGGACGGCGCGCTGGCTCCCGACGACGCCCCTCCCGGGCTGTCGACGGTGGCGGCGCTCGTCGAGCGGGCCGCAGGCGAACCCAGCCAAGCGGAGCTCGTCGACGGAGCCGCCGTCGTCGCGGCGATGGCAGCGGTGCTCCCCGACGCGGGCGGCGTCCCCGAGCCGAGGAGGTCGAGTCTGATGCAGGGAATCGTAAGAGCGAAGCTGGCGGCGGCGATCGTCGCGTCCGCAGTCGGTCTGGGGGCGGCGGCGGCGGCGGTCGGAACGATCGCCTCGCCGGGCCGTGCGGACCGCTCCGGGGTGATGGAAGCGGACGCCGCCACGACCGTCACCACCCCGGCCAGCGCCCCGCCGACGACCATCGCGGTGACCGTGCCCACGACGCCGCCAACGACGGCGTCGCTCGCCACTGTCGCGGCCGAGGAGGAGTTCATCGTGGCGGCCGCCGAGGCCAGCGTGGCGGCCCCGGCCGATCTCGGGCGCGCCGCTTCTGCTCCCTCCGGCTCCGGTGGATCGTCGCCCAAGATGGCCGAGGCGGAAGTGTTCGGGCTCTGCACGGCACTCCAGGGCACTGATGACAAGCTGGGTCCCCCGGCTCTGGCCAAGATCGAGGCCGCGGCGGCTCAGGCCGGAAGGAGCCTGAGGAATTTCTGCGAGCAGGTGATCGAGGCGAAGAAGGGCCAGCACGAGGGAGACGGCGAGCCCAAGGAGGGCGAGCTGGAGGGAGGCCGGCGGAACGAGCACGGCCCGCCCGACGAGCACGGCAACGGGCACGGCTCAGGTGACCGTGGCCGCGACGACCAGGAAGAGGACGGCCACGGCGGCCAAGGCAGCAAGGGCGACGGCTGAGGCCCGACGCGGGAGTCGCCCGTCAGAGGTCGCGGAACGCGTCCTCCATGAGGTCGGCCAGCTCCTGCTCGTGGATGGTGGCCGAGCCGGTGGCCGGGCTCCCCGACTCCACCCGGGTCACGTGCCGCAGCTCGTACCCCTGGTACTTGATGCGGAAGATCCGGTGCTCGACGTACGTCCAGGCCCCCATGTTCTCCGGTTCCTCCTGGAGCCAGATGATGTCCCGCGTCCCCGAGTAGCGCTCGAGCACGGCGAAGATCTGCTCCAGCGGGAACGGGAACAGCTGCTCGACCCGCACCACGGCCACCGGCGCCTGGCGCTTGTCCCGCTCGGCCAAGGCGTCGAAGGCGACCTTGCCGGTGCAGAGGATGACGCGGCGCACCGCGGCAGGATCGGTCACCCAGGGATCGTCGAGCACCTCCTGGAACGAGCCCTGCGTCAGGTCCACGATCGGCGAGCGGGACTCCTTCATGCGCAAGGGCCGCTTCGGGGTGAACTGCACCAGCGGCTTCCACAGCGTCCCGGCGCACCTGGCGGCGCAGCAGGTGGAAGTACTGCGCCGCCGTCGTCGCGTTGCAGACCTGGATGTTGTCCTCGGCGCACAACGTCAGGAAGCGCTCGACGCGGGCGCTGGAGTGCTCGGGGCCTTGCCCCTCGAAGCCGTGCGGTAAGAGCAGCACCAGCCCGGACGTCTGACCCCACTTGTCCTCGGCAGCCACGAGGTACTGGTCGATGATGATCTGGGCGCCGTTGACGAAGTCGCCGAACTGCGCCTCCCACAAGACCAGCGCGTCCTTGTTGGCAACCGAGTAGCCGTACTCGTACCCGACCGCGGCGTACTCGGACAGCAACGAGTCGTAGACCCGGAAGCGCGCTGTGGCCCCGGGCAGGTCGTTGACCGGTGTCCAGCGGCGCTCGTCCTCGAAGTCGATCAGCGTGGCGTGGCGCTGGCTGAACGTCCCGCGCCGGCTGTCCTCGCCGGCCAGGCGGATATCGGTGCCCTCGAGCACGAGCGACCCGAACGCCAGCGCCTCGGCGGTCGCCCACTCCACCTCGCCGCCCTGGTGGTAGAGCTGCGAGCGGGACTCGAACTGCTTGATCAGCTTCGGATGAGGCGTGAAACCCTCCGGGTACTCGGTCAGGTGGTCGAACACCATGTCGAGGACGGCGCGGTCCACGCCGGTCGGGACGTGGGGCAGGACGCCTCTGGGTGCCGGGGGCTTGGCCGCCCGGGTGGGGGCCGGCGCGCTCTGGCGGGTCTCGTCGAGCGCCACCTGCAACCGCCGGTGGAAGTCGGCCAGCGCCTCCTCGGCCTCGTCCAGCGTGAGCTCGCCTCGCTTGACGACCGCCTCGACGAACTGCTTGCGCACGCTCCGCCGGTCGGCGATCGCCTTGTACATGAGCGGTTGCGTGTAGCTCGGGTCGTCGCCCTCGTTGTGACCCTGGCGCCGGTAGCAGACCATGTCGATGACGACGTCCTTGTGGAACCGCTGCCGGTACTCGAAGGCCAGCGCAGCCACCCGCACGCACGCCTCGGGATCGTCGCCGTTCACATGGAAGATGGGCGACTGCAGCATCTTCGCCATGTCCGTGCTGTACGGGGACGAGCGCGCAAACTGCGGCGACGTGGTGAAGCCGATCTGGTTGTTGATGATCAGGTGGACGGTGCCGCCGACCCGATAGCCCTCGATGTCGGACATGGCGAGGCACTCGGCCACCACGCCCTGGCCGGCGAAGGCGGCGTCACCGTGGATGAGGATCGACAGCCACGGGTAAGACCCGGGTGGGTCGATCTGGTCCTGCCTCGCCCGCACCATCCCGAGCACGATCGGATCGACCGTCTCGAGGTGGCTGGGGTTGGCAGCCAGCTCCACCTTGATGTCGGCGCCGGACTGGCTCACGTACTTGCCGACGGCGCCGAGGTGGTACTTGACGTCGCCTGAGCCCTGCACCGACGTCGGGTCCACGTACCCCTCGAACTCACGGAAGATCTGGTCGTAGCTCTTGCCGACGATGTTGGCGAGCACGTTCAGCCGCCCGCGGTGGGCCATGCCGATGACGGTGCCGTCGAGCTCCGCGTCGGCGGCCGCCGACAAGACGGTGTCCAGGATGGGGATCGCCGACTCCGCACCTTCGAGACCGAAGCGCTTGGTGCCGACGTACTTGGTGGCCAGGAACCGCTCCAGCGCCTCTGCCGCGTTGAGCCGCTCCAGCAGGTGGCGCAGCCCGTCGGAGTCGAGCTGGAACTTGACGCCTTCCACCTTCGACTGGATCCAGCGCTGCTCGTCGGTGTCCTGGATGTGCATGTACTCGATGCCGATGGAGCGGCAGTAGGCGTCGCGCAGCACGCCCAGCAGTGCGCCGAGTCGCATGCGCTCTTTCCCGGCCATGCCACCGGTGAGGAACTCGCGGTCGAGGTCCCAGATCGTCAGGCCGTAGGTGGCCGGATCGAGCTCGTCCGGCAGGGCCGGCTCCTTCCAGTCGAGCGGATCGAGGTCGGCGATGCGGTGACCGCGGGCCCGGTACGCCCGGATGAGCGTGGCCACCTGCATCTGCTTGTGGAGCAACGCCTCCTCACGGTCCAGCGGGCTAACGTCCCGGCGCCATCGCACCTCCTCGTACGGGACGCCGAGGGCGCGGAACGCGTCGTGGTAGAAGCCGTGCTCCCCCAGCAGCCGCTCGTGCACGGCCTTCAGGAACATGCCCGACTCGGCGCCCTGGATGATGCGGTGGTCGTACGTCGAGGTCAGGGTCACGACCTTCGAGACGGCCAGCTCGCCGATCGCCCGCTCGTCGGCTCCCTGCCACGCGGCCGGGTAGTCGATGCTTCCCACTCCGACGATGACGCCCTGGCCGGGCATGAGCCGCGGCACGGACTGCACGGTGCCGATCGTCCCCGGGTTGGTGATGGTCAGCGTCGCGCCCTGGAAGTCGGTGACCTGCAGCTTGCCGGTCTTGGCCCGGCGGATGAGGTCCTCGTAGGCGGCGCGGAACGCGGCGAAGTCCAGGGCGTCGGCCTGCTTGATGACGGGGACGACGAGGGTGCGGGTGCCGTCGGACTTCTCCATGTCGACGGCGATGCCCACGTTCACGTGGTCGTGGCGCACGAGGCGCGGCGTGCCGTCCGAGCCCTCGACGAACGTCGCGTTCATGGCCGGCATGTCGTCGGCGATCGTGCGCACGACGGCGTAAGCGATGAGGTGGGTGAAGCTGACCTTGCCGCCACCGGACCGGCCCAGGTAGCCATTGATGACCTTGCGGTTGACCTCCAGCAGCTTGGCCGGGATGTCACGGAAGCTCGTCGCCGTCGGGACGCCGAGGCTGCGCTCCATGTTGGTGACGATGAGCGCGCCCGCGCCGCGGATCGGTGCGCCGGCCTCCTCGATCGCGGCCGCTGGTGCCGCGGGGGCGCGACCGGCAGCGGGGCGGCCGGAGGCGGGGCTGTCGCCGGCGTGGGCGGCGCGCTGGGGGGCGCCGGTGGCGCGGCGGTCGCCGCTGAAGGCGCGGGAGCGGCCGGCGCTTCGGGGCGGCTCGAGCGGTAGTCCTCGAAGAAGTCGCGCCAGTTCTCGCTGACCGACGTCGGATCGGCCCGGAATTGCTCGTACATCTCCTCGACCAACCATGCGTTGGGGCCGAGGACCGGAGGTGCGGCGTCGCTCTGCTGCTGGTCGGCCATCGCTTCCGATGGTACCGGGTGCCACTCGAGCCGCCGTTGGTGACGGGCGGCGGCGCGCTGGCGCTGGTGTCGACGCTGCCGGCCGTCGATAGGGTGTCGCCCCATGACGAATATCAGTAGGGGTGGCTTTCTTATCTCTCTCGTGGCGACAGCCTCGATCGGGCTGGCCGGCTGTGGCGGCGGAGGCGATTCGGACAGCAAGGACTCGGTGCCCGCCGACGCGCTCGTCATCGAGGCGCTCGACATCAAGTTCGATCAAGAGGAGTACACGGCGCCCGCCGGGACGACGGAGATCGCCTACGTCAGCGAGGGTCAGCAGGTGCACACCCTCGTTGTCTTCGACGAGGACAACCAGAAGATCGGCGAGACCATGACGGTCAACCCCGGCGACACGAAGGTCGAGTCGTTCGACCTTCCCGCCGGCACGTACTCGTTGATCTGCGACATCCCCGGCCACAAGGACGCGGGCATGGTCGCCACGCTCACCACGTCCTGAGCTGAGCTCCTGAAGCACGGCCCGCCGGACAGGAGTACCCTTCGCTCGGCGGGGGCGGGACCCCCGAACCACCAACAGTGGAGGGGAACATCATGAGGCGAGCGATTCGTTCGTGTGTCGCGGCCGCCCTTGTGGCGGGCTTCGTCGCCGCCGGCGGCGTGCAGGCTTCTGCCGCACCCGTTGCCGCGCGTTGGTCGGTCAACGTGGGGCCGGCCAGTGCGGTCACCGGGCCGGAGGTCGGGGGCGGAAGGGTGTACGTCGGATTCGCGACGGCCGGCGGGACCGGTGGGGTGCGAGCGCTCGACGTCGTTACCGGGCGCACCCTCTGGACCCGCACGCTGCCCCTTCCGGTGGAGGTCGCGCCCGTCTACGTGCCCGGCAACAACCGGCTCTACACCGCGATCAACGGTCGCGTCTTCGCCCTGAACGCGGCCGACGGGAAGACGGTCGTCACGGCCGCGCTCCAGTTCACGAGCAGGATGTACTCGCTCCACTTCGCCGACGGACGCCTGTACGTGCAGACCGTCGCCGACGTCACGGCGTTCACGCCCAACTTGGCACCGCGGTGGAACGTCATCTTCAACGACGACGCGACTGTGCTCAGCGCTCCGGGCGACGGGTTCCTCTACTGGAACGACGAGGGAGACGATGTCGACGGCTTCATCCAGTGCCTCAAGAAGTTCAACTCCGCGACCGGGGCTCAGGTGGCGAAGAACTGCGGCTTCAACGGCGACTTCATCGCCCCGACGGCGGTTCCCTCGCGCAACGCCGTCGTCGGTGGCGGCGAGCTGGGCGTCTACGGCTGGCGGACGAGCGACCTCACCCAACGGTGGTTGCAGCAGTTCTTTCCTGGCTACGCCACGGTCAACGCCAACGATGCCCTCGGCGGCCGAGCGATCGTTGTGAGCGGTGAGTGGTTCTCCTTCCTCCGGCTCAACGACGGCTCCCGCATCTGCGAGAAGCGCTTCGACGAGCGCAACCTCTCTGGGGTGTCACCGGCGTTCGATCCGACCAGCGGCGCCGCATACGTGTTCGACTCCGAGGCCCGCGTGGTCTACAAGGCGTCGGCCAACTGCAGGGAGGTGTGGCGGTACGTGGCGGGCACCGGCGTCGTCGGCTTCGACACCAGCAGCACGCGGGTGATCGGGGCCGGCGGTTCGACGGTGTTCGCGCTCGACCTCTGAGCCCACCGGCCCGACTCAGGCGAGCCGGGCCGGCTGCTCCCACTTGAGGTTGCTGTCACGATGCGGTGGCGCCGTCAGGGACATCGTCGGGAAGCGTGCAACGCCGGTGCCGGATTTCGCAACGAGCGGCGAACGCTTGCAAATGCAACAACCGGATCAGGCGGAGTAGCTCTTCCCCATTCGGGGACGCGACCTCCCGCCTCAAGAACCCAGCAGCCTCAAGAACCCAGCAGCCTCAGGAACCCAGCAGGAGCTCCGACAGGAGCCACAGGACGGCCCAGAAGACGAAGCCGGTGATGATGGCGTTCCGGTGGTTCTCGTACGGCCAGCGCAACGCGCTGGGGCCATTGCCACCGAGCACCCCCAGGGCGTTCAGCTCGAGCACCGCACCCAACGCGAGCACGATGAGGATGAACGTCCAGATGGCGCCCGAGCCCGGATCCGCGAACGCCGCGACGGCGTAGAAATGGGACGTCGCCACCATGAACCAGAGCATGGGGATCGAGAAGATCAGGTTCTGCCGCGAGGCCAGCAGCGCCTTGCGGCCCGCGGCAGCCGCGCCCGGATCGGCCGGCTGGTCGGCCAGCACGCCAGCGGCGTTGGCCAGGATCACCCGCTGCTGTGGCCAGATGACCATCCACACGTTGGCGGCCATGGTGATCCCGAAGATCATGCCGATGAAGATCGACGCACCGTTGGCCCGGTCGAAGAAGTCGAGGTAGTAGTCCTTGGTCGCGCCGGTGATGAGGAGGCCGAGCACCAGGGTGGTCAGCGCGGACCAACGGAACCAGTCGAGGGCCCGGCGGGCAAGCACGTTGATGGACACGCTGCGGGCCCGGGCCTCGTCGCCGTAGGCGGCGAACGCCGGCACCTGCACGACGTTGAAGTAGTAGAGCAGGCCGATCCAAGTGATGCCCGCCAGGACGTGGAGCCACCGCAGTCCACCGGCGAGTCCGAAGCGATCGAACAGTTCCATCTCTCGAAGCCCCCTCTTGCGAAAAGCTGCCAGGGGACCGTAGCACCGCCCAACGGAGCCCTCGCGGAACGGCCGGTAGGCTCGCCTGCTCCTATGGCCCCCCAGTTCATCTACACCTGCTACAAGCTCGGCCGCTTCTACCCGCCCGATCGCACCGTCCTGGCCGACATCTCGCTCTCGTTCTACCCCGGCGCCAAGATCGGTGTCATCGGCGCAAACGGCTCGGGCAAGTCCAGCCTGCTGCGAATCATGGCCGGCGAGGACGACGGCTACTCGGGGGAGGCCAGGCTCACGCCCGGCTTCACGGTGGGCCTGCTGGCCCAGGAGCCGCAGCTCGATGCCGGGAAGGACGTCATCGGCAACGTCATGGACGGCGTCGGCCCGGTCCGCGACGTGCTGGCCCGCTACGACGAGGTCATGGCCATGTGGGGCGACCCCGACGCCGACTACGAGAAGGTGGGAGCGCTGCAGGCGGAGCTCGAGGACAAGATCGCGGCCGCCGACGCGTGGAACCTCGACCGCAACGTCGAGATCGCGATGGACGCGCTGCGCTGCCCGCCGAACGACGCCGATGTCACCACGCTCTCCGGCGGTGAACGGCGCCGCGTGGCGCTGTGCCGCCTGCTCCTGTCGCGACCGGACCTGCTGCTACTGGACGAGCCGACCAACCACCTCGACGCGGAGAGCGTCGACTGGCTGGAGCGCTTCCTGCAGGAGTACCACGGCACAGTCGTGGCCATCACCCACGACCGCTACTTCCTCGACAACGCCGCCCGCTGGATCCTGGAGCTCGACCGGGGACGCGGACTTCCGTTCGAAGGCAACTACTCGTCCTGGCTGGAGCAGAAGCGGGCCCGCCTGGCCCGCGACGAGAAGCAGGCCTCGGCCCGCCAGCGCACGCTGGAGCGAGAGCTGGAATGGGTGCGCATGGCCCCCAAGGCCCGGCAGGCCAAGGGGAAGGCCCGGCTGTCCGCCTACGAGAAGCTGCAGCAGGAGGCGGAGGCCGCGGACCGCGGCGCGGATCGCATGGAGATCGCCATCCCGCCGGGGCCCCGCCTCGGCGACACCGTCATGGAGGTCGAGGATCTCCGCAAGGGCTACGGCGACCGGTTGTTGATCGAGGACCTCTCGTTCTCGCTCCCCCGCGCCGGCATCGTCGGCGTCATCGGGCCCAACGGCGCGGGCAAGACGACGCTGTTCCGGATGCTCACGGGCGCGGAGGAGCCCGACGCCGGACGCGTCACGATCGGCGACACGGTCAAGCTCGCCTACGTCGACCAGTCACGGGATGCGTTGGAGGCCGACCGCAGCGTCTACGAGGAGATCACCGACGGCCAGGACCTCATCAAGGTCGGGACGCGCGAGGTCAACGGCCGCGCGTACGTCGCCGGGTTCAACTTCAAGGGCTCCGACCAGCAGAAGCGGGTGGGCGACCTCTCGGGCGGAGAGCGCAACCGGGTGCACCTGGCCAAGCTGCTCAAGACCGGCGGCAACGTGCTGCTCCTCGACGAGCCGACCAACGACCTCGACGTCGACACGTTGCGAGCCCTGGAGGACGGGCTGGACTCGTTCCCTGGGTGCGCCGTCATCATCAGCCACGACCGCTGGTTCCTCGACCGCATCTGCACGCACGTGCTCGCCTTCGAGGGGGACAGCCAGGTCCGCTGGTTCGAGGGGAACTTCACCGACTACGAGGCCTACCGGCGCAAGGCGTTGGGGGCCGACGCCGACCAGCCGCACCGCATCAAGTACAAGCCGCTGGCCCGATAGGGGTAGCCGGATCCTCAGGCCGACGCGCCCGAGTAGCGGCGCAGGCCCCGCTTCCACACCGCTCGGCTGAGGATCAGCATCACCACGCAGAACACGAACGCGAACCCGAGCGTCGCCGCGTCCAACCGGCCGGTGACCGCCTCGGACGGCACGGTCACCGCGAAGGCGATCGGGATGAGAAAGGTCAGGCCGAGCCGCATCCAGCCCGGGTAGATGCCCACCGGGTACTGGCCGGCGCGGTAGACCCCCTCGAACAGCTCCTGTGTCTCGTCGAGCCGGACGACCCAGAAGACGGCCGTCGTCATCAGCAGCCAGAAGCAGTAGATGATGACGGCGCCGAGAACGATCGAGACGACGAAGCCCAACACCTCGGCCGGTCCGAGCGACGCCGGATCCCGGGCCACGGCGTACCCGAGCACGACCGCGCCGGTCAGCACCTCCACGCCCTGCCAGATGCGGATGTCGCGGACGCTCACGAGGAGCTGAGGATCCTCGGGCTTGGTCAGCACGTAGTCGAGCGTTCCCTTGCGCACGTCCTCCATCAGCCGCTGCATGTTCGGCTCGATCGCGCTGCGGATGACGCCACCCATGATGGTGAAGATGCCCATCACCGCGATCAGCTCCGTCTGCGACCACCCGCCGAGGTCGTCGGTCTGATCGAAGATCAGCGCCAGGACGGCCAGCCCCGTGCCCAGCGCGAGGAGCGACTGGAAGAGTTGGATCACGAAGTTGGCTCGGTACTGCAGGTCGTTCATCACGCTCACGCGCAGGAAGAGCAAGGCCAGCCGACCGCCGGCCAGCGGCGTGGACGCCCTCATCCGCCGACCGCCCCGTAGTGGCGCACGCTGACCCGCCAGAAGCCGCGGACGACGAGCGCGAAGAACGCGATCCACAGGAGCTGCATCCCGAGGCCGCCGATCAGCTCCGCGCCGTCGATGGGACCGACCAGGGCGGTGATCGGGAAGCCGAACGTCCATCGGAAGGGCAGGAGCCAGCTCAGGCGCTCGGCCCAGTCGGGCAGCAGTGCCAGCGGCACGATGCGCCCCGACAGCAGCATCTCGGTCACCCAGACCAGCTCGAACAGCGCGCCGACGCGCGTCGTCCAGAACGTGACCATCCCGAGGACCCACATGTACAGCGACCGCAACACGTAGGCCCCCCAGATGGCGACCGCGAACACAGCGATCTGCTGGGCAGTCGGGCTGAGCTCCGGCTTGAACAGCAATGACAGCACGACGGCGATCGGCAGCCACAGGAGCACCACGACCACCTTCGTGCCGGCGAACCAGCCCAGGTCGTAGTGGATGGGATGCACGGGTTTGAGCAGCTGCGCGGACAGCTCGCCCTCGCGGATGCGCCACTCCCAGCCGTACGGCGTGAAAACGACGTTGATGTTTCGCACCAGCGTCCACACGATGTAGTAGGCAGCGAACGTCGACGGGGTGTAACCGGCGACCGACCCACCCTGCTCCTCGGCGATCGTGCTCCACACGACCAGGTAGATGACCGGCTCGGCCACCATGCCGATCATGTAGAGGTAGGCGGCGACCGGGTACTGGAACTGGTTGATGACGGACGTGCGCATCAGCGTGAGGTACAGGCTCACCATGGAGCGCAGGCTTCCGTCCTCGGCGAGGCGGCCGCCCTCACCGGGGGCGGCATCCGCGCCGGAGCGGGGCCCGGCGGCGATCACGTCGTCCTCGGCTCCGCGAACACCTCGGAGATCACGTCCTCGATCGGCGGGTCTTCGACGGTGAGATCGAGCACCGACAGCTCGGACAGGAGCTGCGCAGCGATGCGGGGCGCGGCCTCCCGGTCCACCCGCAGCCTCGTGCGCCCGCCCTCGCTGCTGACGATCTCACCGAAGGCGACGAGGCGAGCGGCGTCGGACTCGTGCTCGAGGAGGACGCCGATGGTCTTGTGCACAGCAAAACGCTCGGTGAGCGCGGCCAGTTCGCCGTCGAACAGGATGCGGCCACGGTGGATGACGATCACCCGCCGGCAGAGCGCCTCGACGTCGGCCATGTAGTGGCTGGTGAGGAGCACGCAGGCGCCGTGGCGGCGGTTGTAGTCGGCCACGAACGTGCGGATCCGCTTCTGCATGTCGACGTCCAAGCCGATGGTCGGCTCGTCGAGGAAGAGGACCGACGGCCGGTGCAGGAGCGAGGCGACGATCTCCACCTTCATGCGCTCACCGAGGGACAGGTTGCGCACCGGCTTCGACAGCAGGGTACCGACGTCGAGCACCTCGATCAGCTCGTCGCGCTGGCGCTCGAAGTCCGGCCTAGGGATGCGGTAGATGGCCCGGTTGAGCTCGAACGAGTCGGCCGCGGGCAGATCCCACTGGAGCTGGTTGCGGTTGCCCATGACGAGCGTCATGCGGCGGAGGAACTCCCGCTCGCGGTGCTGGGGCACGTAGCCGAGCACCCTGACCTCGCCGCCGTCCGGGTGGAGCAGGCCCGACAGCATCTTGAGGGTCGTGGTCTTGCCGGCCCCGTTGGGGCCCAGGAACCCGACGACCTCACCGGGGCCGATGTCGAAGCTCACGTCGCTGACGGCTTTCACGAGCCGCGACCGCCGCCGCACCAGGCTGCCGAGGGCAGCCCGCAGGCCGGCCTCCCGCTCGGGCACCTTGAAGGTCTTGCCGAGGTCGACCACGCGGACCGCCGGCTGAACCACGGCGGCGACGGTACCCGACCCCCTGCCGAGCACCCGAGCTGGATTCCCGCTCTGGCAGCATGGGCCGGTGACGCTGAAGGCCTTCCGCATCGTGTGCGCCCTGATCTTCGTGGGCGGGATCGTCACGATGATCGTGACGTCGGTCGCCTCCAACAACATGGGCGTGATGATCACGACCGGCCTCGTGACGGCCGTCGCCGCCATCGTGCTCCTGGCCGTGAGCTCGGCCGTCCAGGGCAAGCCGCTCGGCGGTATCGCCGACGACATGGCGGCCGAGCGGGTCGAACAGCGAATCGACCAGCTCGTCGCCGGCGGCGCGGACGAAGCGACGATCCGCTCCCTCGTGCGGGACAGCGTCCGCCTGGGCCGAGCCTGGTCGGACTAGGTGACCGAAGAGGACGACCACGCCCTCGCCGGCCGGCTGGCCGAGGAGGCGGGCGCCCTGCTGGTGGAGCTGCGCGAGGAGTCCGAGGCCGCCGGTGCCCACCCGTGGCAGGTGATGGACGAAGGCGACATGCGCTCGCACCACTTCCTCGTCGAGGCACTGCACGAAGCCCGACCCGACGACGCCATCCTGTCCGAGGAGGGCCGGGACTCGGCCAACCGGCTGAGCGCCAACCGCGTGTGGATCATCGATCCGCTCGACGGCACGAACGAGTTCGGCGAGCCCGGCCGGCCCGACTGGGCGGTGCACGTGGCCCTCGTCATCGCCGGTGAGCCCGCGGCGGCCGCGGTGGCCCTGCCCGCGGTAGGACGGACGTTCGTGACCCGGCCGCCTGCGTCCGTGCCGCCAATGGGCGATCGACGCCCTCGCATCGTCACCAGCCGCTTCCGCTCGCCGCAGGCCGCGGTGATCGCCGCCCACGTCCTGGGCGCCGACGTCATCCGCCTGGGCTCGGCTGGCGCCAAGACGATGGCGGTCGTGATGGGCCACGCCGACGTGTACGCCCACCACGGCGGGATGTACGAGTGGGACTCGGCGGCACCGGCCGCCGTGGCCGCCGCGGCCGGATTGCACGTCAGCCGCATCGACGGCTCACCGCTCGTGTACAACAACCCCGATCCCTGGCTGCCCGACCTGCTGGTCTGCCGGCCCGAGCTCGCCGAGCCCGTCCTGAACGCCCTGTGGAGCTGAACGGTGGAGCTGAAGGCGACCCGCGTCGAGGTGGCCGGCAACGTGGCCACGGTCTGGCTGCACCGGCCGGAGCGGCACAACGCGTGGACCGGTCGCATGCACGCCGAGTACCGCTGGATCCTCGCCGAACTGGAGGCCGATGAGGCCGTGCGGGCGGTGGTCGTGACGGGTACTCCGCCCGCCTTCTGCGTCGGCGGCGACAGCGAGGCGCTGGCCGGCCACGCCGACCGGGGCGGGTACGACCCCGGCCTTCCTCCGGAGATCGCCCGCCCTGGTTACGGCGTGCGTCCCGAGCTGGACCACGACTTCGCCTGGCAGTACGGGCTCCGTCTGCCCGTGGTGGCCGCCGTCAACGGCGCCTGCGCGGGAGTGGGGCTGGCCCTCGCGCTCTTCTGCGACCTGCGCTACGTCAGTGCCACCGCCAAGCTGACCACGGCCGCCCCTCGCCTCGGCCTCCCGGCCGAGTTCGGCATGAGCTGGGTGCTCCCCCGGCTCGTCGGGGTGACGCGGGCGGCGGACCTGCTGCTCTCCGGCCGCGTGGTCACCGGTGCGGAGACCTCGGACTGGGGTCTCTGGAACGCTGTGGCCGTGGACGGGGAGGGTGCGCGGGCCGAGGCGATGGAGTGCGCGCACCGGCTGGCCGAGGTGTCACCGGCGAGCGTCGCCGTGACCAAGCGCCAGCTCTACGACGACCTGCTCCGCCACGATGTCGGCGCGTCGGTCGACGAATCCAAGGAGTTGCTCGACCGCATGATGGGCTCGGCCGACTACCGCGAGGGCGTGGCTGCGCTCAGGGAGAAGCGCCCGCCCCGGTTCTGATGGCGTCCGGGCGTGGCGGGCGCGCCCGGCGAGTCAGCGCTGGATGCTCTTGACCTCGAGGAACTCCTCGAAGCCGAAGCGGCCGTACTCGCGGCCGACGCCGGACTGTTTGTAGCCACCGAAGGGAGCGTTTGGGTTGAAGGCCCCGCCGTTGACCTCCACCTGGCCCGTGCGCAGGCGACGGGCGACGGCCTCGGCGCGGGCGGGGTCGGCCGACCAGACGCCGCCCGCCAGGCCGTACACGACGCCGTTCGCGATCTCCACCGCGTTCTCCTCGTCGTCGTAGGGCAGGATCGACAGCACCGGGCCGAAGATCTCCTCCTGGGCGATGGTCATGTCCGGCGTGACCCCGGAGAACACGGTCGGGCGCACGTAGTAGCCGCGCTCCAGGCCCTCCGGCGCTCCGGGCCCACCGGCCACCACCGTGGCCCCTTCCTCGATGCCCTTGTCGATGTAGCCGCCCACCCGCTCACGCTGCGCGGCCGACGACAGCGGTCCGAGGTGAACGCCTTCCGAGAACGGGTCACCGACGACGACACGCTCCGCGGCGGCAGCCGCCACCTGCTCCGCTTCGCCGAGGCGATCCCGCGGGACCAGCATGCGGGTGAGGGCGGAGCACGTCTGCCCAGAGTTCAGGAACGCCTTGCCGACGCCGTCCTTCACGGCGCGGGCGAACGTGTCCGCGTCGAGGTCGTCGAGCAGCACGTTGGCCGACTTCCCTCCCAGCTCCAGCGTGACCTTCTTGATCGACTCGGCGCCGAGCTCGGCGACGCGGCGCCCGGCCCGGGTCGAGCCGGTGAAGGTCACCATGTCCACGTCCCGGTGAGCGGCGATGGCCTCGCCGACCTCGGGCCCGGTCCCGGACACCAGGTTGAACACGCCTGCGGGCAGCCCCACCTCGTGGATGACCTCGGCCAGGACGAAGGCGTCGAGCGGAGCGACCTCGCTCGGCTTCAACACGACCGTGCACCCGGCCGCCATCGCGTACGCGACCTTCGCCGCGATCTGGTGGAGCGGGTAGTTCCACGGCGTGATGCAGCCGACGACACCGATCGGCTCACGGACGACGAGCGAGTTGCCGACCTCCTCCTCGAACGCGTACTGCGAGGCGACCGACGCCGCATGGTTGAAGCTGTTGATCGGCAGGCCGACCTGGACGAGCTGGGACAGCCACTTGGCCATCCCGGTCTCCTTGGAGATGGTGGTGGCCAGTTCGTCCATGCGGGCGCCCAGCGCGTCACCGATCCGGGTCAGGTACTTCGCCCGCTCGTCCACGGGCGTCGCCGCCCAACCGGGGAAGGCGGCCCTGGCCGCCGCCACCGCGGCGTCGACATCGGCCGCCGTCCCGGCCGGCACCTGCGCCATGACCTCCTCGGTGGTCGAGTCGAACACATCGATCCGCTCGTCCGAGCCCGCGGTCACCCACTGCCCGTCGATGTAGTGGTCGTCGAAGGTCTGCACGTCGGGACTCCTCGCCTCGTCGTCCGTCATCGGTCGTCCGTCACCGGTCGTTGGTGATCGTCGATGCGGTGCCATCAGAGCATCGTCACCGTACCCGTGCCCCCGTCCACCTCGACCAGCGCGCCGTCGGGGATGCGCTTCGTGGCGTCGACCACGCTGACCGCGCACGGGATCCCCAGCTCGCGGCTGACGATGACGGCGTGGCTGTTCATGGCGCCGACGTCCACGATCACGCCCGCGGCGGGGACGAACAGCGGCGTCCAGGACGGATCCGTGTTCGGCGCGATGAGGATGTCGCCGGGCTCCAGCGCCAGCGGGTCACCGGGATCGAGCAGGACTCGCGCCGTGCCCCTGGCCACGCCGGCACAGCCCGGCGAGCCTGTCAGCACGTCACCCGGCACCGCCACCGTGATCTCGGCGTCCCCCTTGCGGGCCAGGCTGGACAGCGGCGGGACGCCCTTGTCGCCCTCCACGAAGTAGGGCGGCTCGAGCGACCACAGCTCCTTCCAGGCCGCCCGTCGCTCGCCCAGCCGCTCCGAGAAGGACGAAGGAACGGCGATGTAGTCGTCCAACTCCTCGTCGAGCAGCATGAACACGAGCCGCTGGTCGTCCAACGCGCCCTCTTCGACCCCGCGGCGGCCCAACTCCCGCATGGCCATGCGCTGCTCATGGATGGCCTTGACGCAGTTGGTCTTGGTCCGCTCCCTCCACGCCAGGAAGCGCTGCGCGGAACCCTGGGCGGCGAGCACGAGACCCTTCGTCTCCTCGTCTTCGCCCAGCGACGCCAGGACCTCCTCCGTGGCGGCGACCCGGTCGGCCGCCACCGCCTCGTTGCGGGCCACGGGGCTCTGGTCCTCGCCGGTCACCCGCATACGGTCCACCAGGGACAGCACGAGCTCGGGGCGGGTCTCCCACACCTCCGAGTACGGATCCCACTCGTTCGGGCCGCGGGCCCCGTACTCCAGCATGAACAGCTCGAGGTCTGCGAGAAAGCGGGTGGCGGCCTCAGTGCCGGACGACCCGAGACGCTCGAGCAGGCCGTCGACGCCGGCCTCGAACGCAGCCGTCAGCTCGTCCGAGTCCCGCACGGCGCGCGACAGGCGCCACATGGCGAACGACGGGGCCGCGGAGTCGACATCGCCGGCGGAGGCGATGAGCCGCAGCATGTGCGCGGGCGCCACTTGCCCGAGGATGGTCGGGCCGACGGCGGTGTTGGACGACGACAGCACGTGGTCGCTGAACAACCGGCGCTGCAGCGCGGTCAGTTCCCGGGCCCTGGCCACGAGCTCCTCGTCGGAGAGCGCCGCGAGGTCCCCGCGGCCGGCGCGCGCGGCGTCGGCCCGCGCCTTGTTCTCCATCATCTCCGGCCACTCCTCGGCCGACATGACCCAGCCCATCGTGGTGGCGATCCGCTCGGCCGCCTCCGGACTGTGGTCCTCCGGATGGGGGACGTAGGGCGGGGTGTCCGGCCGGTTCCCGAAGAAGGCGGCATCGATGGCCGCCGCCCCCGCCCCGGCCCGCTCGCCGTACACACGGACGACCGAGGCGTTCACGTAGAGGAACCCGTTGAAGAACGCGCAGCAGGGATTGACGCCGTCGTCGAGCTCCTCCGGCGAGAAAGCGCCCTGCCGGACGTTGCCGTCCCGCCAGCCCTCCAGCACCCCGGGGATCCACGACAGCGTCGCCCCCAGAGGGCTCACGGGGTCCGGCAGGACGTCGCTGGCGTTCGAGCGGGTGTACACGGGGAACCGGGTGCTCGCCTTCGTGTCGGTGATCCAGCTGTCGGCCATGGTGCTCAGCCCTCCGGGGAGTCGATGACGGTCACGGTGCCGGCGGAGCCGTCAACAGTGACGATGGCGCCGTCGGCGATGGTGCGGGTGGCGTCGTGGACGCTCACGACGCAGGGGATGCCCAGTTCGCGGCTGACGATCACCGCGTGGCTGACCTGCGCGCCCACATCGACCACGACGGCTGCCGCCGGCACGAACAGCGGCGTCCAGGACGGGTCCGTGATCGGCGCCACCAGGACGTCGCCCGGTTCGAGGCCGGCGGGATCGGACGGGTGTAGCACGACCCTCGCCCGGCCCGTGGCCCGCCCGGGGCACCCGGGCACGCCCGTCAGGACCTGGCCGGCGACCGCGCTCGTCTGGCCTCCCCCGGTCCGCTGTCGCCACTCCCCCAGCGGCGGCACGGTGTCGCCGACGATGAAGGGCGGCTCGAGATCGAACAAGGCCCGGTACTGCTGCTCCCGGCTGGCCAGCCGGGCCCGGAACTCTGTGGGATCGTTGACGAAGGCGTCCAGTTCGTCGGCCAGGAGCATGCACGTCGCCGACGCCGTGTACCCGTGGCGGACGCCGAGCTCCCACAGCGCCATGCGCACCTCGTGGATCACGCGGATGATGGCGGTCTTCGTGCGCTCGCGACCGGCGAGGTAGAGGTGCGCCGAGTGCAGGCCGGCCCGGAACTGACCGAGCGCGTCCGGCTGATCGGCCAGCGCGGCCTCGAGCCGCGCCGTGGCCTCCTCTCGCTCGGCGACGTTGTGCGCGGAGCGGAGTTGCGGTGACGCGTCGTCCGTGGCGAGGCGCATCCGGTCCAGCAGGGCCACTGCCAGTTCGGGGTCGGTCTCCCAGGTGGCCGAGCGGATGTCCCACTCGTTCGGACCGCGGCTGCCATAGTCTCTGAGGAACGCAGCGAGGGCCGATGACAGCTCCCGTGACTCCGGGCCGGCCAGCCGTCCGAGCCGTTCGGGCAGGCCCTCGACGCCGGCGTCGAAGAGAGCCATGAGCTCGGGCGAGGACCGCACCGTGCGGCTCATCGTCCACAGGGCCAGGCTGGGCGCGGCGGAGTCCACGTCGCCGACGCCGGTAACGAGGGTCAGCGCCAGTCCCGGGTCGCCCATCGCCGCGCAGACCGCGCCGATCACGCCGCTGCCGATCGACGCCGCCGCTGTCACTTCGAGATGGCGCTCAAAGATGCGCCGGACCGCGGGGATGAACGACCGGGCGCGAGCCACGAGCGCGGCGTCGTCGAGGACCGTCAGGTCGGGCCGGGAGGACCGGGCCGCCTCCGCCTCGTCGCGCAAGTCGCGCAGCTCCGGGAGGTCGGCGACGAAAAGCACTCGCCCCATCCACTCGCCGAGCCGGGCGGTGTTGGCCTCGCTCTCGTGCCACGCCTCGGGGACGTAGGGCGGCACATCTGGGTGCTGGCCGAAGTACAGGTAATCGACCATGTCCGGGGTGAGGCCGGGCGCCCGCACGCCGAAGATCCTGGCCATCGCCGCGTTGAGATAGAGGTAGCCGCCGAAGCAGGCCACCACCTCGGGCCGCTGGGGATCGAGGTCCTCGGCATCGAGGGTGCCGACAGCGACCTGCGCATCGGCCCATCCCATCGCCACGCCCGGCTCGAACACGAGCGTCCATCCCAGCGGGCTGGCGGGTTCCGGGAGCACCTCGCCGGCGTTGGCCCGGGTGTAGAGGGGATAGCGAGGGCTCGGCTCCCAGTCGGTGATCCAGCGGTCCACAGCGGCAGCGGTTCAGAGCCTCAGAGGACGGTCACCGCGCCGGTGTTGCCGTCCACCCGCACGCGTGCTCCGTCGGGGATGGACCGCGTGGCGCCGGTGGCCGACACGACACAGGGGATGCCGAGCTCCCGGCTGACGATCACGGCATGGCTCAGCGGCGCGCCCACGTCCACGACGACGGCGGCCGCCGGCACGAAGAGGGGCGTCCAGGACGGGTCGGTGATGGGCGCCACCAGCACGTCGCCGGCATCGAGAGCGCTCGGGTCGTTCGAGTCGAGCACGACGCGGGCACGGCCCTCGGCCACGCCCGCGCAACCCGGGATCCCCTGCAGGGTGGATCCGGGCGTGAGCCCTTCGAACACCGCGGCGTCCCGTCGGGGCCAGGAGGCGGGATCGGGCGGATCACCCACGAAGACGAACGTCGGCTCCCGGGCCCCCAGGTCGAGGTACTTGGCCCGGCGCCGGCGCACGTCGTCGGTGAAGGCGTGCGGGTCGTCGAAGAATGGCCCTTCCAGTTCAGCCTGGCGCAGGAAGCCGAAGTCTTCGATCTCGTCGAAGGCTCCCCGTTCCACCATCCGCCGCCCGAGCTCGCGCATCGTCATGCGGGCCTCGTGGATGAGACGGATGTTGTTCGTCTTCGTCCGCTCGCGCGCCGGCAGCCACACGGTGGCCGCCCGCAGGGCGGCGGCGAGCTGGCCGTGCGTCGCCGGGTCCGCCTCCACGAGGGCGAGGATCTCGACCGACGCAGCCTCCCGGGCGGCCGCCTGCGCCGACAAGTGAGCGTCCGGCGAGGCGGTGGCGGGGGCCAGCCGCATGCGGTCGATGGCGGACAGCGCCAGCTCCGGGCGGGTCTCCCAGGTCGGTGACCGCGTCTCCCACTCGTTCGGGCCGCGGGAGCCGTACTCGTGCTGGAAGGCGCGGAAGCCGGTGAGGAAGGCCTGCGCGGCCTGGCTGCCGCTGGCCTCGAGGCGGTCGGTCAGCCCGCGGACACCAGCATCGAAGGCGGCCTGCAGCTCGGGAAACGCCGCGGCCACCCGACCGAGCTCCCACAGGGCCATCGACGGCGCCGCGGAGTCGACTTCGCCGACGCCGGCGATGAGCACCATGAGCAGATCCGGTCGCCCGACCGCGACGCTGACGCCCTGGATGATGCCGAGGGGAAGCGTCGCCATGTAGGACGCGAACAGGTGGTGGGCGAAGAGGTCGCGGTGCAGCCCGATCAGCTCGCGGTAGCGGGCGACGAGTTCGGCGTCGCTCAGGGCCGTCAGGTCCGGGCGCTCGGCGCGCAGGCGCTTCGTGGCCCGCATGTCGTCGACCAGCTCCGTCAGGTCGGACAGCCGCTCCACGGAGAGCGCCCAGCCGAAGGTGGCGCCGATGCGTTCGCTCAGGTCCGGGCGGACGTCACCGGACTCCTCCCGGTAGGGCGGGATCCCGGGCTGCGCGCCGAAGAACTGCTCGTCGATGAGCTGCCAGGACAGGCCGGGCGCCCGCTCACCGAACAGCCGGATGAGCGACGCGTTGAGGTAGCAGTAGCCGCCGACCACACCGAGCTGCGCGTAGTCGTCGGCGGGGAACTCGTCGGCCTCGAACGCTCCCATGCGCACCCAGGCGTCCCGCCAGCCCAGCTCGGCCAGCCACAGGCCGGAATCGGCGGTCAGCGGCGTGACCGGGTCCGGAAAGACCTCGCCGACATTGGCGCGCGTGTAGATGGGGAACCGCGAGCTGAGGCTGCTGTCCGCCACCCACCGCTCCGCGGCCAGATTGGCGAGTTCTTCGGTGTCAGCCATGTCGTGTCGCGTCCATGCGTTGCCCCGATCCCCCCTGCATCCCGTCACCTGCGCCGGCAAGGCGCGAACCGGGCGGACTGTACCGCTTGGCCGCTCGGCGGGCGGCCGTGGGATCATCGCCCTCATGGCAGCAGTGGTCCTCCCGGCCGACCTGGCCTGGGGGGCGTTCAGCGAGTCGCCGCCCTGGGTGCTGGACCGGGCCGCGCTCGACGTGGCTGCCCGCCGTACCGGCACTGCGCGCCGAGGCAGACGCCGAGGTCCCGGTCCTCATGACGCCCGGCCGGTGGCCACCGGGCGCGCGGGTCGCCCGGGTGCTCGGGCGCTTCGCACTGGCACTGGCGCCGTGGGCGGTGCGGAAGCGCCGGCACCGCTACCCAGGCCCGGAGGTCAGCCGTGCTGACCTGTCGCGCCGCCTCCGCCTGGCCGCCGAGTCGTTGGGATCCACGTACATCAAGCTGGGCCAGATCATCTCCTCCGGCGAGGGCTTGTTCCCGGCCGAGCTGGTCGAGGAGTTCAAGCTCTGCCGGGACCAGGTGACGCCCGAGAGCTTCGCCGTCGTGCGCGAGGTCGTCGAGGCCGATCTGGGCACGACGCTCGAAGCCATCTTCACCTGGTTCGACCGCACCCCGCTCGCGGCGGCGTCGATCGCCCAGGTCCACGCCGCTCAGCTGCGCACCGGCGAGCCGGTCGTCGTCAAGGTGCAGCGTCCGCAGGTGGCCGGGCTGGTGCGCAAGGACCTCCGGGCCATGGCCTGGCTGGCCCCGCACCTCGTCGGCCGCATCCCCGTCGCCGCCCTGGCCAATCCACCGGCGCTCGTGGAGCTGTTCGCCGAGACCATCGTGGAGGAGCTGGACTTCCGGCTCGAGGCCGCCAACATGCTGGACATCGCCACCGTGCTGGCCGAGCTCGACCAGCGGGGCTACGTCGTCCCCCGACCGCACCCGTCCCTCGTCACCCGGCGGGTGCTGGTGATGGAGCGGCTGTCCGGGTTCAAGTTCGACGACGTCGCGGGCATGCACGACGCCGGCATCGACACCGAGGAGGTGGTCCGCACCGGGATGATCGCCTTCATGGAGGGGGCGATGATCCACGGCATCTTCCACGGCGACCTCCACGGCGGCAACCTGTTCGTGCTGCCCGACGGGCGCACCGCCCTCCTCGACTTCGGCATCGTCGGCCGGCTCGACGACGCTCGCCGCACGGCCTTCCTGCGCCTCATGCTCGGGGCGACCACCAACGACGTGAAGGGCCAGCTCGCCGCCCTGCGGGACCTCGGTGCGCTCCCGGCCGACACCGACCTGAGGGCGGTCATCAAGGATCTGCGCCTCGACCAGCCGCCTGTCGATCCCACGACGCTGACCGGGGACGAGCTGGTCAAGGAGGTCCAGCGCATGGTCAAGGCCCTGCTCGGCTACGGCGCCCGCATGCCCAAGGAGCTGATGCTCTACGTCAAGAACATGGTGTTCCTCGACGGGGCCATCGCCCGCCTGGCCCCCGACCTCGACATCCTGGCCGAGATCGCCAACATCTCGCTCCACTTCGCCCAGGCCCACGGGGAACGGCTCGGCCGGGAGTTGGGCATCGACCACACCCGGATGGAGGTCAACCTGGACGGGGTCAAGGCCAGCCTGGGGCTGGACCCCTCCACGCAGCGGATGACGTATCGCGACCTGCAGAAGCGCCGCGAGCTCATCAACAAGCGCATGCGCGATCACGTCCGCTCGGCGCCGTGAGCTTCGCCGTGGGCCGCTGATGCGGCTGGTCATCGCCCGGTGCCGCGTGGACTACGACGGGCGACTGGCCGCGCACCTGCCCGAGGCCGTGCGGCTGCTGATGGTCAAGGCCGACGGGTGCGTCGCCGTCCATGCCGATGGCGGCGCCTACAAGCCGCTCAACTGGATGAACGCGCCCAACGTGCTGCGCGAGCAGCCCGACCGCTGGGAGATCACGAACCCCAAGGGCGAGCGGCTGACCATCGAGCTGCTCGAGGTGTTCAGCGACACCGCGTGGGAGATGGGTGCCGATCCCGGCCTGCAGAAGGACGGTGTCGAGGCGCACCTCCAAGAGCTCCTGGCCGCGGCGCCGCACGTTCTCGGTGAAGGCCTCACGCTCGTGCGCCGCGAGTACCCCACCGCACTCGGCCCGGTCGATCTGTTGTGCCGGGACGCCACCGGCATCACCGTCGCCATCGAGGTGAAGCGCCGCGGCGAGATCGACGGCGTGGAGCAACTCTCGAGATACGTCGAACGGCTCGCCCTGGACAGCTCACTCGGGACCATCCGCGGCATGTTCGTCGCCCAGGTGGTCAAGCCTCAGGCCCGCGTGCTGGCCGAGGCACGCGGGTTCGCGGTCATCGAGGTCGACTACGACGAGCTGCGCGGCCTGAGAGCCGACGACCTCAAGCTCTTCTGACCGGTGCCCGCTCGCTCGGAGGTCTGAGCCGAACGCGCCGTTTGCGACTCACCCGGCTCAGAGTTCCGGCGCGGGCCTCACGGGGCTCGGAGGTCTGAGCCGAACGCGCCGTGTACGACTCACCGGGCTCAGACTTCAGGTGCTGAAGCGGCAGAGGCCCTGGTCGATGACGACGGTGCCGGCCTGGGTGGCCGTCGTGAACACGGCCTCGCCGTCACCGGTCGTCCAGATCGACACGGTCAGCGTGTCGCCCGGGAGGACGGGCGCGGAGAATCGGCCTTCCACATGGTGGAAGCGGGCCGGGTCGGAGCCGGCCAGCGAATGCAGCAGGGCCCGGCCGGTGAAGCCGTAGGTGCACAGGCCGTGGAGGATGGGCCGGTCGAAGCCGCCCATCGCCGCGAACGACGGGTCCGAGTGCAGCGGGTTCCGGTCCCCCGAGAGGCGGTAGACCAGGGCCTGGTCGGCCGGGACCTCGTAGGTGACCTGGTGGTCCGGCGCCCGCTCGGGCGGCACGTTGGCCGGCCCCGAAGGTCCCCGGTCACCACCCCAGCCGCCCTCGCCACGGATGAAGACCGACGAGCGGTTGGTGTAGAGCGGCTGGCCGTCGGCGAGGACGGCCTCGGTCTCGGACGCGACCACCGCTGCCTTGCCCTTGTCGTAGATGCCGACGATCTTCGAGGTCAGCGTCACCGTCCCCTCCACCGGGATCGGCCGGTGCAGCGTGACGGCCTGCTGGCCGTGGACGAGCAGGGCAGGATTGAAGGTCCCGATCTGGCCCATGGCCGAGTTGCCCCGGCCCCAACCGATGACCACCGCGAACGTGGGGAAGACCTGTTGGTCGACCCCGTTGGTGTTCTCCGTCGTGAAGGGGAGCTCGTTGGTGCCGGCGCCGATGCCGACGGCGTAGAGCAGGGCGTCCTTCGAGGACCACGAGGCCTCGACGGGCTCCGAGGTGGCGCCGACGGCGTCAGGATTGATGGGCATGTCGTCTCGGTCCTCTCACTTCGACGGCGGCTGGGGCCAGCTGCCGTCCTTGCCGTCCATGCCGGCGTTGATCCGGGCTTTGGCCACGAGGTCGGCCACGATCGGACCCAGCGTCGTCGGATCCTCGACGGGCGCGTGCTCGGGGCCGCGGTGCCAGCCCTCGGCGATGGCCAGGCCCTGGCCGGACGCCTCGAAGACCCGGCCCGTGACGCCCTTCGACTCGGGGGAGGCCAGCCAGGTGACGATGGGAGCGATCCAGCGAGGCGAGCGCAGCTCGCGCTCCTCGTCGGTCTCGGGCGCCGGGCCCAGCCCCTCGGTCATGCGGGTAAGGGCCACAGGGGCGACGGCGTTCACGGTGACGCCGTACCGGCCCAGCTCGAGCGCGGCGATCACCGTGAACGCGGCGATGCCGGCCTTGGCCGCGCCGTAGTTCGTCTGCCCGGGGTTGCCGTAGATGCCGGACACCGACGTGGTGTTGATGACGCGGCCGTCGACCTCCTTGCCGGCCTTGGTCTGCTCCCGCCAATAGGCGGCCGCCCAGCGGGCCGGTCCGAAGGTGCCCTTGAGGTGGACCTTGATGACCGCGTCCCACTCCTCCTCGGTCATGTTGGTCAGCATCCGGTCGCGCAGGATGCCCGCGTTGTTGACCAGCACGTGGAGGTCGCCGAAGGACTCGACGGCGGTGTTGACCAGGCGTTGCGCGCCCTCCCACGTCGAGATGTCGTCACCGTTGGCGACCGCCTCGCCCCCCATGCCGGCGATCTCCTCGACCACCTGCTGGGCCGGACTGAGATCGCCGCCGGTGCCGTCGATGCTGCCGCCGAGGTCGTTGACCACGACCTTCGCACCTTGACCGGCCAGGCTCAGCGCGTGCTCCCGGCCGATGCCCCGCCCCGCCCCGGTGACGATGGCCACCCGGCCATCACAGAGTCCCATCTTCGTGCCTACCTCCTCGAAGGATCGTCCTGCGCATCATGCCCGCCGCGCTCGAACCGGACGAAATGCCGCCGTCGAGACCCGGACGGTGACCGTCGCGGTCGCTTCCGACGCACAAATCGCGCCGAGTGACCAGGAGGCGGCCACCAGCCGCGATCTGTGCGGGGATTCGGACACGTCGCGGCGCGAGCTAGCGGTTCTGGACGTGCTGGAAGCCGAACCGGCCCTTGATGCAGAGGTTGCCCGACGTGATGGCGTGGTCCTGCGGCGAGGTGACCTTGACGATCTCGTTGTCCTGGACGTGGAGCGTCAGCGTGCAGCCGACACCGCAGTACGGGCAGATGGTGTCCGTGCGGGTCTGGCGCTCCTCGTCCCAGGTGCCCTCCGCCCGCCGGTCGAACTCGCTCTTGAACACCAGCGCGCCCGTCGGGCACACGGCGATGCAGTTGCCGCAGTACACGCAGGCCGAGTCGGTCAGCGGGACGGAGAACTCGGTCGAGATATGGGCATCGAAGCCCCGGCCGGCCACGCTGATGGCGAACGTCCCCTGCCACTGCTCGCCGCAGGCGTCCACGCACTTGTAGCAGAGGATGCACTTGGCGTAGTCCCGCACATAGAGCTCGTTGTCGATGGTGGGCGGCTGCTCGACGGTGGCAACCGCAGCATCGTCGGCGTCGGCACCGTCGGACCCGAAGCGGGACGGCTCCGCGCCGTAGTCCTCCTGCCAGCGGGCGACGTTCGGGGCGATGGAGAGGTCGACCGACGAGCCCAGCAGCTCCAGGACGAGGCGCCGGCTGTGACGGGCTCGCTCGGTGTCCGTCTGTACGACCATCCCTGGCTCGGCGCGGCGCGAGCACGACGGCACGAGGACGCGGGAGCCCTCGACCTCGACCATGCACACGCGGCAGGCGTTCTTCGGCGTGAGCGTGTCGCCGTAGCAGAGCGTCGGGATCTCGCGGCCGAGGGCTCGGCAGGCTTCGAGCAGCGTGCTCCCCTCCGGGACCTGCACCGTCTCGCCGTCAACCGTCAGCGCGACCATCCGCCGGGGAGGCGCCACCCGCACCGCTTCACCCTTCATGACGCGAACACCCCCAACCGGGCGATGGCCGACTCCACCGCGCTGGAGGCCGTCTGGCCCAGACCGCAGATGGACGCGTCCCGCATCACGCGGCCCAGGTCGGCCAGCAGGGCGAGGTCCCCGCTCGGATCGCGACCGTTGGCGGCCAGCCGGTGCAGAACCTCCTCCTGGCGCACAGTGCCGACCCGGCAGGGCACGCATTGGCCACAGGACTCGTCGCGGAAAAAGGCGGCGATCCGCAGTAGGAAGGGCACCAGGTCGACGGTTTCGTCCAGCACCATCACCACACCCGAGCCGAGCGTGACACCCGCCTCGCGGGTGCCCTCGAAGGTGAGCTGCAGATCGAGCTCGTCGGGGCGCACGAACCCGCCGGCGGCTCCTCCCAGCAGCACTGCCCGCAGGTCGTGTCCCGCTGGTACGCCGCCGGCCAGTTCGAACAGCTCGGCCAGGGTGGTCCCGAACGGCACCTCGTACACGCCTGGGTGCTGCACCCTGCCGGACACGCAGAAGAGCTTCGGCCCGGACGAACCCTCGGTGCCGATCGCCGCGAACGCCGGCCCGCCCATCTGCAGGATGGGCAGGACGTTCACGAGCGTCTCCACGTTGTTGACCAGCGTGGGCAGGCCGAAAAGCCCGACCTCGACCGGGAAGGGCGGCTTGTTGCGGGGCTCGCCGCGGTAGCCCTCGATCGAGTTGAAGATCGCCGTCTCCTCGCCGCAGATGTAGGCGCCGGCGCCGCGGAAGACCTCGATGTCGAAACGGATCCCGCTGCCCATCACGTCCGGCCCGAGGAAGCCGTGGCGCCGGGCTTCCCCGATGGCGTGCTCGAGCCGCTGGCGGGCGCGCGGGTACTCGCCCCGCAGGTAGACGTAGCCGTGCTCGGCTCCGGTGGCGAAGCCGGCCACCGTCATGGCCTCCACCACCGCGAACGGATCGCCCTCCATGATGACCCGGTCCTTGAACGTCCCCGGCTCGGACTCGTCGGCATTGCACACCAGGTGGTGGGGGCGTACAGGCTGACCGGCCACGGCCTCCCACTTCCGTCCGGTGGGGAAGGCGGCGCCGCCCCGGCCCTGGAGCCGGGAGTCGGACACCTCGCGGATCACCCCTGCGGGACCCAGCTCGATGGCCCGACGCAGCGCCTCGTAGCCACCCTCGGCGCGGTAGTCGGCCAGGCTGGCCGGGTCGACGCGGCCGACCCGCCGGAGCAGGAGCAACCCGGCCTGGCCGGCCTGGGGGACGGACGCGCCCGCCGGCGGCTCGGCCGGAGCCGGTCGTCCGTCCAAACCGCCGGCGAGATCGGCAGCCGCCGCCGGGGCCAGGACCTCGGCGCGCGGGGGCGCGCCGGACTCCACCACCAGCGCCGCCGGCGCCCGCTCGCACACGCCCAGACACGGTGAGGGGTGCCACGTCGCCTCACCGTCGCCGGAGGGGGTGCCGGCCGGACCGAGCCCGGCCACCAGCTCGCCCGACCCGTTCGCCGCGCAGGCCAGGTCCGTGCAGACGTGCAGCACCCGCCGGGGCCGGGGTCGAGACGAGAACAGGGCATAGAAGGTGAGCACGCCGTACAGCTCGGCCGGCGGTACCGAGAGTCGCTGGGCGATGTAGTTCAGCGCGCCCTGGCTCACCCATCCGACGCGGTCGTTGACGGCGTGAAGGGCCGGCAGCACGTGGGGACGCAGCGACGCGGTGCTGTCCCATCCGCCGAACGCCACGTGGCGGTCCTCGTCCGCACGCTCGCCGCCGCCCCACCCGGACGACGGCGGTCCCAGCAGGGCGTCGACGGCATCGCGCTCCTCCGGCGTCGGTCGGGCATCGAGGAAGTGCAGGTCCATGCTGTATCGATCTGTGTCGATCGGGCGTCAGTCGCCGCCCGCCGCGGCCAGCGGCTCGAGCTTCTCGATCCGCACCGCCGACGCCTTGAACTCAGCCGTACCCGACTTGGGGTCTATGGCCTCGATGGTGAGCACGTTGGTGTCGATGTCGTCCGGGAAGTGCATCGTCATGAAGACCAGCCCCGGCCGCAGCGACGGGTCGACACGGGCTGGGGCGACGAGCGTCCCCCGCCGCGACGTGACGCGCACCTGCTCCCCGTCCGCGATGTCCAACCGCCGCGCGTCCTCGGGCGACACGTCGATGGTCTCGCCGAATCGCAGCGGCGAAGCGAACCCGCCCGACTGGACGCCGGTGTTGTAGGAGTCCAGCCGACGGCCGGTCGTGAGGCGCAGCGGGAACTCCTCGTCGAGCTTGTCGACCGGCGGGTCGTCCACCACGACGGAGAACGGAGCGGGCTGCCCCCGCTCGGCGGGATCCTCCGCCCACAGCCGGCCGTGGAGCCACGTCGGCTCCAGCCGGTCCTCGTCGTAGCAGGGCCATTGGATGCCACCCAGCTCCTCCAGCCGCGCGTAGCTCATGCCGGCATGCATCGGGGACAGCGAACGCAGCTCGTCCCACACGGCCTCGGACGAGTCGTAGCGCCAGTCGTGACCGAGGCGCCGCGCCACGTCGAGGATGATCTCGATGTCATCGCGCGCGCCCTCGGGAGGCTCCAGTGCCTTGCGCACGCGTTGCACCCGGCGCTCGCTGTTGGTCACCGTGCCCTCGCTCTCGCACCAGGCCGCGGAGGCCGGCAACACGACCGAGGCCAGCTGCGCGGTGCGGGTCAGGAAGATGTCCTGCACGACGAGGTGGTCGAGGCCCTCGAGCAGATGGACGGCGTGCTCGCTCTCCGCCTCCGACTGGGCCGGGTTCTCGCCGATCACGTAGAGCGCGGTGAGATCGCCCCGCTCCATGGCCTCGAACATGGCGGACAGGTGCCAACCGTGCCGGGGTGGGATGTTGGAGCTCCAGGCGGCGTCGAACTTCGCGCGAGCCGCGTCGTCCAGGATCTCCTGGAAGCCCGGGAGCTTGTTGGGGATGGCCCCCATGTCGCCGCCGCCCTGGACGTTGTTCTGGCCCCGCAACGGGTTCAGCCCACAGCCGTAGCGGCCGACGTGCCCGCACAGCAATGCCAGGTTGATCAGCGCGACCACGTTGTCGACGGCGTTGTGGTGCTCGGTGATGCCGAGGGTCCAGCAGAGCTGCGCGTGGTCGGCCCGGGCCCAGGTGTGCGCCATCTCGGCGATGACCTCGGCCGGCACACCGGTGACCGCGGCGCCCCGCTCCAGGGTCCAGTCCTCCACGGACGCCGCGTACTCCTCGAAGTTGCACGTCGCCCGCTCGATGAAGCGCGCGTTGTGCAGCCCGGCGTGGATGATCTCCCGAGCCATCGTGTTGGACAGCGCGATGTCCGTGCCCACGTGGATCCCCAACCAGGTGTCGGCCCAACGGGCCGAGCTGGTGCGGCGGGGGTCGACGCAGTACAGGCGCGCGCCGTTGCGCACGCCGGCGATGACGTGGTGGAAGAAGATGGGATGGGTCTCTCGGGCGTTCGAGCCCCAGAGGATGATGACGTCGGTGTCCTCCACCTCCCGGTAGGAGGATGTCCCGCCGCCCGCTCCGAACACTGTCGCCAGACCGACGACGGAGGGAGCGTGTCAAGTGCGGTTGCAGGAGTCGATGTTGTTCGTGCCGATGGCCGTCCGCACGAACTTCTGGGCGATGAAGTTCATCTCGTTCGTGGCCTTGGAGCACGAGAACACGCCGATGGCATCGGGGCCTCCGGCCGCTACGGCCCGGCTGAGACCCTCCGCGGCACGGTCGAGCGCCTCGTCCCAGGAGGCCGGCCGGAGCCGGCCGCCGTCGCGCACGAGGGGTTCGGTCAGCCGGGTGTAGGGCTTCTCGCGGTACTGCTTCCTCACGTCGTCACCCCCTCTCGACACTCGGATCGGGTAGAGGACCGGACGTTACCGCTCACTCCGCCCGGAGCAGCAGAGCGGGCGGACGGCGGACGGCCAGGCGCCCGGGAACGATGGCGGCCAGGTTGGCCACGATCAGCGCCGCGACGATGACGAACACGACCTCCCGCCCGAGCACGGCGGCCTCGGGCTTCACGCCCAGCCGTTCGGCGTAGGCCAGCCAGGCCTTGGCGCCGGCCAGCACGCCGAGCGGCACTCCCACCGCGAGCACCCCGAGCGCCATCGCGGTCGACGCCGTGGCGACGCTCCGGCGGACGTCGCGCGCCGTGAACCCCAGGGAGCGATGGATGGCAAGATCCCGGCGGGCCTCCCGCACCCGGTCGACGACCAGGTAGACGAGGACGGCAGCGCCGAGCGCCGCCATGAGGCCGCCGAGCACCTCGGGCACCCGCTCGGCCCCGCCCAGCGACTGGGCGGAGATGGCGGTGCCGCCGCGGATGTCATCGGTGACCGACACGTCGTCGTCGCCCAGCCCGTACACGTCCATCAGCCTCTGGCGGACCGTCTCCGTAGCCTCGGAGCCGCTCGTCCCTACCATGATCATGTGCGGCTCCAACCCCGGGTTCAGCCGGGCGAGACCGTCGAACGTCATGGCCGCCGTCGCCTCGAACTGCGGCGCATCCGTCGGGATCACCCCGGTCCCCACGATCGTCAGCGCCCCCGTCACCGCTGCGGCTGGCATCGGGTCGTCCCCTTCCGGGTCCGGCCGGTACGTGAGCGGCACGCTCTCACCGATGTCGACCCCCAGGCGCCCGAGAAGCCGGGGATGGACCAGCACCTCCTCCGGCCCGACCGGAGCCCGGCCTTCGATCACGGTGCCGGTCACCGCCCTCGGCCCGGTCCCGAACGTGACGAGCCAGGGCTGGATCTCCTCCGAGCCGAGCGTCACGCCTTGGCTCCAGAACGTCCCCGCCGAGGCCCTCTCCACCTCGGGCTGGGCGAGCAGGTACTGCACCACGTCGTCGGCGCGGTCCTCCGTGGCCACGGAGAGATCCCAGTTCCATCCCACCAGGCGGGGGGTCTCCTGCAGACGTTGCACCCCGGCACCGAAGGTCACGCCGGCGACAACGGTGGCCACCGCCACCACCTCGGCCAGGTAGTAGCCGGTGGAGCGGGCGTGGCCGGAACGCTCCTGGAAGGCCAGCCGCAGCCCGCTCGCCCGGATCGGTCCGACCCAACCCCTCGAGGCGAGGCGGCTGGTCCACGGCGGCCGCATCGGGAGCGCGACCGCTGACGGCGCCATCCGGCCCACCAGGCCCATCGTCACCGGGAGCACGAGCAGGAGGACGAGAACGCCACCGGCGAGGACGGGCACGTCGAGCCCGAAGCCGCGGTCCGGCTCGAAGGCCCGCGCTTCGGCCACTGGCGTGAGGGCCGACGCCAGGCCGGACACGACGGCCGCAACGACCGCGGCGCCCGCGGCCACCGTCAGGCCGTGCAGCAGACCGAGCCGGCCCAGATCAGAGGAGGTGAGCCCGATGGCGCCCAGCGCGGGGCGGTCCGGCACCAGCCGGCGCTCGGCCCTCATCACCACGGGGAGGAGCACCAGCAGGCCACCCACGGCGCCGAGCACCGCGACGAGACGAAGCGCCGTGAGGTCGGGGGCGATGAGGCGATGGACGATGGGGTGTTGCCGGCGGATGTCCCACACCGCTCCCGCATCGACTCGCCGATCAAGATCCGACGACTCGCCGCCGGGGTGGCGGCGGACCGCGACACCTCGGTCGCGATCGATGGTCGCCTGGCGAGCCAGCTCGCCCAACGCCGGCGTGCCGTAGAGGACCTGGACCGAGGCTCCCGGCTCGGTGCTCACCACCAGCGGGTCCAGCGCGATGCCCACCACGGTGAGCGTGATGGGCAGGGCTGACCCTTCATCCCACTCGCACGATGGGCCCAGGCGGGCGAGGATCCGGTCGCCGGGAGCGAGCCCGGACCGCTGCGCGATCACGGTGCCCACCACGACCTCGCGGGCCTGGGCCGGGTCGGCCGCCCGGCCGGATCGGAGGAGCAGCCGGTGCACGTCGGTACCCCAGCGGCGGTCGTCCGACACGATCACGGACATCTCGTTCACCGTGCAGTCCGCCAGCAACGCGCCGCCCTTCTCGAGGAAGAACCGACCGGTCAACGCGTCGATGGCCACCGCCTCGGACACCGCCGGGTCGGCCGAGATCTGCTCGACGAGGGTCGACTCGTCGCGAGGGAGGATGAGGTCGACGCTGCCGCTGGCGGCCAGCAGTCGCGGGTAGGCGGACGCGGTGCGCCGGGCGCCGGCGGCGGCGGCCACCACACCGGCCGCCAGCCCGCCCACCAGCAAGGCGAGCACCAGGAACGTCGGCCACCGCCGCCGAAGGTCGGCGCGCGCCCTGCATCGCCACCACCCCGAAGCCTCGAGCCATCGCGCCCCTCCTTCACCACTACACAGAGCAGTCGAGGCTCGCGGGTGATACGACAGGGGCGCCGAGCCTGTCCCCTAGGCCAACGGTCAGGGCACCGGCACCGCGCCGAGCATGCGGGCCGCTTCGAGCGTGTTCTCCAGGAGGCAGGCGATGGTCATTGGCCCGGTGCCGCCCGGCATCGGTGTGATGGCGCCGGCCACCGCTTGAACGGCCTCGAAGTCGACGTCGCCCACGATGCCGGCCTCGGTCCGGCTCACGCCCACGTCGACGACCGTGGCGCCGGGCCGTACGTGGTCGGCCGTGATCATCCGGGCCATGCCGGCGGCGGCGATGATGATGTCGGCCTGGCGGCACACCTCGACCATGTCCCGGGTGCGGGAGTGGGCCAGCGTGACCGTGGCGTCGACGCCCTTGCGGGCCAGCAGGAGGCTCATGGGCAGACCGACGAGGGTCGAGCGACCGATCACCACGGCCCGGGCGCCGGACACGTCGGTCCCGTAGCGGGCCAGCAGCCGCATGACCCCTTTCGGCGTGCACGGGACGTGGCCGGGACGTCCCCGCAGCAGCCGCCCCATCGAGCGCTCCGTCAGCCCGTCGATGTCCTTCTCCGGCGGGACCAGGTCGAGCACCGGCTCGGGGTCGAGGCCATCGGGCAGGGGCAACTGGACGAGGATGCCGTGGACATCGGCGTCGGCGGCCATGCCGGCCACGGCATCCTCCACCTCGGCCTGCGTCGCCGCCGTGGTCAGGCCGATGTGCTGGGACACCATGCCGGCCTTCTCGGCCTGCTTGTGCTTGCTGCGGACGTAGATCTGGCTCGGCCGGTCGTCGCCGACGAGCACGGTCCCCAGGCAGACACGGGGCGAACCGAGCGAGATCATCTCCGCCGCCAGCTGCTCCGTGATCTCGTCGCGCAGGCGGATGCCGTCCATGAGGATGGCACCGCCCGGCGTGCGTTCGTCTGTCCGGCCGTCGTCGACGTGGGTCATCAGGCCTTTCTACTGGCCGCGGCCCGTGTGGACCGCGACGGCCGCGGCGCCGCTCAGGCCGCGGCGACGCCGGCCAGCGGGAGTTGGCGGCGCTCGACGACGTGGTCGATGAGGCCGTAGGCGACGGCGCCCTCGCCCCGCAGGATGTAGTCCCGGTCGATGTCCTGCGTGATGCGATCGAACCCTTGGCCCGTGGCCTCGACGAGGATCTCGATCATGCGCCGGCGCATCTCCACGATCTCGGTGACGGCGCGCTCGAGATCGGTCGACTGGCCCTGCGCACCGCCGTGAGGCTGGTGGATCAGCACCCGGGCGTTGGGGAGCGCGGCCCGCTTGCCCTTGGCCCCGGCGGCCAGCAGGACGGCGGCCGCCGAAGCCGCCTGGCCGACGCAGATGGTGGCCACGTCAGGCGCCACGAACTGCATGGTGTCGTGGATGGCGAACAGCGCGGTCATGTCGCCGCCCGGGCTGTTGATGTACAGCGAGATGTCGCGGTCGGCGGCCTCCGACTCCAGGTGGAGGAGCTGGGCGATGACGAGATTGGCCACACTGTCGTCGATCGCCGTGCCCAGGAACACGATGCGCTCCGACAGCAGGCGGGAGTAGATGTCGTAGGCCCGCTCCCCCCGGTTCGTCTGCTCGATCACGGTCGGCACCAGCATGGTTCGCTCCTCCTGATGTGCAACTCCTGAGTTGCGAGTGTAGCGGGGCTGGGTCGATGTGCAACCGCTGTGTTGCGGCTATGGTGGCGGAATGGAGCGCACCACCGTCCGCCGCACGGCCGAGCTCGATTGCGACGCCGCCACGCTGTGGCACCTGGTCTCGGCCGCCGAGGGGCTCGGCACCTGGCTCGGCGAGGACGTGCACCTCGACCTGCGGGTCGGCGGATCGGGCCGGCTCGTCGACGACGACGGCGCCGCCCGCGACGTGCGGGTGACCGAGCTGATCGACGGCCAGCGCCTCGCTTTCACCTGGTGGCCCGCGGGCGACGATGGCGCATCGTCGGACGTCGTCTTCACCGTCGAGGAGACCGACACGGGCAGCCGCCTCGTCGTCACCGAGACCGCCGCGAACGTGCTCGGGTCTTGGGAGACGCGGGTCGTGTCGCTGTGGCTGTCGGTCTGCTCGCTGGCCCGGGTGTGACGGATCCGCTCGATCCCCTCTTCGACGCCCTGGCCGATCCCACCCGCCGAGCCCTGCTCCTGCGCCTCGTGCGCGATGGTCCGGACACGGCCAGCCACATGGCCGCCGACCTGCCCATGACCCGCCAGGCCGTCGTGAAGCACCTGCAAGCGCTGGTCGATGCGGGCCTGGCGGTGCCGGAGCGCCGCGGCCGCGAAGTGCGCTACCGGGCCGTCCCCGAACCCCTGGTCGACGCCGTGCGGTGGCTCGTCGCCGCCGGTGCCCACTGGGACCAGCGCCTGGACCGCCTGGAGCGGGCGACACGGCGGGACGGGCGGCGTTCGGCCGTACCCTGACCGGCCGTGATCAATGCGGACGTCGTCGTGGTGGGCGGCGGGCCCGGTGGGATGGCGGCCGCCATCGAGCTGGCCCGCGCCGGGCGCGAGGTGGTCGTCGTCGACAAGGCGCGGTTCCCCCGTGACAAGTGCTGCGGCGACGGCCTGACGACCGCGGCGCTGCGCCTGCTCGAGACGCTGGGGCTGGAGCCCGCCTCCGTACCGAGCTGGCGACCGGTCGACGCGGCCTGGGTCCGCTCCCCGTCGGGTCGTGAGGTCGGCTTCCCACTCCCCCGTGGTCAGGGTCAGTTCGCGGTCGTGGCGCCCCGCGTCGAGCTCGATGCCGCGCTGGTGGACGTGGCCCGGCACGAGGGCGTGAAGGTGCACGACGGGCACGGCTTCGCCGGTGTGGTCGAACAAGGCGCCGATGGGATCGTGATCGATGTCGACGCGCTCGGCCCGGTCATGTCCCGCTACGTCGTGGCGGCGGACGGGATGTGGTCGCCCGTGCGCAAGGCGCTCGGGTGCGGCGAGCCGGGCTACCTCGGTGAATGGCACGCGTTCCGGCAGTACTTCGACGGGGTGACCGGCAACGCGGCCGACCGCCTGTGGGTCTGGTTCGAGCCCGACCTGCTACCCGGCTACGCGTGGTCGTTCCCGCTGCCTGATGGGCGGGCCAACGTGGGGTTCGGCGTGCTGCGGGGCGCCGAACGTCGCATCCAGGACATGAAGGACCTGTGGCCGGACCTGCTGGCGCGGCCCCACGTGCGTGAGGCGTTGGGTCACAGTGCCCGGCCGTCGGCGCCCCACAAGGCCTGGCCCATCCCGGCCCGCATCGACCGGGCCGTGCTCGCGAAGGGGCGCACGCTGTTCGTCGGCGACGCCGCCGGCGCCTGCGACCCGCTCACAGGGGAGGGCATCGGCCAGGCCCTCCTCACCGGCACGTTGGCGGCCCAAGCCATCGTCGACGCCGGCGCTCTCCGGCCGGTGCGGGCGGCGGAGCGCTACCGCGACCTCGTGGTGGAGGAGTGGCGGCCGGACCATCGCATGGCCGCCCTGCTCTCCCGCCTGCTTCGATACGAGAGCGTCGCCCGCGGCGCCATCCGCGTGGCCGGCTCCAACGCCTGGACGTGCCGGAACTTCGGTCGCTGGCTCTTCGAGGACGAACCCCGGGCGGCCGCGCTGACGCCCAGGCGCTGGCACCGTCGCTTCCTGGCCCGCGACGGCGCCTACGCCTGAGGGACGTCACGCCGGCGGCGGGACCTGCGGTCCGATGATCATCCAGGGTGTGCCGAACCGGTCGACGCACATGCCGAACGCCTCCGAGAAGAACGTCGGCATCAGCGCCTGATTGACGGTCCCGCCCTCGGCAAGGGCGTCGAACACCCGGTTGGCGCCGGCGACGTCGGCGGCGTCGTAGCTGACCATCATCCCCTGGACGGGGCCGAAGTCCTCGGACATCGGATCATCGGATCCCATCAGCACGTCATCGCCGATGAGCAACGCGGCGTGGATGATCAGGTCGGCCTGATCGGGCGGCGGTTCCTCGCCGGGGACGTCCTTCATCGTCAGCAGCGTGAGATCGCCGCCGAGCACTTCCTGGTAGCGGGTGAACGCCTCGCGGCAGTTGCCGCCGAAGAACAGGTAGGGACGGAAAGCCATGGTTCCTCCGTACAGATCGCGTTGATCTCGCGTCAACAGTGACGACCATCAGACCGTACGGCGCCCGCGAACTCATCGCGGGCCTCGCCGGCGCCGCACGTAGCTGGGGCCTAGCTCGGCCGCGGAAGCGGCTGAGCACTGGGCCGAGCCCGGTGCGCGTCCCTACAGTGCGGGCATGCAGACGCGACTCACCGAGCTCCTGGAGATCGAGCACCCGGTGATGCTGGCCGGCATGGGCGGGGTCTCGTACCACCGCCTCGTGGCGGCGGTGTCCGAGGCGGGCGGCATCGGCACGCTCGGGGCTTCCACCATGCGCAACGACGAGCTTGCCGAGGAGATCGCCGCCGTCAAGGCGTTGACGTCCAAGCCGTTCGGCGTCGACCTCCTCACTGCGCTGCCCGGCCAGGTCGGGGAGGGCATCCCGTCCGTCATCGACGGCGGTGCTCGCATCTTCGTGGCCGGCCTCGGCGTGCCCCGTGAGGTCATCGACCTCCTGCACGCCAACAACATCCTCGTCGGCTCGATGTGCGGGAAGGTCCGCCACGCCGTCGGCGCCGTCGCGTCGGGCTGCGACTTCGTCGTCGCCCAGGGCACGGAGGCCGGCGGCCACACCGGCCAGGTGGCCACGATGGCCCTCGTCCCCCAGGTGGTCGACGCCGTCGGCGAGAAGGTGCCGGTCGTCGCTGCCGGCGGCCTGTTCGACGGACGGGGCCTGGCCGCGTCGCTGGCCCTCGGCGCCGACGGGGTCTGGGTGGGCACGCGGTTCATCGCCACTCACGAGGCCAGGGCGGTGGAGGGCTACAAGGAGACCCTGCTGGCCACCCCGGAGGACGGCACGGTCGTGAGTCGCGCTTACACCGGCAAGACGTGCCGAGTGGTGCGCAACGACTGGACCCAGCACTTCGACGAGCACCCGGGCGACCTGAAGCCCTTCCCGCAGCAGGCGATCTACTCCGCGCAGGAAGGCGCCAACCACCTCGGCTACCCGGACGGCACCGAGGTCGACGTCCGCCGCGAGTTCTATCCGTGCGGCCAGGGCGTGGGCGCCATCCACGAGCTCGAACCGGCCGCCGTGGTGTTGACCCGGATGGTCGCCGAGGCCGAGGCAGTCATCGACCGTCTCGTGTTACAGAAGGTCTGACGGTGGACCAGTCCGCGGTCCTCGACGACGCCAGCGCCGTCTGGCGCGACGACATCACACACACGCTCCACGACTACATCGCCATCCCCGCGCTGTCCCCGGCTTTCGACGCGGAGTGGGAAACGAACGGCCACATTCGACGCGCCGTCGACCTGGTGGCCGACTGGTGCCGCGCCCGCCCGATCGCCGGCCTCACCGTCGACGTGACCGATCTGCCTGGCCGCACGCCGCTCATCGTCATGGACATCCCTGCGTTCGGCGACGGGCCCGGCGACGACACCGTGCTCCTCTACGGCCACCTGGACAAGCAACCGGAGATGCACGGCTGGCGCGACGGTCTCGGGCCGTGGACGCCGGTGGTCGAGGGCGACCGCCTGTACGGCCGCGGTGGCGCCGACGACGGTTACGCGGCGTTCGCCTCGCTGGCTGCCATCGAGGCCGTGCAGCGGGCCGGCGGCGCCCATGCCCGCTGCCTGGTGCTCGTCGAAGCCAGCGAGGAGAGCGGCTCCCCCGACCTCCCCGCCCACCTGGAGGCCCTGGCCGGGCAGGTCGGCACGCCGTCGCTCGTCGTCTGCCTCGACTCGGGTTGCAACGACTACGAGCGGCTGTGGGTCACGACGTCGCTGCGGGGCCTGGCCGGCGGCACGCTGACGGTCGACATCCTCGAGGAGGGCGTCCACTCCGGCGCCGCCAGCGGCGTCGTGCCCAGCACGTTCCGCATCGCTCGCCAGCTCCTCGAACGGGTGGAGGACGCCACGACCGGCGAGATCAGCGTGCCCGAGCTCCACGTCACGGTCCCTGACGACCGCCGCCGTCAGGCCGAGGAGACGGCGGCCGCCACGCCGGCCTACGCCGACCGCTACCACTTCGTGGGTGACGCCGGACCTGTCTCGGTCGATCCGGTCGAGCAGATCCTGGCCCACACGTGGCGGCCGACCCTCAGCGTCGTGGGCGCCGACGGGCTGCCGCCGACGAACCGGGCTGGGAACGTCCTGCGGCCCTCGACCTCGCTGCAGCTCTCCTTCCGCATCCCGCCGACGTGTGACGCCGACGCCGCGCTGAGCGCCATCGAGGCCACGCTCACCGCCGATCCGCCGTACGGCGCCCGGGTCACCTTTGCGGGGCGGGAGGCGGGGCCGGGCTGGAACGCTCCCACGTTCTCGCCCTGGCTCGACGCCTCGTTGGAGCGGGCGTCGAAGGCCGCGTTCGGCGCTCCGGCCCGGGCCTTCGGCGAGGGCGGCACGATCCCGTTCATGGGGATGCTGGGCCAGCGCTTCCCCGACGCACAGTTCGTCATCACGGGCGTGCTCGGCCCCGACAGCAACGCGCACGGGCCGAACGAGTACCTCCACCTGCCGACCGGGGAACGCCTGACGGCCGCGCTGGCCATGGTGCTGCACGACCACGCCCATCGGTAGCGGGGGCGAGCGGAACCGATCGTGCTCGAGCTGCTCCGGCACAATCGGGATCTCCGGTACCTGTTCATCGCGCAGGTTGTCTCCTACGCCGGCGACTGGTTCTGCTACGTGGCGCTGCTCGGTGTGGTCGGCGATGTCACCGATTCGAGCCTGCTCGTGTCGCTGGTGTTCGTCTCCCAGACGCTCCCCGCGTTCCTCGTGTCCCCGGTGGCCGGGGCGGTGGCCGACCGGTTCGACCGCCGCCGCATCGTCGTCACCGTGTCGTGCGTCCAGGGACTCGCCGCGCTGAGCCTGCTGGCCGTCGGGCCAGGCCGGGTGTGGCTGGCGTTCGCGGCCCAGGCCACCATCGCGGCCTTCGGCGCCTTCGTCCTCCCGGCGGCCCAGGCCGCTGTGCCGAACCTGGCCCGCGGCGAGGATGAGCTGAGGAAGGCGGCTGCCCTCTTCGGCTCGCTCTGGGGCGCCATGCTGGCCGTCGGGGCCGCGCTCGGCGGCGGGTTCGCGGCGCTGTTCGGCCGCCGGGCCTCGTTCCTGGCGGACGCGACGTCGTTCCTCTTGGCGGCGGTGCTCGTGGCGTTGATCCGCCGGCCGATGCAAGAGGCGCGGAGCGACCCCGCGGAGTCGGGCCGGCTGCGGCCGATCGTCGACATGAAGGAGGGTCTGCACCACGCCCGACGTGATCCGGTCCTGTTGGCGCTCATGTCGTCGAAGGCGACGTTCGCCATCGGCGCGGGCACGGTCAGCCTTCTGGCGGTGCTGGTGACGGAGGTGTTCCACGGCGGCGACGGCACCACGGGCCTGCTGCTCGGTATGCGGGGGCTCGGGGTCGCGCTCGGTCCGCTGATCGCGTCACGGCTCATCGGGCCGTCGCTGTCCCGCCTGCTGACGACGTGCGGCCTGGCCGGACTCGTCTTCGGGACGTGCTACCTGGGCGTGAGCGTGGCCGGCAGCCTCGCCCTCGTCGCGCTGCTCGTGTTCGTGGGCCATCTCGGCGGCGGCGCGCAGTGGACGATGTCGACGTTCGGTCTCCAACTCCGTGCGCCCGACGAGGTGCGAGGCCGGATCCTGGCCGCCGACTTCGCCTTCCTCACCCTCATCCTGACCTTCACGACGACCGCAGCCGGCGCCCTGGCCACCAGGATCGGGCCGCAGGCGACGATCGGCATCTTCGCCGGGATCAGCCTCACCACAGGGACCGCGTATCTCGTCGTGACCCGCCGGCTGCGGCACCGCCTGCGCGCCGAGGAGGACTCGACCGCGGCGACCGCGGCGGCGGTCAGCTCGCCAGGACCGCCCTGACGGCTTCGACGAGGCTCAGGGCGCGGACGTCGCCGTTCAGCGTCGAGTCCATGCGGTTCATGGCGTAGCCGAAGCCGATGTGGGCGTCGGGATGGGCGAAGGCGAGCGAGCCTCCAGCCCCGGGATGGCCGAACGAGCCCGGGCCGAGCATCGGCGTGAACGGCCCCGACGTCATGAACCCCATGCCGAACGTGGTCGGGAAGACGAGCACCCGGTCGGGCTCACCGTCCGGCGTGACGGTGGCGCTCGCCGACCGCACCGTCGCCGGCTCCAGCAGCCGCACACCGTCGACCTCGTCCACACAGGCGGAGTAGATGCGGGCCAACGACGCGGCCCGCGAGATGCCGTTGGCGGCCGGGATCTCGGCGCGGTGGAAGTCGGGGGAGTTCCACACCGGGTCGCCCGGGCTGAACGCGCCGTTGAGGAACAGCGCCCGCCCGGCCGGCGTGTCAGGGCCCATGAACTGCTGCATCACTGCCCTGATCGCGGGATCCGTCGACGGCGGCTCCGTGACAAGCGGCGACACCCTTGCGTCCTGCTCCGGCGGCAGCCCGATCCAGGCCTCGGCGTCCACGGGGGCCGCGACCTCCTCGGCCACGAACGTGCCCAGCGACCGCCCCTTCGGATCCACCCGCCGCACCAGTTCACCGGCCAGCCAACCGAACGTGACGGCGTGATAGCCGTGGCCGGTGCCCGGCTCCCAGTACGGCGTCTGCACGGCCAGGACGCCGGCCATGTGATCCCAGTCGACGACGTCGTCGATGGTGAGAGCACCGTCGACGACGGCGAGACCGGCCTGGTGCGACAGCAGTTGGGCCACCGTGACGTCGCCCTTGCCGTTCACCGCGAACTCGGGCCAGTAGTCCGTCACCCGCGCCTCGTAGTCGAGGAGCCCCCGCTGCACGCACAGCGCGACCGCGATGGCGGTCAGGCCCTTGGTGGTCGAGAAGACGAGCTGCAGGGTGTCGGTCGTGTACGGCGCGGTCCTGTCCTCGTCGAAGGTGCCGCCGGCCAGGTCCACGACCGGCGCGCCGTGGTGGTACACGGCCACGGCCGCACCCACCTCGCGGCCGGACTCCAGGTTCCGCTCGAACGCGTCACGGACCGGCTCCCAACCGGGCGCGACCGTGCCGACGGAGGTCATGATCGGCGAGCTCACGCGTCGCCCAGGAGCTCGCGGAGCTGCTCGATCGTGGCCGTCGGGTTCGGCCCGACCGGGTTGACGCTCAGCACCGTGACGCCCGCCTCCTTGAACGCACCGAGGCGCTCTTTGATGTAGCTCTTCGGACCGACGAGGTTCGACAGCTCCAGCCAGTCCCCCGGCACGTGGGTGGCGGCTTCGTCCTTCTTGCCGTCCAGGTAGAGATCCTGGATGTCGGCCGCCTCCTTCTCGTAGCCGTAGCGCTGGGCGACCGTGTTGTAGAAGTTCTGGCCGCGGGCGCCCATGCCGCCGACGTAGAGCGCCACCATCGGCCGCGCCATGTCGAGGATGCGCGTGCGCGCCTCGCCGACGAGGTCCTCGCCGATGGCCACCATCCCCCCGGCCGAGATCTCGAGCCGGCCGAGCTCCGCCGGGCGCCTGGCCAGGCCGGCCTTGAGCTGGTCGCCCCAGACCTGGTGGTGCCGCTCGGGGATGAACATGATCGGCAGCCAGCCGTCGGCCCGCTCGGCCGTGGCCTCCACGCTGCGGCCCATGAGCGACGCCCACCAGATCGGGATGTCCGTACGCACCGGGTGGTTGATGAGCTTGAGCGGCTTGCCGAGCCCCGTGCCCTGACCCTCGGGCAACGGGACCTGAACGGCCTCACCGTCGTAGACGAGGGGCTCGCGCCGCCACGTCATGCGGCAGATGTCGATGTACTCCTTGATGCGGACCATCGGCTTCTCGTACGGGACGCCATGGAAGCCCTCGACGACCTGCGGGCCGGACGCGCCGAGGCCCAGAACGAAGCGGCCGTCGCTCACGTAGTCGCAGCCGGCCGCTGTCATGGCCATCAGCGCCGGCGTCCGGGAGTACACGTTGACGATCCCGGTGCCGATCTCGAGCCGCTCCGTCCGGGCGGCGAGGTAGCCGACCTGGCTGATGGCGTCGAAGCTGTAGGCCTCGGGGATCCACACCAGGTCCAGGCCGGCCTTCTCGAGCTCGGCGATCTGGTCGACCGACTCCTTGAACCCGCCGGAGTAGTTCATCATCATGCTCAGCTTCACGGAGCGGCACGATACGGCCGGCGCCGGGAGCGGAGCCAGGCGGCAGGTCGGGCAGTGGGCTGGCTAGCGCCGGCGCTCGAACTCCGGCTTGCGCTTCTCCAGGAAAGCGGCGAAGCCCTCCTGCGCGTCCGGGATCATCGCCGCGGACGACATCAGCTCCATCGCGAACGCGTAGGCGCTGTCCTGGTCCCGGCCGATCTGGGCGTAGAAGCCCTGCTTGCCCAGACCCTTGGACTCGATGCTCCCGCGGGTGGCGCGAGTGATGAGGTCCCACGTCGCCTCGTCGAGCTGATCGGCCGGTACGACCTTATTGATCAGGCCCCAGTCGGCCGCGGTCCGGGCGTCGACGGGATCGCCGGTGAAGGCCATCTCCAGCGCCCGCTTGCGGCCGATGTTGCGGGCCACGGCGACGAGCGGCGTGTGGCAGAACAGCCCGCCCTTGCCCCCGGGGATGGCGAAAGCGGCCTCCTCCGAGGCCACGGCGAGGTCGCACGAAGCCACAAGCTGGCACCCCGCGGCCGTCGCCAGCGCGTGCACCTTGGCCACGACGGGCTGCGGGATCTCCTGGACCGCGTCCATCATCTCGGTGCAGATCTGGAAGAGGCGGCGGGCGTCGGCCAGGGTCGCCCCGCGCATGTCGCCGAAGTTGTGACCGGCGGAGAACACGGGCCCGTTGGCGGCCAGGATCACACCGAGGGCATCGCTGTCGCCGACCTCGCGCACGGCTGCGGTCAGCTCCACCATCACGTCGAGCGCCAGCGCGTTCCGCTTCTCCGGCCGGTTGAGCGTGATCGTCGTGATCGTCTCGTCCTGCTTCACGAGCAGATGCTGGAACGCGGTCATGCCGCGATTGTCGCGCCGCGGTCACCTCCTTCGCACAAATCGCGTGACGCGACCCTGTCGCGGCCCAATTTCGCGATTTGTGCGCCGAAAGTGACATCCTCGGGCGAGCTCGGGGCGGGCTCGGGGCAGTCTCGGGCGGCCGGACCTGCGCGTCCGATTTCCGCTAGCCAACGGGCGGCCGCCCTGTCACCATCGATCCGTGCTGCAGGACTTCGAGCGCTGCTACCGGGCCGTGCAGGCCAAGGACGCCCGCTTCGACGGGTGGTTCTTCACGGGTGTGACGTCGACCGGCATCTACTGCCGGCCGAGCTGCCCGGCCATCACCCCCAAGCGGGCCAACGTCCGCTTCTACCCGACCGCGGCCGCCGCGCAGCTCGCCGGCTTCCGGGCCTGCAAGCGCTGCCGGCCGGACGCCACCCCCGGATCGCCCGAGTGGAACCTGCGGGCCGACGTGGTCGGTCGGGCCATGCGCCTCATCGCCGACGGCGTCGTCGACCGGGACGGCGTCCGCGGCCTGGCCGAGCGGCTCGGCTACAGCGAGCGCCATCTGCATCGCCAACTCGTGGCCGAGGTGGGTGCCGGGCCCATCGCCCTGGCCCGGGCGCAGCGAGCCCAGACGGCCCGGGTGCTCATCGAGACCACCGACCTGCCGTTCGCGCACGTCGCCTTCGGTGCCGGGTTCGCCAGCATCCGGCAGTTCAACGACACGGTGCGGGAGGTCTTCGCCACCACCCCGACCGAACTACGGGTGAAGGCATCCAGGCGTGGAGCGGACGCTCCCGGCGACACGGGCGCCGCGACAGGCACCGTGCGGCTCCGGCTGCCGGTGCGCCAGCCGTTCGACGGCGACGGGCTGCTCGCCTTCCTCGGCCCCCGCGCCGTGCCCGGCATCGAGGAGGTGGACGGCGGCACGTACCGCCGGACGCTGCGCCTGCCCCACGGTCCTGCACTCATCGCGCTGACGCCCGCTCCCGACCACGTGCGGTGCGCGGTGCGGCTGTCGGACCTGCGGGACCTCGCCAGTGCCGTCCAGCGGTCCCGCCGCCTGATGGACCTCGATGCCGATCCGGTGGCCGTGAGCGATCTGTTGGAAGCCGACGAGCTCCTGGCCCCGCTCGTCGCCAAGTCGCCCGGCCGGCGCTCGCCCGGGCACGTCGACGGCGCGGAGCTCGCGGTGCGAGCCGTCCTCGGTCAGCAGGTGTCCGTCGTGGCCGCCCGCACCCACACCGCCCGACTCGTCCGCGCCGTCGGCACCCCGCTCCCGGCGCGGGACGGCGGGCTGAGCCACCTCTTCCCGGAACCCGCGGCCGTCGCCGAGGCCGACCCCGCGGTCCTGGCCATGCCCGAGTCCCGCCGGCGCACCCTCCGCGTGCTCGCCGGCCGGCTCGACGACGGGTCGATCTCCGTCGACGCCGGCGCCGACCGTGCCGCGCTGGAGGAGCAGCTGACCGCGCTACCCGGGATCGGCCCGTGGACCGCGGGCTACATCGCCCTGCGCGGACTCGGCGATCCCGACGTCTTCCTCCCCGGCGACCTCGGCGTGCGCCGGGCCCTCGAACGCCTCGGCGCCCCCGCCGATCCGGCCGCCGCCGCCGGCCGGGCGCAGTCCTGGCGGCCCTGGCGTTCGTACGCCCTCCACCACCTCTGGGCCAGCCTGGCCTGACGCCGTGCGCCAGCCCTCGTCCGATCCCTCCCGCCTCTGAAGGAGAAACCATGACCACCTACGTCACGGCCACCATCCCCAGTCCTCTCGGCCCGCTCACCCTCCTCGGCTCGGACAGCGGCTTGCGCGCCGTGCTGTGGCCCGCGGAAGCGCCGGGCGAGCGCGTCGCCTGGCCCGACACGACGATGGAGGACTCCGGGCACCCGGTCCTGCGGTTGGCGGCCGATCAGCTCGACGAGTACTTCGCTGGCCGGCGACGCACGTTCGAGGTCCCGCTCGACCTCCACGGCACGCCGTTCCAGGTCAAGGCCTGGCGCCTCCTCGCCACCGTCCCGTTCGGCACAACGGTCACCTACCGGGAGCAGGCGTTGCTGGCCGGCGACGCGAACAAGGCGCGGGCGGTCGGCGCCGCCAACGGCCGCAACCCCGTCAGCATCATCCTCCCGTGCCACCGGGTCATCGGCGCCTCGGGCGCGCTGACCGGCTTCGCCGGAGGCCTCGACGCCAAGCGATCGCTCCTCGAGTTCGAGGCCCGGGTCGCGAAGGAGGGACCGATACCGTTCCCCGGGTGACGGGGACGAAGAAGCGCCGGGTCGCGCTCGACCTGTCGCCGCTGCGGGTCTCGCCCCGCTTCCGGATCCTGTTCCTCGGGCACTTCGTCGCCCAGATGGGCGCGCAGGCGACCGTCATCGTCGTCGCCTGGCAGGTGAAGGAGCTGACGGGCTCGCCCGCGGCCGTCGGGCTCATCGGGGCCGTCGAGCTCATCCCGCTGGTCTTCCTCTCGCTCTTCGGCGGCGCGCTGGCCGACGCCGCCGACCGGAGGAAGGTGCTGGTGATCTGCGACACCGGCCAACTCGTCGTCGCCGCCGGCCTCCTCCTCAACGCGCACCTCGCCGAGCCGAACCTCCCCGCGGTCTACGTCCTGGCCGCGCTCATCGCCGTGTTCAGCTCGCTCGGCCAGCCGTCGCTGTGGGCCATCACCCCTCGGCTCGTCGGCGAGCGCTACTACCCGGCGGCCAGCGCGCTGGAGAGCAGCAGCTACAGCCTGGCCGCCATCATCGGCCCGACCATCGGCGGCCTCCTCATCGCCGCCGGCGGCGGCGCGCAGCTCGCGTACCTCTTCGCCGCGGTCACCTACGTCGCCTCGCTGGCGTCGCTCGTGATGTTGGGTCCGGTCCCACCGTCGCCGGGAGCTCCCCAAGCGGGCCTCCGCTCCATCGCCGACGGCTTCCGCTACCTCAAGGGCAAACCGGTGCTGCAGGGCACCTACATCGTGGACTTCATCGCCATGGTGTTCGGGATGCCGCGCGCGCTCTTCCCGTTCTTCGCCGACGAGTTCGGCGGCGACCAGTACCTCGGCTTGCTCTACGCCGCGCCGGCCCTCGGCGCGCTGCTGGCCAGCGTGCTGTCGGGATGGACGGGCCACATCCGCCGCCACGGCCTGGGGGTCATCGGCTCGGCCGTCGTCTGGGGTCTCGCCATCTTCGCCTTCGGCATCAGCCCCGGAATCTGGTGGGCCGTCTTCTTCCTCGTCCTCGCCGGCGCCGCCGACCTCGTCAGCGTCATCTTCCGGCGGACGATCTGGGCCACCCTCATCTCGGACGAGTACCGCGGGCGGCTGGGCGGCATCGCGTGGGCCAACGTCCGCACCGGGCCCGTGCTGGGCGACGTCGAGGCGGGTGTCATGGCCCGCCTCACGAGCGTGCGCTTCTCGGCCGCCAGCGGCGGGCTCGCCTGCGTGGCCGGCGCGGTCATCGCCGCCGTGCTCCTGCCCGCGTTCACCCGCTACCGATGGGACCCCGACGGTCGGGCGGCAGAGCAGACCGGCGCGCCCGCGCCCGTCTGACCATCGGCAACCCTGCCGCTCGCCGCCGCCGCGTCGCCCGTCGCGTCGGGAGGCGCGCTGTACGGTGACGCCGTGCGCATCGGGGTGGCCATGTCCGGGGGCGGCCACCGCGCCACGGTGTGGGGGGCCGGCACGCTCCTCGCCGTCAGCGACGCCGGCCTCGCCCGCGACGTGACGTCCGTGTCCTCGGTGTCGGGCGGATCGATCACGAACGGCGTCCTCGCCCACGACGTCGACCTCACTTCGTCCACCCCGGCCGACGTCGAGACGTCGCTCGGGCGGCTGATGCGCCAGATCACCGGCGTCGGCCTGTTCTGGTTCGGCGCACCGACGGATGGCTGGCTGGTGCGCTTCCTCGCCGCGGCCGTCCTGGCCGTCGGCAGCGTGCTCGGCCTGCTCGTTGCGTACCTGCTGGCGGGCAGGGAGGTTGCGCCATGGTGGTTCCTCCTCGCCGGCGTGCTGGGGCTGGTGGTGGGCCTCGCCGTGCAGGGGAAGCTGGCTGCCATGGGCATGCCCGCCAACCTGCGCCGGCTGGTGATCCTTCTCTTGGCGCTCATCGGCATCCCGATCGCCGTGCTGACCGCCATCACGACGTGGGCGCACGGCTGGGGCCTTGTCATCGCTGTGGTGGTGGTGACGGTGCTGGCGAAGCTGGCGGTGCTGCTGTTCCTGTGGGTCTTCAGCGGCCGCGGCGAGATCGTGGCCCGTGGCCTGGCGACGGCCCACTTCAGCGGCCGGGGGACGCCGGCACTGCTGCGCGACGTCGACCGGCCCACGGTGCACCACGTGTTCTGCACCACGGACCTGCAGTCGGGCGACGCGATGTACCTCACGCCGCGGATGGTGGCCGGGTACAGGATCGGGTTCGGCACCCCGGGCGACCTGCCGCTGGCCGTGGCCGTCCAGTGCTCGGCCTGCCTGCCCGGCGCCTTCCCGCCCCGCACGCTCCACAACAAGGGCAACGCCGCGTTCCACCTCTCCCGCACCTACGACACCGATCGCCCCGGCTTCCCCGACCAGCCGATCGAACGGCTCGTCGTCAACGACGGCGGCGTCTACGACAACATGGCCGACCAGTGGGAGCAGGGGTACCGCGAACGCGCCAGCCGCAGCGGTTCCCCGCTCGACGAGAACGAGCGGGCCGAGCTGTTGATCATCGTCAACGCCGGCAAGTCAGCGGGATGGTCGCCGTGGAAGGGCGGACGGATGCTGTCCGACCTCCCCGGGCTGACACGCACCATCGACATCCTCTACGACGTCTCCACGAGCCACCGGCGCAAGCGCTTCGTGGCAACGGCCGACGCCACTGGCTCCGGCGCCGGCGGGCGAGGCACGCTCGTCCACATCACCACCTCGCCGCTCGCCGTCGTGGGCCGCTTCGCTGCGCATGGTGACGACGAGCAGAGGGCCCGGGCCGAGGTCGCCCGCGCCGCGCTCCTCGAACTGGCCGACGAGGCCGGCTGGGCGCGCATCGCCGACGCGAACGGCGGCGTCAAGACGACCCTCGGGCGGGTCACCGTGGACGATGCGTCCCGCCTGTTCTGGCACTCCTACGTCCTCACCTGGATCAGCGTCTGGGTGGTGCACGGCATCGGCGCACCACCGGATCCCGCCCGCTTCCACCGCGACCGGTTCGAGACGCTCTGCCAGCCGGCGGTCACCGCGTGACCGTGACGCTCGACGTCCTCCCCGCCGGGCATGGCGACGCGCTCGTCGTCACCCACGGCCCGCCGAGCCGGCGGCGCCGCATCCTCATCGACGGCGGCCCCGCGCCGAAGTACGAGGAGGGCCTGCGCGCCTACCTCCTGACGCTCCCCGAGCCGCAACGGCGCTTCGACCTGGCGATCGTCACCCACATCGACGCCGACCACATCGACGGCATGCTCAAGCTGCTCCAGGACGACGCCCTCGGGCTGAAGATCCGCGAGGTCTGGTTCAACGGGTGGCCGCAGATCTCCGGCTCCGCCATCCCCGCCCCACCCCGCCCAGGCGATCGGGGACCGCTGCAGGGTGAGTTCCTGACCGAGCTCCTCCGCACCCGGCGCTGGAACACGACGTTCTCAGGCGGTGTCGCCGGCCAGGGCCTCGACCAGTCGATCAAGCTGCCGGGTGGCGCCACCGTGTCGGTCCTGTGCCCGACCGAGGCCGAACTCGGACGCCTGCGCCGCGAGTGGGACCGGACGGTCACCGACGCCGGCTTCGCTCCGGGCGACAGCGCCGCCATCGCCCTGCGGCTGGAGGCCAGCGGGCGGTACGAGCCACCCGAGGAAGCGGTGCGCTCCCGTGGTGGCCCGCCGGTGAGGGCCCGGCCCAAGCTGGGCAGCGATCGGGCCGTCGCCAACGGGTCGAGCATCGCCGTGTTCTTCGAGGCCGAGGGCCGGCGCCTCCTGCTGGCCGGTGACGCCCACGCCCGGGTGATGGTCGAGGCACTGCGCAAGGTCGCCGAGCGGGACGGCACCGAGCGGGTCAAGGTCGATGTCTTCAAACTCGCCCACCACGGCAGCGCCGGCAACGTGACGCGCGACCTCCTGAACCTGGTCGAGTGCGACCGGTACGTGGTGTCGACCAACGGGCAGTACTTCAACCACCCCGACGTGGAAGCGGTCGAGCTGCTCGGCCGCCCCGGGGAGGACTGCCCGACCGTCTACTTCAACTACGACTCGGACACCACCCGCGCGTGGACCGACCTCGACGAGTGCCAGCGCATCGGCATCCAGGCTGTCTACGGCCGGGATGGGCACATCACCATCGAGGTCTAGGCGGGGACGTGTCGGACGGCGGCATCCCGTTCCTCCAGCAGGCGATCGTGGTCAGCGGGCACATGATCGACCACCCGGATCGCACCTCACCGCGGTTCCCTCCGGAGGCGGAGGCGGTGGTGACGAAGACGATCGCCGACGTCCTCGACGGGTGGGGCGTCGGGCCGGGCACGCTCCTCGTTTCCGGCGGCGCGCGGGGCACGGACATCATCGCCGCGGAGCTGGCGAGCACCGCCGGCGCGGAGGTCTGGTTGCTCATCGCGCAGCCCGACGAGGACTTCGTCCCCGGCTCGGTCCGCCTGTCCGGCACCGACTGGGAGGAGCGATACCGCCGGCTGCGGGCGACGTGCGCCACCCGCTTCCAGCCCGACGAGCTCGGCCCCGCGCCCACGCCCGGGGCGGCCTTCGAGCGCAACAACGACTGGCTCCTCGCGGTCGCGCAGTCCGCCGCACCCCGACTGCGGGCGCTCGCCGTGTGGGACCGGGCGCCAGGTGACGGTCCCGGCGGCACGTCGGACTTCGTCGACCGGGCGCACGCGATGGGCGCCACCGTCGCCATCATCGACCCCGCGGACGGCCGCCTCGTCCCCGACGAGTGATCGCCGCCGGCCGAGGCGTGCGGCCGGCAACCCCACGCGCCGAGAGGCATCCCTCGCTACAGTTCGCCCCGTCCACGAACACCGCGAGGGGCCGCCGTGACTTCGCAGCGACGCTGGTGAGCCGCCCGGATGAGCGACTCGGATACCAACGTTCCGACTGACGCCAGCAACAAGACGCTGGTCTTCGTCAGCTTCGCGCACGCCGACGAGGACGAGTACGTCCGAGGACCGCTGACGACCCTGCGACGAGTCTGTGGTGACCGTTACGAGTTCTTCCTGGCCAAGGACGTTCCCGACAACGAGTGGGAGACGAAGATCGTCCAGACCATGGACCGCGCCAAGGCCCTGGTCTTCTTCATGACGGCCAAATCGTTGCAGTCGGAACCGACGATCACGGAGATCGGACTCGCCCGCAAGCGGAACCTCGTCATCATCCCCGTCGTCCTCGAGGAAGGTTGCGAGGACCTGAGCGACGAAAAGCAGCTCGAGTTCCGGCTCGAGGGCAAGGAGCTGCTCCTGGCGCACAGGATGTCCCAGGCCCAGATGATCAACAGCATCGTTTCCCGCCTGCCGGCCGCCGCCGTTCCGCAGGCGACCCCGGCTACCGGGCCCGTCAGCCTCCTCGAGATCGCGGCGACATCCATCAAGGTGCCGCCCAGCGCCGAGGATGACCCCGGCACCCCCTACGCCGTGACGCGTTTGCAGCGCGAGACGATCGAGCACCTGCTCGGAGTGCTCGAGGACTGCACGGCTCGAGGCGACACCGCAACGTTCGACCGGGCGGCCCAGTTGCTGGGGATGCACCTGTGGTCGGTGCTGCTCGACAACGACATCGGCAAACGGCTCGGCAATGACGGGAGCAGTTCCGCGCATGTCGAGCTCATGTTCTGCACGGACGCCAAGGTCGACTGGTGGCCGTGGGAGCTCGTGTACGACTGGCACCAGGCTGTCGGCGGATTCGTCGCGCTCGACAGGGCGATGACGTTCACGCGCCGGCTGCCCAAGGCACGGCCGGTCGCGCTCAAGCCCTGGGCCGGCGATCGGCTGTGCAAGGTGCTCTTCGCGGCACCACGGACGCCCGAGAAGGAGCTCGATCCCACGTCGCTGTACGAGGTGTTCGGGGTGCAGGAGGGCCACGAGGCCTCACCGGTCTGGACCGGGAAGACCGACACCCATCCGGGTCTCGTCGACCTCGCCACCCGCACGGAGCACTCCCCCGCGCCGAACGACCTGAGCGACCAGGCGGTGAAATGGGAGGACGTCCTTCAGCTCCTGACGAAGGGCGATCCGGTGGACGTCTTCCATCTGGTGACGTTCGCGAGGCTCGGCAACGACGGCACCACCATCGAGCTGGCGTTCGCCGACAAGGACGACGACGACGCGGCCGACTGGGTCAACGTGAGCGCGCTCGGGTCCGCCCTGGCGGGCGACGCCGAGAAGGCCCGCGACCCCACGACCGTGGCCGTCGTCAGCTTCGTCGCCGTCAACGAGAACCCGTGGCGGATGGCCGCCCGCCTCGGCTACGCGCTGGCGTTCAAGGGCGTGCCCGCCGTCATCGCGGTGCCGTACCGGGCCAGCTCGGACCGCAGCGCGGACTTCTTCACGACGTTCTACACGTGGCTCTTCGACGCCGAAGACGAGCGTCACCTCCTCGACCGCGTGCCGGCGGTGCTGCGCCGCTGCCACCGCGCCCAGCAGGAGAGTGGCCGCAGCGAGGTCCATCCCTTCGGCGCGCCGATCGTGTATGTCAACCCGCTGCAAGTGCGGGTGGACCGATCCAACCAGCTGACCGCTCTCAAGTCGGGAGGTGCTGGTGCGGCGAGCGAGGCCCTCCAACCCGACCTTGAGGCCGGCCCCAGCCCGCGTGGCTACCGAACGTGACGACCGCTCCCGACCCGGGGGACCTGCGCCGCCTCCGGGCCAATTTCGCCCAGGCGCTCGTGGAGCACGACCACCTCCACGAAGCCCTCGGCCAGTTCGAGGCGGCCCTCGAAGAGGCCGGCGAGGTGCCGACGACGCGGGAGATCGAGCGCCACGTCCAGCGGATCAACAGGCGGCTCCTGCAGGACAGGCTGGATGGGCACCTCGACCGTGCGCTCGCGTCACCGGACCAGGCGGCCGACGCGCTCGCCAAGGCGCGCGTGCTCCTCGCAGAGCAGCCGTCGGCCAAGAGCACCCGGCTGCGCGACGCGTCCTGGATCGAGAAGGCCAACGCCGCGCTCGTCGAGCCCCGGGCGCACCAAGCGTTCGCCATGTTGCTCGGCGACAGCACCCTGCGGGCCGGTCGCTTCGACGAGGCGCACTGGTGGTACCAGCAGGCGGTCGACGTGGAGCCCGCACCGGAGGCGATCCTCGGGGCCGCAGAAGCGGCGTACCTCGCCGGCCAGATCGACGCCGCGGCGAGGTACCTCGAGGAGCTCACGGACGCCTCGCCGCCCGCCCGCGTCCTGCGCGCCCAGGTGCTCCACGCACAGGGGGACCACGAGAAGGCCGCGGACCTGACCGACGAACTCCTCACCGAGGGCCCCGACGAGCCGTCGGTGCGCCTGCTCCGCGGCTCGATCGCCCTCGCCCTCGCCCAGCCGGACGCGGCGCAGCAGGCCGCCGAGTCCCTCCTCGATCGTGACCCGTCGCACTCAGGCGCGCTCGGGTCTCCTCACGCAGGCCCACTGCGCCCGACACGACTGGCGCGAGGCGACGGCGGCGGCGGTCAAGGTGTTCAGGATCGACCCCACGGGCTTCGACACGCTCGTCATCCGCTCCCAGACGCTCCTCGAGCGCGGGGCCGATCCTCGGGCGTGGACCGAGCCGACGGTGGACGAAGCCGACCCTGTCGGCACCGCGGCCCCCGCGGGACGGGCGTCGATCGCGGAGGCCATGGGCCTGATCGGGGAGCTGGCCGGCTCGACGTGGTCCGGTGACATCCCGCTCGTCCTCGCTCGGGCGCTGTCCGGGCGGAGGTACGACGCCGACCTCAACTTCCTCGCCGCCTCGTTCCTCGTCGCTCGCCTGCAGACCGAGCCAGACTCCGCGGCGGATCGGGCCGCACGGCTGGAGAGGGCCCGCGAGTTGGTCAGCCTGGCCGAGACGAGCCAGGCGGGGCCGTGGGTGCACGTCCTGAAAGCCCGGCTCCTCGACGTCGAAGGCGATGCCGAGGGTGCATTCGACGCGCGCGTGCGTGCTGCGGAGCAGATGCAGGCCGAGGAGGACCACGCCGGTGCGCTGCGGCTCCTCGACGAGCTGGAGCCGTCCTCGTCCGACGACGTGGCCAGCGTGGACTTCTTGACCGCGTACAGCGCGCTCGCAATGGCCTGGGCCACGACGCCAGTGGACTCGACGCTCGTCGCGCGCGGTGTGACGGCATGGCAGCGCGCGTCGCGACCGCGGACCCGCCGCCCGGTTGGGAGTGGGTGTACGTCACGTATGCCCATCTCCTCGCCCTCGCCGCCGACCGCAGCGCGCAGGCCGGCGACGAGCAGCGACGCGAGTCCGTCGCCTACTTCGAGCTCGGCGTGCTCACCCAGCCCGAGCGCCCGGACTCCTGGTCCCGGCTGTCGCAGGGCCATCGCGTGCTCGGGACGTGGAGCCTGGCGCTCGAGGCGGTCGAGCACGCGATCGATCGCCTCGGCCCCGACGCCGACACCGACTGGTACACACAGGATCAGCTCATCGCCGCCCACGCGTTGCTCGACCACCGTGAGACCACGCGCGAACTCATCACCTCCTACCTCGAGAATGCCTTCGGCGATAGCAGCGTCCACCTCGGCCTCGTCAAGAGCGTCGGCGCGTTCCTCGACGTGGCCGACCGGCAGCACGAGCGCGCCGAGGTCGTCCTCACGGAACTGCTGCAAGAGGATCCGCTCGATCGCTGGTCGCTGTTGATCCGAGCGGACAACCGCCGGTACCTCGGGGACGAGGCCGGGTCGCTCGCCGATCTCGCGGCGGTCCTGAGCCTGCCGGACTTCGACCCCGACGGCGCTGACCGCCTGGACGCGGCGTGGGTGGCGTTCTGGATGGGCGAGCCGGCGCGAGCCGTCGAGCTGATCGAGCGGGCCGAAGCTGCGGGCAGCCGGGAACGCAGCGCGCTCCAATCCCTGACGGAGCTGAAGGGCGCGGCACTCGTCGCCTGCGGCCGGCTGGAGGAGGGAGAGGCGAGCCTTGCCCGCAGCCTGGAGCTGGCAGACCTGCCCCGGATGATCCAGGACCGGCTCCCGCTCTTCCTGCAGGCGCTGCCCCGGTCGTCGAGCGACCCCGCGGTCGGAGCCGTGGCGGCGCGGATCGAGCAGGCCGCCGAGGAACGACTGAAGGTTCTGCAAGCCTCCCCGCCGTCACCCGACTCCGACCTCCGGAACTTGCGGGAGTCAGAGGGAACGCCTGGGTTCCGCAGCTGGGGTCAGGCCGCCGCCGATCTGGCGACGATCCGGCGGGCCCTCGAGACCGGTGACCTGCAGATCGCCGAGGCCGCCCTGGACGAGGTCGAGACCCACTCGTGGCCGGACCAGCACCAGCAGCGCATGGTCCGGATCGGCGTCCGGGCGGTCTCGCGTGCCTTGGCGCTCAGCTCGGTGAGAGCGGCGACCTCGACCGCACCCGTGGCCGACCCCGCCACGACGACGGCTGCCCTCGAGAAGTGGCTGCCGTTCCTCGACGACGCGGACGTGCTCGAAGCCTGGGGGGACGAGTCGGTGCCGCTGTCCGCCCTCGCCGCCGTCGACGACATCGTCAGGAACATGGACGACTCGTCCGAGCGAGCGGACATCCTCCACCGCGGTCTGCTCCAGGTGCTCGGCGACCGCCTCGGAGCGGGCCTCCTCTGCATGCCGAGGATCACTCCTCCGATCGCGCTGATGCTCGGCGGACACGTCATCCCGGAGGACACCAGCAACGAGGGCTGGGACCTCTTCACCTCGTACCTGCCCGAGGTCAGGCAGCGGATCGAGTGGGACAGCGGCGTGCCGCTGCCCGGAGTCAACGTGCGCGAGCACCCGCTCCCCGACCGGTTCGCCGTCCTCATCGACGAGGTCGAGCACGAGAGCGGCGACCTCCTCCCGGGCTGGGGCTTCGTCGCCGTCCCGCCGGCCGACCTCGGTGATCTGCCCGCCGACACCGTCCGCCCGACCGTGGACCCGATCTCGGGTGCCGAGGCCGCCCGCGTCCGCCACGATGCGTGGGAGCTGCTCCCAGCGGACGCCCTGGCACTCGAGGATCCTGTCGCGCTCGCCGTCCGTCACCTCGAAGGTGTCGTACGTCGCCACCTCGGTCACTTCGTGTACCCCGATGTCGTCCGCAACATCCTGGTCGTCGACGACGAGCTGGTCTCGCACCACGAAGACGGCCCGATGATCCGACGCCTCACGGACCTGGCGGCGGGCGCGGTCGACGGCGGCCGCTCGATGCAGCATCTCGACCGGGCGGCGCTGCTCCTCGCCTCGAACCCCGAGGCCTCGGACGAGGAGCTGCTCGACGTGCTCGAGCAGCTCGAGCCGGATGACACCGACGACATCGCGCAAGGCGACCCGTGACCGCGCGGGTCACGGTCGAGGTCGGGCCTCCCGCGGCGGACAGCCTGCAGGACGAGGACCGTGACCAGCTCCTGCAGGCGGTGCGGGACGCCGCGGCACCACTGCTCGACGAGGCCGTCGAAGCCGAGGTCGTCCCCTCGGCCGAAGAGCCCGGGCCCCAGCCCGAACTCGTGGTCCGCCTCGACGGTGTGCGCGCCCGCTCTCCCCGCCGGCTGCCGCACGCGTTCGCGGAGACGTCCACGGTTGGAGAGCAGATGGCGACCACGGTCGCAATGGCCCTCGCCCACGCTCGTGGACTCCGCTGGAGCACGGAGGGCGATCCGGACGTGATCGAGCTCGTGCTGGCGCCGGGAGACTGGGCGGCCTTGGCGAGAGAGGTGGCAGATCCCGCCATCGACCGCCCCCTCTTCCTCGGCGACGAGCGCGACGCGTTCTACGAGCTGAGCGGGCTGCGCATCCCCCCCTTCGTCCTCGCCGAGAGCCCATCCCTGCACAGCGGGACGATGGCCATCGCCGTCGGCGGCGCCCGCATCGGTCCCCTGCTCGGCGCCGGGGTGTGGACCGTGGGCCAGTCCCTGCAGCGGGTGCTGCGATGGCTGGGCCGGCCCCTCGCCAGCAACCCCGCGGCGGTCGATCTCCAGGATGAGTGGAGGGAGATGTTCCCGGGGACGGCGGCGATCGTCGACGCGGACTGGCGCCGCCACTGGATCGACGACGTCCTCGCGGCCATGACCGGTCGCAACGCTCCCATCCGCGACCTGAACCTCATCTTCACGGAGCTGATGACGCTCGACCCGCTCACGCCGACGGACCGCGTCGCCGACGAGCTCGTCCGTCGCTGGCGGCGGGTGCAGCCCGAGGTGCCGAGGCCCGTGGTGCTGGGGCCCGACGCGCTCGCGCTCGTCGATCGGCTCCCGGCCGGCGATGCCGCCGACGAGCTCGTGCTCCACGTGATGACGCTGGCCCCCGCGTGGGCCGAACAGGTCCCGATCGCCGTGCCGGACGAGCACCTGCTCGCCGTGGCCGACCTGATGAGCGTCGAGCTGCCCGAGCTCAGCATCTACGCGATGAGCGAGCTGGATGACCTGTTCACCGGCCCGCTTCTGGGTGCACCGGCCTGACGCCCGGCGACTCGTTGCCCGTCAGGCGAGCCTGGAGTCGGCGGTCAGGCGCTGCGCGGCGCCAGTGGCGAGGTGCAGGCCCCCCAGGCCGGGGAGCTGGTCCAAGCGGCGGTCGATGCGCTCGGTCATAGCCCGGCCGTCGCGACCCGTGAAGAGGTGGCCGGCCAAGAACGCCACCTCGCTGCGGGGCAGGAGTGTGGAGCCGACCGGCGCCCACCACCGGCGCAAGGCGGTCCGGGTGAGCCAGCGGGCCCGGGCGTCCACGCGCAGCCGGCGCTCGGCCTGCCGGGCGTAGAAGTCGGCGTGACGGCCCTCCTGCCGCATGATGCGGCCGAGGAGGGTGGTCAGCGTCGGATGTCCGGCGCGCTGGCCCAGACGGGCGTAGGCGGCCTGGGCCGTCCATTCGTTGACGGCTCCCCAGGTCATGTGCACCGCCGTCCAGGCCTGGCCGACCAGGAGGGAGCCGACGGTGTGGGCGGCGGGCGCCAGCCGGTCGAAGCGCCCCAGCCGCTGGCGGGTGGAGCCGACCCGCGGGCGGCCCGCCGGTTCGCCATGCGCGGCGAGGACGGCCCCGATGGCTTCACCGTGGTACATCTCCTCGAGGTTCCACAGGGTGAGGAAGGTCGTGACCGTGGGATCCCGGTGGGCGGGCGTCACGAGCAGGTCGCGGAGGTAGCAGACCGTGTGGTACTCGACGTCGTGCATGTAGCGGAGGCAGCGCAGCGAATCGGGATCGAGGGGTTGGTCCCGGAAGCTGTCGAGGTCGATCCCCTCCAGGGAGACCGGCGCGGACCTCGCTTTGAAGGCGTCGATGTCGAACTCGTGGTCCACGTCGTCCGGCGGGTGCCGCCGTAGCAGTTCCGTGGTCATCCGTACGATGTACCAACGACCACGGTCAGCGGTCAACCTGGGCGATGATGCCCTCAGGGACGCGGTGGAGGAGGAGGAGGCGCCGGAGGCACCGGCGGCACGTCGGGCCGGCCGTCCGGCCCGGCCCCGCCCAGTACGGACCCGATCGAGCGCAAGGCCTCGCCCAGCTCGCTGGGGACGATCCAGACCTTGTTGGCGCTTCCCTGCGCGATCTGGGGCAGGGTCTGCAGGTACTGGTAGGCGAGCAGCTTCGGGTCGGCGTCGCCCTCGTGGATGGCCTTGAAGACGGCGCCGATGGCCTCGGCCTCCGCCCGGGCCCGGACGACACGGGCCTGAGCGTCACCCTCGGCCCGGAGGATGGCGGCCTGGCGCTCGCCCTCGGCGGTGAGGATCTGGGACTGCTTGCTCCCCTCGGCGGTGAGGATGACCGCACGACGGTCGCGCTCGGCCCGCATCTGCTTCTCCATCGAGTCCTGGATGCTGGCCGGCGGGTCGATGGCCTTCAGCTCCACCCGGTTGACGCGGATTCCCCACTTGCCTGTCGCCTCGTCCAGCACGCCTCGGAGCTGGGCGTTGATCTCGTCGCGCGAGGTCAGGGTCTGCTCGAGGTGCAGCCCGCCGACGACGTTGCGCAGTGTCGTGACCGTGAGCTGCTCGACGCCCTGGATGTAGTCGGCGATCTCGTAGGTGGCGGCGCGGGGATCGGTCACTTGGAAGTACACGACCGTGTCGATCGACACCACGAGGTTGTCGGCGGTGATCACCGGCTGGGGCGGGAACGAGACGACCTGCTCCCGCAGGTCCAGGAGCGGCTTGAGCCGGTCGACGAAGGGCACCAGGAGCGAGAGGCCCGGATTGAGCGTCCGGCTGTAGCGGCCGAGGCGCTCGACGATCCCCGCCCGCGCCTGCGGGATGATCCGCACCGTGCGGATCAGGGCCGCGAGGACCAGCAGCAGGATGACACCGGCGATGATCGGCAGAGCCACGGAGCTCACCTCGTCCCTTCTTACTGCTCGAGCTCGAAGACGACGGCGACAGCCCCGTCGATGCGCAACACGTCCACCGTGCGTCCGGGCTCGATCACGAGCGAGCCGTCCATCGTCCGGGCGCTCCAGACCTCACCGGCCAATTTCACCCGCCCACCGTGGATGTCGACCCGTTCGAGCGTGATGGCCTCGCGCCCGATCAGCGCGTCGACGCCGGTCCGCAACTCGTGGGGCGTCTTCAGGTGGCGCAGGGCGATCGGGCGGACGACGGCGAGCATGGCGATGGCGACGCCCGAGGCCGCGAGGACCTGGACGAGGAACGGCGCGCCGACCGCCGCGGCGACGGACCCGGCCAGGGCGCCCGCGGCCAGCATGAGGAAGACCAGGTCGAGGGTGGCCAGCTCGATGCCACCGAGCACCAGGGCGCCCAGGAGCCAGACGACCCATTCGTTGTCGGCCAGCCAATCGCCCACGCCGTCGATGCTAGGCAGTGCCGCGCCCACCGCCACCTCAGGCCGCGCTACCCGCGCCCCCCGACGCCGAGCCGATCCAGGTCGGCGGCGCCGCGGGATCAGCCAAATCGAGACCGTCGACGACACCGAACGTCTGGTCGGCCGAAACGAGGGTCCGAAGGTGGTCGCTGCCGAGCACCGCTGCGGCGAGGACCGCGTCGAACGCGCCCAGACCCTCATGGGCGACGAAGAGGTCGAGACCGGTCTGCAGATCGCCGTCGTCGACAGAGTGCAGCGGCGCGAGGAGATCGGCGTAACCACGGGCCAGCGCCGCCGCGTCGACCCGGCTGCGTCGACGCGACCGGACGTGCGCGAACTCCTGGATCACCTCAGGCGTCGTCGTCGCGTGGACCCGATGTCCTATTGGAGGGCGGCCAGGGCGGCGTCGTAGTCGGGCTCTTGCGCGATCTCGGGGACGAGTTCGGTGTGGAGCACGCTGCCATCCTCGCCCACCACCACGACCGCCCGGGCGAAGAGCCCCTCGAGCTTGCCGTCGACGAGACGGACGCCGTAGGCCTCGGCGAAGCTGCCGTCGCGGAAGTCCGAGCCGTTCACGACGTTCGAGAGCCCCTCCGCGCCGCAGAAACGCGCCTGCGCGAAGGGCAGGTCCATCGAGACGTTGAGGATCGTCGTGTTGCCGAGGTTGCTCGCGGCCTCGTTGAACCGCCGCACGCTCGCCGCGCACGTCGGTGTGTCGATGCTGGGGAAGATGTTGAGCACCACCCGCTGGCCGGCGAGGTCGCTCAGGCTGACCGTCGACAGGTCCCCCTTCACCAGGGTGAACGCCGGCGCCGCTTGCCCCGTCGTGGGCAGGTCGCCCGCGGTGTGGACGGGGTTGCCTCCTACTTTGGTCTCGGCCATGGGTCAGGACCTCCTACTGGTCTTCGTGTGCAACGGGTCAAGGTAGCCCGCCGCCCGAGTCATCGCCCCTCGAAGTGAGGCGGCCGCCCTTCCCGCAGCGCCGCCATCGCCTCCTCGTGATCCTGGGTGAGGAACAGCGGCAGCTCGAGCGCGGTCGAGAGGTCGAAGCTGTCCAGCAGCGCCCGCTTGAGCTGTGCGTTGACGGCGGCCTTGGTGCCCCGGAGGGCGAGCGGCGCGCCGGCCGCCAGGCGCTCCGCCCACGCCATCGCTCGAGCGGCGATCTCGGCGTCCGCCGCCACCTCCGTCACCAGCCCCAGCCGCTCGGCCTCCGCGGCGGTGACGGGATCCCCGGTCAGCAGGTAGCGCTTGGCGAGCAGCGGTCCGACCAGCAGCGGCCAGATGGCGGCTCCGCCGTCGCCGGCCACGATCCCCACGCGGACATGGGGGTCGGCGATGACCGCACTCTCCGCCATCACCACGACGTCGCACAGCAGGGCGATGGACGCGCCGAGCCCGACGGCCGGACCGTTGAGCCCGGCGACGATCGGCATCTCCACGTCCAGGAGGTCCCAGATCATCTGCTTGGCGTCGCGGCGGAGGTGGTCGAGCCGCTCCATGGAGCGCAGGGACGGGAACCAGGCGAAGTCGCCACCGGCCGAGAAGGCCCGCTTGCTCCCGGTCAGCAGGGTCGCCCGCGGCCCCCGCTCCCGCTTGAGGGCGGCGAAGAACGCCGCCAGGTCGGCGTGGAGCTGGTCGTCGACGGCGTTGAGATCCGATCCGGCCCGGTCGATGGTGGCCACGAGCACGTCGCCGTCCATGGCCACGTCGATGGTGGCCAGGCTGTCCACGGCGCCGCCTCAGCCGGCCGTGACGGTGGCACGCGCGCCACGGGCCGACTCCGCCCACGACAGCCCGGCCTCGACGTTCACGTCGTGCGGCAGGCCCAGGACCCTCTCGGCGACGATGTTGCGCTGCACCTCGCCCGTGCCCCCACCGATGGTCAGGGCCTGGGAGAACAGGTAGCCGCTGTACCAGTTGCGGTCGTGCAGATCGGGCTCGGGCTTGTCGGGGCTGAGCGAGAGGTCCTCCTCGCCGCCGCGGCGGCCCCCCGCGGACCGGCCGAGCCCGTCGCCGCCGGTGAGCAGCGCCCACGGACCGGTCAGGTCCCTCGCCGCGGCCATGACGTGCTGGCCGTGCTCGTCGGCCAGGATCTTGCGCACGCTGGCCTCGGGGCCCGGCTGCTCCCCCTTCAGCCGCGCGGTCAGCGTCCGCAGGCGGATCAACTCCAGCACGGTGTGCTCGATGTAGAGGCCGGCCAGCCGCTGCCGGGCGACGGGATCCGTCACCGGGCCGGCGGCCCGCACGGCGTCGAGCAGGTCGAGCGCGGTCGGCCCGGACCCCCACAGCACGCCGCCGGAGGACAGCGACACCCGCTCGTTGCCGAGCGTCACCTTGGCCAACCGCCACCCGTCGTTGACGTCGCCGACCACGTTGGCGGCCGGGATGCGTACGTCCGTGAAGAAGACCTCGTTGAAGCTGGGCACGCCGGTCATCGTCCGGATGGGCCGGATCTCGATGCCGGGCAGATCCATCGGGCAGACGAAGTAGGTGATGCCCTTGTGCTTCGCGACGTCCGGGTCCGTGCGGGCGATGAGGATGCCGAACTGCGCGAACTGAGCGCCGCTGGTCCAGATCTTCTGGCCGTTGACCACCCACTCCTCGCCGTCGCGCACGGCCCGCGTGCCGAGACCGGCCAGATCGGACCCCGCGCCGGGCTCGCTGAAGAGCTGGCACCAGAACTCCTCGCCCGCCAGCATCGGCAGCAGGTAGCGCTCCTGCTGCTCAGGGGTGCCGGCGAACAGGATCGTGGGTCCGGCCCAGCCGATCCCGATGGGGTTGATCGGCCGGCGTACCCCGGCCCGGTGGAGCTCGTCGTCGATCACGAGCTGGCTGACGGGGTCCGCTCCCAGCCCGTAGGGCCGAGGCCAGTGGGGCACGACGTAGCCGCTCTCCGCCAGTTGGCGGGCGCTGGGTTTGGGGTGCCCGGCCAGCCAGGCCCGCACCTCGTGACGGCGGGGATCGTCCTCGGCGGGGAGCTCGAAGTCCACGGATCGACCGTACCCGAGTGCCGCTGAGTACCGTCCGGTCCGTGCAGTCCGACGGCTGGAACTTCGCCGACGTGTGGGAGTGGGTGGCGGACCACTTCGGCGAGGCGACGGCCCAGCTCCACGCCGGCCAGCGGACGACCTGGGCCGAGATGGACCGGCGGGCCGACGGTATCGCGGTGACCCTGCTCGCCGCCGGCGCGCAGCACCAGGACAAGGTGGCCCACTACCTCTACAACGCGCCCGCCTACCTCGAATCGATGTTCGGGCTCTACAAGGCGGCGCTCGTGCCGGTCAACACCAACTACCGGTACGGCGATGAGGAGCTGGTGTACCTCTGGACCAACGCCGACGCCGTTGCCGTCATCTTCCACGCGTCGCTCACCGAGCGGGTGGAGCGCGTGCGCGACCGCGTGCCGGACGTCCGTACGTGGCTCCACGTCGCCGACGCCAGCGGCGTTCCGTGCCCCGATTGGGCGATCGACTACGAAGATGCGGCGACCTCGGCCACCACGCGCACGGTGGCGCCGTGGGGCCGCAGCGGCGACGACCTCTACATCCTCTACACGGGCGGGACGACCGGTATGCCCAAGGGGGTTATGTGGCGCCAGGACGACGTCATCGCCAGCCTCGACGCCACGTCGCGCCATCCCCTGCCGGCCGAATCGTCGGGAGCGGCGCTGGCCGAGCGGCTCACGCGGCCCGGGCCGCTGAACCTCCCGGCCGCACCCCTCATGCACGGCACCGGCGCGTTCAACGCCATGTGGAACCTGACGATCGCCGGATCGGTCGTCACGCTCGCGTCCCGCACGTTCGACGTGGTCGAGCTGCTCGACACCTGCCAGCGCGACCAGGTGAAGTCCATGTCGATCGTGGGCGACGCGTTCGCCCGCCCGATCCTCCGCGCGCTCGATGCCGAGCCGGACCGCTGGGACATCTCGGCCCTGCGGGTGATCGTGTCGTCCGGCGTCATGTGGAGCGCCGAGAACAAGGCCGGCCTCCTCCGTCACAACCCCCGGCTCATCATGATCGACTCGCTGGGCTCGTCCGAGGCCATCAGCATGGCCAACGCCACCACGACCGCCGGCGGCACCGCCCCGACGGCGCGCTTCCGCCTCGGACCCAACACCCGCGTGCTGACGGAGGACGGCCGGGATGCCGCACCCGGGTCCGGCGAGCGGGGACGGGTGGCGCTCCGGGGCCGCACGCCGGTCGGCTACTACAAGGACCCCGAGAAATCGGCGGCCACGTTCACCGTCGTCGACGGCGTGCGCTACTCGATCCCCGGTGACTGGGCGGAGGTGGCCGAGGACGGCGCCGTCGTCCTGCTCGGCCGGGGCAGTCAGGTGATCAATACAGGGGGCGAGAAGGTCCACCCCGAGGAGGTCGAGGAGGTGCTCAAGCAGCACCCGGCGATCGCCGATGCCGCGGTGGTCGGCGTGCCCGACGAGCGCTTCGGGGAGGCCATCGTGGCCCTCGTCGAGATCCTGCCCGGCCAGCAGGTCGACGCCGCCGAGGTCATCTCCCACGTCAAGACCCACCTGGCTTCCTACAAGGCGCCCAAGCGGGTGCTGGAGGTCGCCAGCGTCGGAAGGGCCGCCAACGGCAAGCTGGACTATCGCAGCCTCAAGGCCCAAGCCGAAGCGCAGACGGGATCGACGCCGGCCGGGGGGTGATGCCGGAACCGGCGCACCAGCACTAGCGTTCTCGCGGCAGCGCCCCGCCGACATGCGCACACCGCCGTCAGGCGGCATCGTCCAGAGCCCTCAGGAGGCACACCGTGGCGAACCCCATCCTCAGCGACCAGGTCTTCGAGAAGGCCACCGCAGCGGCCAGTGGCGCCGACGCCGCACTCCCCCCGCCCGCACCCGGCACGCAGGCCGCTCCCATGAGCGACGGCCCGATCTCGCCGTACCGCTCCTACCAGCCGATGACCCTGGACGGCACCATCGCCGCCACCGGCATCCTGTTCGTGCTTCTCCTCGCTGCCGCGGTCTGGGGCTGGAACCAGGTCGACGTCACCGACGGAGAGGTCACCGGCTTCCCGACCTGGAGCCTCATCGCGGTGCTCGTCGGGTTCGGCTGCGTGCTGTTCGCCTCGTTCAAGCCGACCCGGGCCAAGTTCCTGGCTCCGATCTACGCAGTCGCCCAGGGCGTGTTCGTCGGTGCCATTTCCGCCGCCTACAACGCGCAGTGGGACGGCATCGTGGTGCAGGCCGTCGGCGCCACCCTCGGCGTGTTCCTCGTCATGCTGTTCCTCTATCGGGCCCGCATCGTCAAGGTGACGGACAAGTTCCGCAGCGTGGTCATCGGCGCCACGGCCGGCCTCGCCGTCTTCTACCTCGTCGCCATCGTGCTGAGCCTGTTCGGGATGAACATCTCGTTCCTGTCGGCCAGTGACAACAGCCTGTTGGGCATCGGCTTCAGCGTGCTGGCGGCCGGGCTGGCGTCGCTGAACCTCCTGCTCGACTTCGACCTCATCGAGCGGGGCGTGCGGGGCGCGGCCCCGAAGTACATGGAGTGGTTCGCGGCGCTCGGTCTGGTCGTCACCCTGGTCTGGCTGTACCTCGAGCTGCTGCGCCTGCTGGGCCGGCTGCGGGGCAACTGATCGCCAGCCCGCTCGCCGGGGCCGGCCGGCGGTGGCAGTAGCCTTTTCAAGGTCATGCGCCGTCTCCCCTCCCCCCGTGCCGCTCGCCTCGGCGACCGCTCGTGGCTGGCGGGCGCCGCGGCGCTGGCGCTGATCGGCGGCGGCGTCGCCAGCCAGACCGACGGCCCTCCTGACCAGGGACGGAGCGAGGGCAAGGGGACGGGAGGCGACGCCCAGGTGGTGTGCGAGCCCACTGACTCGTCCTCGACGACCAGTTCCACCACCACGACGACCACGACCACGACCGCTCCGGACACGACCGTGGCCGATCCGTGCGCTCCCGACGGCAGCACCACGACGGTCCCCGGGCTCGACAGCACCCCCACCACGACCACACCGGGTGGTCCAGGGACCACCGCGGCCACTCCCCGCAGCACGACCTCCGTCGCCGCCGAGACGACGACGAGCGCCGACCCGACCGCGGCCGACTCGACGAGCACGTCGACCACGACGCTGCCCGCTCCGCCCAAGACCGAGACCGACGTGGCGGCGCCCGAGCTCCCGCCGGTCCCGCCCGAGGACTGGCCGGTCCGCCTCCTCTCCTTCCCGGTCGCCGGGCCCGTGACCTACTACGACGACTGGGGTGCCTGCCGCGGCGGTGACGGCTGCCCGCGGCGTCACATCGGCAACGACATCATCGGCCGGCGCCTGCAGCCGCTGGTTGCCGCGGCCGACGGCGTCGTCTCCCACCTCGTGCAGGACCACCCGACGGCCGGTTGGGGCCTCGTCATCGAGGATGCCGAGGGGTGGGACTACCGCTACTACCACGTCAACAACGACGCGCCGGGCACGGACGACGGGACCGATCCGCCCGAGTGGCGGCTGGCCCCCGGGATCGTCGAGGGCGCCACTGTGACGGCCGGGCAGGTCGTCGCCTACATGGGTGACAGCGGCAACAGCGAGATGTCCGTGCCGCACCTCCACTTCGAGCTCCACCGGCCCGACGGCAGCCCGATCGATCCATACCGCAGCCTCCGCTTCAGCGAGTGGACGGCCCGTTGCTCGGTCGCCGCCCCGGGCGTGCAGACGGCCCAGGCGCTCATGCCGCCGGTGAACACCGCGCTGGCCGACGCCACCGTCGCCACCTCGACCGGACGGGGCCAGTTCCTCCTCAGCCTGGACGGCACGGTCCTCGCGCTCGGCGACGCCGACTCGGTCGGCTGGAGCCGCCACATCGCCGACGACCCTGCCTGCCCGGCGCCCGAAACCGCCCCCTGAGTTGGAAGTCGACGAGCTGCGCCTGGAGGCGCGCGCGTGGCTCGCCGCCCACGCGAACGAGGCGCCCCGCGACTACGGCGCCATCTGCCCGCCCGAACTGGTCGACGCCGCAAGGGCGTGGCAGCGGCGCCTGGCCGAGGCCGGGTGGGCCGGGCTGCACTGGCCGGTGGAGGACGGCGGCCGCGGGCTGACGATCGAGCACACCGCGGCCTGGATCGAGGAGTGCGCCACCGTGGGTGTTCCCGCGGTCCTCAACATGGTCGGTCTCGTGTTGGCCGGCGGCAGCATCCTGCGCTTCGGCACGACGGAGCAGCGGCAGCGCCACCTGCGTCCGACCCTGTGGGGCGAGCAGGTGTGGTGCCAGCTGTTCTCGGAGCCCGGCGCCGGCAGCGACCTGGCGTCACTCTCGACTCGCGCCCAACAGGACGGCGACCGTTTCATCGTCAACGGCCAGAAGGTGTGGTGCTCGGGCGGGCGGGTCAGCGACTGGGGCATCCTCATGGCCCGGACCGATCCCGACGCGCCGTGCCACCAGGGCATCTCGTTCTTCCTGCTCGACATGCGGACCGCCGGGATCGAGGTGCGCCCGCTCCGCCAGATGACGGGCGACGCCGAGTTCGACGAGGTGTTCCTCACCGACGTAGCTGTCCCGACGACGAATCTGGTCGGCCCTCTCCACGGTGGGTGGGGCGTCGGCATGGCGGTGCTGACGAACGAACGCGGGCACATCGGCGCCTCGGTCATCTCGCTCGAACGGCGGCTGGCAGGGATGGCCGGCGAGGCCGCCGCCATCGACGGGGCCGGAGGCGCGGTGGAGCGCGACCGGATGACCGCGTTGCTGGCGCGAGGGCGCGCCGCGATCGCGCTCGGCCGCCGGCAAGGCCCCGAGGCCTCCGTCGCCGGCTCCCTGATGAAGCTGGCGATCACCGATCTGTTCTACGACGTCGCCATGCAGCGAGCGGACCTCGCCGGCGCACAGAGCCTGCTCGACGGCCCCGAAGTCGAGGGCGTGCTCTCCGCTCCTGCCGGCCGCATCGCCGGCGGGACCAGTCAGATCCAGCGCACGATCATCGGCGAGCGGCTGCTGGGCCTGCCCCGCGAGCCTCCGCCGGCGGGCTGACGACCGTCGGTACGATCCCGCGCATGACTCACGAGTTCCGGGACGGCGACGGCGATGGCGCGATGCCCGAGCACCGCCATGGGTTCCCGACCCGCCTCGTGGCCCTCGTCGTCATCGCCATCGTGTGCGCGCTCTTCATCTCCCAGAACCGCGAGCGCGTCAACGTCGACTTCATCATCTTCGACCGCGATGCCCGCACGTGGGTGGTCATCATCGTGTCGATGGCGCTCGGCGCTCTCCTGGCCGAGTTCATCCGCCTGGCTCTCAAGCGGCGGCGCAGGCCCGCCGAGTAGGCCAGTCCCTCGGAGTAATCACCCCATCTTGCGGGCCACGGGGCTGCCGTGGTGGGCGACGATGACCCAGCGGTCGTCCTGTTGCTCGAACACGTTGAGCGCGGCCACAGTGCCACCGAAGCCGTCGTCGGCGAGCAGGTTCTCCGTGCAGGCCACCCACGCCACCGAGCCGCAGACCCTCACGAGCTCATCGGCCACGATGAACTGCAAGCGCTCGCCGTTGGAGAGCAACGCCGCCCATGACGCGCCGACCTTCCCCCACCCGTGCAACGTCGGCCAGCCCGGATGAGTGCAGGCGACGTCGTCGCCGTGGTCCCACAGGTCCGCCATGGCGTCGAGATCGCGCTCTTCGAACGCCAAGTAGAAGGCGAGGTTGGCAGCCAACACGTCCCCGGTCTGCTCAACCACGGAACTCCAGGCTAGGGCCGCGATCTGGCGCGTCCACCGTGTCGCCGACGATCATCGGGCGATGGATCCCGACATCTTGCGCGTGACCTCGGCCGACGGGGTCGGTCTCGTCGTCCATGATCTGGGAGGCGGGGGCCGGCCGCTGTTGCTCTCCCACGCCACGGGGTTCCACGGCTGTGTCCTCGCTCCCCTGGCGGGCGAGCTGGCAGATGAGTTCCACTCCTGGTCGCTGGACTACCGCGGCCACGGCGACTCCGACGATCCGCCGACCGACATCGGCGACTGGAGCCGATTCGGTGACGACGCCGTCGCCGCCGCCGAGGCCCTCGAACTCGAGGGAGCCCTCGGGTTCGGCCACTCGATGGGCGGGGCCGCCCTGCTGATGGCCGAGCTGGCTCGGCCGGGCACGTTCGCCGGCCTGGTGCTGTTCGAGCCCATCGCCTTCCCGCGCGATCCGGATCGGGCTGTGGACGGTCCGACGCCCATGGTCGAAGCGGCGCGGCGCCGGCGCACGGTCTTCGCCGACCGTGACGAGGCCTTCGACAACTACGCCGGCAAGCCTCCGCTGGACCTCCTCACACCCGCCGCGCTGCGGGCCTATGTCGACCACGGCTTCGTGGACCGCCCGGACGGCACCGTCGAGCTCAAGTGCAACCCGGAACACGAGGCGCGCATCTTCGAGGGCGGCGCCGAGCAGGACCTGTTCGACCGCCTGGGTGGCGTGGCGTGTCCGGTCCTGGTGCTGACCGGCCGATTCGAGGGCAACCCTCCGGGTGAGCTCGGCCCGGTCGTGGCCGACGCACTTCCCCACGGGCAGGCCCTCACGCTGCCGCAGCTCTCGCACTTCGGCCCCATGGAGGACCCGGCCGCTGTGGCCGCCGAGATCCGGGCCTTCGCCGGGGCGCGGCCAGCCGGTGCCCGTCCCCCAACGCTGTAGCACCCCGGGCGTACCATCGCCTCCATGACCTACCCGGTGCCGACCAGCCTCTCGCCGTCCCGGGTCGAGTCGTTCACGAGCTGCCCTCTGGCGTTCCGCTTCTCCAGCATCGAGAAGCTACCGGAGCCGCCCAGCCCGCACGCGGTGAAGGGCACCCTCGTCCACCGCGCGCTGGAGGTACTCCTCGGCCTCGCGCCGCAGGAGCGCACGCCCGCCGCGGCCCACGCCTGCGTCGAGCAGGCCGCGGTGGAATTGCGGGAGCACGAGGACCCCGCCGAGCGGGAGCTGGCCATGCTCGAGCTGTCGGAGGAGGAGCTGGCGGTCTTCGTCGCCGACGCCCACACCCTGATGGACTCGTACCTCACCCTGGAGGACCCGAAGGCCATCGCCCCCAGCGGCCTGGAGCTGCGCCTGGAGGCACAGGTCGGCGGGCTGCTGATGCGGGGCATCATCGACCGCTTGGAGGAGGACGAGGACGGCCAGCTCGTCGTCACCGACTACAAGACGGGCCGGGCCCCGAGCATCCACTACGAGCAGCACCGTCTCGGTGGGGTGCACTTCTACGCCTTCTTGTGCGAGCAGGCGCTGGGCCGGCGCCCCGTCGTCATCCGCCTCATGTACCTGCGCGACGCCACCATCATCGAGGCCCGACCCACCGAGCGCTCGGCCCGGTTCCTCCCCAAGCGGACGGAGGCCGTGTGGCGGGCCATCAGCCGGGCGTGCGAGACCGGGGAGTTCAAGCCCCGGCCCAGCCGCCTGTGCCCTTCGTGTGCGTTCCAGGAGTGGTGCCCGGCCTTCGGCGGCGACCCCGACCGGGCGGCGTTCGAGGCTCCCGTGCGCTACGGCCGGGGTCCGGTGCAGCTCCCGCTCGACGTCCCCGCTGCCCCGCCGGGCTCTGCCGATCCCGCCCTGTCCGCGTGACCACACCAGCGGCGGCCCGCGCCGCCCGGCGCTTCGACGACGCGTTCGACGACGCCCTCGAACGCGTCCGCGGCCATCCCGCCGCGGACCACGTCTTCCGCGGCGCCTCCGCGCTCGGGGACTTCTCCGTCATCTGGCTCCTGGCCGGTGCCGGGTACGGCCTCACCTCGGCCCGCCGCGCCGACCGGGCCCTGCGGATGGCGATGCTGCTGGGCGCCGAGTCCCTCGTCGTCAACCAGGGCATCAAGCGACTGTTCCGTCGCACCCGGCCCACGGAGTCGGGCGACGAGCGCTACCCCGTGCGCCGCCCGAGCACCAGTAGCTTCCCCAGCGGCCACGCCAGCTCGGCCTTCTTCGCCGCCAGCCTGCTGAGCGAGCGCGACCGCGCGCTCGCCCCGCTGTGGTTTTCGCTGGCCGCGGTGGTGGCCACCTCCCGGGCTTACGTGCGCATCCACCACGGTTCGGACGTCGTGGCCGGCGCCGCGGTGGGGTTGGCCCTGGCGACCATGGCCAAGCGGCTCTGGCCCGTGCCCTGAGGCGCCGCCGCCAGCCGGAATAGCGCCGGACGCCCGCAGGTTGCACGCCTCGTGCCCCTGACCTTCGCCGTGACCTGGGACTACCGCTGTCCCTTCGCCCGCAATGCCCACGAGCACGTGCTCGAAGCGCTGGCCGACGGCGCCGACTGGGACGTCACCTTCCTGCCGTTCTCGCTCGGGCAGGTCCACGTCGAGGAGGGGCAGCCCGACGTGTGGGACAACCCTGACGCCGACAGCGGCCTCGCCGCGCTCCAGATGGGGGTGGCCGTGCGGGACACCATGCCCGACCGGTTCCTCGACGCCCACCGCGCCCTGTTCGACCACCGGCACCAGCACGGCGGTTCGCTGCGCGACGAGCAAGAGCTCGCCAACCGCCTGAAGTCGATCGGGCTCGATGTCGACGCCGTGCTGGCCGAGGTGGCGTCCGGCCGTCCCCTGGCCACGATCAAGGCCGAGCACACCAGCTACGCCGCCAGTCACCACGTCTGGGGCGTGCCCACGTTCATCGTGGGCGACCACGCCGCGTTCGTCCGGCTGATGAATCGGCCCCACGGTGACGCCGCCGTCGCCCGGTCGTCCATCGAGCGCGTCATCGACGCCCTCCAGTGGACCGACCTGAACGAGCTCAAGCACACGTCCATCCCCCGCTGAGAGAGAGCCGCCGCCCGGTCGCCTAGCGTGGGCCCATGGCACGGCCCCCACAGTTCGACGCCCGCATGAGCGAGGCGGAGAGCCTCATGTGGAGGCTGGACAAGGACCCCTACCTCTCGTCGACGGTCGGCAACATCACGGTGCTCGACCGCCGAGCCGACTACGAGCGTTTCAAGCGCCGCCTGGAGCGGGCCAGCCGCCTGGTGCCCCGGCTGCGCCAGCGGGTCCAGCCGACCCCCGTCAGCCTCACCCCGCCGGTGTGGGTCGACGATCCCGAGTTCGACATCGACTACCACGTGCGCCACGTGGCCCTGCCCAAGCCCGGCACCCTGCGGCAGCTCTGCGACCTGGCGACGCTGATCGTGAGCGACCCCTTCGACCGCACTCGCCCGCTGTGGGAGTTCTTCGTGGTCGACGGCCTGAAGGGCGGCGGCGGGGCCATCATCCAGAAGCTCCATCACACGGTGGCCGACGGCGAAGGCAGCGTCCGGCTGTCGATGCAGTTCCTCGACCTCACCCGTGACGCCGAGGAGCCGCCCATGCCGCCGGAGCCGGAGACGAGCTCCGAGCCGGTGCCGCCTCCGACGACCGGCAACACCGTTCGCGATCTCGTGACCGGCAGCATGCGGATGCCGATCGGCATCAGCCGCCAGTTCAAGGGCCTGCTGACCGACCCCACGCAGATCCCCGCCGCCGGTGCATCGCTGGCCGGCACCGTGCGAGGGGTGGTCAGCCAGCTCTCGGACACCGAGGCCGCCCACTCGACGGTGTGGACCAAACGGTCGCTACGTCGCCGCCTGGAGACGCTGCAGGCGCCGCTGGAGGAGACGAAGGCGGCGGCCAAGAAGCTGGGCGGCACCCTGAACACGGCGTTCATCACCGCGTCGGCCGCGGCGGCGGGCGAGTACCACCGCAAGGTCGGCGCGCCCGTCGACTGGTTGCGGGCGTCCATGGCCATCAGCACCCGGACCAGGGAGTCCGGCTCCAACGCGTTCTCGCTGGCCCGGCTGCTGGTCCCGACCGGCGAGATGGACATGGCCGAGCGCTTCGCCCTCATCCACGAGGCGACGACGACGGCCCGTGAGGCCTCGGCCACCGCGGGCCTGGAGACGGTCGCCGCCGTGGCGGCCACGCTGCCCACCTCGCTCGTCACCCGCCTCGCCCGGTCGCAGGCGCAGACGGTGGACTTCGCCACGTCCAACGTCCGGGCCGCCGACTTCCCGTGCTACATCGCCGGGGCGCAGATCCTGACCAACTACCCGATCGGGCCTCTGCTCGGCGTGGCCTTCAACCTCACGCTGATCTCGTACTGCGGCAGCCTCGACATGGGACTGAACGTCGACGCTGCCGCCATCGAGGACCCAAGCCTGCTGCGGGCCTGCACGGAGGACGCCTTCGCCGAGCTGCAGCGGGTGGGCGAGAGCAAGACCCGTCGACGGAGCGCTGTGAAGGCGCGCGCGACAGCTCGCTGATCCGGATTCCCGGGACGATCACCCGGGCCGGGCCGCCGGAGGCGTCAGTGGTCGGCGGGCTGCGGGGCGGTGATGAGCAGCGAGCGGACGTCGAGCAGGAGGTCGGCCACCTCGTCGGTCGACACGAGCTCACGGTTGAGCATGTCGGCCAGCGCCTTGTCGATCACGGACAGGGCCTCGCTGATCACGGCGTCGTCCCGAATCTCGGTCATCGCTCCTCCTGTCAGCGGGTGAACTGCTCTTGGACTGCTCTTGTCTTTGACGGTATCGCTCCAGCGGCCGTCAGAAGTGCATCGTACCCGTGAACATCTGGTTTCCGGCCCCGCCACCACGTGGCGCTCACCACACCCGCCCACTCGACCACACGCCGTGCCGCGCCGACCGGCTCCCCTACGATCGCCGGCATGGAGCTGCGGGACAAGGTGGTCGTCGTGACCGGTGGGGCCAACGGGATCGGGCGGGCCCTGGCCCGGCGGTTTCACGGCGAAGGCGCCCGCGCCGTGGTCGTGGCCGACCTGGACGGCGCTGGTGCCCACGCGGTGGCAGAAGAGCTCGACGCCCGCCGGCCCGGCTCCTCCATCGGCCTCGCCTGCAACGTCGGCCTCGACGTGGAGACGACCGGGCTGATCGAGCGGACGGAGACGACGTTCGGGGAGATCGATCTCTTCTTCGCCAATGCCGGCATCGGGCCCGGGGCCGACCTCGAGACCCCCGACGACGTCTGGGCGACCGTCTGGGCGGTCAATTGGCAGGCCCACCTGTTCGCCGCCCGCCGCCTGGTGCCGGGCTGGCTGGCGCGCGGCGAGGGGTACTTCTGCTCGACGGCCTCCGCGGCCGGCGTCCTCGCGCAGATCGGCAACCTGCCGTACTCGGTGACGAAGCACGCCGCGGTGGCATTCGCCGAGTGGCTCAGCATCACCTACGGCGACCGCGGCATCAGGGTGTCGTGCCTGTGCCCGATGGGCGTCAACACCAACATGCTGGCCGCGGCGGACGAGCTCGGAGGAGGCGACGCCGGCAACGTGGTCCGGGCGACCAGCGAGGTGCTCGAGCCGGAGCAGGTGGCCGAGGTCGTGGTCGAAGGCATCCGGGCCGAGCGGTTCCTCCTGTTGCCCCACCCAGACGTGGCCGTGCACATGCAGCGCAAGGCCGGCGACATCGACCGCTGGCTGGCCGGGATGCGGCGGCTCCAGGCGCGCATGGGGGCCGCCGGTGGATGAGGCCGGGCGCCCACCGCTCGCCGCCCTCGGCCTTCGTGCTGGGGACCGGGTGCGCTTCCGCCGCGGCGCGGCCGGCCACTGGACAGAGGGCGTCGTCGCGGGACGGGAGCGCGACGGCAGCGTGGGCCTGCATGACGGCAAGGGAGCGAGCCGCGCCATCGCGCCGGCGCGCCTCGAGGTGCGCCGGCCCGGCCCGCGCGGCGCGCCGCGCTGGATCCCGGTCGCCGAGCTCGCGGCCAGCCGCGAGCAGCTCTCGCTCTTCGGCTGAGCGAGCCGCGTACGCTCCGGCCATGGGTGTGCGCCTGGAGCCGGCCGACGAGTACCCGCACGAGCTCGGTCCCGAGCCCAACTTCAACGAGAGCATGTACGTCAACGTGTTCGACCCCGACGTGGGGTTGGGCGCCTTCTTCCGTCTCGGCAACCGGGCCAACGAAGGACAAGCGGAGATGACCATCTGCGTCTATCTCCCGGACGGTCGGGTCGGCTTCATGTTCAAGCGGCCGCCGATCGTGGACAACGACGCGCTCGACGCCGGTGGCCTCACCTGGACCATGGTCCGCCCGTTCGAGGAGCTGCGGGTCGACTACACGGGCAGGCTCGTCGTGCTGGACGACCCGACCGAAATGGCCGATCCGAAAGCGGCCTTCACCTCCAATCCGTACGCGGCCGCCGAGGTGCGCTTGACGTTCACCGGCCAGGGCCGGCGCTCGATGTTCGGTGGGGAGCCCGACAAGCCGCACGAGGCACCGGGCGAGGAGTTCGCGAAGGGCCACTACGAGCAGCTCGTCGCCGGGCAGGGCACCATCACCGTGGGCGACGAGTCGTGGGAGATCAGCGGGCACGGGCTGCGCGACCACTCATGGGGGCCGCGCTTCTGGCAGGCGCCCTGGTACTACCGATGGCTGACCGGCAACGCGGGGCCCGACTTCGGGTTCATGGCCAGCCGTGTGGCCCGCCGGGACGGCCCGGGCACGCGAGGCGGGTTCGTGTGGGAGGACGGCACGCTGCACCTCTGCGACGACGTGGAGATCACCACCGAGTACGAAGGTGACGACACCTACCACCGCCGCATCGGCGGGCGCCTGCGCTCGAGCCGCTCGGACCGCGAGTGGAGCTTCGAGGGCGAGGTGCTCAACCTCATCCCGCTGCGCAACCGCCGCCGCGACCCCGACGCCGACAGCGACGGGGACGACGAGGCGCCGTGGCTCGTCACGCGCATCAGCGAGGGCATGACCCGCTGGACCATGGCCGACGGCCGGGTCGGGTACGGGCTCTCGGAGTACCTCGACCAGATCGTGGACGGTCAGCCCGTGGGGCTGGCCGAGTAGGCCACCTCGGCGGCACGGCCGACGGCGGCGACAGGGCCTACGAGGTCCAGCGCGGCCACCGGGCCGATCACGATGGTGGCCGGGGGTGCGATCGGCATGGTCGCCAGCTCGTCGAGGCGACCCCTCCGCACGCGCTGCACCGCCGTCCCGGCCCGCTCGACGACCGCCACCGGCGTGTCCGGCGAACGGCCGCCCCGCATCAGGCGCTCGGCAATGCCAGCGCGCTCGGCCACGCCCATGAGCACGACGACGGTGCCGCCGACCCGGGCCAGGGCCTCCCAGTCGGTGGCCTCCTCGTCGCCGTGCCGGCGGTGTCCGGTGACGACGGTGACCGAAGCCGCCAGGCCGCGGTGGGTCACGGGCACACCGGCCAGCGCGGGCGCGGCCACGGCCGACGTGATGCCGGGGACCACCTCGACGTCGATCCCGGCCGCCTGGAGCCCGAGGGCTTCCTCGCCGCCGCGGCCGAACACGAACGGGTCGCCGCCCTTGAGGCGGACCACGCACGCGTGACGACGGCCGAGCTGCACGAGGAGCTCGGTGATGAGCTCCTGCGGAACAGGCCGCCCTGGGCGCTTGCCCACGTCGATGAGCTCCGCTGCCGGCGACACCATGGCCAGCACCGCCGGATCGACGAGCGCGTCGTGGACGACGACGTCCGCGGCGGCCAGCAGCCGGGCCGCCTTGAGCGTCAGCAGCTCGGGATCGCCGGGGCCCGCCCCGACGAGGTGAACGGTCACAGGTGGAGTCCGCACTCGGTCTTGGACGAGCCCTCCCAGCGTCCGGCGCGTGCGTCCTCGTCGTCGCGCACCGGGCGGGTGCAGGGCCAGCAGCCGATCGACGCGTAGCCCTGCTCCACGAGCGGGTTCACGGGCACGTCGTGCTCGGCGATGTACCCGGCGACGTCGTCGTCGCTCCAGCCGATGAGAGGGTTGACCTTGACCAGCCCGCGCCGGTCGCGCTGCACCACCGGCATCTGCTGGCGCAGCGGCGAGTCGGCCCGCCGCACACCGCTCAGCCAGGCCGTCCGACCTTCGAGCGCCCGCTCCATCGGGAGCACCTTGCGGGCGTAGCAGCAGGCGTCGGGATCGGTCCGCCAGAGGTCGTCCGGCCGAGGCTCGGGCCACACGACCCGCAGGTGGATGGGATAGCGGTCCCGGATCCGCTCGGCCGTGGCCAGGGTCTCCTGGAAGTGGTACTGGGTGTCGAGGAAGATCACCTCGATGCCGGGCGCCACCCGGGAGGCGACATCGATCAGGACAGCGTCGCCCATGGATGCGGCCAGGGTGAGGCGGGGCCCGAACATCGCCACGGCCCACCCCACGACCTCTTCGGCCGGAGCGGCCTCCAGCTGTTGCGCGAGGTCACGCAGCTCGGCGTCGGTCAGTGCGGTCGGGAAGGGCGCCTCGGCCCGGCGGCGGGGCCGGGCCAGGGCCACCGGCGCCGGCAGGTCGTCGAGGGCGAGGCTCACGACGCTGCTTGCGCCCGGTGCACGAAGTCGCCGAAGGACTCGTCGCCGTGGCGTTCCGCGGCGAAGCGGTCCAGCCACGGGCCGAGCACGCCCGGCAGGTCGGCCAGCTTGACGCTGCGGGCCATGGCGGGAGCCAGGCGAGTCCCGTTGGCGGCGCCGCCCAGGTGGACGTCGTAGCCGGTCTTGGTCCGCCCGACGATGCCGATCTCGGCGGTGTACGGCCGGGCGCAACCGTTGGGGCAGCCGGTCATGCGCACGTGGAGGTCGAGCCCGCTCAGCCCGCGGCCGGCCAGCTCGGCCTCGAGGACGTCGAGCACCTCCGGAGCGACACGTTCCGCCTCGGCCAAGGCCTGCCCGCACGTGGGGAGGGCCGGGCAGGCCATGGCCAGGCGGCGGACAGGCGTGAGGTCATCGGCCAGCGCCACTTCGCGGCGACGCAGGACGTCGACCACCGCCTGCCGCTGTGCCGTCTCGATACCGGTCAGCAGCAGGTCCTGTCGAGGGGTGATCCGCACGTCGAGCTCGTGGTGCTCGACGATCTCGGCCAGGGCGGCCCGGAGGTCACCGGCCACCCGCCCGCTGGGCACGGGCAGGCCGAGGAACCAGCGGCCGTCGTCCTGGCGGTGCCAGCCCAGGTGGTCGTGCTGGTGCCACGGCGGCAGCTCGGGCGCGTCAGCCAGGGGAGCGCCGAGACGCTGCTCGACCTCGGCGCGGAACGCGTCGAGCCCCAGTTCCTCGATGACGTACTTGAGCCGGGCCCGCTTGCGGTCGTCCCGGTTGCCGAGGTCCCGGAAGGCGAGCACGACCGCCTCGGCGACGTCCTCAACGGCGTCGGCGGGGACCCAACCGAGCGGGTCGGCGAGACGCGGGAAGGTGTCGTCGGGGCGCGCATGGCTGGCCCCGAGCCCGCCGCCCACGAGGACGGCAAAGCCGTCGGTCCCGTCCGCGTCGGCCACCGGCACGAGGCCGAGGTCGTGGCTGAAGATGTCGGTGCAGTTGTCGCCCGGCCAGGCCAAGCCGATCTTGAACTTCCGCGGAAGGTACGTGGTGCCGTACAGCGGGTCCACGCCGGCGGACCGGGACGCCGAGGGCGCCGGCTCGGCGCTGACGGCGCGGTCACCGTCGATCCACACCTCGTAGTAGGCGCTGGTGGTCGGGCGAAATCGGGCGGCCAGGCGCTGGGCCAGGTCGAGCAGGACCTTCTGCCGGCTGTCGGCCACGGGTGCGGGGCAGGCAACGATGTTGCGCACGACGTCGCCGCAGGCCGCCAGCGTCGTCACCAGATGACTGTCCAGCGTCCGGATGAGCGGCGCCAGCCCACCCTTGCGGGTGAAGTGGAACTGCACGCCGCCGCGCGAGGTCAGCCGGAGGGAGCCGTCGGCCACCTCGCCGGCCAGCCGATCCATCGCCGTCCACTGCGGAGCCGAGACGGCTCCACCGGGGACGCTGGCCCTGACCATGAAGATGTGCTCGAGGTCCTGCCCGGACCGGGTGCGCTCCCGGCGCACGTCCCGGTCGTCCTGTTGGTAGATGCCGTGGAACTTCAGGAGGTGGCAGCTCTCCTCGGAGAAGGCCGCCGTCCCGTCTCCCAGTTCACCGGCCAGGCCGCCCCGCAGGCTCCGGCTGCCGGCCTTGACGTCCTCGACACTGGGCACGGAGGCGAGCGTAACGCAAAACCTGACTAAAGCAATCAGAATTTACATATTTAGCCCGGCGGCGATTCGGGTAGGCCCTCACGGCCGTTCAGCTCCGCCCACGCGTCGATCACCCCCTGCCAGTCCTCGTCCTCGGTCGAGCGCCCCTCGCCCTGCACCTCGGCCCGCCGGCGGGCGAGCACGGAGACCAGCTCCTCCAGCCGCTCGGGCAGGGCACCGGCCAGCCGGTCCCGGAGCCAGGCCGCGAGGGCCGGGCTCGTCCCCTGGGTGGACACGGCCACCAGCACCGGCTCCCGGCGGTGCACCGCGGGCAGGAAGAACGAGCAGCGCTGCGGGTCGTCCGCGGCGTTCACCCAGATCCCGGCCGCTTCACCGTCGTCGAACACCTGCTGCTGCGTGGCCGAGTCGTCCGTCGCCGTGACGACCAACCACGAGCCGTCCAGGTCGCCCGACCGGTACGGGCGCTCGGCGAGCACGACGTCTCCACGGGCGGCTGCGTCACGGAGCTCGTCGACGACCTTGGGAGCCACGACGGTCACGGCGGCCCCGGCGGCCAGGAGCCCGTCGATCTTGCGGGCGGCCACGGTCCCCCCTCCGACGACGAGCACCCGCTTGCCGTCCAGGCGCAGGACGACCGGATAGGCCGTCATTCCACGGTGGTGCGGGCCGCCAGACGCTCGGCCACGTCCCGGTCGCCGAGCACCTCCACGTCGTCGAGCCCGATCCGGCGCCACAGCACGAGCAGCAGGTCGCTCGCCGGCCCGCGCACCGCGGCGTCACCCTTGGCGTGCTCCGCGGTCACGGTCAGCGTGCCGTCGGCTCTCTCCCGCACGACCCACTCGCCAGGGGTGTCGGTGGCGTGAAGGTGGACGGAGCCGCCCACGGTGGCACCGCCGTCCTGCGGCCCGTCGTCGATGAAGAAGGCGAAGAACTCGTCGACACCGTCGCTGGCCAGCTCGGCGTCGATCGGCCGCGTGCCGCCGGCTGCGGCCTGCGCGTCCCAGCGGTGCACGGCGGTCTCCTGGGCCATCCTCCGCACGATGAACGCGACGTCCTTCTGGGGTGCCCAGGTCCACACGACCGTGGCGGGATCGGTGTCGCGCAGGGTGCGCTGGAGCTCTACCGCCTGTTCGGCCGCCCACCCCACCACCTCGCCGTCGGGCGGACGGACGGGCGGCTCGACGGTCGGCACGTCCAGGCGCCGGCGGGCCACCTCGCCCCAGAAGTAGTGGACCTCTCCGAGGTGGTACGCGAGATCGGCGACCGTCCACGCCGGGCAGGGCGGCACGGACGCGTCGAGGGGCGCGGCGGCCACGGCGTCGTGGAACGCAGCCGACTCAGCAGCCAGCAAGTCCAGGTACTGCTCTCGATCCATCGGCCCCACCGTAGGGCTGTTCAGCTCGGCAGCGGATAGCCGTCGATGCTGTACTCGGTGTCCGGGTCCCAGAAGAGCCAGCTGTGGATGCCGCGGTCGGCCGCCGCCTGCATCTGGGCCTGCACCTCGGCGGGGCCGTACGGGATGTGGCGCGTGTAGTCCTGGAGCCACGGCACGACCGCACGCCCCGTCGGCTCGACGGCGCTCTGGAAGTCGACCAGCGAGCGGGAGACGATGTCGTAGGGCTGCGCCTCGGGGTTGGGCAGGTTGTACTCGCCGAGGCCCCAGAGGTCCGGATAGACCATCGGGGCGACGTAGTCCACGTGCTGGGCGATGAGCGGCACGTCCTGGGCGATCGTCTGGGGCCGCGTGGCCGAGATGCCGAACACGGACGCGCCCTGGTAGACCCCGTACGGGCGCAGCAGGGCGTGGCCCTCCTTCAGGAACTGGCCGATGACCTCGCTGGAGAGACCGGTGAGGCCGGGCACGACCATGGTCGCCGGGTCGCCCTCGGGCCGCCGCACGTAGTCCCACAGGATGTCGTCGACGCCGGCGCGGGCCGCCTCCTCGGCGATGGCCAGGTTGTAGGCCCGCACCTCCGGCTTCACGTAGTTGGTGAAGCCTCCGTACGCCGACAGGGGCTGCCCGTCGGGCGTCTGGAGCACCCAGTCCGCGTTTCCGGCCGCCCACGCCCCGTTGGCCAGGATGGGATCGCGGAAGGCGACGATGCGCCCGATGACCCGCACCCCGAGGCCGTGGAGCTCGTCGAGCGCGGCCTTCAGGTCGTAGCTGGCCTGCACCGCACCGATGTCGCGGGCCAGCTTCACGTCGGACGCGTAGCCGACGATGCCGTCCTCATCCTTGAGGTCGAGCTCCACCGTGTTGATCCGCTTCTCGGTGATCATCCGCAGGATCTCCGCCTTGCGGACCGGGTCCGCCCAGGCGTTGGCGGTGACGTGAACGCCCTTCGTCTCCGGGTACGCGACCGGCACGACGACGGCCATGACCGCACGGTTGCCGGCCTCGTCGGTGGCGGCGATCTCGACCGGAGCGGCCGGCGGATAGGGGAAGACCAGCGAAACCTCCGAGCCGGCGACCGTCACCTCCGCGCCCGGCGAGGCCACCTCGGCCGCTCCCGCCGCGGTACCGACGAGGGTCAGCGGCTCGTCGATGGGCACGGGCTCGGTCGGGGCCGCGAAACGCAGCGCCGGCGGCGTCCCGTCGACGGTGAAGCCCCGCGTCGTCGTCACCCGGCCGAGCGGGCGCCGATCAGAGGTGATGGCCAGCTCGTAGGTCCCGTCGACCAGGGTGGGGAGCCGAACGTGCAGCATCGAACCGTCGTTGACCACGGTGGGCAGTGGACGGCCGTTGAGGCGCACCTCGATGGAGTCGACATCGCCCTCGGTCGTCACGGTGATGTCCCGTTGCGCGAGCGCCGTCGGAGACACCACCTCGCCATCGGTCAGGCCGGTCACGCTCGGCCCGGCCGACACCAGCCGCAAGCCGACCCAGGCGAGGCCGGCCACCGCGGCGGCGAGGGCCACCCAGATCAGCCGGCGGAGCCGGAAGCGCGGCAAGCGAGGCCGCCAGCCCCGGGACGCACGGCGCGGCCCGTTCCCGCCCAACTCCCCCAGCCGGCGCAGCGAGGTCGCCCCGGCGGGGCCGCCCCAGTCGCCCGACGAGGACGGACGGGCCCGGACCGGCCCGGAGAAGTTCCGGCGGGGCGCGGCGAGCGGCGCGCCGCGAAACCCTCGCACTCGAGCCCGTCACCGGCGGCTGCCCGGCCACCCGACCGGTTGCTTCGCCCACGCTGTCCACGTTGGATCCCCCACCCCGGGAGAGGAAAGCCGCAGCGTAGCCCCCCGGCTACCTTCGCGCCGATGCGACCCACCGACATCGCCGGCCTCGTCTCCGCCGCCTCGCCTTCCGTCTCACCCGACGGGGCGTGGATCGCCTTCGTCGTCGCCCGGGTCGACGAGCCCGCCAACCGTTACCGCAGCCAGATCTGGCTGGCCGACGCGCTCGGACGGATGCCGCCGCGCCCGCTGACCGCTGGCGACAAGGGTGACGGCTCGCCCGCGTGGGCGCCCGACGGCACCACACTGGCGTTCACGTCCCACCGCGGGGACAAGGACGAGGAGACGACGCTGCACCTCCTCCCCGTCGACGGCCCCGGGGAGGTCCGGACGATCGCCGCCATGAAGGGCGGCATCGAGGAACTGCGGTGGTCCCCGGACGGGCAGCAGCTGGCCTTCGCCTCGCGCACCCTCGATTCCCGTTACGACGAGAGCGAGCCAGGCAAGCAGCCGCCAAGGCGGATCACCCGGTTCTTCTCCCGGTTGAACGGCGAGGACTGGGTCTACGACCGTCCCCGGCACATCTACGTCGTGCCCGCCGACGGCACGGAGACGCCGCGCAACCTGACCCCGGGCGAGTACTCCTTCGGGGGCCCGGCCTGGCTGCCGGACTCCTCCGGCCTCGTGTGCTCGGGCGCGGCCTACGAGACGTGGGACCGCGACCTGGCCGAGGACCTCCACCTCGTGCCCCTGGACGGCGAGCGGCGCGCCCTGACCGAGCAGACCGGGCTGTACAGCAACCCGTCCGTGTCACCGGACGGCGCCCAAGTGGCCTTCCTCGGGCAGGACGATCCCTTGACGGATCCCCAGAACGCGATGGTCGGCGTGCTGGACCTGGCCTCCGGTGAGCGCCGATGGGTGTCGTCCGGCCTGGACCGGACGTTCGCGCCCTACCCCGGCGCCCAGCCCCCGATCTGGGTCGGCGGGGAGCTCATCGCGTCGTGCGAGGACCGCGGCAACCTCCATCTCCATCGCGTGGCACCCGACGGCAGCGGACCGCCGCTGCTCGCCGTGGGCGGCGAGCGGGTCATCACCGGCTTCGACGCCGACGGTGACACCGTGGCCTTCACCGCCTCGACGATCGAGCGCCCGCCTGAGCTGTACGCCATCGGACCCGACGGCCAGGAGCGGCGACTCACCTCCTTGACCGAGCGCTTCGCCGCCCACGCCGGCGTCGTCCCCGCGGAGCGCTTCACAGCACCGTCGACCGACGGCGTGGAAGTCGACGGCTGGCTCCTCACGCCTCCCGGCTTCGACCCGGCCCAGCGCTATCCAGTGGTCATCAACGTGCACGGCGGGCCATTCGCCCAGTACGGCAACCGATTCTTCGACGAAGCGCAGATCCAGGCCGCGGCCGGGTACGTCGTAGTGCTCGGCAACCCCCGCGGCTCGTCCGGACGGGAGACCGCCTGGGGCCAGGCCATCATGGGCCCCAACCACCCGAAGGCGCCGGGCCGGGGCTGGGGCTCGGTCGACGTCGACGACGTGCTGGCGACACTCGACGCCGCCCTCGCCCGGTGCCCGGCCGCCGACCCCGATCGGGTGGGGATGCTCGGCGGCAGCTACGGGGGCTTCATGGCCACCTGGCTGGCCGGCACGACGACACGCTTCAAGGCCATCTGCAGCGAGCGGGCCGTGAACAACCTGGTCAGCGAGGAGTGGAATTCGGACATCGCGACCGTGTTCCGCACCAACCACGGCGTCAACCACCTCGAGGACCCCGAGCTCTACGCCCGCATGTCACCGATCCGCTTCGTGCGGGAGATCGAGACGCCGATCCTGATCCTCCACTCCGAGGACGATCTGCGCTGCCCCATCAGCCAGGCCGAGGAGCTCTTCGTCGCGCTGCGTCTCCTCGACAAGGAGGTCGAGTTCCACCGCTTCCCGGCCGAGGACCACGAGCTGTCCCGCTCCGGCACGCCGGCCCACCGCCGTCAGCGGATGGACATCATCCTGGAGTTCTTCGGTCGTCACCTGCAGCCAGCCACCGATCTATGAGCTTCCGGGCGATCGAGATGGGGGGCGGGATCGGCGGCAGGTCGTCCTTCGTGAACCAGCCGGCCTCCGCGATCTCGGTCGGGTCGATGGAGATCTCGCCGTCCACCCACCGGGCGAAGAACCCGATCATGAGCGAGTGGGGGAAGGGCCAAGGCTGCGAGCCCTGGTAGGTCACATCGTCCACCCGGACGCCGACCTCCTCGAACACCTCACGGGCCACCGCGGCCTCGAGGGTCTCGCCGGGTTCCACGAAGCCGGCCAGGCAGGAGAACAGTTGGCATCGCGAACTGCACACCGCGGGCCAGCAACGCCTCGTCTCCGCGCTCCTCGGTGTGGCGGTGGACGAGCGCGATGACGGCCGGCGCCAGCCTCGGATAGGCCAGCAGCCCGCACCCGGCGCAGCGCATGGCCCGGTCCCCCGGCACGGGAGCGGTGGGCGAGCCGCACCGGCCGCAGTAGCGATGGGTGGAGGCCCACGCCACGAGCTGCACGGCCCGGCCGGCCACGGTCCAGTCGACCAGCTCCACCTCGCCCCACAGGCGGCGCAGGTCGGTGAACCCGGCGTCGGAAGGGCCGGGGTGGCTGTTCGGGACCTCGACGGCCCAGCAGACCTCGGTCCCGAGCATCCCGAGGAAGTGCACGGGCCAGCCGTCCTCGGGCGCCAGCTCGGTGATCGCCACCTGGCCCGCCTGCACCCAGAACCAGCGCGTCCCGGACACCGCCGGGGAATCGGGCGGGAGGAGCATCGGGACGAACTCGACCGCCATCGCCATCGAGGCGTATCAGGGGTGCCGCCCGAGGGACAAGTCGGAGTGGACGGGAACCTTCCACGGGGGGCGGACACGCCGGAGCGCCCGTCGACCGGCCCTCGTAGGATGCCGCGATGACCAGCGTCGTCATCGTCGATGCCGTCCGCACGCCCGTCGGGCGCCGGGGCGGCGGACTGTCCAGCGTCCATCCGGCCGATCTGCTCTCCGCGGTGCAGCGCGAGCTGCTGAGCCGCACCGGAATCGATCCGGCCGAGGTCGGACAGGTCGTCGGAGGCTGCGTCAGCCAGGTCGGCGAGCAGAGCTTCAATGTCACCCGTACGGCGTGGCTGGCCGCCGGGCTCCCACTCTCCGTGCCCGCCACGACCGTCGACACCCAGTGCGGATCCAGCCAGCAGGCCACGAACCTGGCCACCTCGCTGGTGGCCGGCGGCGTGGTCGACGTGGCGGTGGCCTGCGGCGTGGAGGTGATGAGCCGCATCCCGATCGGCTCCAACTCCCGCAAGGACCTCGGGCTCGGCATCCCGATCCCCAAGACCTACTTCGGGCAGTACGAGATGACCTCGCAGTTCGAGGGCGCGGAGCGCATCGCCGACAAGTGGGGCATCACGCGCGAGGACACCGACGCCTTCGGCCTGGCCAGCCAGCAGCGCGCCGCCCGGGCCTGGGCCGAGGACCGCTTCGCCGGCAGCTACGTGACGGTCGAGGCGCCGGACCTCGACGCCGACGGCAAGCCGACGGGCACCACCCACACGGTCGCGAAGGACGAGGGGCTGCGCGACACGACCCTGGAGGCGCTGGCGCAGCTCAAGCCGGTCGCCCGACCGGACGGCGTGCACACCGCGGGCTCGTCGTCGCAGATCTCCGATGGCGCCGCCGCCGTCCTGCTCATGACCGAGGACAAAGCCGCCGCGCTGGGCCTCACCCCGCGAGCCCGTGTCGTCGACACCTGCCTCGTCGGTGTTGATCCGGTGCTCATGCTCACCGGCCCGATCGACGCCACCCAGCGCCTGTTCGAGCGCACCGGCCTCACCATCGACCAGATGGACACGGTCGAGATCAACGAGGCCTTCGCGTCCGTGGTGCTGTCGTGGGCCGCGGAGCTGCATCCCGACATGGAGCGGGTGAACCCCAACGGTGGCGCCATCGCCCTCGGCCATCCGCTGGGGGGCACGGGCGCGGTTCTCATGACGAAGGCGGTTCACGAGCTTGACCGCGCCGGTGGGCGCTACGGACTCATCACCATGTGCTGTGGCGGCGGGTTGGGCACCGGCACGGTGATCGAGCGGCTGTGACATGAACGGCCGCGCTCGCCGGTCCGCCCGGGCCGGGATGGCCGGTCTCCTCGTCAGCCTCGCGGTGCTGGCCGCCTGCGGACCGCCGCGTCGCATCGTCACCGGCTGGATCCCGTACTGGACCACCGACACCGGGCAGACCACGGTTCAGACGGCGCGGGACCTCGTTTCCGAGGTCTCGCCGTTCTGGTTCAGGGCGGTCAGCGCGGACAGCGTCGTGTCCGACGAGCCGGCCGGCGAGCAGGCCGCCGTCGTGCAGCAGGCCCGTGCCGCCAACGTGCCGCTGATCCCCGCGGTCCGCGATGGCATGCCGGCCCGCGCCATGGCCGCCGTGCTGGCTGATCCGACGCAGCGCGGCCGGCACGTGGCCGCGCTCGTCAAGCTGGTCGACGCCAACGGCTACGCGGGGATCGATCTCGACTACGAGCAGTTCGCGTTCGCCGACGGCACGGCAAGCTGGGCCTCGACGCGGCCGGCCTGGGTGGCGTTCGTGAGCGAGCTCGGCGCCGCGCTGCACAGCCGGGGCAAGCTGCTCACGGTCACCACGCCGCCCATCTACAACGGCACTCGGGCGCCCGGGAGCGGGTACTGGGTCTACGACTGGGCGGCGATCGCCAACCACATCGACCGGCTGCGGATCATGGCCTACGACTTCAGCTTCAGCTCGGTCGGCCCGATCGCCCCGCTGCCCTGGGTGAACGGGATCGTGTCCTACGCGGTCAAGGTGGTCGCCCCGGCCAAGATCCAGATCGGTGTGCCGGCCTACGGACGGGACTTTGTCGTCCGCGTCGCTGGCACCTGCCCGAACGGGGTGGCGCCGGCCAAGCGGGACGTTCGGGTCGTCAACATGCCCGCCCTCGTCGCGCAGAAACGGGCGACCCCGGTGCGTGACGCCGCCTCCAGCGAGATGACGTTCACGTACGTCGACACCTTCACCGGACCGCCGCCCCCCGCCCCGCCGGGCGGCCCGGTCCCGCCGCCGACGGTGACCTGCCAGGTGACCCGTACGGTCTGGTACCCCGACGTGGAGTCGATGCTGGCCCGCGCCCGCCTCGTCGGGACGTACGGCATCTCGGGCATGGCGCAGTGGGCCTTCGGGATGGAGGACCCGGCCCAGTGGCAGCGGCTGCGGGACTACGCGGCCACGCTCCCCCACCCCGGCGGCACCGACCCGGTCGGCGGCATCGAGGTCGTGGTGCCCGGCAACCGGCAGGTCATCGTCGGCGGCTGGGCCTTCGATCCGGAGTCGGACCTGCCGATCCAGGTCGCCATCACCACCGCTGCCGGCCGACGGGTGGTCCTGGCCAACGGCCCCCGGCCCGACATCGCCCGCACCCACAACGGGATCGGCCCTTTCCACGGCTTCGGCTACCCGGTGGCCGCGCCGGCCGGACGCCAGTCCGTCTGCGTGGAGGCGCTCGGCGTGGGCGCCGGGGCCCGGGCGGTGTCCCTCGGCTGCCGCACAGTGACCGTGAGCTGACTCGGCCGCCGAATCGACGTCGAATCGGCGGCCGAGGCCGTGATCGCGAAGTCGGAGGCGGATGAGCCGAAACCGGCGCGTTCGGCTCAGAGTTCAGTCGGCGAGGGCCTTCTCCACCCGGGCCACGGAGGTCGGGACGTCGACGGGGTCGAAGAAGACGGTCACCATCCCGCAGGCCTCGGCCCCCCGAAGGTTGTTCTGCTGGTCGTCGACGAAGACCACGGTGGCGGGATCGGGGTCGCCGAGGGCGCTGAGCGCGGCCTCGTAGGCCGCCGGGTCCGGCTTCAGCACCTTGGTGATCGACGCGTCGATCAGGATGTCGATCTCCCCGAGCACGGTGATCGACTCGAGCCACTCCGTGCCGTGGAAGGCCCGCAGGTCGTTGGTGAGGATGGCGACCCGGCCGCCGGCGGCGTGATGAGCTCGCACCAGGTCCCACATCTCGTCCCGGATCAGGTGGTCGCCGCCCGGTTCGAAGAACCCGCCCATGAATGTCTGGGTCTCGAGCCCGTGGGAGGCGGCCCGGCGGGCCCAGTACTCGCGCTCGGTGACCTCGCCCGCCTGCCACTGCCGCCACAGCGGATCGGAGGGCGGGTCGAACGGACCGGCCCATGACAGCGTGCCAGGCGCCAGCCCCAGCGACCGCTCGGCTTCGTGGCGCAGCTCGAACGGCGTTCGCAGCAGGACGCCGCCGAAGTCCAGTAGGAGGTCCTTCACGACGCGGTCAGGTCCCGCGCACTGACACGGAGCCGAGGTGGCCGAAGGTGGCCGTGACCGTGGTGCCGGCTGCAAGCGGGACGGCGGCCGTCAGGCCCCCGGAGAAGACGATCCATCCCGGCAAGATCGCCTCTCCCCGTGCCCCCAGCCAGTTGGCGAGCATCGCCACGGCTTCGGCGGGATGGCCCATCGTCGCCGCGCCCGCCGCGGTTGCGACGGTCGAACCGTCGACCTCCAGCAGCAGGCCGACGAGGGCGAGGTCGAGGCCGTCCGGGGAGACCATCGTCGGTCCCAGCACCACCCGGGCCGCCGACGTGTTGTCGGCCACGACATCCGCGGCGGTGAACGAGAAGTCGGCGTAGCGGGAGTCGATGATCTCCAGCCCGCAGCAGACGGCGCGCGTCGCCCCCAGCACCTCGGCCGCCGTGACACCAGGGCCGCGCAGGCCCTCCTGCATCACGAAGACGATCTCGGGCTCCACCCGCGGATGGATGAGCTCGTCGACGGCGACGGGGTCGCCGGCCGGATGCAGGCCTCCGGAGAGGAGGCGGCCGTACACGGGCTCGGCCACGTTCATCTGCTCCTGCTTGGCCCGCGCCGTCAGCCCGAGCTTGGCCCCGATGACCCGCTCACCGGACATCACCCGCTGCGCGCACCCTTCGGCCTGGATGGCATAGGCGACCTCCATGGAGAGGTCCGGGTAGGACGCGGTCAGGCGGGGAATGGCCACCCGATCGACCGTGGCCGCCGCCAGCGTCACCGCGGCCTCCGAGACGAGGTCCAGGCCGACGGCGCTCACGAGGGGGCACCCGCCAGCGTCGCTGCGATCTGGATGATCTGGTCCTCCTGCCCGCCCACCAGCTTCTGCCGGCCACACTCGAGCAGGATGTCGGCGCCGCTCACGTCGTAGCGCTCGGCCGCCCGGTACGCGTGCTTGAGGAACGACGAGTAGACGCCGGCGTAACCCATGATCACGGCCAGGCGGTCCTTCACGCACTCGCCGTCCATCACGGGCCGCACGACGTCCTCGGCCACGTCGATCATCTTCAGCACGTCGAGGCCGGTGGCGATGCCCAGCCGCTCGGCCACCGCGGCGAAGCACTCCAGCGGCGTGTTGCCTGCGCCGGCCCCGAACGCCCGCGTGGACCCGTCGATCTGCACCGCGCCGGCCCGCACGGCCAGCACGCTGTTGGCCACCGACAGCCCGAGGTTCTCGTGGCCGTGGAACCCGATCTGGGCATCGTCGCCAAGCTCGGCCACGAGCGCCGCGACGCGATCCGACGCGTCCTCCAGGACCATCGCTCCGGCCGAGTCCACCACGTACACGCACTGGCAGCCGGCGTCGGCCATGATCCGGGCCTGCTTCGCCAGCGCCTCCGGGGGCTGGGAGTGGGCCATCATCAAGAACCCCACCGTCTCGAGCCCGATCTCGCGGGCCAGGCCGAAGTGCTGGATCGAGATGTCGGCCTCGGTGCAGTGCGTCGCCACCCGCACGATCGACACGCCGAGGTCGGCGCAGGCCTTGATGTCGTCCTTCGTGCCGAGGCCGGGGAGCATCAGCGCGGCGATGCGGGCCCGCCGGGCCGTCTCCACAGCCGCTTTCATCAGCACCCGCTCGTCGGTTTTCGAGAAGCCGTAGTTGTAAGAGGAACCACCCAGACCGTCGCCGTGGGTGACCTCGATGACCGGCATCCCGGCGTCGTCGAGCACGCCGACGATCGACCGCACGTGCTCCTCGGTGAACTGGTGCCGCTTGGCGTGCGAGCCGTCCCGCAGGCTCGTGTCGGTGACCCGGATGTCGACCTGGTCCGAGTACGTCATGCGCCTCCTCCTCCTTCGGTCACGAGCTCCCGTGCGATCTCTTCGCCCACCTTGGTCGCCGCGGCCGTCATGATGTCCAGGTTCCCCGAGTAGGGCGGTAGGTAGTCGCCCGCCCCCTCCACCTCGAGGAAGGTCGCCACCCGCGCCGTCCCGTCCTCGAACCGGTCGAACTGCGGTTCACCGCGCAGGCGGTAGCCGGGCACGTAGCCCTGCACCTCCTCGACCATGTCCTGGATGGAACGGGCCACCTTGGCCTCGTCGGCATCCGCGGGCAGCGAGCAGTAGATGGTGTCGCGCATGATGAGCGGCGGGTCGGCAGGGTTGAGGATGATGATGGCCTTGCCCCGCGCCGCGCCGCCGATGACCTCGACCGCCTTGGCCGTCGTGCGGGTGAACTCGTCGATGTTGGACCGCGTGCCGGGTCCGGCCGAAGCCGAGGCGACCGTGGCCACGATCTCCGCGTAGTCCACGGGCGCCACGCGGTGCACGGCGTGCACGATGGGGATGGTCGCCTGCCCACCGCACGTCACCATGTTGAGGTTGGGCCGGTTGAGGTGTTCGCGAAGGTTGACCGGCGGCACCACGTAGGGGCCGCGCGCCGCGGGCGTGAGATCCACGGCACGGATGCCGGCCTCCTCGTAGCGGGGGGCGTTGCGGACGTGCACGTACGCCGACGTCGCCTCGAAGACGATGGCCGGCAGCTCCGGACGGGCCAGCAGCCAGTCCACGCCTTCGGCCGACACCTCCAGACCGGCCGCCTCGGCCAGCCGCAGCCCCGCCGAGGTCGGGTCCACCCCGACCATGTAGCGGGGCTCGATGACCAGCGAGCGCCGCAGTTTCTCCATGAGGTCGGTCCCGATGTTGCCGGGCCCGACGATGGCGGCCGTCACCTTGGTGGGCACCGCTCCTCCTCTCCTGTCAGGCGAACCGGACGCTGACGTGACCGAGTCGGTCGAAGTCGGCCCGGACCGTGTCGCCCGCAGCCACGGGCACCATGCGGGTGCACGAGCCAGGCATGATCACATGGCCGGGCTCCAGCGTCACGCCGAACTGGGCGACCTTGTTGGCGAGCCAGGCCACGGCGATCACGGGGTTGCCGAGCACGGCGCCGCTGCAGCCCGTCTCCACGATCTCGCCGTTCTTGCGCAGTACCGCCCCGATGAGCGCGGGGTCGACGTCGTGGAGCCGGGTCGGACGGCCGCCGAGCACGAGCGCGGCCGACGAGGCGTTGTCCGCGATGGTGTCCTGGATCTTGATCTTCCAGTCCCGCACCCGTGAGTCGACGATCTCGATGGAAGGGAGCACGTAGTCGGTGGCGCGCACCACGTCGGCCACGGTGACGCCCGGCCCCGCCAGCGGGCGGCCGAGCACGAAGGCCACCTCGATCTCCGCCCGTGGTTGGCAGAAGCGCGACATCGGGATGACGTCGTGCTCGTAGCAGAACATGTCGTCGAGCAGATGGCCGTAGTCCGGCTCGTGCACGCCGAGCATCTCCTGCATGGCCTTGGCCGACAGACCCACCTTGTGGCCCCGCACGAGACCACCGGCCTCGAGGCGGCGGGCGATGTTGGCCTGCTGGATCTCGTACGCGTCGCCGACGTCGATGTCCGGCCAGGTCTCGGTGAGCGGAGCGATGGGCTCCTTCGTCTGGTCGGCGTGCCAGAGCGCGTCGGCCGCCCCTTGATGAGATAGGGCCCGCCGGTCGTCAGCCACGAGCCGCGCCAGCGCCGACCGTCACCACGAAGCGCCCTCGAACGCGTCCCAGCACCGGCGCGTGGCCTCGGCGCCGGCGAAGTACGCGGCGCGGGCCGAGCGCCGCTTCGCGTCGGTGTCGAGGTAGCGCTCGGCGAACGCTCCGACGCCGCCGCCGTGCTCCTCGTCCACCGCGATATGGATGGTGTGGAAGGCGTAGTCGTCCGGCGAGAGCACGTCGCCGTAGTGCTCCTTGAAGCCCTGGACGGCCCGCGTGTACGCATCCGGGATCTGGTTCTCGATGCCGAGGATGGCGCCGAACTGGAACTCGTACCACGGCCGCTGGTGGGCGAGGTTGTACAGCATGCTCTCGGACAGCACCGCGGCCACGTTCGGCGTCGCCTCCTCGATGACGCTGTCCGGCGCGCCGAGCGCCCGCGTGAACTGGAAGAGCCAGTGAAGGTGGCCGTGCCCCGACTTGGACTGGATCCCCAGGACCTCCTCGCCGATGTTCTCGATGACGGCGTCGGTCATCTCGTAAGGGATGCGGCCGACCCAGATCGAGAGGAAGCGGCGGGTGTGGTAGGTGACGCCCCAGTAGTGCTGCCGGGCCCAGCCGACCAGCTCCTGCGGCGTGGCCTCGCCCTGGGTCACCCTCTCCACCCAGACGGCCTTGTCGAGCGTGCGACCGGAGTCGATGAGCTCCTGGCGCATCTCGGCGACGAAAGCTTCCCCATCGAAGGCCATGACGTGTCCCTCCGGTCGATCCTGCGGCTGTCACGCTTGCACCTGACGTGTTCCAGGGACAAGCAAGGCGTTCCCCTCTGTGGAACGAAGCCGTTGCCGCGTGGCGTGCTCCGACCGTACCGTGCGCGCCATGGCCGTCTCGGACCCCGCCCAGGGCAGGTGGGTCGACCGCAACGGCGGCTTCGCCGGCTTCGGGGAGCCGGCGGTATCCACCACGCTGACGGTGGACGGCGCGGCCTACACCATCACCTGCGATCCGACGATGGCTGCGCTGAAGGCCATCCGGGAGCTCGCCGGCCACGCCCGTCCCCGCCGAGGCTGCCAGGAGGGCATCTGCGGCAAATGCGAGTCCGTGGTGGACGGCACCCAGACCCGCCTCTGCATCACGCCCGTCGGCACGCTCGAGGGCGCGACCATCGTCACCCCCGCCCCCCGTCGCAGCATCTGGGACTGACCCCGGTCTGTCCCTTGACGCCTGTGTCACACCAAAGCACCACTGAACGCGCTCAAACGTGACACAAGCGGTGAGGGGACCGCAGGTCAGCGCGGCGGCTGGCCGTAGGTCCTGAACCGCTCCGCCACGCGGGCGATCTCGTCGTCCGGCAGGACGACCGGGTCGCCGAGCGCCGACGCCCGCCGCCACACCCGGGCCAGCCACTCGACGTCGGCGGCCAGCGCGACAGCGGCCTCGAGCGTCGGACCTACGGTCAGCAGGCCGTGGTTGGCCATGAGGCAGGCCATGCCGTCGCCGAGCGCGCCGACCACATTGACCGCCAACTCCTCCGAGCCGTAGGTGGCGTACCGCGCGCAGGGAACGGTGGAGCGGCCGGTGCGGGCCACCACGTAGTGCACCGCGGGCAGCGGGCGGGCGATGCACGCTGCCGCTGTGGCCTCGGGCGAGTGCGTATGCACGATCCCCACCACGTCGGGACGCGCCGCCAGCACGGCGACGTGCAACCGCCATTCGCTGGTCGGCGCCAGCTGCCCCGGCTGCGGCACGCCGACCGCGTCCAGCGCGACGATGTCCTGCTCACGCAGGTCCTCGGCCGGCACGCCGCTCGGCGTCACCAGCAGCCCGCTGTCCGCCCGCAGGCCGACGTTCCCCGCCGTCCCGACGTTCAGCCCCCACGCCGACAGCCGCTGCGCGGTCGACACGACCTCCCGGCGGCCGGCACCGGTCACGGGCACGCTCACGACAGCAGTTGCGCGATGGCGAACGGCGCGGCCGCGATCAGTCCCCGCTCCGTGATGAACCCGGACACGAGCCGGGCCGGCGTGACGTCGAAACCCCAGTTGCGCACGTCGGTGTCCGGCAGCGTGACGGTGACGCCCATGGTGTGGCCGTTGTCGGCCCGGCCGTACACCTTCGTGACCTCGTTCGGCCCCCGCTCCTCGATGGGGATGACCGCACCCGTCGCGGCACGCAGGTCGAACGTCGTCGTCGGAGCGGCCACGTAGAACGGCACGTGGCTGTCGCGGGCGGCGAGCGCCTTGAGGTACGTGCCGATCTTGTTGGCGACGTCACCGTTGGCGGCGATGCGGTCGGCGCCCACCAGCACCAGATCGATCTGCCCGGAGGCCAGGAGGTGGCCGGCGGCGTTGTCGACGATGACCGTGTGGGGGATGCGGCGCTGCGCCAGCTCCCAGGCCGTCAGCGACGCCCCCTGGTTGCGCGGCCGCGTCTCGCTCACCCACACGTGCACACCCAGCCCCCGCTCCCGGGCGATGTACACCGGCGCGGTGGCGGTCCCCCACTCGACGCAGGCCAGCCAGCCGGCGTTGCAGTGGGTGAGCACCTGGACTGGCCGGTCCGCCCTGTCCGCGACGTCCCGGATGAGCCGGGCGCCGATCTCGCCGATGGCGCGGCACGCCGCGGCGTCCTCATCGGCCAGGCGCTCGGCCATGACCCGGGCGGCGGCCGCCCGCAGCTCGTTGGGGCGGGGACGAACGTCCAGGTCGATCCGCTCCAGCGCGTTGCGGAGGTTGACGGCCGTCGGCCTGGTCGCCGAGAGGGTCTCCATGGCGTGGTCGAGCGCGGCATCGCGGACGTCAGTTGCCATGGCCAGGGCCACGCCGTGGGCGGCGGCGACGCCGATGAGGGGCGCGCCGCGCACCTGCATCACACGGATGCCCTCGGCCACGTCGTCCACCGTCCGCCAGCGCCGAGTGACGTAGCGATGTGGCAGGTAGCGCTGATCGATCACGGTGACGGACTGCCCATCCCACCAGATCGTGCGCTTCACGCCCACCGTCGCGACCACGCGGCGACGGTACACCGCGCCCTTCGCCGTCCCGCTGCGACACCCTCGTGCCAGACTGCGCGCTCGCCGCTGCGGGCGGCCGGTCGCCATCCTCCCTCGCGGAGAGCTTCGCCTGGAGGCTCCGATGCCCCATCTCCGTGCCGCCGGTACCGTCGCCGCGCTCGTCTTCGTCGTGAGTTGCCGATCGACCGGCCCGCCGCCCACCGCCGGCCCGGTCGCACCGGGCCCCGCGGCCGGCGAGGCCGTCATCGAACACGTCGTCGACGGGGACACGGTGGACGTCGACCTCGACGGCCGGGACGAGCGGATCCGCCTCATCGGTATCGACACGCCCGAGACCAAGGACCAGGACTCGCCCGTCGAGTGCTACGGCCCGGAGGCCACCGCGCTCACCGAGCTCCTCATCCCGCCCGGGACGATCGTCCGCCTCGAGCGGGATGCCGAGGCCCGGGACGACTACGGCCGGCTGCTCGCGTACGTGCACCGTAGCGACGGCCTGTTCGTCAACCTTGAACTCGCCCGGCAGGGGGCCGCCACCGTGCTGTCCATCCGGCCCAACACCGCCTACGCCGACGTCATCGCGAACGCCGTGCAGGAAGCCCGCCGCGCCGGCCGCGGCCTGTGGGGCACCTGTCCGGCGCCTTCCTGACAGCCACCGGTAGCGTGGCAACGTGCCGAACCCCGACGGCTCCAGCCTGGTCGAACGCCTGGGCTACCGCGCCGGGGACAAGCTCGTCATCATCAGCTGCGACGACCTCGGGACCTGCCATGCCCTGAACGTCGGCATCTTCACCGCGCTCCGGCACGGGGCGGCGACGTGTGCCTCGCTGATGGTGCCGGGGCCGTGGGCTCGCCACGCCGCCGCCGAGCAGCGGGGCGAGGACCTCGGGGTCCACCTCACCCTCAACGCCGAGCACGAGCTCTACCGGTGGGGGCCGATCACCCACGCGCCGTCGCTGGTCGACGGGGACGGCGGCTTCCCCCGCAGCATCGACGACCTCTGGGAGCACGCCGACCAGGACGAGGTCCGGCGCGAGTGCCGGACGCAGCTCGAGCGGGCGCTCGAGTGGGGTCTCGACGTCACCCACCTCGCTCCTCACCTGTCCGCCATGTCGCTGCGGCCGGAGTTCTTCGACGTCTACCTCGACCTGGCCGTGGACTTCCGGCTCCCGGTCCGCCTCCCGTCGACGGTCGGCGAACGGGACGCCGGCTTCCCCTTCCGGGCCCTGGCCGCGGACGAAGGCGTGCTGTTCCCCGACCACTTCGACATCGCCTGGCGGGCCGGAAGCCGCGAGCGCATCCTCCGGGAGGTCGCGCAGCTGCGACCGGGGGTGACGGAGCTGCACGTCCAACCCGCGGTCGACACCCCGGAGGTGCGGGCCATCTCGCCCGACGCCGAAGGCTGGATAGACGACCTCGACCTCATCATGGCGCCGGCATTGCGCGAGGCCCTCGACGCCGTGGGGGCGGTGCGAATCGGCTATCGCGACCTGCGGGACCTGATGCGCAGCGAGGCGCCGGCCCGCCACTCGGCCTGAGGCGGACCACAGCACGGCAGCCGCGGCGCCCAGGGCCGTCAGGCGTGTGCCTTGAGCACCTCGGCGGCCGCACCCGAGCGGAACGCCTCGAAGAGCACACCCGTGTGCCCCGCGGCCTTGAGCCGGCCCTGCATGTAGGCCACCGCGGGATCCAGGCCGCAGTCGGCCTTGGGGACCGTGATGACGACATCGGCGTCGTCCGGCCCGATCACGATCTCGTCCTTCTTGCCCAGGACCACCCGGTACTGGACGGTGCCCTCGATCTCGCGTCCGGAGTCCATCACTGCCGTACCGACACCCGCACGCCCGCGAACAGGTCGTCCTCGAGCTCGCCCGGCCCCGGCTCCCCGACGACGGAGCGGGCCAGGATCCAGTCCTCATAGGGGTAGACGTCCGCCAGCTCCTGGTCGGAGAGGCCGAACCAGAACGCCTCGCTCGGGTCCACCTGGGTGGCGTGCGCGCGCAGTGCGCCGGAGCGCGCCCACATGTGGTCGCCGACCGGCACCTGCGTCGTGATGCGGCCGTCCTGGTCCGGGCGCTCGAACCAGGCCTCGTCGAACGGGGAGGCCCCCCGCAGGGCCAGGAGCGCTTCGTGGACGGCCAAGAGCCGCCGGCGGCTCCACACCGTGTAGTACAGCTTGCTGGGCTGCCACGGTGGGCCCAGATCCGGGTACCAGTCGGGGTCGCCGGCCCGGTCGAAGGCCGGCACCGAGATGTCGTGGACCTTGAGGTGGTCCGGGTGCGGGTAGCCCTGCTGGTCGTCGTTGTAGGTGATGATCACCTGCGGGCGTGTGCGCCGGATGACCTCGACCAGCCGGCCCACGGCCTCGTCGAAGTCGGCCTGGTGGAAGCTGGCCGGGTCCTCATTTGCCGGGCTGTCCTTCATGCCGGAGTCCCGGTAGCCCAGCATCACGACCTCGTCGAAGCCGATCACCTCAGCCGAGCGGGCCAGCTCCAGGGGTCGCAGCTCGGCCAGGAGGGCCCTCTCCTGCTCGGGCTCCAGGCCATGGAACGGCTGGCCCGGCTCCCGCAGCGAGGGGTTGTGCAGCTCGCCCTCCTCACCGCCGGTGCAGCAGACGAGCACCGTCCGCACGCCCTCGGCGTGGTATCGGGCGAGCGTGGGGGCGCCCTTGGACGCTTCGTCGTCCGGGTGCGCGTGCACGGTCAGCACGCACAGCGGGAACCCCTGAGGATCTCCGGGAGCCACGTCGTCACGCTATCGGGCCGGCCGCGGGAGCCGTCGATGGGACAGCGATGCGCACGGCTAGGTGCCGACCGTGACCAGAGCCGCGCCGGCCGTGGGGATGGGGTGAACCCTGCGGGGCCCGACGGTCTGGCGTGCCATGGGGCTCACCACCTCGGGGCCACTCTCGCGTACGGTGATCGTCGGACCACCGGGAGGTCAGCGGAGTGTCTTGTGGAACCGTCGTCAGCCGGCTACGGGTGGCGGGCCCGGTAGGGCTGGCTGCCCTGCTCCTCACCGTCACGGCCTGCGTCCCGCCTAGGCCAGGCCCCTCGCCAGGCCCCGCGCCGAGCGGCCCCGGCGTGCTCCCGAGCTTGCCCGGCCCGGTGGTCCCCGGCCAGGGCGGCTTCGGTGCGCTCGTGAGCTGGAACGACTTCGTAGCCATCCACCTGGTGGTCAGCCCGACTGGCGACGTCCTCATGTGGGACCGCGTCCAGGGCCTCACCAGCGCCCGCCGCTGGAACCCCGCCACCGGCGCGTTCACGGACACCCCCGGGCTCCCCCTGTCGTTGTTCTGCGCCTTCCAGACCCGGCTTCCCAGCGGACGCCTGGCGGTGGTCGGTGGCACGGCCTACAAGGCCGGCAACACCGGCATCGACGTGATGCAGTTCTTCGACTGGGGCACCAACACGTGGACGAAGGGCCCGTCCCTCCACACCCCGCGCTGGTACCCGACCGTGATCGCGCTGCCGGACGGCCGGATCGTCACCCTCGGCGGCCAGATCCTCGACTCCGGCGTCATGGCCAACCTGACCGAGCTGTACAGCCCGGCCACCAACACGTGGACCGAGCTGCCCGGCCTGGCCGAGTCCAAGCCCATGGGCCTCTACCCGCGGGCCATCCTGGCGCCCAACGGCAAGGTGTTCGTGATCAAGAACGCCAAGGGGAAGTCGGCCTACTTGGACGTCGACACCCAGCAGTGGACCGAGGTCACGCCCGCCCCAGCCCACGTGGCGGGCACCGGGATGGCGATGTACGAGAACGGCAAGATCCTGCTGTACGGGACCGGTGACAGCGCGACGGACTCCTGGGTCATCGACCTCAACGCCGCGGCGCCATCCTGGCGCAAGGTCGGTTCGCTCCAGTTCACGCGCAGGAAGTTCAGCACCGTGCTGCTCCCCGACGGCCGGGTGATGGCCATCGGCGGCTCCACGGACGGGGACTCCGTGATCGCCAACGCCGTGCTGACGCCCGAGATCTGGGACCCGACCACGGAACGGTGGACGACGCTGCCCAACCTGGCTGTGCCCCGCATGTACCACTCCAACGCCCTGCTCCTCCCGGACGGCCGCGTCGTCACGGCGGGTGGCGGCCGGGCGGGCCCAGCACCGAACTTCCCCAGCTCGCAGCTCTACTCACCGCCCTACCTGTCCATGCCCAACCGCCCGGTCATCACGGGTGGCCCTAACGTCTGGACGTCCGGCTCCTCGGTGAACCTGGCCGTCAGCTCCGCCAACGGCATCCACTCCGTGGTGCTCATGGGCCTCCCGGGCGTCACCCACGGCCTGGACACCCAGCAGCGGCGCCTCACGCTGCCCGTGACGTCGGCCTACGAGCCCGCCACCGGCCGAATCTCGGTGAAGGTGCCGTCGATCAAGAACGCCGCCCCCGGGCACTACTACGCCATCGCCCTCGACGGCCGCGGCGTGCCGAGCGCGGCCAAAATCGTGCAGCTGGTAGCCGGCGGTGGCGCAGCCGCGGTGGAAGCCGCCGTCGAGGCGGCTCCGGCCGCGGTGGACCCGAACGTGCCCAGGCAGGTCGCCGTCGTGGAGCCCCGCGAGGAGGACTGATCGCCCGGCCAGGCCGGTCGTAACGTCCCAACCGCTGGCCCCGCCACCGCGACCCCGCCGTCACCGGCCCCTTTCCCGCCCCCGGGGGGTGTCCTCGGCTGGCCACGGCGGGCGGGCGGCACCGCGCTCGCGGTGGCCAGCAGAGCCCTGGCCGGCCACACGCGTGGCCCGGCGTCCGCGGGCTCGGTCCGGACGGTAAGCCCGGGCGTACCGTTGTAGTCGGCACTCGGCTGGCGGGCGGCCGGCGATCACGAACCGGAGGTCTAGGACATGATCGGTCGTCGGATGGGTCGGACGCTGGTCGCCATGGCGCTGGCCGGCACGCTCGTGGCAACTGCCGCCCGCCCGACGGGCGCGGCGCCCGCCGGTCCCGGCTCCTGGTCCGGGGTGATGGACTGGAACAACTTCGTCGCCATTCACCTCTCGGTCGGACCCAACGGCGACGTCCTCATGTGGGACAAAGAGAACGGGCTGACCAGCGCCCGGCGCTGGAACCCGGCCACCGGTGCCTTCTCGTCGACGCCCGGCGTGAACGTGGCCCTGTTCTGCGCCTTCCAGACGCAGCTACCCGACGGCCGCCTGGTCGTCGTCGGCGGCACCGCCTACAAGCAGCCGGGGAGCGGCCTCGCGGTGACCCGGATCTTCGACTGGGCCTCCAACACGTGGAGCGCGGCGGCGTCGATGAGGACCCCGCGGTGGTACCCGACGGTGATCGCCCTGCCCGACGGCCGCCAGGTGGCCCTGGGCGGGCAGGTCAGGAAGGGCCTCATGGCCAACCTGTCCGAGATCTACAACCCCATCACCAACACCTGGCGCGAGCTGCCAGGGCTGGCCGAATCCAAGCCAATGGGCCTCTACCCCCGCGCCGTCCTCGCCCCCAACGGCAAGGTCTTCGTGGTGAAGAACGCGTCGGGGAAGTCCGCCTACTTGGACGTCGACGCCCAGACCTGGACCACGGTCACGAAGAGCCCGCCGGTGGCCGCTGGCACCGGCATGGCCATGTACGACACGGGCAAGATCCTCCTCTACGCCGCCGGGAGCACGGGCACGGACTCGTGGGTGATCGACCTGAAGGCCGCCAGCCCGACGTGGCGCAAGGTCGGCTCGCTCAACCTGAAGCGCAAGAAGTTCAGCACCGTGGTCCTCCCGGACGGGCGGGTGATGGCGATCGGCGGGTCCACTGACGGCACGTCCACCATCGCCAAGGCGGTGATGACGCCCGAGGTGTGGGACCCGGCAACGGAGAGCTGGACGACGCTCCCGGACCTGGCGGTGCCCCGCATGTACCACTCCAACGCCGTGCTCTTGGCCGACGGCCGAGTCCTGTCGGCGGGAGGCGGCCGGACCGGCAGCGCCCCCACCTTCCCGAGCGGCCAGGTGTACAGCCCCCAGTACCTCACGCTGGCCGGCCGGCCGACGATCACCAACCCCGGGAGCGCCACGTGGCCGTCCGGCGGCACCATCACCCTCGGGGTGAGCGCCGCCCACGGGCTGGGCTCCGTCGTGCTGATGGGGCTGCCGTCGGTAACCCACAGCATCGACACCTCGCAACGGAGGCTGGTGCTGCCTGTGACGTCGGCCTGGAACCCGGCGAACGGCAGCGTCGGCGTGCGGGTACCGCCGCTCAGCCAAGCCCCAGCCGGGCACTACTACGCGATCGCCCTGGACAGCCGGGGCGTGCCGAGCGCCGCCCGCATCGTCAGGATCATCGGCGGCGGTGGCGCCACCGCTGCCTCCGTGCCCGAAGCGAGCGCGACGGAGGCCGCACGCGTCGTGGCCGACCCCGAAACGCCAGAGACGGACTGACCGTCCTCCCAGGCATGCCCGGCCGTAGTGTCGGCCCACCATGTCCCGTCGCGGCCTGCTCGTCCTCATCTCCGCCGTCGCGCTGACCGCTGTCGCCTGCGACACCGGCGACGGCCGCGAGCTGCGCCCGGCCGGACCGGACCAGACAGCCTCGGTGTTCAACAGCACCACCACGACGATCCCCGCCGATCCCGCGGTGCTCGGATCCGGCCTGCCCGGCGAGGGCGTCGGTGAGCTCGGGCTGACGCTGCGGGCGCCATGGGACGACGAGGCGCTCATCGACGTGCGCTTCACCTGCGACAGTGCCGGTGGCGAGTCCGGAGAGGGCCTCTCGCCCGCGCTCTCGTGGTCCGGCGTTCCCGCGGAGGCCACCAACCTGGCCGTGGTGGTGACCGATCTGTCGGCCGACGGCTTCGTCCACTGGGTCGTTGCGGGCATCGACCCCGGGGTGACCGGCCTCGGCGAAGGCGAAGCGCCGGCCGGGGGCATCCAGGGCACCAACGGCTTCGGTGAGGTCGGCTGGGGTGGCCCGTGCCCGCCAGCGGGGACGGGGGAGCACGAGTACCTGGTGCAGCTCCACGCCCTCGACCGGGACCTGGGCCTGGCGCCAGGGTTCGACGGCGAGGAGGTCATCCCCGACATCGAGGCGTCGTCGATCGCCACCGTGAGCGTCGTCGGGCGCTACAGCGCCGCGCCTCGGGCCGCCGCCGCCTCGACCAGCACCACGGTCCGGCCGGCCGCCAGCACGACCGTCGCCACCACCGCCGGCAGCGCGACGACGACCACGATCGCCGGCTGACGGCGGCTGGCCTACGAGTTCAGCGCCATCCCGTCGAGGTACTCGGCGAACTTCTCCTGCGCGGCGCGACGGCGGGTGGGCACATGCTCGCTCGGCACTTCGGCCGTCTTGTACTGCTTGAGCACTTGGCGCGCGACCGTGACCTTGTGGACCTCGTCCGGCCCGTCATAGATCCGGGCCGCCCGCGCGGCGCGATACATCGACTCGAGCGGCAGGTCGGTGGTGTAGCCGAGCGAGCCGTGGACCTGGATGGCGCGGTCGATCACGTTGTAGAGGGCGCGGGCACCCCAGAACTTGATGGTGGCGATCTCGATGCGGGCGTCGCTGTGGTGCCGCCCAGCCTCGTGGAGCTGATCCATCTTCCACGCCGCTTGCAGCGTCAGCAGGCGGGCGGCCTGCAGCTCCGCGTAGCTCTCGGCGATCCAGTCCTGCACCATCTGCTTCTCCGCCAGCAGCGAACCATGGGTGAACCGCGACAACGCCCGCTCGCACAGCATGTCGAAGGCCCGCTTGGACTGGCCCAGCCAGCGCATGGCGTGGTGGATGCGGCCCGGGCCGAGTCGCTTCTGGGCGAGCGCGAAACCGTCGCCCGGGTTGCCGATGAGGTTGTCGGCTGGGACGCGCACGTCCTCGTACAGGATCTCGGCGTGGCCGCCGGGCTCGCCGGTGCGGTGATCCGGCTCCCCCATGGTCGGCACGTCGCGGAGGAGGTTCACGCCCGGCGTGCGGGTGGGGACGATGATCATCGAGTACCGCCGGTACGGTTCGACGTCCGGGTTCGTGAGGCACATCACGATGAGGAAGTCCGAGATGCTGGCGTTGGACGAGAACCACTTGTGCCCGTTGATGACCCACTCGTCGCCGTCGCGCTCGGCGCGGGTCTTGAGGAGGGTGGGATCGGCGCCCGCCCCCGGCTCGGTCATCGAGAAGCACGAGCGCAGCTCGCCGGCCAGCAGCGGCTCCATCCACTGCCGCTTCTGCTCGTCGGTGCCGCCGACGGCGATGAGCTCCGCGTTGCCGGAGTCCGGCGCCTGGTTGCCGAAGATGCCGGGGGCGTAGACGCAGGCGCCGAGGATCTCGTGCATGAGGCCCAACTTGACCTGACCGAAGCCACCGCCGCCCATCTCCGGTGGCAGGTGGGCCGCCCAGAGACCCTGCTCCTTGACCTGCTCCTTGAGCGGCGCGGTGATGGCGACGAAGCGCTGGCGCCCCTCTGGCGAGCGCCAGAGGTCGGCGAGGGTCTCGAGGGGCATGATCTCCTCGCGGACGAAGCTGCGCATCCAGTCGAGCTTCGCCTCGAACTCGGGCTCGGTGGAGAAGTCCCAGGCCATGCGACCCCCAGTCAGTCGGCTGTCGTGGCAACCTACCCGGGGTGGTGGAACTGGTCCTAACGGTCGGCGTGCTGGCCTTCGTCGGGTTCCGGCTGGCCGGCGCCGCCCGCCACTCCTTCACCGCCGCCGGTCGCTCGCAGGCCCTACCCATCGTGCGGGGCATCCGCTGGCACCACGTCTGGCCGGCCCCGATCGTGCTCACGCTCGTGCTCGTCGTGGCCTCCGTGCTGCTGCTGGTGCCCGGGTTGGACTGGGGGTGGTGGAGCGCCCTGGGCGGTGCCGGCAACCCTGTGACCGGCACCACCGAGCAGACCTCGGGCACGCCGCTCGAGTGGGTCGTCCCCATCGTGTTCCTCGCCCTCCTGCTGCCGGCCATCCCCCTGTTCGCGCTGGCCGAAGAGCGCGCGTTCCGCCGCGGGTGCGAGACGTGGTCCTGGCCGCGCCGAGTCCGCCGCACGATCGAGTTCGGCCTGGCCCATGCTCTGATCGGCATCCCGATCGGCGTGGCGCTCGCCCTGTCCTGCGGCGGCGCCTACTTCATGCGCTGCTATCTGCGGGGCTACCGCCCTGACCACAGCCGGCCGGAGGCCGTGCTCGAGTCGGCCCGCGCCCACAGCGTGTACAACGCGCTCATCGTCGTCATGGTGCTGACCGCCGTCGTCCTCCAGGCCGTCGGCGCCGTCGACGGTCTCTGATCTCAGGCCGGGAGCGACAGCACCAGGGCGAGCTGGCGAGACTGCGCCAGCAGGCGGCCGGACCGGCTCCAGATCTCGCCGTCCTCCTCCAGGAAGCCCTCGACGGACGAACGGGTGCGGAATACGACGAGGAACCACTCGTCGTCGGGGAGCAGACGGCTGCGGAAGTGGATGGTGAGGTCGATGGTGGGCACACCGAAGCGCTCCTCGGCGCGGCTGAACACCGGCGGTACCCATGCGTCCGCCAGCGCGGCGAGCAGCACGTGATCCGCCGGGCGGGGTTCGGCCAGGCGGATCCAGCCGCCGGCCTCGGCACGGTCACCACCGGTGAACGGCATCGGGCCGATGGCCCAGCGGGACTCGTAGCGAGCCCGCATCGGGATCTCGAACGGCGTCTCGAGGGCGAGGCGCTCGAGCTCCTCGGGCGGCGGCACGTCCGGCGGGGTCGCCTCCTCGAACTCCGGGGCCACCACGGGCACGCTGAAGACGGCCTGCGACAGGGCCAGCAGCCGTTCGCCCTGCTCCAGGCGGCCGGTCACGAAGCTGAGCTGGCGCCCCGCCCGCTCGACCGCCGTCCGTACGCTGACCGGACCCTCGTCCGGCGGGGCGAGGTAGTGCACGGTGAACGAGCGGGGTGTGCGCTGCGGATCGTCGACGGCCGCCGTGAGGGCGCGCAGGATGACCGCGGCGACGTAGCCGCCGTTCGGCCCGCGCTCGACCCACCAACCCCGGTCCATGCGCGCGTCGAAGCGCCCGTCGCCCGCCGGGACGACGGCCGTGTCGAGATCGAATCGGGCAGGGTGCTCGCCGGCCACGGTCGGGCAACGTAGCGACGGGAGCGGACCACCGCTACGTTCGACGCGGTGACTGCCTCGTCCGTCAGCGTCACCGACATCGACATCGATCGCCGCCGCTCGGTGCGGGTGACGTTCGACGACGGGGCGGTCTGCGAGCTCGGGCTCGAGGAGCTGCGCGGCATCTGCCCGTGCGCCACGTGCCGCAGCCACCGAGAGGGGGGCGACGTGGCCTGGCCGAGACCGGGCCAGACGACAGCGCTGTGGATCGAGGACGCCGAGCTGGTCGGGGCCTGGGGGCTGTCGATCCGCTGGAGCGACGGCCACTCCACGGGCATCTACTCGTGGGAGCTGCTCCGCGCCTGGTGCCGCGAGTGACGATGCGGGCATTGACGGTGCAGGGATTGACGGCCGGGCCGCCGTTACGCTGCACCCTCACCGTGAGCCTCCCCCCGCCGACTCCCGTCACCTGCTATCGCCACCCCTCACGGGCCACCGGCCGGGCCTGCACCCGCTGCGGCCGCCCGGCCTGCACGGACTGCCTCACCCCGGCCGCCATCGGGTCCCAGTGCGCCGAGTGCATCCGCGAGAGCCGGCCCTCCACGCGGGAGTCGATGCGCCGCTGGGGGGCGAGCCGTCCCAGCTTGATGACGAAGGTGTTCATCGGGATCAGCGTCGCCGTCGCCCTCATTGGAGTGGCCCGGGGTGACAATCTCTTCGGCACCGGCGCCGGCGTGATGCAGCGGGAATACGGTCTGCACGCGATCCTCATCGACGCCGGCGGCGAGTGGTGGCGCATCTTCTCGAGCGGCTTCGTGCACTTCGGCCTGATCCACCTCGCCATGAACATGCTCGTGATCTACCAGGTGTCGCTCATGCTGGAGCCTGCACTGGGACCGGTGCGCTACACGCTCACGTACCTCTCGTGCCTGGTCGGAGGATCCGCGGGTGCATTGCTCCTCACGGACGATCCGCGCTCCCTGACCGCTGGTGCGTCGGGCGTCGCCTTCGGGCTCGTCGGCTGCGCGGTCGCCGGCATGGTCATCCGCAAGATCCCGATCATGCGCACCAACCTGGGTGGGCTCCTCATCATCAACCTGGTGCTGACGTTCGCCATCCCCGGCATCTCGATCGGCGGCCACATCGGAGGGCTCGTGGCCGGGTTCCTGTGCGGTCTCGTCCTGATGCGGCCCCACCACGGGCCACCACCGGTATGGGACATGCTGGTTCCCTTCCTGCTCGGGCTGGCTGGCGTGGCACTGTCCTTCTGGGCCGCCGGGCAGTGGCCGAGCCGTCTCTGACCGACGGCCGCCGTCAGATGCGGGAGAGCATCGTCCGGCGGGCGATCTTGATGCGGCGGCGAGGACCGGTCACCCGGTCGGTCGACCACACCCCCGGCGGTGCCATGACGAGCGCGCACAGTTCCACCAGCACGGCGTCGTAGTTCACCCGCCAGCCGGCGAAGTCCCGCCAGGCCTGCTCACGGTCAGGCTTCAGCGGCACCCCTGTCGCCTCGAGCTCCGCGCACAGCTGGTCGAACTCCGCCCGGGTCACGGAGATGGGATCGTCCGGGCGGGGATCGTGGACGTAGGGGATGCCGAAGAAGTCGGAGATGCGTCGCAGGCACAGGTAGCCACCGCGGAGGAGGACGTCGGCGCGCGCGTCGTGGGGCTTGTCGAGAGCGGCGTTGGAGATGGCCGCGGTGTCGAGGACGCAGCCGGCCGCCGTGATCCAGCTGCGCCCGGGGTGCGGTGAGCGCAGGAAGTTGAGCGCGCTCTGGCTCGTGTGGCTCTCCTCGATCTCGGCGAACCACATCTCCCACGACGGGAAGAGCTCCTCGCCCAGCCGGTCCAGCCAGCCGATGCGGGCGTAGCGGGTGAGGAGCTCGGCCGGGCTCGGCGGCAACCCGGCCCGGACCTCCAGCGTCGCCACCAGGGCTTCGCGCCGGCTGAACGCGCCGTAGATCGATGGCAGATACGAGATGACGAGCGCCACGATGCCCAGGCCGATCAGCGCCTCTGAGAACGACACCACGATGTGCACCATGTCGCCGGGACGATCGAAGCCGAGCGTGAACAGCGACGACCCGCTGATGGCCAGTGCCTCCGCCATCGGCTCGATGCCGGTCCCCCAGTAGATGCCGGTGTACCCCAGCAGCACCATCGTCACCCAGGTCACGGGCAGCAGGAGCAGGACGACGGGTGCGTAGAAGGCCATGACCCGGTCCCGGAACGCGAACGAGCGCTTGGGCGAGCAGATCCGGTCGAACACGCGCCTCAGGTTGATGAAGAGCGCGGCAGCGACACTCGAGGCCTCGGCGCGGGGCAGGACCATCGTCTTCATGGCCGACACGAGCGCCCACGCCACCAGCACGATGCCCCCCACGGTCGCCAGCACGCGGAGGGCGGTCACAGAGGGGCAGTCTGCACCGGCGTGACGGACGCCCCGCGGACCATGCCGTGGGACGGCCAACTCCTGCTCCTAGAGTGGGTTGCTGACTGAACGACAGGAGCACTGCGTGCCGAAGCAGAAGGAAGACGCCATCGTCTTCGAAGGTCAGGCCACCGAGGCGCTGAAAGGCGGGCACTTCCGGATCATGCTGGACAACGGCCACAACGTGCTGGGTCACCTCAGTGGGAAGATGCGCAAGCACCACATCCGGGTCCTCCCGGGCGACCGCGTGCAGGTGGAGCTGTCGCCGTACGACCTCAACAGGGCCCGCATCACCTTCCGCTACAAGTGATCGGACGAAGGTTGTAGCACCCCGTCGTTAGGGTGCCGCCACGGCTTCCCCCGCCGCCCATCGAGCGCGAGGAGCCGCCATGGCCCCCACCCTTCGTCACCCATCTTTCGACCCCGTGGGCCTGGGCGTCACGCCCGTCCCGCTGGCGGACGCACCGTCCGCCTTGGCTGTCGTCCGCCTCGCCGCCAGCGATCCTCCCCGCCCTGAGACCGTCGTCCTCCTCCTCGACGACGCACACGTCGGCAAGGCGTGCTGCATCGTCAGTGGCACCACCGGGCCGGACGACGTGCTCGATGTCGGCGCGCTCGCCGCCGAGGTCGCTGGGCGGTCCCCGGACGTCCACGCCGTCGTGCTGGCCACCATCCGGGACCGCGCCGCTGCCGGTGCGGGTGCCGGTGAAGGTCGTGAGGACGACGTCCTCCGTTGGCTCGTGCTGCTCGACCTGTTCGACGAGATCGGCGTGGAGCTGCTCGAGTGGTTCGTCGTCGGCCCGGGATCCGAGGTGCAGTCGTTGCGGGCGCACACCGGCCTGCCCTCGTTGTGGCGCGGCACCTGAACGGCCCGACGGCCCGGTCGGGCTGCGGTGCCCGGTCGGTTGCCGGGTCAGGTGCCGGCGCGGGCTCGGCGCTGCGCTGGGGACAGCCGCAGGCCCGCGGCCCGTAGCCGCGCCAGCAACTCACGGCTCGGCACCGGCTCCGCGCCCGCGGCCAGCACCTCGGGGCGGCGGTCCTCGGGGATGTCGTAGTGGTCACCCTGGAACGCACGCGCCGGGATGCCCACGGTGGACGCGAACTCGTGCAGTTCGGCGAGGCTGACATCGCTGACGAGGTGGCACCAGCGGCGACCTCGCCACCACCAGAGCGGCTCATCGACCAGGATGGCCATCGTCGTAGGCTGGCACGGGTGGAGGAGCTGCTGCGAGCGCAGTGGCAGGCCGCCGTCGGCCCCGGACGGGACGGGACGAGCCTCGCCAGCGACCACTTCGAACGGCTCCTGGCCCGCTACCGGGAGCCCCATCGGCGCTACCACACGGTCACTCACCTCGCCGCGGTGCTGAGCGCGGCCGAGGATCTCATGGCACAGATCGTGGTGAGCGACCACGAGGCCGTGCGGCTGGCGCTGTTCTTCCACGACGCCGTCTACGACCCGCGCTCGGACACCAACGAGGCGGACAGCGCGGTGCTGGCGCGCGCCGTGCTGTCCGAGCTGGACGTCCCGGCGGCCCGGGTCAACGCGGTCGCGGCCCTGGTCATGGCCACACGCCATCAGACGCCGTCGCCCGTCGAGGGAGAGCCGTCGCCGCTGGCCGCTGCCGCCCATGACCCCGGGGACGGCGACACCGCCGTCGTGCTGGACTCGGACCTGGCCGTCCTCGCCGCCGAGCCGTCCCGCTACGAGGCCTACGCCCGCGGCGTGCGGGCCGAGTACACCCAGGTCGACGACGCGGGCTGGCGGGCCGGCCGGGCGGCGGTGCTACGGGCCTTCCTCGACCGCCCCGCCATCTACCTGACCGCGCCCATGCGGAGCCAGGAGCACCGGGCGCGGGCCAACCTCGCCGCTGAGCTGTCCGGCCTGCTTTGACCTCACGCTGACCTGGCCCCGACCCACGCGGCGGGTCAGCCGAGCAGGCGCTCCATCGTCCGGTCGACGGCGGTCCGGTACGAGGCCTCGTCACGACGGGTCGCGATGGTCGCCGACACCACCCCGTCGGCCGCCACCTGCGCGGTGTGGATCGCACCGGGGTCGGCCGGGAGCGGGCCGACCGGCGCGCCGGCAGCCGCCAGCGCGGTGGACGTGAACTCCCACCGGCGGGCCAGCGCCTCGCCGTCGAGTGGCGGGAACACGAACACCGCCTTGCCCAGGTGGCCGCCCGCCACCACCTGCGAGACCTCCCACCGCAGCCCGGGCGTCTCGCCCGTGGCCACGACCACGGCGCGCGCATCCTGCATGCGTTGGGCGACCTGGTCCTGCCAGGTGTCGTCGGACAGGTGCTCCCGTGCCGCGCCGAGCGAGGCCAGCGAGTGCCCGGGCCGGCCCACGGCCACGACCGGCCCATAGGTGGCGAACTCCCAGGCGACCGCCTCCTCGAACGGGTCCCGACCGCGGAACGAGAACAGCTCGAAGAACGGCCGCCGCGCCGATGCGATGGTGGCCAGGGGCACCGAGTCGTCCCCGAACGACCGCAGGTACAGCACCGGGGGCCGGCGGTCGACGGCCAGGAGCTTGCGGGTGTCGGCCCGTCCGAGGGCCCTAGCGATGCGGAAGAGGATGCCGCCGATGACGGCGACGATCAGGCCGCCGATGGCGAAGGCGACCCCCACGCCCCGGGGCGACAACCCCAGCCGGTCGGACCAGCGGAGCTGCGCCAGCGACGGCTTGAGCAGTAGGTAGCGAATGCCCTTCAGCGCGTAGGCCGCGCCGAAACCGAGGACGGCCAGGGCGATGATGCCGACCAGCGCGCCGGCCGGACGGGGAAGGATGAACGGACTGCCGCTGCCTCTGGGGCCGAGGGCGCCGAGCTCCTTGCGTCGCCACCAGGACGTGAAGCCGAGCCCGCCGGCCAGGCCGAGCACGGCGACGACGACGCCGGGCCAGGCGAAGTCACCGGCCAGCGAGATGATGATCACGTTGAGCGCGATCAGCTGTGCGGCCACTATCACGATGCCGCGTCGGCGCAAGTTGGCAGCGTCCGCATCCAGCGACACCACATCTGCCGCCGGCGCAGACACGGGCGCCGGGCCAGCCCCGGATGCCGCCAGGACGACAGCCGGGAGGTCGGACCGGGAATCGGACCGGCGCAGCGTCCAGGCCCGGGCGCGACCCACGCCGACAGACGCCAGGCCCGCTGCGGTGACCGCAGCCGACGTCACCGCCAGGCCGGCAAAGGCCGACGGCGGGGACGGGAAGCGGTAGGGAGCGCTGGCCTCGGCAGGCAGACGGCCGTCGAGCTGGCGGGTGAGGTCGACGACGGTGCCCGCCGCCTCCTGGAGGCCACCGTCACCGGCCTCGACGAGCACGATGACGCTGAGCCGCCCGCGGCGCAGCGCGGCCCCGACCTGGCCGTCCTTGTCCCCCGTCCCCAGGAACGTGTGGACGTCGGCGATGTCCTCGGTGCCTCGGAAGACGCGCGCCTCCGTCTCGTCGTCGTCGATGGACGCAGCGAGTGCCGCCGCCGCGAAAACGTTGTAGGGGTACTCCGTGACCCCCACCGCCGCGCTCAACCCGGTATCCGGATTTGCCCACACCCGCACCGCGGTGCGGGACCGGTTGCTCAGGAAAGAGACGACCTCGGGATCGACGCCGACCGCGTCCGGGATCTCGTCCACTCCCGAGACGGTCACGGGTTGCGTGAGCCCGAACGAGGAGTCCGGGTCCTGCGGCAGCAACGCCTCCAGCTCGGGGTCCGGGGTGAGCGCCACCGCGCTCGACGCGCCTTCGGTGTCGGGAGGGCCACCGGCCCGTTCGATCTGCTGCCGGGCCACGTCGAGCAGGGTGTCCACCGGCGGCAGCGCATCGACGTCGTCACTGCTCAGCAGCGCGGTGAAGATCCCGGTGCGGCTGGCGAACATCACGACCACCACCGGCGCCCGGGACGGCTCCACCCCCTCGGTGGCCGACCACCGGGCCAGGGGCAGCCCGGGCACGTCGACGCGCACGAGGCCGGGAAATCCCGGGTCGGCCTGCTCCATGAACGCGAAGAACTGCGCGGCGTCCATGTCCTCGGCGAGCGGCGTGTGCTGGACCACCAGCTGGCCGGCCGGGTGCACGAAGGTCCGGCTGGCCGTGCCCCCGCGGCCCGTCTGGTCACCGGCCTGCTCGAACCCCGGGCCGGCATCCTCGATGAGCACGTCCGTGTCGACGGAGGCGTGGGCGGGGTGCGACAGCATGGCCCCGGTCATGGCGGCTAGCGCCGCGACCAGACCCGCGGCGACGAGGGACCCGCGTACCCATCGCACACGCGTCAGGGTACGCCTCGGCCGGCGTGGAATTCAGCGACGGCGCGGGCGGCGGCTGCGGACCGGGATCAGCAGAGGAGCCGGGCGGCGAGGACCGGCAGTCCTGGCCGCGGCCCACGCGGCAGCGGCAGCGGCCGCAGCGCCAGCGATGGCCCAGATCACGAGAGCGAGTCTACCGCCGGGGCCCGCCGCTGCTGGTCGGGAACGCACCACGGTCGTGGTTGACTTTGGATCGTGCCCGAACTGGTGACGCAGCCGCTGGTGACCCGACCCGTCGAGACCATCCCCGTCCAGGACGAGGATCTGGAGACCGGTGAGCCGGCGATGGCCCACATCGTGAAGACGGAGCCGGACGAGAGCGCGGCGGCCAAGGTGCTCGAGGCCCGCATCTACGGCACGCCGGTGGAAGCGCTGTGCGGGCACGTCTGGGTGCCGTCACGCGACCCCAAGCAGCTCCCGCTCTGCCAGAAGTGCAAGGAGATCTACGAGGTCTACCAGGCTTTCAACGACGGCCTGAGCGACCGTCCCGATGACGCCTGAGCGTCAGACGACCTGTAGGTGGGTCGTTGCGATCTGGCTCGGGTTGTAGCCACAGTTGACCCTGACCGTGTAGGTGCCCCTGGCCGCGGTGGCCGGGATGCCGAAGCCCTGGACGACCGTGCCGTCGGGCCTGGTCGAGCCGTAGAAGCTGAAGCTCGAGGAGGCGCCCAGCACCTGGATGGCGGCCTGCACCTCGCCGTTGGCCGAACGTCCGCAGCTCCGCGCGGTCAACGTGGCGGCACCCCCTGCGTGCGCCGGGCTCGTGACGGACACTCCGGCCTGGGGCGCCGCGCCGCCGATGACGTTGACGGGAGTCGTCGGGACGTTGGTCAGCGAGCCGGTGCAGATGAGGTTGGCGACATAGGCGCCGGGAGCGAGGAGCGGCGTCTGGAAGGTCACGGCCACGGATCCGTCGGGACGGACGGCCGCTGCCGCACTGCCCATGGCCCGCAGCTCGATGACGTTGTTCGTGCCGGCCGGCCGGAGCTGCACCCGCGGGCCGGCAGGATGGGCGGGGTCGCAGCCCGTGCCCCTCACGACGACGGTGTCGAAGGACCAGATCGGCCCCTCCACGACGACGCTGGGTTTCCCGGGAGTCGGAGTCGGTTCGCATGCTGTCCCGAAGGCCAGGGCCAGGATCGCACCCGAGATTGCCATCATCGTGCTGGTCCGCCGCAAGTCGCTCTCCTCACGTCCGTGTGCTGACATATGACGGTTCGGTGAACGATAGTCGTTGAGATCGAAACAATCGCAACAATCGCTACCGAAAATCGCGACTTTCGACATGCGCGGCCACGGGGAGTGGGTCCAGCCGGTCGGCCACGACGTTGATCACCCCCTCGCTGCGCTCCAGCCGGCCCCTGATGAGGAGCGCCGGCGCGTCCCGAGCCACCCGCCGGTACCGGGACCAACAACCCTTCGAGCACACCACGTTGATGAGCCCGGTCTCGTCCTCCAGGTTGATGAAGGTGGTGCCCTGCGCGGTCATCGGGCGTTGACGGTGCGTGACGACCCCGCCCACCAGCACCCGCTCCCCGGGCGTCACGTCCCACAGGCCCATGGCGGTCACCACGCCGAGAGTGGTGAGGCGCCGGCGCAGGAACTGCGTGGGGTGCCCATCGGGCGAGACCCCCGTGGCCCACAGATCGGCCACGGACTCCTCCACCGGTGTCATGCCCGGCAGGGTGGGGGCATGGGCGCCGGTCACCACGCCGGCCAGGCGGTCGGGCCGGGACTGGGAGAGCGCGCCCACCGCCCACAGCGCCTCCCGCCGCTCCAGGCCGAAGCACCCGAAGGCGCCGGCGGTGGCCATGGCCTCCAACTGGGGCAGCCGCAGGTCGGGCACGCGCCGGACCAGGTCCTCCAGGCCCTCGTAGGGCCGCCCGGCGGCGATCTCCGCCGCCAGCTCTGAGCTCGGCGCGCGGGCGGATGCCAACCCACGGATCGAGCCCAGCCCGAGGCGCACGGCCACACCGTTGTGACTGTCGGGGCAGGGCTCCAGCACCGAGGCGGCGGCCGAGGCGTCGAGGTCCGGCGTGCGCACCACCACACCGTGACGGCGGGCGTCCTGCACGAGCGAGTGGGGTGAGTAGAAGCCCATCGGCTGCGCGTTGACCAGGGCCGCGCAGAACGCCGCCGGCTCGTGCAGCTTGATCCAGGAGGAGGCGTACACCAGGTAGGCGAACGAGACGCTGTGGCTCTCGGGGAAGCCGTAGTTGGCGAAGGCCGACATCTTCAGGAAGATCTCGTCGGCCACCTCGCCGGTGATCCCCCGCTCGGCCATGCCCTCGTACAGCCGCGCCCGCAGCCGCTCCATGCGGGTCCGGCTGCGCTTGGAGCCCATGGCCTGGCGCAGCTCGTCCGCCTCCGCGGGGGTGAACCCGGCCACGTCGATTGCCATCTGCATCAGCTGCTCCTGGAACAGCGGCACCCCGAGCGTCTTCTTCAGGCTGTTCTCGAGCAGGGGATGGAGGTAGGTGACGGGCTCTTGGCCGTTGCGACGCCGGATGTACGGGTGGACCGACCCGCCCTGGATGGGGCCGGGGCGGATGAGCGCCACCTCCACCACCAGGTCGTAGAACTCGCGGGGGCGGAGCCGGGGCAGGGTGGCCATCTGGGCCCGGGACTCCACCTGGAACACCCCGACGGAGTCGGCCCGGCACAGCATCTCGTAGACCTCGGGCTCCTGGGGGATGGCGGCCAGGTCCACCTCGTAGCCCCGGTGGTCGCGGATGAGGTCGACGGCGTAGTGCAGGGCGGAGAGCATCCCCAGGCCCAGCAGGTCGAACTTGACCAGGCCGACGGCCGCGCAGTCGTCCTTGTCCCACTGCAGGACGCTGCGGTTCTCCATGCGGGCCCACTCCACCGGGCACACCTCGATGACGGGCCGGTCGCAGATGACCATGCCCCCGGAGTGGATGCCCAGGTGCCGCGGGTAGTCCTCCACCTGCTTGGCCAGGTCCAGCACCGTGGCCGGGATGTCGTGGGCGGGGCCGCCGCCCAGGGAGGCCGGGTCCCGCTGGGCCTCGGTGACCTCCACCCGGCCCCACGCGTCCACCTGCTTGCTCCAGGCGTCCTGCTGGCCGGGGGCGAACCCCATCGCCTTGGCCATGTCCCGTACAGCGGAGCGGGCGCGGTAGGTGATGACGTTGGCCACCTGGGCCGTGTGGTGGCGCCCGTGGGTGCGGTAAACGTGCTGGATGGCCTCCTCCCGCCGATCGGACTCGATGTCGAGGTCGATGTCGGGCGGTCCGTCGCGCTCGGGCGACAGGAAGCGTTCGAACAGCAGGCCGAGGGACACCGCATCGGCCTTGGTGACGCCGAGCGCGTAGCAGACGGCGCTGTTGGCCGCGCTCCCCCGACCCTGGCAGTAGATGTCGTTCTGGCGGCAGAACTCCACGATGTCCCACACGACCAGGAAGTAGCCGGGGAAGCCCAGGGCCTCGATGACGTCGAGCTCGTGGTCGATGGTCCGCCAGGCCAGCGAGTCCCGACCGTCCCGGGGGCGGGGCCCGTAGCGGCGGGTGGCTCCCTCCTCCACGAGCTCCCGCAGGTAGCTCATCTCGGTATGGCCGTGGGCGCACGGGAACGGTGGGAGGGACGGGGCCACGAGCGCCAAGTCGAACGCCGCCGCCCGCCCGATCTCCACCGCCCGCTCGACGGCGCCCGGGTATCGGGCGAAGCGCCGGGCCATCTCCGCCCCCGAACGGAGGTGCGCGGATCCGGCCGCCGGCAGCCAGGGGTCCAACTCGTCCAGGCTGCGGCGAGCCCGCACCGCGGCCAGCGCGGTGGCCAGCGGCCGGTGGGCGGGCGTGGCGTAGTGCGCGTTGCCGGTGGCGATGCAGGCCACCTCGTGGCGGGCGGCCAGCTCGGCCAGGGCGTCGTTGCGGGCCGAGTCCAGCGGGTCTCCGTGGTCCCACAGCTCGACCACCACGCGATCGCGCCCGAAGGCCTCCACCAACCGGTGGAGCTCCCGCCCAGCGGCCGCCGGGCCGTGCTCGACCAGGGCCGCGGGGACCGTCCCCTTGCGGCAGGCGGTGAGCGCCCACCAGTGGCCCCGTCCGGTCCCGGCCAGCTCCTCCAGGGCGAAGCGGGGCGCACCCTTCTCCCCCGCCAGCTGACCCAGGCTGATGGCCCGCGCCAGGCGGGCGTACCCCTCCGGGCCGTCGGCCAGGACGAGGAGATGACGGCCCATCGGGTCGGCCACCCCGTTCTGCGGGGCTTCCACGCCGAGGGTCAGCTCGGCACCGAACGCTGTGGGCATGCCGACCGCCCGCGCCGCCTCGGCGAAGCGCACCACGCCGTACAGCCCGTCGTGGTCGGTGAGGGCCAGTGCCTCCAGCCCCAACCGGGCCGCTTCCTCAGCCAGCTCCTCGGGGTGGGAGGCGCCGTCCAGGAAGCTGAAGTTGGAGTGGCAGTGCAGCTCGGCGTAGGGCACGGTGCCGGCCGGCCGGGATCGTCCCCGAGCAGGGACCGCGGGCTCGAAGGGCTGGCGCTTGCGGCTCCACGCCGGGCCGTCACCGCCGGCGTTCCAGCTCGGTGAGCCGAGCGTCCGCCCGTTGGAGAGCCGCCGCTCCAGCTCCTTCCACGGCATCAACGGGTTGTTGAAGCCCACCTCTGCACCCTACGAACTGGTGTTCGTCAGCGCAACCCTGGCCAGGCCGCTCAGGGGAAGCGCTGCTCGGCGCAACCCATCGGCAAGAATCCGCAGCGATGAGCGAGCGGAGCGAGCTCCATGTCACGGTGCAGTGTCCGCCGCGAAGCGGCGGACAGCCCTCTGGTGCACCTGGCAACGGCGACGGCCACGAGCGCTCCCACGATCAGTTGGTGCACCAGTGAGCGTCGTCGAGGAGGCAGCCGCGTCGGGTGACGCGCGGGGCGAAGGCGGCGCCTCCGACGAACGCACGCGGCTGGCACCCGCCGGTTGGTACCGTCACCCCGCCGACCTGGCCCGCCTCATCGTGGCGGCGGCGGTGACCGCGATCATCGCCCTCGTCGTGGAGATCTATCCCGAGGGCGTCCTCCGGATGTCGACCGACCTGGTGCGCCTGGTCTCGAACCTGCCCACCTGGCTGACGGCGGGCATCGTGGGCTTCCTCCAACTGGCCGCCGTCGTCACCCCGGTCGTGGTCGTCGCGGTACTGGTCGTCCGCCGCAAGTGGGCCATCCTCGGCCTCCTGGCGCTGGCCGGGGTCCTCGGCGCGGTCCTCGTGCTGATCGGGCATGCCTTCGTCGAGGACACCGCTCCCGTCGCTGTCCAGGCCAACCAGAAGCTCGACTCGTGGTTTACCGGCCGGTCCTTTCCGTCCGGGACCTACCTGGCGGTGGCCGCCGCAGTAGCGACTGCCGCCGGGCCGTTCCTGCGGCGCTCGTGGCGGCGCATGACCTACGTGGGCGTCGGCGCAGCCGCGCTGCTGCGCCTGCTCACGGCGACCGAGGTGCCCATCAACCTCGCCACCGGCCTCGCCCTGGGCTGTCTGGCCGGCTCCCTGGCCCTGGTGCTGTTCGGTGCACCACCGCAGCGCATCGACACGGACCTCGTGCGGTCGGTCCTGGAACGGTGTGGCCTGGACGCCCGGTCGATCACTCCGATCTCTCGGGACCGGGGCTCCCCCACCGTCCTGGCCGAGCTGACTGACGGCGCGGCGTACGTCCGCGTGCTCGGGCGCGAGGAGCGCGACACCGACCTCTTGCTGCGCTGGTGGCGGGCGCTGCGGGTGAAGGGCCTCGGCGACCACCGCCCGGCGGGTTCGGCGCGGCGGGTCGCGGAGAACGCCGCGCTGGCCGAGAGCCTGGCCGGCACGGCCGGCGCCCGTGTACCGACCGTGCTCGGCGTCGCCGACACGGATGTCGAAGGCGCCATGTTGCTGGTCGACGAGTACGTCGACGGCGTGCCGCTGTCGGCCATGGCCGGCGACGAGATCGGCGACGATCTTCTCGCGGACGTGTGGCACCAGGTCGAGGCCCTGCGCAGCCGCCGCATCGCGCACCGGTGGCTGGACGCCAAGCACGTCCGCGTGCGCGACGGCGCGGCGGTCATCGTCGACTTCCGCTCCGCGGTCACCACCGCGCGGCAACGAGCTGCTGGCCGCCGATGTCGTCGAGCTGCTCGCGTCGACGAGCGCCCTCGTCGGCGTTCCGCGGGCGGTGGCGCCCGCTCGCGACGTGCTCGGTCCAGCCGCGCTGGCCGAGGCGCTCCCGCTGGTGCAGCCGGTGGTGCTGCGTCCCCGATCGCGCGAGCAGATGAAACCGAAGGGGGAGGTCAAGGCGCTGCGGGACGCCGTACAGGAGGCAGCCGGAGTCGAGAAGCTCGAGCTGGCCCAGATCCAGCGCATCACGATCAAGGGCGTCGTGTCGCTGGTCGGCAGCGCGGTGCTGGCCTACTACCTGATCTCGCTCCTGAGCGACTGGCAGGACATCTGGGAGACGATGAAGTCCGCCGACTGGTCCAGCCTCCCTTGGATGCTGGTGCTGATGGTCGGTTCGTACGTCGGCGGCAGCATCAGCCTGATGGGCGCAGTCAACGTCGACCTGGCGTTCGGCCGGACGCTGGAGGTGATGTTCGGACAGTCCTTCCTCAACCGCTTCACGCCCGCCAACGCGGGCGGCATGGCGCTGCGGGCCCGCTACCTCCAGCTCGCGGGCACCGATCTGACCGTGGCCGCGGCCGCGGTCGGCCTCACCTCCGCGGCCAGCGGCGTGGTGCAGGGCGTCCTGCTCGTGGTGTTCGCGTTCTGGGGTGGCGCGACCGGCGCCTTCGGGGACATCTCGTTGCCGGCAGCCTCGACCATCCTCCTCGTGTTGGTGGCCGTCGCCGCCGTGGTGGGCCTCGCGCTGCTCAGCCGGTGGGGGCGCAGAGTCGTCGTCCCCTGGGCCCGCCGGACGTGGGACAAGGCGTTCGGGAGCTTCCGGGAGCTGGCCAAGCGGCCAACGAAGATGGTCGAGCTGTTCGGCGGCGCCCTGTTCGCCAAGCTCTCGACCATCATCGCGTTCTACGTGAGCATCCACGCGTTCGGCGTCGAAATGTCGTTCGCCCGTGCAGGAGCGCTCTACATGGTGGCCAACACCATCGGCTCCGCCGTCCCGACACCGGGCGGTGTCGGCGGCATCGAGGCGGCCCTGACCGCCGCGCTGCTGGCCGCCGGCGTGGAGGACGCCACCGCAGCGTCCATCGTGCTCTTCTTCCGTCTGTGGACGTTCTGGTTCCCGACCATCCCCGGGTGGTTCTACCTCCAGCGGATCCAGCGCCAGGGGATCGTGTAGACACCGGGCCGTGAACCGAGCCGCCATCGCCACGCTGTCACTGCCCGAGCGCCTCCTCATCGAGCAGACCGAGCCGAAGGCACTGGCCGCACTCGACGAGGACCAGGCCGGGGACCTGCTGCTCCAGGTGCGGCGGGCGCGCAACAAGTACTCGAAGCTGTACCGCCGGCAGGCCGGATCCCAAGTGGTGAAGGACGCCTCGCGGGCCAAGGCCAGCGCCAAGAACCAGCGCACCCGCGACAAGGCGGAGGTCTTCGAGGATGCGCTGGCTCGCGTCAGCCGCCGGCTGGCCGTCCTCGCTCGTGAGAGCGCCGCCGAACTGAGGACCGAGCGACTGGCAGCGGCACGCCGCGCGGGCGCTGCGCGGGGTTCGTCGTCGTGTGGACGGGCGGCGGGCGACGGTGCCGTCGGCGATGTCGGCCGCTCGGGCGGCAAGACGCCGGCGAGCCGGAAGCGGACGGCGTCGACCAGGGCGACGGGCGCCCGCCGTCAGGCCAAGCGCGACAGTCGTTGAGCCGGGGGTCCCCGATCCGCACGGGGCGCAGCCCTACGCTCGCGCCATGGTCCCTCGCGCGGCGAGGACGATGGCGCTGATCACTTCGGCGCTGGCCGCCGGTGCCGTCCTCGGTGCTTGCGACGAGCCTCGGGCCAGCCGAGGGCGCGTCCAGGGCACGGTGACGGCTGGTCCGTCGTGCGACACCCAACAAGGGCAGCTCTGCCTCCCTCGAGCGGTCGATGGCGAGGTGCAGGCCGTGCACGAGGGCGCCGTCGTGGCCCGGGCGCGAACCAGCCCCGCGGGGGCGTACGAGCTGGCCGTCGACGCCGGGGACTACACGCTGGTCGTCGACACCGGCGGCCAGCCGTTCCCGCAGTGCCCGCCGATCGCCGTCCAGGTCGAGGTGGCCGCCACCGCCACTGTCGACATCGACTGCCTCGCCGGCGCCGGCTGACGGCGCGGCCGGCAGGTTTCAGCCCGGCCGGCGCACCAGGACCTCCAGGCGCACGAAGGTCTGGTCGAAGCTGCCGTCGGCGCGCTGCAACTCGTCGAAGCGGGCCTCGACGTCGCGCCGGAACCGTTCGGCCCGTTCGGCGTCCAGGTGCGAGGTGTAGGCCTGCTCGACCTGGCTCCGGAACCAGCCGATCAGCGCCGCCCGGTCGAAGCCGCGGTGCTGCGCGGTGGAGCGCACGAAACCGGGACCGATCTCGAGACCCACCTGCTCGACCAGCTCGAGGTAGGTCGCCGGGTCGGTGAAGGTCCACGGCGTCACCGGACCCCCGAGGCGGCGCGAGACGTCGTCGAGCAAGGTCAGCACCAGCGGGATGTTGCCGGCTCCACCGAACTCCGCCCGGTACCAGCCACCGCGGCGCAGGAGCCGGCTGACCTCGGCCAGCAACCGGGGATGGTCGGCCAGGGAGACCCAGTGCAGCACGGACCGGCTCAGCACGACGTCGAAGGCCTCGGCGTCCGGGAACAACGAGCCGAGGTCCTGCACCCGTCCCTCCACGAACCGCTGGTTGGGCCGGGCGCAGGCGCGGGCCTCGGCCAGCAGCGACGGTTGCGGTTCGAGGCCGATGACGATCCCGTCCGGCACCTGCTCTGCCACGGTCGCCGAGAAGTCGCCCGAGCCGCACCCGAGATCGAGCACGTGGTCAGCGGGCCGGAGCGGCAACGTGTCGAGGAAAGCACCGTCGTACACCCGGTGGTGCCCGGTGTTGGCCGCGTACAGAGCGCCGTCCCATGGCGCCAGGGTCGCCGGTGTCTCATTTAATGAGATTGTATTCCCATTCATCAGAACGACTGTAGCAGCCGTCTGACCTCGTCCTCCCCCACGGCCGTGAAATCTCGGTACGAGAGGCCGACCGCCCGGAGGTGGACCGGCACGTCGACGCAGATGATGTCGTCGGTCAGCCCCTCGAGGCTGCGCACGCCCTCGGGCGACGCCACTGGCGCGGCCACGACCACCTCCGACGCGCCGGCCCGGCGGGAGGCGACCGCCGCCACGCGCATCGTGGCCCCGGTGGCCAGGCCGTCGTCGACCAGCACCACCGGGCGCCCGGCCAGATCCAGCGGAGGGCGATCGCCGCGCAGCCGCTGCTCCATCTCCTGCACGACGGCGAGGCGGGCCGTCGCCTGCCGCTGCAGCTCCGCCTCGTCCAGCCCGGCCACGGCCAACACGTCGTCGTTGATCACGATGGCCCCGCCGGTTGCGACCGCCCCCAGTGCCAGCTCCTCGTGGCCGGGGAAGCCCAACTTGCGCACGACGAGCACGTCGAGCGGGGCCGCCAACTCGTGCGCCACTTCCGCGGCCACGACCACCCCGCCGCGGGGCAGCCCGAGCACGATCAGCCCCTCGCGCCCGCGCAGGTGCTCGAGCCGGGCGGCCAGGTGCCGGCCGGCATCGGCGCGGTCTCGGAAGTGGCGGGTCATGCCCCCATCGTGCGCCGGTTCCCGGCCACGTGCCATCGTCACCACTCGGGCGCCTGGAGGCAGTCCGAGGTCAGGAGGAGGTCAGGACGGCGTCTCAGTCGTAGGTCGCAGCCAGCCACCACCGCCCTTCCGCCAGGACCACCAGATGGGCCTGACCGTCCTCGGTCACCAGTTGGAAGCGAGCCCGCCGCCGGCGGGTCAGCGGATCCCACCATCGCTCCTCGATCGGCCACGGTCCCGCCCAGGCCGTCACCCGGCGGGGCGAACCGGCCTGATCGTGCTGGCCGACGGCGAGGAGCGAGGGGTCCGCGCTCAGGGTCCCCCGGCCGCTCACCGCGACGGCGTGACCGCGCTCGTCCACCACGCTGGCCGGCACCAGCGAGGCAGGGACCCGGGCCGGCGAGGGAGGGGGCAACCGGCCCGGCCAGGGTCCCGACTGCGCCGGAGGCCCCGAGCGACCCTCGCGCTCGAGCAACTCGACGGACGCGGCCGACACCGCTGTGACCTGTTCCCCCGGGCCCCGCCCTCCCCGCCACTCCGGGGTCCGCACCGCGTCGGGTCCCAGCAGACCGGCCAGGCGGGCCGCGGCCCGGGCCGCCCGCTCGGCCCGCAACCGGTCCCCACCCCAGAAGCCGAGCTGGCGGCCCTCGTCGGCCACCACCTCCACCGGCATGAGGGTCAGAGTCGTGACGCCGGCCGTGGGGCCGGTGGGTGACTGGGCCCATCCCTCCAACTGCCAGCGCACCCGCTCGGTGAGCGCGGCCCCGGTGAAGCCCTGGGCATGATGCCAGATGCGTTCGTGGCGCTCGGCGTGCTCGGACTCCACCCGCACCAGACAGGTGGTGACGACCATGCCGCGGGAGGTGGTCGCTGCGTGGAGGTCATCGGCCAAGTGCTTGGCCGCGAACACCACGGGCCCGCTCTGCAGCACCGGTGGCTCGAACGCCTGCTGGACGGTCAGCTCGGGGGGCGGGGAACGCGGGCCGGGTGGTCGGTCGTCGAGCGCGGACGCGGCCCGGTGGGCCAGCGCTCCCGGTGAACCGAAGCGGCCCAGCACGTCGGCCGCCGGCAAGGCGGCGAGTTGGCCCAGCGTGCGCAGGCCCAGGCGGTGGAAGAGCTCGGTCAGCGGACGCTCGACAACACCCAGGTCGGCCAGCACCCCGACCGGGAACGGGGCCAGGAACGCCGCCGCTCCACCAGCGGGGACCACGTGGGCCCGCGCCGACAAGGAGGCCAGGGTGGCGGCCAGGCGACCGTCGCCTACTCCGACCCCCGGCGGTCCGGTCGCGGGGAGCCGATCCGCCAGGACTCCGGTCACGCCTTCGAGCACCTGCGCCGCCAGGGACGCGTCTCCTCCGTGGTAGCGGGACGGACCCCGGGCGGCGAAGGTGGCGGTGCCGGGTTCGGTCAGCTCCACCACCGGGGTGAAGCGCTCCAGGGCGCGCAGGACGTCCTCGAAGGCCCGAGCCGCCTCCGCGGGATCGGCCGGCACCAGGGTGAGCGCGGGGCAACGGGCCTGGGCGACCCGCCGGCGCTGCCCCGGCTCCACCCCTTCCTCGCGGGCGGCGCGGGAGGCGGCCACGACGCGGTTGGCCGCCAGCACCGCCATCGGGGCGCCGGGCGGCACACCGGCCCGACCTCCGGCGGCGGCCACCGGCCAGTCCGGGCAGTGGACCACCACCAGGCGGGGAGGCGGGCCCATCAGCCTGCCGCCCCGGCACGGAGGGGGACGACCGGTGCTGGTTCGAGGCGGACCTGTCCCGTCTCATCCGGCAGCCAGAGCCGGCCGGTGCGGGGACGGCTGGCGGCCCGGCGGCCCGTCACCTCCACGGGGATGCAACGGGACCGGAGATGACCCCACCCTGTGCCGAGCCCCCGCCAGGACGGCGCCGAGGCGCTGAGCACCAGGTCCGGCTGGAAGGCCCCGGACGCGCCGACCAGCACCACGACCGCACCCCGATCCCGCAACCGGGACTGGAGGCGGCGGACCTCGGACTCCCGGCCCCCACGGGCCAGGGTGCGGGGAAGCTCCACCAGCACGGCATCCATCCCGTCGAGCGCGGCGGCCACCGCGGTGGACCACTGGTCGGGGACGGGGACGTCGACCAAGAGGAACCGCTCCAGGGCCAGGCCCAGCTCACCGGCTGCCTCGAGCCCCAAACCCTGGACGCCGACGGCTGCCACCCAGGACCCGTCCTCCGTGCACCCGGCCAGGAGCGCCAGAGCCAGCGAGGTGGCCCCCGGCCCTCTGGTCTGGGTGACGGTGCCCCTGCGGAGACCGGCATCGGGGAGCAGGCCCTCGAACGCCGCCGTGACTGGAAGCACCTGCTGCCCGGCCAGCACCAGCGGCTGGCCCTGCCGGTCCAGCTCCCCCATCACCTCCCTGGGCTGGATCTCCCTGGTTTGGATCTCTCTGGCCTGCACCGCCTGCATGCTGCCCACCATAGCGAACGGGTGTTCGTAGTTGCCAGGTCAGAAAGCATGTACGTGTTCGTGACGAAACCGCCAAGACAGATGCATGGTTGCCGATGGAATGACCGCGGGCGCCTGGCTCAGCCGGCCACGATCGCGGCGGCGAGGGCGGTCCGATGGTCCTTCGTCCAGGGCGGCCCCAACCTGGCTCGGGGGCCATCCAGGACATCGTCAGCCCGATCACCCAGGATGCTGAGGGCCTGGAGGACCACGTCCTTGGCGACATAGAGGTGGACGGCCCAGCCACGGGCCCGGGCGACCTCGGCGAGCACCTGGCGGTACATGATGGCGTCGGCCCGGGACTCGTACGGGGCGCGCCGTTGGACGGCGATGTCGTCAGGGAAGTCCAGCGGCCACGCGCGCATGGAGATCGAAAGGATCGGCTCGGGCAGCGCCGCAGCGAGCTCGTCGAGCGCGGCCGACGTCGCCCGGGAGGCCGAAGCCCGCACCGTCGCCACCAGCGCCGCTGTGGCGTCGAGATCGAGGCGGGAGCTGTCGTAGTGCATCGGCGCCGGCGTGATGCCGGGTTCGATCAGCCCGATCCGCCGCCGGTCCACGACCGCGTGGTCCGCCGACGCCGTCACGGCGATGGCCCAACCGAAGTGATCAGCGATCCCCACACGCATCGCACCAAGTATCTCCGCGACGGGAAGGCCATACCCTCAGGGAAGTGGATAACCACTGGGTGCGCTGGCACCAGGCCTACGACGACGCCGCGAACCCGCTGATCGAGCGCCGCCACCACGTGGTCGACGCCGTAACGCAGTCACTCGACGCCGCGCCGCCCGGCCCGCTGACCGTCGTGTCGTTGTGCGCGGGTGACGCCACCGACCTCGCGATCGCGGTCGGCGACCACCCGCGCCGCGGCGACATCACGGGCGCCGCGGTCGAGCTCGATCCGGAGCTTGCGCGTCGCGCCGTGGACAACTTCGAACGCGCCGGCGTGAGGCTCGACGTCCGTTGCACCGACGCCGGCGACGTGCAGAACTCCTCCGACCTCCTCCCGGCGGACGTGCTGCTGCTGGTGGGGATCTTCGGCAACGTCAGCGACGCGGACATCGAGCAGACCATCGGCGCGGTCCCCACGTTGTGCCGTCTGGGCGCCACCATCATCTGGACCCGACACCGTCGCCCGCCGGACCTGACGCCGCGCATCCGAGCGTGGTTCGAGCAGCACGGCTGCACGCACCTCCGATTCGACGCGCCGGAGTCCGTCAGTTGGACGGTGGGTGCAGAACGTCTCGATCACTCGCCGGCCGGTCGCCCGCCGACCGGATCCACACGACTGTTCACCTTCCTGCCGGTCGCCTGATCCCGAACGGCTACGCGTTCGCCACCTCGATCAGCACGTCGGCGTGACAGGGCTCGTCCAGCGGGCAGTAGCAGGCGAGATCTCGCCCTTGGAGCTCGCGCTGGGCGTCCTCGACCGTGATCCGCAACCGACCCGCGAGCAGGTCGGCGCGATACCGGCGAACGGCTTCCTCACGGCCGAGCTCCAGTGGATGGGGGTTGCCCCACTTGGTCGGCCTGCTCACGACCACCGTGCCCGCCGGGAGCCGCGCTCCACGACGGCGCGATCGCTGGAACCGCCGCGGCATCGTCCGAGTCCCCATCTCACCCGGGTGGTTCCCAGATGAGCTCCGCGACGTCGACGAGGAGTCCGTCGGGACGCACCTCGCCCGTGCCGACGCACACCACGTCGTTCAGCCAGCGATAGCCCGGGGCGTCGCTCAGGTGGGTGAGCCAGCACACGATCTGACGGGCTCCCTGCGGGTAGGCGCGGCCGTAGCCGCCGCAGTGGAACAACACGGTTGCGTCGTCGTCGGTGATGATCACCCCGTCGAAGTCCGGGCAGTACGTGCCGTCACCTCTTCGTCGGGGATGGTTCGCGCCCTGCATCGACCCGCTGAGCCGTCCAGCGCATCGACCCTCGGCCAGGAAAAGGTGCTGGCCCTCGTTCCCGCCGGTGGCCAGCGCGACGCTCCACGCCTGCGGATAGTCGAACTCCATCCGGTACAAGGGCTCGAGGCGCATGGGCACAGTTGAGCACCGTTACCGATCGCCGGTCGTGATCGGTCGCCTACGGTGCCGCCGTGCCGAGCGCCGGTATCCAGGCAGACGTCTGTGTCGTCGGTGCCGGCTTTGCCGGCCTGACGGCGGCGCGACGGCTCGTCCAAGGAGGCGCTCGGGTGGTCGTGCTCGAAGCGCGTCGATCGCGTCGGCGGGCGGACCTGGAACCGTGCCATGCCGGACGGGTTGTCGGTTTCGGTCGGCGGCACATGGCTCGGGGTCGGTCAGGACCGCATGTTCCAGCTCAGCAACGAGGTCGGCGTCGACACCTACGAGCACTTCAGCCGGGGAGATCACATCCTCCGGCTCGACGGCACCAACATGCGACACGAGGGCTCATCGGTGCCGAAGAAGTACCTTGTCGGCCTCGGCAGCTACGCGTTGGCCATTCGCCGGCTCAGCCGGATGGCCGACCGCCTTCCCGCCGAGCGGCCCTGGGACGCCGACGACGCCGACAAGCTCGACGCCCGCACCCTGGCCGACTGGCTGAACTCGCGCCTGAACGTTCCCTCGAGCCTCGGCCGGGAACTGACCCACATGGCGATGGGGGTGCTGTTCTGCACCGACCCCGCCGAGCTCTCGGTGCTCGGCGCACTCGTCCTCGCCCGCGGCGGCCATGGTGCCAAGCGCGGGTTCGAGTACTACACCGACAGCAAGCTCACGGAGACGCATCTGCTCGACGGTGACCCTCCGGCCGTTGCCGATCGCATCGCCGCCGCCCTCGGCGAGGCTGTCCACCTCGGGCAACCGGTGCGGGCGATCACCGATGTCGGTGATGGGATCGAGGCGCACACGGACGATCTCATCGTTGCGGCCGAGCGTGTCGTCGTGGCGACGCCGCCGGCGCTCGCCGCTCGCCTCACCTTCGAGCCTGGCCTGCCTCCCGCACACCACCACCTATTGATGCGCATGGTCCCGGGCGCGGCGATCCGGGTGATCACGACCTACCCCGAGCCGTTCTGGCGTGAGGCCGGGCTCTGCGGAGAGTCAGCCGACCCCCGCTCTCCGGTCGTCATCACGATCGACCAGTGCCCAAAGAGCGGTACCCCCGGCGTGCTGAGCAGCTACGCGTTCGGACCGCCCGCACTCCGCCTGGCAGGGATGTCCCCGACTCACCGTCGAGCCACATGGCTGAGCGCGCTGGTCGAACGCTTCGGATCCGCCGCCGGGGAGCCGATCGGCTATCTCGAGACCGACTGGTCGGCGGAGCAGTGGTCGCTCGGAGGGATGATCTCGCATTTCTCGCCCGGCACGCTGACCAGCTATGGCAGCGCGCTCCGGGCCCCGGTCGGTCGCATCCATTGGGCGGGTGCCGAGCGGGCCACGGAGATGCACGGGCTGATCGAAGGCGCGGTGCGGTCGGGAGAGCGGGCGGCGGACGAGGTGCTGCGCACGTAGGCGCGCCACCTACCGTTTGGGGCAACAGTCGCGATGGAGGGAGGTACCCGCGTGACAAGGTTCGTGATCGGCCCGGACGTCGCCCTGCGCCTCGCCTCGGACGAGGCCACGATCCCGGGCGAGCACGAGCTCCTGGCGCCGACGCTCCTCCGATCGCAGGTGCTCTCGTCGCTGTACCAGGAGGTGCAGCGAGGTGACCTCGCGAAGGCCGACGCCGACCGACGCCTGACCTACGTGCGAGGGCTGCAAATGCGACTGCTCGGTGATCGTGTCCTGCAGAACGTCGCTTGGAAGATCGCTCAGCAGCTCGGTTGGTCCGACACCTTCGACGCCGAGTACGTCGCGCTGACCCAGCTGCAAGCGGATGCGTTTGTCACCCTCGATCGCCGTCTCGCACGCGCCGCGAGCGCAATCGTGACGGTCGCAACGATCGAAGCACTCGTCTAATCCCCGTCGCTTGCCCTGCTGCCGCCTGCGCGAGCGCGAGCTCTCGTTCAGCGAGCAGACCGTCCAGCGTCAACGCGCAGTCACGCTTCCCGTCCCAAGAGATCGTGTGGATCGGACCGGCGTGGGGAGGATCTGCCAGCAGATTCAACACGTCGTCGTCGTCGGCAAGGTCAACGATCCACCAGCAGTCGGGCTCAGTCTCGTTCTCCGAGGCGCAATAGGCGACGATCTCACCTGAGAAGATGCACCTGGCCACGTCGAAGAAACGTCGAAGGTGGTCATCGTCGTGGCCGAACGAGTGCGTATGCCACCCGGCGAAGCTCAGCGTCGGCTGCCACTCAGGGATCAAACGGGGTACGTCGGTACCGCCTGGTTCCAGCCACAGCTCGACGTCGAGCTCGGGTCGGCCGGTGGGCGACGGAAAGCGAGCGACGAGGCTCCACAGGCCTGGCTCTGGCGGCTCATCCCTGCCGTAGCACGAGGGAGGCTCCATCAACAGCTGCGCATCCGCGAGGACGGGATCGCCGAGCAGCAAGTGGAGCAGCCACTGGGAGGGCTCGTCGAGCTCGTCCTCGTCGACTGCGATCCCGCCCGCCATGGGCCCCTCCGTCGCCGGCATCCGACCTGTGCACTGTCGATCCGGCCAATCCCAGACTAGAGATGCCCGATACCGGTCACCATCGAGTTAGAGACGGCCACCCATCGCTAGGTCCTCGAGAAGCACCACCACAGCGCGGCCGTCGCAGGCCCAACCGTCGGCGCCGAGCTCTCGCGCGTGATCCCGGTCCCGGACCGCGCAGCCGCCGGCGAGGATGGGTACGCCGTCCACGGCGCCCCGCAGCGCGTCGATGGTCGCCTCCGCAGAACGCGTGCACTCCCGTGTGCTGATCGACACCCCGACGATGGTCAGCTGCTGGGCGCGAGCGGCAGCCAGCGCGAAGGACGACGCCGGGACGTCGGAACCCAGGTCCGAGACGTCCCAGCCGGCTCCCCGCAGCAGATCGGCCAGCAGCGCCAGCGGGAGCGAGTGGCGTTCTCCTGCGGGCGCACCGAGCACCACCGTGCCGCGGTTGCGACCTCGCCGCAGGAACCGGTGCCCGAGCCGCCCGACCAAGCGCCCCGCGATCACACTGGCCCGGTGCTCGACGGCGACGTCGAGCTCACCCGATTCCCAGCGGCGGCCGATGGACACCATGGCCGGGGCAACGAGGTCGAGGTACACCTCGTCGAGGTCGGCGCCTGCGGCCTGTGCGGCTTCGATGACCCCCCAGGCCCCGCGGGCGTCACCGGCCAGGAGACGGTGCTCGAGGCGCTCGGCCCACGGAGCCCGCCGGCCCCCTCGCCGTCCGGCGGCGGCTGCGTCACCCGGGCCCGCCTGACGGGCCTGGACGAACGCTTCGACGACCCCGGGCGCGACCCGCCACGTGCCTCCCGACTTCTCCGCCGCCAGCACCCCCAGGCGCACGTAGCGGTACGCCGTCATGTAGTGGACGCCGAGCCGGTCGGCGGCTTCCTGCAGCGTGAGCGGGGATTCGCCGGCGTCGACCACCGTCGCAGACCTTAGTGCTAAAGACTGGTTCCACCACGGATCGGAGCGACCGCTGTCTCGTTCGGGAGTCCGAACTGTCAGCCCTGGTTGGCGAACCAGCGCTCTTTGGCCGAGCGGCTGCGCTCCAGCAGGTGGGCCGGGACGCGAGAGGCCGCGACGTCCACCGCACCATCACCCGCGGCGCCTCCTTCCCCACCGGCCGCCGCCGGCGCCTCCTCCTCGGGCATCTCGAGCGGGGGCGGCACGAAACCCGGGCGGTAGTAGGTGTAGAGCTCCTCGATGATCGGCTCGAGCGCATCGCCGTTGAAGCCCTTGCGCAAGTCGACGGTGACGATGTTGCCGTAGACGTGCACGGACTCCACCTCGCCCGTCTCCAGAAGACGCCGAGCCAGGATCGGCCCGGACCCTGGGCCGGTGGCGTCGGCGACGGTCCAGTAGTGCTCGTGGCCCATGCCGGTGAGGCTGCGATTGGCCTCGAAGCGCAACAGGCCCGGTTGGCTGCTGGGCAGCGGGGTGACGGCGACGGGTTGACCCACGGCGGCGCAGGCTAGCCAGCGTCGACCGCGTGATCGGCAACCGTGTCAGCGACCGGCACCGGCGTCCGCAGCCGCCGCACCACCAGCCAGGCGGCCACGGCGAAGGCGATGCTCACAGCAGCCAGCACCGTGTGCACGACCTTGAACCCCGTGCCCCGGGCGTCGTCGCCCCAGATGTTCCAGATCCGCGTGGCCCAGATCCAGACCGTCCACAAGCAGAACGCACGGAGCAGGATGGCCTGCGCGCGAGTCATGCGGGGCAAGCGCAGTGGTCTATCGGTCGACGGTGGCGTCTCGATCATCGCCTCGACCGTACCGCCGGCAGTCCCCGCCGACCGTGCCCGCCGGTCGTGGCGGCCGTGCCTGGCGGGCCTCCTCCCGACTACATTGACCCGCAGGTCAAGTCCGCGTTCCAGGGGGTCCGATCCATGCCCGACGTCAGCCTCGAGGCCTTTGAGACGGAGGCCCGCGGCTTCCTCGACGCCCACGCCACCAGGCGGGAGGCTGAGAAGGCCTTCGTGTGGGGAGAGGGCTCCGACAAGGTGTCGCTCTTCGACGAGAAGGCCCGCGACCGCGAGCGGGAGGAGCTCGCCCGGGCCCAGGAGTGGCGGGCCACGAAGTTCGACGCCGGCTTCGGCTGGATCGGTGGGCCGGCCCAGTTCGGTGGCCGGGAGCTGTCCAATACCTACGAGCGGCTGTGGTCCTCGCTGGAGTCGCAGTACGAGGTGCCCAACCAGGCCTTCTTCGGCATCGGCCTCGGCATGGTCGCCCCGACCATCCTCGCCCACGCGTCGGACAGCGCAAAGGACCGCTACCTGCGAGCCATGTACCGAGGCGACATCGTCGGCTGCCAGCTCTTCTCCGAGCCGGGCGCAGGCTCGGACCTGGCCAGCCTCCAGACCAAGGCGGAGCGCGATGGCGACGAATGGCTCATCACGGGCCAGAAGGTCTGGACGTCCGGCGCGCAGTACTCCGACATCGGCGAGATCATCTGCCGAACCGACCCGGACCTGCCCAAGCACAAGGGCCTGACCGGGTTCATCGTCGACATGCGGGCGCCGGGCGTCGAGATCCGCCCGCTGCGCCAGATGACGGGCGGCGCCAGCTTCAACGAGGTGTTCTTCAACGAGGTCAGGGTCCCGGACGACCATCGCCTCGGCGACGTCAATCAGGGTTGGTCAGTGGCCCTCACGACACTCATGAACGAACGGGCGTCCATCGGCGCCGGCGGCGCGGGCGGGCCCACGGGCGGCATGACGGCCCGACTGATCGAGATGGTGCGCCACTTCGGTCTCGCCGACGATCCGATCGTGCGCAACGAGCTCGCCGGCATCATCACGTCGCTTCGCGTCGCCGGCTACACGAACCAGCGGGCGATGGACAAGATCAAGCGCGGCCAGCTCCCCGGGCCCGAGCTCTCGATCGCCAAGCTGTCCCTCACCATGAACATGCGGCGTATGAGCGAGTTCGCGGCCAACGTGCTCGGCCCCCGGGTCCTCGCCGACTCGGGCGAGTGGGGCACCTACGCCTGGGGCGCGTTCTTCCTCGGCGTTCCCGGGATGCGCATCGCCGGCGGGTCGGACGAGGTGATGCGGAACATCGTGGGTGAGCGGGTCCTCGGCCTGCCCAAGGACCCCGGGATCGACTCGGTGACCCCGTTCCGCGAGCTCAAGGTGGGGACGCAGACGAGCTGACGAAGCCGTGCTCGCCGGCCCAGCGGCCGAGGTCGCGGCGCTCGATCGCCGCGGCCAGCAGGTCGGGGAAGGCGTCGGGCGTGCAGGCGAAGCACGGAACGCCGAGCGCGGCCAGCACTGACGCGCGGGCGTGGTCGTGTGCGGGGGCACCCTCGTCGGACAGCGCCAGCAGCACGACGGCGGTGACACCCGCCCGGGTGAGCGCCGCCAGCCGCGCCTCCACCTCGCCGGCGAGGCCACCCTCGTACAGGTCCGACACGATGACCAGCACCGTGTCGGCCGGTCGGCTGATGAGGCCCTCGCAATAGGCCACAGCGCGGTTGATGTCCGTGCCCCCGCCGAGCTGGATGCCGAACAGGACGTCGACCGGATCGTGGAGCAGCCCGGTCAGGTCGACGACCTCGGTGCTGAAGGCCACGACTGACGTCTCGAGCGCCGGCACCGACGCCAGCGCCGCGCCCATCACCCCCGCGTACACCGCCGACTCGGCCATGGAGCCGGACTGGTCGATGGCGATGACCAGCTCGCGCTGGACGGCGGGGGCCAGCCGGCCGAACCCCACCAGGTGGTCCGGCACGAGCACCCGGCGGTCCGGGAGCCAGTGGCGCAGGTTGGCGCGGATGGTGCGGTGCCAGTCCACGTCTCCCGGGCGGGGCCGGCGAGTGCGGAGATGGCGGCGCAACGCCCCCGCGGTGGCCTGCTGGAGTGGCCGGGCCAGCCGGGCCTCGATCTCGGCCACGACGGTGGCCACCACGCGGCGGGCGGTCGCCCGGGCCTCGTCGGGGAGGTACGCCTGGAGGGCCAGCAGCGTCCCGACGAGGTGGATGTCCGGTTCGAGCGCCGAGAGCATCTCCGGCTCCAGCAGGAGTCGGGTGAGGTCGAGCCGCTCGATGGCGTCGCGCTGCATCACCTGCACCACGGAGGTCGGGAAGTAGCGGCGGATGTCGCCCAGCCAGCGCGCCACCTGCGGCGAGCTGCGGCCGAGCCCCGCCTGTCGGCGTCCGCCGCGGGCGCCGACCTCGGGGCCACGGTCGTAGAGGGCGGCGAGCACGGCGTCCATGCCGGCGTCGTCACCGGACAGGCCGGCACCGGTCCCGTCGTCCCCACCGTCATCGCCACCGCCGAGCACGAGACGCCAGCGGCGCAGGCGTTCGGCCTCGCTCGGCGCCGCGCTCACCGTCGGTCTCCGTGCTCGACGCCGAGCATGGCGGCCATCGTCGCCAGCGCTGCCCGCACGCGCTCCTCGTCGAGCCCCGCCGCCAGCTCCGCGTCGCCCTGTGCACCTGCCCCGCCGCGGCGCACCAGCTCGCCGATGAGGCGACGCTCGGACGGCTCGAACGTGGCGAACGTCCGCCGCAGGAGCGGCAGGGCGTCCGTGAAGGCGTCGGCCGGTAGCTCGGCCACCCACTCGTCGACCAGGCCGAGCAGGGCGCGGTCATGCACGAGGACGGTGCCGCTGCCGGCGAGGAAGCCTTCGACGAAGGCCGCCCCCTCCCGCGCGGGCGTGCCCGCGGTCAACGCCCGGCCGAGGAGTCGCCCCGCACCGGCCGCGTCGAGCTGCTCGGCGTCCAGCAGCAGGCGTGAGGCGCGTCCCCGCACCAGCCCGGGAACGGTCGGGCCCTGCACCAGGCCGGCCAGCGCACGGAACCAGAGCGGCTCGTGCCCAGCCGTGCCCTCGTTGGCTGTCTCCTCGTTCGCTGCGTCCTCGTTCGCCGCCAGCAGGGCGAGTGCGGCCTGGGTGGCCTGGAGCCGATGGCCCATGGCCGCGGCCTCGTCCGCGTCGAGGTTGGTGCAGGCGGGACCGAGGCCGGAGGTGATGCGTACCACCAGGCCGCGCAGCACGGTGTCGAGCGCGGCGACGTCCGTGCCACGCACGTCGCCGTAGCGGCGGGCGCGGGCCAGCGGGCCGAGAGCGTCCATGAGCTGCGGGACCTCGGCGTGCACCGCAGCCCGGCCTGCCAGCACCCGCATGACCTCCCCGAGGGCGGCGGGCAGATCCGCCAGCAGGCAGCCCTCCACAAGCCGGGTGAGGTCGGCCAGGCCCGCCTCACCGTTCGCCAGGTGGACGACGTAGGCCCCGGCCGCCACTTCGACCGTCGTCCCGAAGGCGCTGCGCTCGACGAGGCGGACCGACAGCTCGGGCTCCCAGCGCAACTGCCACGTCTCCCGGAAGGTTCCCGCCGCGCCGCGGCCGTCGAGCGGGATACCCCACGGCACGTCGAGCAGCGCCAGCCGGTGCAGCAGGTGCGACCGCGCCAGGCCGCCGGCGCGGCGCAGGTCCAACTCGAGCGTGCGGTCCTCCGGCTTGAGCCGGAGCCGACGCTGCCAAACGGCCAGGTCGCGCGCCAGCGGCACCATCGGCGTGTCGGCGGGTACGGCACCGACCGACGTGCCGACGACCAGCTCCTCGTGCACGAGGGCCATCGGCGCCGAGCCACCCTCGCCGAGAACGGCGGCCGCGGCATCGGTCACCTCCGACAGCCCCGCCAGCGACCGCCTGCGCATCGTCGCCAGCGCCTCGGCGAGTCGGGTGGCATCGATGAGCTGCGCCGGCGACACGGTGTGGCCGCCGGCCCGGAGCACGACGGCGACCTCGCAGAACCAGCGGGCCACCACGTCCGGCCCGGCGTGGGTGAACAGGTGGTGGTACCAGCCTGGCGCGCGAACCCCGGCGCCATAGCCGGTGCCGGCGGCCAGGCGCCGGCTCGACCACGGCACCCACGTCATAGCCACCTTGACGGACGGCCGCCCGCTGAGCAGCGCCCTGTCCGCCTCGGCCGGCACGAGCGAGAGGTCCTGCAACGCCGGTCCGTGCCACGCGCCGCACACGACGGCCACCCGGGCCGCTCCGTCGGCGATCGCCGCGCGCACGCGCTCGCGCATGTGCGCCTCCCGCCGGTCGTCGACTGCGCCGGGCGACAGGGGAGGCGCTGCCTCCCGGGCGGCGGCCATCGCCTCGCCCACGGCGGCGAACACCTCGCGGTCGCTGTGCTCCACCAGGTCGTCCCACCACCGCTCGACGTCGTCGTACCCGGCCGCGGCGGCCAGGCCGGCGAGGGGGTCCGGCTGCTCCAGCGTTTCGCTGCGCCGATCGGCGGCGGCGGCCAGCACCTGCGCCGCCGGCAGGTCGATGAACCGCACCGCGCTGCCGTGCCGCTGCGCCCAGCGAAGGGCCTGCCACTCGGGGCTGAAGCTGGCCAGTGGCCAGAACGTCGCCGTCGACGGATGGTCGAGGTCGTAGGCGAGGAGGGCCACCGGCGGCGCCATGGTCGGATCCGCGGCAAGCGGCGCGATGGCCTCGGCCTCCGGCGGGCCCTCGATGCACACGACGTCCGGGCCGAATGCGTCGAGCGCGTCGAGCGTCGAGCGGGCCGAGCCCGGCCCGTGGTGGCGGACGCCGAGGACTCGGACCTCCGCCACCGCTGTGGCGGCCGAGGTCACGGTCACAGCGTCTCGCGGCAGGCGCGGTAGAAGTCCGCCCAGCCCGGCCGGTCCCGCATGACCCCCTCCACGTACTCCCGCCAGGCCACCGTGTCGTGGACGGGATCCTTGACCACGGCCCCGACGATGCTGTCGGCCAGATCGGCCGGATGCAGCTCCCCGTCGCCGAAGTGGGCGGCGAGCGACCAGCCGTTCGTCACGACCGAGATCGCCTCCGCCGGCGACAGCGTGGCCGTCGGGGTCTTGAGGCTGACCCGGCCGTCGTCGGTGACGCCCGCCCGCAGCTCACGGAACACGGTCACGACCCGGCGGATCTCGGCGTCAGCGCTGGGGAGGTCGGGCAGCTCCAACGCCCTGCCGATGTCCGCGACGCGCCGGCCCACGATGGCGACCTCGTCGTCCGCGGAGGTGGGCAGCGGGAGCAGGACGGTGTTGAACCGGCGCCGCAGCGCGCTGGAAAGCTCGTTGACGCCGCGGTCGCGATCGTTGGCCGTGGCGATGACGTTGAAGCCCGGCGCGGCCTGCACCTCCGCGCCCAGCTCGGGGATGGGCAGCGTCTTCTCGGACAGGATGGTGATGAGGGCGTCCTGCACGTCGGACGGGATGCGAGTCAGTTCCTCGACCCGGACGAGGGCACCGTCCCGCATGGCCCGCAGCACCGGGCTGGGCACGAGCGCCTGCTCGCTGGGACCTTCGGTCAGCAGGCGGGCGTAGTTCCAGCCGTAGCGCAACGACTCCTCCGGCGTACCCGCCGTACCTTGCACGAGCAGCACCGAGTTCCCCGAGATGGCGGCGGCCAGGTGCTCGCTCAGCCAGGTCTTGGCCGTGCCGGGCAGCCCGAGCAGCAGCAACGCCCGGTCCGTGGCCAGGGTGGCGACCGCCACCTCCACCACACGCCGCGGGCCGATGTACTTGGGCGTGATCGTGGTGCCGTCCGCCAGCACACCGCCGAGCACATACGTCACGACGGCCCACGGCGACAACCTCCACTGCGGCGGGCGGGGGTGATCGTCGGCACGTGCGAGCGCGTCCAGCTCCTGCGCGTACTCCTGCTCGGCGTGCGGCCGCAGGACGGCGCCGTCGCCGGGCCGGTCACGCCCGGTCGGTCGGGCTTCGTTGCCCTTCGTCATACGGGTGTCAGCTCCTCCAACATCGCGGCGCGGAAGCGCAGCCTGGCAGCCAGGTCGTCCCGCAGCCCGTCCAGTGGAGGCGGCAGGTCCAGCACGGAGAGCGCGCCGGCCAGCGGCAACAGCACCGGTGGGTCGAGCGCGCGGGCCAGGCGACGCAGCGAGGGCACGTGGTGCCGGCCCAGGCGGCGCTCGAGGAAGAGCGCGTCGACCGCCTCGGCCACGCGCGGGCCGAGCGCTGCCGGCCACGGTCGCGGCAGCGCCTCCAGCGTGGCCAGGCCGAGCGGGGTGAGCATGCCGTCGGCCGTGGCCAGGCGGAGGGCCAGCCGCCCGACCTCTTCCCGGTCCAGCACGTCGACCAGCGACGGCTCTTCGGTCTCGACGACGAGCAAGTGGGCCCAGTCCGCCCGGCCCTGGCGGGAGGCCGCCGCCGTCCAGCCGGTCAGGAGGGCCGGGCCGAGCTCGTGCTCGGTGGCCAGCACGACGAGGTGCGATGGAGAGGCCAGCGTCTCCCACCACGACAACGGCGTGCCCGCGACCACCTGCACGAGCACGTGGACGCCGAGCGAGGTCCGCGCCGGAGCGGACGGGTCGATGCCGTCCCGCTCCCAACGCGCCGGCAACGGCGCCACCAGCCGGATGTCGAACCGGTCTTGTCCTGGCGGCCCGACCACCTGCACCATCTGCTCGGCCCGCCGCGCCATGCGGGCCGACCAGGCCGAGCCGGGAAGAGCAGCGAGGAGATCCGCCGCCACCACCCGCACCGAGGCAACCCGGTCGTCCAGCGCGCGCTCGAGGACTGCCTCGTCGTCGGGGCCGAGCCCGATGGCCAGCGCGCCGTAGCAGGCGGCGCGCACCTCCGCCCGCTCCCCTCCCAGCCCCGCGGCCAACAGCGCGCGGCCGCCGGCGGGGTCGCTGGCGCGCAGGCGCCGGAGGGCGTCGATCCGCTCGGCGGTTCCGCCCCGTTCCCACGCCTCGGCGGGATCGGCGGGCGGCTCCCACCCCAGGCCGGGGACGATCTCGCTCAACCATGCCGCGAGCGGGCCGGCCGCCTCCTGCACCGCTTGGCGCGCCCGGGGATCGCCTCTCGTCAGCTCCATGAGCGTGGCAAGGTGTTCGGGAGGTGCGGCCAGCCCGGCAGCGCGCAGCGCCTGCAACCACTCGGGCAGGAGGTCGGCCTGGCGACCGTCCAGCAGGAGGCCCAGCCGCCGCGCCGCGGTGCGCGGGCAGGGTGGTCTGGGATCGGCCGGGCACTCGGCCAGCGGGCGCCCGACCGGCTCGGGCACGCCGCCGGCCCGACGCGCCGCGACCACCGTGGCGGCGCGGTCGAGCAGGGCGACGGCGGCGTCCGGACCCGTGCCGAAGTCCTCCACCGTCCCGACGGGCACCGACGGCAACGACCGGCGGTCCGTGCCCAGCATGGCGGTGGCCACCAGGTCCGTCCAGACGCCGGCGAGCCCGACCGCCGTCACCACGGCACCGCCATCAACACAACACCGCGGTCCGGTCGTGGGCGCGGACAGACAGGGGGACGAACCCGCCGGCCCGATGCTCGCCTGACACCACCACGGGCCTCCCGCCGGAGACGGCGAGCAGCCTCAGCAGAGCCGGTGTGCCGGCGATGGGCAACGCGCCGGTCCTGTCCACGAGAGCCCAGCCGTCCTGAGGGTGACGCGGCGCGGGGGTGGCGAGGACGACCGCGGGCCAGCGCTCCAACCAGGGTTCGCGGGCGATGGCCCAGCCCGCGTCGGCCAGCGTGCCGGCGACTGTCGACGTGGGAGGTCCGGACTCGTCCTCCTCCGCCGGCTCGTGCACGACACCGACGAGCGCGCGCAGCGGCACCCGGGCGGGGAAGTGGTGCAGATCGGCATGGAGCACGCTGCCGACCGCAGGCTCGTCGACCAGGCTCTCGCCGAAGGCCGCGAAGTCCAGCAGCAACCCCCAGCGCCCGGAGCGCCGGCCGAGCAGCCAGGTCCGGCGGACCGTGATCCGGTGCTCCTCGGTGTCGCTGCGAGCCACGACGTGCCAGCGGTCGGTCGTGGGCGGGGTGGCCAGCACCTCCTCGCGAGCGACGGTCCAGCCGACGGCGGTCCGGACGCTCGCCGCCAGGTCCTCGTCGAGCGCGGGGGTGCGACGACCGGCCACGGTCAACGCGTGCAGTGTGGCCATCTCGGCCAGGACCGCGCCGTACCCGCTGGGCTGCGTCCCCAAGTGCTGCGCCGCCAGCAGCTCCGTCGCCCGGCGAACCCGGTTGGCCAGCGCGCCGGCCTGGGCGTCCACCAGGCGCGCCGCCGCGGCCTCCCACGCGTCGCGCGCAGTCGTCTCCGGAGATGCCAGGCCGCGGCGGATCTGGTCGGCCAACCAGCGGTCCAGCTCCTCCAGACCGCCGCGCACCCGCGCCGCCCGCTCGTCCGCCCGTCGCTGGCGGGCACGGTCGGGAGCGGGCGTCGGGCGACCGGCTGAAGGCGACCGGCGACCTCGGGTCGGCGGCCCGTCGGCGGCCTCAGCATTGGACTCGGAATCGGCCCGCGCCGCCACAGCGGCCCGAGCCGCCAGCCACGACGAGACGGCGGCTGGCCGCACGGTGGTGGGCACGGCGCCATCCGCCCACAGCAGGAGCAACCCGACGGCGTGCTTGCAGGGCAGCTTGCGGCTGGGGCACGAGCACCGCCAGGCCGGGCCGGAGCGATCCACGGCGACGTCGTAAGGCTCCGCCGAGGTGCCCCGGTAGAGACCCCAGACCCCGACGTCATCGCTACCCAGGTCGGACCACGACGCGGGGACGGCCAGCGCACGCGCGGCGCGGGCGACGGCTTCGTCGGGCGCCAGGGCGAGCACGTCGGACGTCGACCACATGATCTTCGAGGGTAGCCAGGGGGTGCGCCGCAGTAGCGTGGCGGCGTGGGGAACAAGAGCCGCGATGGGGAAGGCAGCCTCGCGAACGGCCCCGAGATCGCCGAGTCGGTGCTCGATCTCATCGGTGACACCCCCCTGGTGAAGCTCGGTCGCGTGGCCGCCGCGCACCGGGTGACCTGCACATTGGCGGCGAAGCTGGAGATCACCAACCCCGGGGGGTCGTCCAAGGACCGTCCGGCGCTCGAGATGGTGCTGGCCGCGGAGCGCGACGGCCTGTTGCGCCCGGGTGGCACCATCGTCGAACCGACGTCGGGGAACACGGGCGTGGGCCTGGCCATCGTCGCCGCGCAGCGCGGCTACCGCTGCCACTTCGTCACGACCGACAAGGTCGCCCCGGAGAAGATTGACCTCCTGCGCGCCTACGGGGCCGAGGTGACTGTGTGCCCCGTGGCCGTGCCGCCCGACCACCCCGACAGCTACTACTCGACTGCGGAGCGGTTGGTGAAGGAGATCCCCGACGCCTTCCGCCCCAACCAGTACGCCAACCCCGCCAACCCCCTGTCCCACGAGAAGACGACGGGGCCGGAGATCTGGCGCCAGACCGCCGGCGGGATCACCCACTTCGTGGCCGGCGCGGGCACCTGCGGCACGATCACCGGCGTCGCCCGGTACCTCAAGCGACAGGACCCCGACGTCCAGGTGATCGCCGCCGACCCCGAAGGGTCGGTCTTCTCGGGCGGCTCCGGGCGGCCCTATCTCATCGAGGGCGTGGGCGAGGACTTCTTCCCCGAGGCGTGGGACCCCTCGGTGCTCGACCAGGTGGTCGCGTGCACGGACGAGGAGGCCTACCTGATGGCCCGCCAGGTGGCCAAGGAGGAGGGGATCCTCCTCGGCTCGTCGGGTGGGCTGGCGGTGGCGGCCGCCATCAAGGTGGCCCGTGACCTGCCCGCCGACGCGCTCGTCGTGGTGCTCATCCCGGACTCCGGCCGCGGCTACTTGTCCCGCGTCTACAACGACGAGTGGATGGCCACGTACGGGTTCCTGCGCGAGTGCGACCTCTGCGTGGGTTCGGTCCTGGAGGCACGCAGCGAGGACCTGCCTGCGCTGCTGTACGTCAACCCGGAGGAGACCGTGCGGGAGGCCGTCTCCCTCATGCGGTCCACGGGGGTGTCGCAGCTGCCGGTGTGCAAGAACGAGCCGCCGTTCGCGGCCGCCGAGGTGGCCGGCGCCGTCGACGAGCTGGCGCTGATGGACGCCGCGTTTCGCGATCCCTCGGTCCTCGACCTCCCGGTGGACAAGGTGATGGGACCGAAGCTGCCGACCGTGGGCATCGGGCAACCGCTCTCGCGGGCCGTCGAGATGCTCGACCGGTCCCCGGCCCTGCTCGTACTGGCCGGCGGCCGGCCGCTCTCGGTACTCACCCGCACGGACGTCCTGACCTTCCTGTCCCCAACCGCGGCCGGCCCGGCCTGACCTTGGGACTCGCGCATGGGTGAGCAGGACCAGGGCGAGGGCCTCGGTTTCGAGACGAGGGCCATCCACGCCGGCCAGGAAGCGGATGCGGCCACCGGCGCCGTTGTTACCCCCATCACCCTGTCGACCACCTTCGTCCAAGACGAGGTCGGGGTCCACCAGGGATACGAGTACTCGCGCTCGGGCAACCCGACCCGCGCCGCGCTGGAGGAGTGCGTGGCGTCGCTGGAGCGGGCGACCCACGGCCTGGCCTTCGCGTCTGGCCTGGCCGCGGAGGACAACGTGCTGCGCCTGCTGCAGCCCGGCCAGCGCATCGTCCTCGGCAACGACGCGTACGGCGGGACCTACCGGCTCATCTCCAAGATCTACGGCGCCGTCGGCTACCCCTGGACCGCGGTCGACCTGACCGATCTGGACGGCTTGCGCGAGAGCTGGTCGCCCGACACCCGCATGATCTGGTTGGAGAGCCCGACCAACCCGTTGCTGACCTGCATCGACATCGAGGCCGTCGCCGACATCGCGCACGAAAAGGGCGCGCTGGTGGTCGTCGACAACACGTTCGCCACCCCCTACCTCCAGCAGCCTCTGACGCTCGGCGCGGACGTGGTCGTTCACTCTGCAACCAAGTATCTAGGTGGGCACTCGGACGTGGTGGGCGGCTTCGTGGCCGTCGACGACGACGCGTTGGCCGAACGCCTCCGCTTCACGCAGAACGCCGCCGGCGCGATCCCGGCGCCGTTCGACTGCTACCTCGTGCTCCGCGGCCTCAAGACGCTCGCCGTGCGGATGGACCGCCACTGCACCAACGCCCGCGCCGTGGTCGATCTGCTCGTCGGCCATCCGGCCGTCGAGCGTGTGCTGTACCCCCAGCTGCCCGACCATCCGGGACATCCCGCGGCGGCGCGCCAGATGCGGGATTTCGGCGGCATGGTGAGCTTCACCGTCCGGGGTGGAGAGGACGCGGCGCTCGAGGTCGTCCGCCACACCGAGCTGTTCACGTTGGCCGAGTCGCTCGGGGCCGTCGAGTCGCTCATCGAGCACCCGGGGCGCATGACGCACGCGAGCGCGGCCGGATCCCCTCTGGAGGTCCCACCGTCGCTGGTTCGCCTGTCGGTCGGGCTGGAGACGGCCACCGACCTCGTCGCCGATCTGCGCCAGGCGCTCGACCGGATCTGAGCGTCAGCCCGGCCGGACCCAGCGGTCGATCGTCGTCGCGCGCCGGAACCCGCAGGACTCGTAGAAGGCGATCGACCCCGCGTTGGCGGCGTCGGCGTTGACCCCGACTGTCTCTACCCCCTGGCGGGCGAGCCGCCGGACCGCCTCCCGGCAGGCTACGCGGCCGAGACCGCGGCGCCAGAAGTGGGGGCGGGTGCCGACGGGCTCGAGCTGACCCGTCCGACTCAAGGTGTCGGCCCAGGCCATGGCGTAGGCGGCCACGCGGCCGTCTTCCGTGACGACCGCGACGTCGAGCTCCGCGTCGTAGCCGGGCGCGTGTCGAAACACGGTGTAACGCTCCGGGGTCATGATCGAGGGATCGAAGGCGCGGTGGTGGCACTCCGCCCGTTCGGCCACCCAGTCATCAGTCATCGCGTCGAGCAACCGGAACCGTGACGGCAACACCGGAACGTCCGCCGCGGCACCGGCGGGCGAGATGACGAACGCCTGCAGGAACGCCGACGTCCGCTCGTAGCCCTGAGCGGCCAGGAGCACGCGGCGGGACTCGTCCTCATCCGCCGCGGTCGCGAACAGGGTGACCGCACCTGGTCCCAGGCGTTGCTCGGCGTGGGCGATGACCGCCTCCTCGACGGGCCCACCCCTTAGGTCCGGTCGCACGGCCGAGTCGGCGGCGCGGGCCGGCTCGTTGACGACCACCCAGCTCGCCGGCCCGTCGCCGTCGAACCAGAGTGTCGTGAGCGGCCGGTGATCCGGGCCGTAGGAGAACCACCAGTCGAGCTCTCCCGGGTGCCAGTACCCGGCCAGCGGCGCCTCGGCGCGGGCCAGGCGCACGACCGCCTTCATCGCTTCGAGGTCCTCCGGCCCACCGAACGGCCGGGCCTCGATCGCGGTCAAAACAGCGCGGGCTGCTCGGCGCGGATCACCCTGAGCCCCGGCCAGGGGACGTAGTGGTCCATGAAGATCCAGGTGCGGCGGTGGATGGCGCTCGGCCCGTAACCCTGGAGTGCGGCCTTGTGGACCGGGCAGGGGTAGCCCTTGTTCGTGTCGAACGACCAGTGCGGGTAGTGCTCGGCCTGCTCCCGCATGAACCGGTCGCGCGTGACCTTGGCGAGGATGGAGGCCGCGGCCACGGACAGGCAGAAGGCATCGGCCTTGACCCGACGGTCGACGTGGGGCACGGCCGGTCCGACGAAGTTCCAACGCCCGTCGACCACGGCAGCGTCGGGCTCGACGCCGAGCGCTTCGATGGCGCGACGGGCGGCCAGCTTCTGTGCCGGGGCCATCCCCAGCTCGTCGCACTCCTCCCGCGTGGCCACGCCCACCGCCCAGGCCTGGCACCAGCCGGCGACCCGGCCGAACAGCTTCTCCCGCTCGGGCTCGGTCAGGAGCTTCGAGTCCCGCACGCCGTTCACCCGCTTGGCCCTCGGCAGCACGGCCGCGCCGACCATCAACGGCCCGGCCCATGCGCCCCGGCCGACCTCGTCGACCCCGACGACCACTTCGTGGCCGGCTGCCCAGAGCTCCTGCTCGGCGGATCGGGTCGGCGCCCGCTTCTTCGTTACGCGCACCGGCACGGCCCGACGCTACCGGTCCCCGACCCTGCGCTCAGGCGATGCGCTCAGGCGATGTGGACCCCGGCCGGGCCGACCTCGACCCGCCCCACCGGGAGGAAGCCGGCCGCTTCGGTCGCCCCGAGGGCATCGGCGGCGACGGCGGCGAGCAGGCCACCCGACGTCTGGGGATCGAAGCACAGCACGTCGAGCGCTTCGGGCACCTCGCTCCTGACGCGTTGGCCCAGGTACTCGCGGTTACGGGCATCGCCACCGGTTCGCACGCCCCGTTCGGCCGCCGCCCGCGCGCCCGCGTACAGCGGGAGCTGCTCCGCGTCGAACACCACCCGCACCCCGCCCCGCTCGGCCATCTCCCACCCATGGCCGGCCAGGCCGAACCCGGTGACGTCGGTGACCGCGTGCACCGCGCCTGCCAGCGCCTGCAACGCCTCCGAGGCCGCCCGGTTCAACCCGCGCATGCCCTCGATCGCGGCCGCCTTCTCGTCCTCCGACCCCCCGGCCAGCACGACGCCCGTGCCGAGCGGCTTGGACAGCACGAGGACGTCGCCGGGCCGTCCGCCTCCCTTCGTGAAGATGCGGTCCGGGTGGACAAGGCCCTGCACCGCCAACCCGAAGATCAGCTCCTCGCTGCGGATGGTGTGGCCACCGACGACGGAGCCCCCCGCCGCCCGCACCGTCGCCGCGGCGGCGCCGAGGATGGCCTCGATGGCCTCGATGGGCAGTCGCTCCGGGAAGGCGGAGACGTTCAGCGCCGTCGTGACCCGGCCCCCCATGGCGAAGACGTCGCTACAGGCGTTGGCGGCGGCGATCGCACCGAAGTCTGCCGGATCGTCGACGAGGGGAGGGAAGAAGTCCGTTGTCGAGACGACGGCCAGGTCGTCGCTGACGCGGTACACGGCGGCGTCGTCGAACGGGGCCAGGCCCACCAGCAGCGCGTCGTCCGTGCCGCCCGCCAGCTCCCGGACGAGGTTCGACAGTGGCGCCCCACCCCACTTCGCGGCACAGCCGCCGCAGGCCGTCCACTCGGTCAGCCGGAGCGTGGAGGTGGACGGCGTGGTCGCAGCGGCGCTCATGGAAGCGAGCCTACGGGCCGGGCGCGCGCCCGCTCCGGGTCGGCCATGGTGACAGGCTGGGCGGGATGACCACCGCACTGATCGTCGAGGGCTACCGCTACACGCCTCACGACGCCCGGGCCACCATCACCAACCTGGGTGCGTGGTGGGCGCAGCTGATCACCGGCCGTGACCCGGTGGCGGAGGTCGAGGACCTGCTGGCCGAGCAGGTCGCGCTGCTGGCGCACGCGTTGCATCGGCCCGCACGCCGGCCCGACACAAACGCCGAGGCCGTCGAGGTGATCGGCGAGCTCGGCCGGGAGGCCTACGTCGCCATCGGCGAGGACCGGCTCGATCCCTCGCTCCTCCTCGGACCGTCCCTCCGGTTGCACGACCGGGCCGTCGACGCGCTGCGGGCTGCGGCCCGCCTGCCTGCTCGGGCCACCGGCGCGGTCGTCCAGCTCAACGTGAGCGACGGTGGCGTGCCCAAGCGGCCCGTCGATTCGGTCGAGGTCGACGAACGGGGCCTGGCCGGCGACCGCCAGGCGGCGCGCCGCCACCACGGCCGCCCCTGGCAGGCCCTGAGCCTGTGGTCGACGGAGGTGATCGACGCCTTCGCCGCCGACGGCCATCCCATCGGCTACGGGCTGTGCGGCGAGAACGTCACGGTGCGCGGCCTGCCCTGGGCCGACGTGCGCTGCGGGGTCCGCCTGGCCATCGGCCCGGTCCTCGCCCAGGTCTCGCTGTTCGCGCTGCCATGCGCCAAGAACGCACAGTGGTTCGCCGACCGGGACTTCACGCACATGCACCACGAGCGGGGTCCGATCAGCAGGGTCTACGCCACCGTGCTCAACGGTGGGGTGATCCGCACGGGCGATCCCGTCGTGCTCGAACCGTGACGCCACCGGCGGCCGGCGTGGAGCTGGCGCAGGTGAACGTGGCGCGGCTGCGGCAGCCGCTCGACCACCCGGACACCGCCGATTTCGTGGCCGGGCTCGAACCCGTCAACGCCCTGGCCGACACCAGCCCCGGCTTCGTCTGGCGGCTCCAGACCGATGCAGGCGACGCCACCTCGCTCCGGGTCTTCCCGGACGACCAGGTGATCGTCAACCTGAGCGTCTGGACGTCGGTGGAGACGCTGCGGAACTTCGTGTACCGCAGTGCGCACACCCCGTTTCTCCGCCGGCGGGCCGAGTGGTTCGAGCGGATGGCCACCCCGGCCGTGGCGCTCTGGTGGGTGCCTGCGGGCCACCGGCCGGACGTGGCGGAGGCAAAGGACCGGCTCGACTTCTTGGCCGTCCACGGCGCATCGCCGTACGCCTTCGCCCTGCGGAACCCGGAACCTCCACTGCTGCTCGAACGGCGGCTCCCGACGGCACCCGACGCCGCGGCCCTCATCCGGGAGCTCGACGAGGAGCTGGTTCGGCGGTACCCCGAGCCGGGCGGGACCTTCTTCCGGCTCGACGATCGGGAGGTCGACGACGGGCGGGGCGCCTTCCTGGTCGCCCGCCTGGACGGGCAGCCGGTCGGCTGCGGTGCCGTGCGGGTCCTGAAGGGTGAGTGGCCGGAGCGCACGGCCGAGCTCAAGCGGATGTACGTGCGCCCGGACGGCCGGGGCCGGCGAATCGGTGCCGCCGTGCTCGACGGCCTGCTGGCCGAGGCCCGCCGCCTGGGTGTGCGCAGGGTGGTGCTGGAGACCGGACGCCGCCAGCTCGAGGCTCTGGCCCTCTACGAGCGGGCCGGGTTCGAGGAGTGCGGTTGCTGGGGCGGGTACGCCCAGGCACCGCTCAGCGTGTGCCTCGGCCGGTCCGTCGGCTGATCGCCAGCGCCTCGCGGCCACCATGCCGCGAACCGTTCGGCCTTCCTCGACGTACTCCCTCACGACACGTCCAGAAGGGGGACTCATGACCCGCACGTTCCGCCACCTGGCCGCTACCGCCGCGGTCGTCGTGATGGTCAGCATCGCCAGCTCCTGCGGCAGCGCCGACGACTCGGACTCCGTGGACACCGCCGCGGGCGCGGCGGGGGCGGACACGACGGCCGCCGACTCCGGCACGCGCGGCGGGATCTACGGCGACCCCGGCACCGACGCTCCAGCGGACACGGCAGCGGCCGCGCCGGCCGCCGGTGACGGCGCGGTGAGCATCGCCAACTTCTCGTTCAACCCGGGCGATACATCGGTCGCCGCCGGCACCACGGTCACGTGGACGAACGACGACGGCGTTCCCCACCGGGTCAAGGCCGACGACGACTCCTTCGAGAGCGAGGACCTCGCGCAGGGCGACACGTTCGAGCACACGTTCGATGCCGCCGGCACCTTCGACTACATCTGCGCCATCCACCCGGACATGACGGGAACGATCACCGTCACGGGCTGACCCGTCGGTTCGCCCGAGAGGCCTCCGTTCAGAAGCCGCAGAGATCCGTCAGCGCGGCAGCGATGTCGCCGACCTGGGGCAGGATCGCCTCCTCCAGCGTGGGCTCGTAGGCCACGTGGGTGTCGAGGGCCGCCACCCGGCGGATGGGCGCGTCGAGGTCGGTGAAGCAGTGCTCGGCCGTCCACGCCGCCACCTCGCCGCCGAAACCCGCCGTCAGCACGTCCTCGTGCACGACGAGCAGGCGGTGCGTGCGGGCGACCGAGGCCGCGACGAGCTCGCGGTCCCAGGGCACGATCGTGCGCAGATCGACGACCTCGGCCTCGTAGCCCTCCGCCGCCGCCACGCGCTCCGCGGCCTGGAGGCACTTCTCGACCGTCGCGCCCCACGTGACGATCGTGCAGTCGTCGCCCGTCCGCCGGATGTCACCCCGGCCGAAGGGGATCACGTAGTCCGGCGGCGGGAACGGGTCGACGGTGTAGGGCTGGCGGAGCAGGTGCTTGTGCTCCAGGAAGAGCACCGGATCATCGCCCGCGAAGGCTGCCCGCAGCAGACCGGCGGCGTCGCGGGCCCGTGAAGGGAAGGCGATCAGCAGGCCGGGCACGTGGGCGAAGATGCTCTCGCCGCTCTGGCTGTGCCAGATGGCACCGCCCGTGAGGTAGCCGCCGATCGGGACCCGGATCACCATCGGGCAGCGTGAAGGCGCCGTTGGAGCGCCAGCGGATGGTGGCCGCCTCGCTCTTGATCTGGGTCATCGCGGGCCAGATGTAGTCGAAGAACTGGATCTCGGGCGCCGGCTCGAGGCCCCGCAGCGCCTGGCCGACCGCCCGGCCGACGATGTTGGCCTCCGACAGCGGCGTGTTGTAGCAGCGGGCCTGACCGAACGCCCGCTGCAGGCCGTGAGTGGTGCCGAACACGCCGCCCTTGCCCTCGACGTTGCTGAGGACGACCTCCCGGGCGTCGGCCACGTCCTCGCCGAACACGCGGATCCGCTCGTCGGCCGCCATCAGCTCGTGCAGGGTGCGCTTGACCGCCTCGCCCAGCGGGACGGCGTCACCGCCCTCGTAGCTGTCCGGAGGGTCGGGCAGGTCGGGAAGGACGTAGACGTGCTCGGTGACGCGGGCCGGATCCGGCCGGGCCGCCGCCAGTGCTTCCGCCGCGGCCTTGGCGACGATCTCCTTGGCCTCGGCCCTCAGCTCGGCGGCGCTCTCGGCCGTCAGCACCCCGTGCTCGATCAGGGTGTGCTCCATCTGGTCGATGGGGTCCCGGCGCGCCTCGTCGGCCAGTTCCTCAACCGAGCGGTACTTGGCCTGCGTGTCGGCGGCCGAGTGCGAGTACGGGCGCACGACGTCGCAATGCAGGAGCGCCGGGCCGACGCCGGCCCGCACGTGGTCGATGACGGCCTTCGTGCGGTGCCGGATGCAGAAGTAGTCGGTGCCGTCGAGGCGGTGCACCTCCAGTCCCCGGAAGCCGGCCACGAGGTCGGCCACCGGCGCCGGCTGCTGGTCGGTCGTGGGGACGGAGATGGCGAAGCCGTTGTCGGGAACGACGTACAGCACCGGCAGGTGGAGGTTGCAGGCCGTGTTCAGGCTCTCCCAGAACTCGCCCTCGCTGCACGCCCCCTCGCCGAGGCTGACGTAGGTCAGCTCGTCGCCGTGGGCGGGCAGGCCGAGATCGGGCCGGCGCACGATGTAGCGGGCGGCCTCGGCCGACCCGACCGCGGGGATGCACTGGCTACCGGTCGGGCTGGACTGGGTCACGAGGTTGACGGCGGGATGACCCCAATGGCTCGGCATCTGGCGCCCGCCGCTGGCCGGGTCCTCGGCCGAGCCGACCGCCTGCAGCAGGATCTCCTTGGGCGTCACGCCCAGCCCGAGGACCAGCGCCTGGTCCCGGTAGTAGGGGAAGAACCAGTCGTAGCCGGGGCGCAGGTGGCGGGCGAGCGCCAGGCCGAGCGCCTCGTGGCCGGCCCCCGAGATCTGGAAGAAGACCCGGCTCTGCTTCTGCATGCTGATCTGGCGGTCGTCGATCGCCCGGGAGACGCAGGCCAACCGGAAGTCGTCGATCAGCTCCTCGACCGGGAAGCCACGGACAGCATCAACGGTGTCGCCCGCCTCGACGGAGTCGCCGCTGGTGACCATCAGAGCTCTTGCTCCCAGTCACGGGTCTCGAGCAGCTCTCGCACGAGGGCCAGGAACGCCGCCGCGTACGCGCCGTCGACGGCGCGGTGGTCGAAGCTGAGGCTCAGGTTGCCGAGGGGGTGGACGGCGACGACCCACTCGCCCGCATCGCTGCGCACGGCCGTCGGCCGCATGCGCACACCATCCGTGGAGAGGATGGCCACCTGCGGCTGGTTGATGACCGGCGCCGTGACCACCGTGCCGTATGCGCCGACGTTGGTGATGGTGAAGGTGCCGCCGCTGAGGTCGTCACCCGTGAGGCGCTTGGTGCGGGCCTTGTCGGCCTGCGCCGCCATTGCCTCGGCCAGTGCGGCGAGCCGCAGCCCACCGGCGTCCTTGACCACCGGCACGACGAGCGCCTCGAAGCCGACGTCGACAGCGAGGCCGAGGTTGATGCGGCGGTGCACGATGAGTTCGTCGTCGCCGACGCTGGCATTGAGGTGAGGGTGCTCCCGGAGCGCGTCGATCGTCGCCCGGGCAACGAAGGGCAGGTAGCTCAGGCCGGCGCGGCGACGGACCGGATCGACGTGGTGGTAGTCGACCTCGGTGGCGACGAGCGTGTGCGCGCTCGTGGCCAGCGAGCGCACCATGTGCTCGGCCGTCGCCCGCCGCGCCTTCGTGAACTCGACGACGTCGTCGTCCGGCCCGGCCCGCGGGACCGCGGCCTGGGGTGGCGGCGCGGCGACGAACCTGTTGGCGGGGGGGTTGGCGGCCGCTGCCAGGACGTCGTTGCGGGTGATGCGGCCGTCTCGCCCGCTGCCGGCGACGTCACCGGGCGAGAGGCCGTGCTCGTCCATGAGCGCCCGCACGACCGGCGACAGGAACCCGTCGTGCTCGGGCCTGGGCGCGACGGACGCAACGCGGGCCGACGGCGGCCCCGCAGCTACCGGCGGCTCGGAGTCCGGCTCGGGCGCAGCGGCAATCGGGACCGCGGGCTCGTCCATCGGTTCGTCGGCGGTGGCGGTGATGACGGCCAGCGGCGTCCCGACCGGGACGGTCTGGCCCTCGGCCACGTGCACCGCCCGCAGCACGCCCGCCACCGCGGAGGGGACCTCGGTGTCCACCTTCTCGGTCGACACCTCGAACAGCACCTCGTCGATGGCGACCGCGTCGCCGACCGCCTTGTACCAGCGGATGATCGTGCCCTCGGTAACGGTCTCGCCGAGCTGAGGCATCGTGACGAGCTCCACCGGCACCCACTGTACGGGGCGCGGCCGGCGGTGCAGTCGACCGCTACTCGGTGAGACCCACCGCCGTCGCCTCGTCGGGAGCGATCCCGAGCCTCACGTCACGGCCCTCGCAGACCAGCGCGCCGACCTGGTCGCCGCCGGCCATGACGGTGACACCGCCGCGCTCCTCGCTGGTGGTGGCGAAGGCCGCGCTGTACCACTGTCGCACGGTGGTGCACAGCGCTCCCCCGTCGTCGCCATCGACCAACCCGACGGCCAGCGCCGAGCGGTCCCCGTCGGTGAACAGCGTGAGCTCGCCCCCCGCCCACTGACGCACCGCATCCTCGGCGCCCTCGATGGCGGCGTCCTCGTCGCCACCGGGAGCCTGGAGCAGCCACAGCAGCGGCGCGGCACCGAGGGTGTCCCTGCGAGCCTGCGTCCAGCCGCTGCCGGGCGACGCGGGATCGCTCGGGTCCTCGGGCGCGTCGCCGGCGGCCTCCGGGAAGAGGATCTCGGCGGTCGTCTGGGGCAGGTCGTCGTAGGCCGCGTCGACCGCCGGCCAGCCGCCCTCCACGTAGAGGCGGCACGCATAGCTCAGGCCGGAGAGGTAGGGGAACATGAGCTCGTTACGCAGGTACGCCGGCACGTCGTCCAGCTGATCCTGCGCGGCGAGGGCGTCGGGCGACAGTGCCGACCCGAGCTGGTCCATCAGGCTCGCGGCGGTGAACGAGAACTGCTGCATGAGCAATGTCGCGTCGCCCTCGACCAGCGCGGTCGCCGCCAGGTTGGCGTCGCTCTGCCCCTCGTCGTCGGCACCGGGCAGACCGAGCGCCTGATCGGTGAGCGCGTGATCGAGCTCGTGGGCCAGCGTCACCTGGCCGTTGATGTCGAGACTTGCCCCGGCGTCCGGCACCCGCACGACGATCTCACCCGTCTCGGGGTCGTAGTACCCGGCGACCTGGCCCTCGAGCACCTCGCTCTGCAGCGCCTTGAGGTCGGTGTCCTTGGGGACCGCGCCCAGCAGCTGCAACACGCGGCTGTCGAGGTCCGCCTGCTCGGCCGGGTACTCGGACTCGACCGTGTCGCCGAGCTCGCGCTCGAACTCGTCGCTGGACTGGAAGTCGGGTTCGACGGGGTCCTCGAAGCGGAGTCCCCGCAGGTCCTCCACGACCGGGGCGATGGCCGCCACTTGCTCCTCGACGGTCCCCTCGATGGTCTCGCCGCCGCCCTCCCCCAGGACATCCGTGAAGCAGGCGGGGTCGACGTCGGGCAGCCCGGCCGATCCCATGAGCTTGTCCAGCAGGTCCTGAAGCCCACCCTCTTCCTGGGGGGCCTCGCTCGGCGCGTCGCCGCTCGGCGGCGCGTCACCCTGCAGCGGACCGTCTCCCTGAGCCGGACCGTCCCCCTGCGCAGGCGCGTCGCCTTGCGGCCCACCGTCCCCGCTCTGGTCCGACGAAGGCTGCTCCGGTGCCTGCTGGGCCTCGACCTGCTCGCGCAGCGCATCGAGCTCCCGCTGGGCCTCCGCCCGGTCCCGGATGACCACGATCAGCCCGGTCGTCACGAGCACCAGGGCCAGGGACAACGCCGCCACCAGCCAGGGCCAGCGGCGACGCGACCGACCGGTCGCCCCGGTCGGCGGAGCGGGCGGGGGCAGGGCAGACGAGGACATCGGCAGCAGGTCTCCTTGAGTTCGGTCGCCACGGTCGCGTGGCCGAGCTAAAGGAGCCGTAAAGAGAGAGTCGAGTCGTCGCCAGGCTCACTACCAGGCGGTTCGCGCTCTCAGGCGTCGCTTGGCGACGCGGACGGGACGCGAGACGTCTCGCTCCCAGGCAGGACCGCGTCGCGGGTGCGATCTTCGTCGTCCGGCCATAGGTGGATGAGAAGGGACTCGCCGATCTTGAAGCAATCCTGCGCCTTCTCCGCGACCGACGCGACGGCCGTTACGACCACACCACCTGATGACCGCGGAATGGGGCGATGGCGACCTGGATCTCGAAGACCAAGCACCCGGTCGTGTTCTCGTGCACAAGTTCACCCTGCGGTACTTCGCGCAGACGGATTGACCGGCCCTGAACCTCTGCCGATCTGAGCGCGGGCCGTGTATCGCCGCTCCTACCGCGTGAAGCGCCTGGTCGCAAGACACCCCGTTCTTAGCCGTGGGCTTGCGACCAGGCGCCGCCCCGGACGGTAACCGGTAGTGCTCCGCGACAAGCCGAGGTTTCTCGTTCCGCCGGTCGTTACGCGGCGAGTCGTCGAAGCTCTCGCGGGGCGATCCACGAGCGCATCGTCGCGCTCACGTCGAGCCGGGCGCGTCCTCCTGCTCCATGGATGACAGGCCACCGCGTACGAGGAACTCGGCCACCTTCGCGGTGACGACCGCGAACGTCGAGATACCTACGACCATCGTGAAGCCGCCGATGACGCGCCCGGCCGCGGTGATCGGGGATACGTCGCCGTAGCCGACGGTCGTGATCGTCGCCGTTGCCCACCAGAGCGCATCGAAGAACGAGTGCAAGCGACCGTCGACGCCGACGTCCTCGACGAGCGTGAACGCCGCCGCCGCGCTGAGCCACGACAACCCGGCGACGCCGAGCGCCAGGCTCGCCGCGTGCGTTCGCAGATACGTGCGGCTCTCACGTGCTACCGCCCCGCCGACCGCTAGGAGCCGGACCAGAACGAGCGCCGCTCGCATCCCGGGTATACCGCGCAAGGCTCGCAGTATCCCGATCGCTTGGAAACCGGGCACGACAGCGATCATCTGTGACATGACGATGAGCAGCGACGTCCACTCGTTCCGCACGAAGCGTCGACGATCCTGCGCGAGTCGAAGCTCGACGATGTAGTCGACCGCGAACGCGACGAGCACCACGACGTTCACGACGTCGATCAGCAGCCGGTCGCTGTACGGCAGATCGCCACGACCCAACTCCAACATCAGGAACGGCAACGTGCCGATCGCCAGCACCAGCAACGGGCCATCGGTCCGAGCACGCCACCGCGCCAGGCTCGGCGTGATGTAGCTAGGCGTTCCCTCTGCCACCAGACTGAACGCTATGGCCGAGAGGAGCGCCCCCCAGGGATGCTCGAGAGCGCGAGCGCGACCGGATCCGCCGGGGCGAGATCGTCGTCGAGCCGCCAGTCGTAGATCGGCTCCGCGGTCGGAAGGTGCAGCGTGAGCGACTTCGCGGCGGGAAGCTCGGTCAGGTGCTGAACATGCGCGACTCGCCAACCTCGAGCGCGACGAACAGCGCGGTCGCGTCGCCACCCTTGCTGTAGCCAGAGACGGTCGTCGTTGCGAGAACGTCCTGCGCGTCGGCCGCCGCCCTCACATCCGCCTCGACCCCTGGCGGTGCTCTCACCGTTCTCGTCGCGGTAGGTGACGTAGAACGCGACGCCAGTCGGGTAGTGCAGGTCGGTCGGATACTCGAAGGCGTCGCCGCTCACGACCGGAGGCCAGGACTCGATGACACCGCGCCGACGTCGCACGATCGCGGCCGGTGCCGCACGCGAAGCGCTGCCCGCGTGAGGCGTCGCAGAGCTACTGGGTGCGACGCTGGCTCGACCGGACCGAGGCCCGGCTCGACGTGATCGAAACGACACTCGCCGTGCTCCCGGTCGACGACGGAGCGACGAGCGCGGCGAGTGAGCTTCGTGGGACACACTTGGGACACATCAGCGCTCTACCAGGCACTACAGGCGACCACGACGACGAGATTCGGCATAGTGCCTGGTAGAGAGCGGATTCCGGCACATCGCGCCTGGCAACGAGACCCTGATCTCTAGGAGCCGGAAAGCGAAGCGGGGCCGTGGGCCGAACCCGCTGGCTAGGCTCGGCCACCCCGGGGAGTAGCGCAGTGGTAGCGCACCTGCTTTGGGAGCAGGAGGCCGGGGGTTCAAGTCCCCCCTCCCCGACCACATCGACACGAATTTCACGATGTGGCCTCGTGTCAGCATGGATCGCGAGCTCGCCATCGGGATCGCATCGACCACACGCTGAGCCGACCGTCAGCATCGGCAGCTGTCCGACCATCGCGGGGACAATCACGGACCGTCGGGTCCTGGATCGCCGACTCGGCGAGGTCGGATCAGCGCCGCAAACCTGCGAGGCCCGGACGTGAGCACGACGCCGGAGCCCGGCGTAGCCGACAACGATGAGCCCGACGGCCAAGGCCCGAAGATGGGGCGTGTACCGACCGGGATAGATGACGTTCTCGATGTAGGTGTTGACGAAGCCCCCGTCGTACCCCTGCTCACCAGCCGATCCCCGCAGGCCCTTCTCCAATAGCGTGAGCGGGCACGGAACTCCGACGGCGACCGTGAGGGCTGCCCACCCCAATGCCGGCCCGTGGAGCCACACCAGGTGACGCCAACGCCAGGCCAGCAGCGGCCCGACGGCGACGAAGATGATGAAGCCGAAGTGCACCACCACGACGGCGTCAGCAAGAAGGCGAACCGACATGCTGTCTCCTGCGGGCGATCTTAGGCACCGACTACGAAGTCTCCCGGCGTCAGAGGAAGTCCTCGCGTGCCCGAACGGCCCACTGTCTATCCGCGTTCAGCCACATCACAGCCGGCACGCCCCTCTGGCGGTCTGGAGCCTCATTCGACCTCGCCACTGGCCCGATCAGGCTCTGAGCCGACCCCGGGCCGGCTCGGCTCACTCCGTGGTGGTGTGGGCGCGTTGGGAGCCGTTTGTACTCCGCCCGCCTCAGGGCGACCCCAGGCTACGGACAGGGCGCGTAGGGGCGCGTCGTCAGGGTGAAGGTGCAGCCGAACGAGGCGGCCGCCACGGCGGCGGGATCCAGCACATCGTCGCCGGCCGGCTTCAGACCATCCTCGACCCACCTGACGAGATCGGCGAACGCCGCGTTCTGTTCGGCGACGGTGAAGCCACAGTGGCCAAAGTCACGAATGGCGCGGGTGACGAGAAGATCGGAGGACCCCCGCGCATCCACCCGTCGGGCATAGACCTGCTCCATGGAGAACGGCACGAACAGGTCTCCGAGGGTGTGCAGGCTGAGAACCGGTACCCGGATGGTGCCACGGATGCGTGGAACGTTGGCCAGTCCGTCGGGGTGGACACCTTGCGGATCCGGCTCGACGCGCAACACGTCATCGTTCAACGCTTGTTCGTCCGGAGTGAGCGCCGGATCACCGTCGAGCTGATAGATCGTTTCGGCATTCCCGGCCACGGCACCGGCGGCCACGCCCACTGTGCCGTCACCCACGCCGAGACCGAAGAGGAAGTCGGTCTGGTTCCAGACGTTCCACGCGACGTCGAACGTCGGTCGGTCGCCGCCGGTCAGCTGCTCGGTCGCTGCCTTCAACTTTTCACCGTTGGTGTTCAGCATGGTCGGGAAGAATGGTCCCAGCGCCGCCTTCACCACGGGCACCACCTCTGTGAGGTAGTTAGCCGGCGCCGGCACCTGCGCCGGCCAGCCAGCCAGCGCCTGAGCGAGCAGGTTGTAGTCCAGGAAGTAGTCGAACAGCTCGACGTCGCCCATGACGCCGCACATCGGCAGGGCGCCTGCATACGTCGTCGGATACTGCTCGATGGCCACGCCCGTGATGTGGCCGCCCATCGAGTGGCCCGCCAGATAGGTGCGCACCGGCTGCCCCGCCACGCCCTTGAACAACTCACCGAGGGCATGCGTGTCCTTCACGCCCTGCTTCACGTCGTAGCCGTTCGTCGCGAAGCTGGAGGCCGCCCACGCGAACCCGTGCGTGACGAGGTAGCTCCGGATCGACGGATCCGTGACAGTGAGCTCCAGACTGGTGCCGCGGAAGCCGTGGGCGTACAACACAAGGCTGCCGTTCCAGCCGGCCGGTACCTCGATGCGGTAGCCCGCCCCGCCGTGGACACCCCACCATCGACTCGTGCTCGTTCCCGGCAGCGCGTCGAAGGGCAATTTCGACTCATCGACGAAGTAGGCGGGCGGTGCTGCGGTCGCGACCGTGAACGGTTGCCCCGTGCCAGCGATGAGGAGGGTCCCGACCAGTGCCGCCACGGCCAGGTGCCGACGACCCATGCTCGCCTCCCTGGGCCCCACGCGAGGTGGAGTCACTACCTCAGCAATCTAATCCTTCTCCCAGCGGAAGGGTAGGAGCAGGGCCTGCTGGGTTCGAACACCATCCCGCCAGAGCGACCACATCTACCAGGACTTTTCTGATGTGGCCTCGTCGCTGAAGCAACCACGTATCAGCGATCTATCAGGAGCGAGGCCATGGGGATGGAAGGCGACGGGGCACCCGACCGTGCGCAAGCAGCGGGAGAAATGGACGGTCCGGGTCGACGGCATCGACACCGAGACCGGCAAGCACCGACCTCGCGAGCTCGGGACATACCAGTCACAGCGATCGGCCATGGCAGCTGCACGGTCGATGACCGTCGAAATCGGCTCGCGCCTCGTGACACCGTGACGTGGCTCGTGCGGCGGTACGTCGCGGCGCGCTGCGACGTCACGTTGAAGGCGCGGGAGCAGTACGCCTGGGTGCTCGGCAAGCAGGTCACGCTCAGCTCCGGGGCACACGACGACCGGGACCGCTACCAGCGCTGTGTCGACGTTGCCGGCGTCGACGCGCAACTTGCCCTGCTCAACCAGGGCTTGGCGATCGCCCGCTACGACTCACGCGCCGGATACGGCGCACATCCCCGGGAAGCGACCTACGTCGCCGCTGACGCCGCACACCCAACATCTGTGGACTGCCCTGACCGACTCGGTCAGCCTGCCGGAGCGAAGAGCACTCGGGTGTGGGTTCGTGCTGACCGACCCCCCGCAGATCAGATCCCTCTGAGTCCGTGGATCCCGGGATTGCCGGCTTAGGGCACCGGGATTTGACCGGGCGGAGGCCAGTTGGCGACTCTCACCACGCGGACCGGCGGCTTGCCGCGGAAAATGGCTTGGTCCCAGGGAACTGTCTGACCGGGGGCGACCTGCGACACGTATCCCACGTTGATGGCGCCGTTGTCGCCTTGCAGTTCGACGGCGTAGCCGGAGGCCTTGGTCCCGGTGTTGGTCACGGTCCCCGTGATCTCGCTGAAGGGTCCACCGAAGTCGGCCGGCACCGCGCCGGTGATCACGGCCCGGCCGTGGACAGGGTCGGGCCATACCTGCTTGTACTTCACGATCCCGATTTGAGGCTTGTAGCCAGGCCGCACGTAGGGTGCGGCCCACACCGCGGTCTGACCTGGCAACACCGCTAACGCCTTGCCCCACGCCCAAGCCTCGATGACTTGGAGGTCGAGCTGGACCTCGAACTCCATCGGAAAATCGGCCAGATTCGTAATGACGCCGTGGGCATACCAGACCGTGCCCGGGGCTGTCGGTGACTCCACCCACGTGATGCGAGCCTCGTAGAACGGTTCGACGCGTTTAACGCAAGCGATCGTCGAGAGCGCCAACAGCGGCACCACAAGGAGTTCCCGCCACCTCACCATGGGGAAGTGTGACGGATCGTGGCGGAATCGGGCAACGTGCCTCGTCTCGCCTACCAATTGATGCAACGGCTACCGTCCGGCGGACGCAGAACGTGCGCTCGGAAACGCACACAGTCAGCACATCGCCGTCGGCGGACAGTGTGGCCAGGCTCGTCCGTAACCACGGCGAGCTCTCCCAGGACTAGGCGGAGGTCGAGGGGTTCCTGCAGCGGCTGGGGCCGGCGCGGGTCGAGCTCCGGTCGTTGCTGAACGAGCTCAACGCGGTCATGGGGCGCCAGCGCTGATCTGGCTCTCTTGGTGCCGTTGCCTTGCGGGGCGCCGTAGAAGACTTGTAGGCCCCCGAGGGGCGTCGTTTGGACGGAGACGAGGTCGAGGAACTTGTCGCTCCGGGCCAACTCGACCGCCCGTCGACGGAACTCCGGCGGGTGAGGACGAGGCATACGGACTCCCTTCCGAGAGGACTCCGCGTCCCCTCACAGTAGGTGTCCGCCCAACCGGGGTACTTCCACGTGCACCCCCGCGAACGGGGCGAGACCTGCGTACCAGAGCGTCGACGGCCGCTTGGTCACCTGCAGGAGGCGGTGGGAGGCGTCGGGCCGTGTCGAAAACGATCGGTCCGACACGCGTCAACCCCTTCCAATGTGTGCTGTGGCGTTCACCTCTATCCGCGCTTGACCTGGTAGAACAGCACGAGACGGACGCGACGAAAGCAGCCGGACGACGCCAGTCGGATTTGGGAGCAGGAGGCCGGGGGTTTCAAGTCCCCCTCCCGACCGGGTGCGGCGTTCTCCGTGTGCCACCGATTCGTTGCCAGGTCAACCGCAGCCCGCCACGACGATCCTGTCGCCCCTGTGAGGCATAGCACTTCAGCAGGACGAGTCGGTTGACCGCGCGGGCCTCGACACCTGCGAACGTTGCGCCCGGCGCGGACAGCGCCCGTGCCGTGGTTTTCATTGCGGGCGAGTGAGGAGGGAATCGTGGGACCGAACGATCCGGTGGTTGCGCAGCTGTGGCGATATCCGGTCAAGTCGATGCAGGGCGAGCGGCTCCCGGTGGCGGAGGTTCAGGCCGACGGCCTGGACGGCGATCGGCGCTGGGGGGTTCGCGACGAGCGCACCGGACGTGTGCTGACCGGCCGACGCGAGCCGAGGCTGCTCGAGGCCACCGCCAGTCTCGGAGAGGGCGCCGAGCCCGCGATCAGACTCCCCGACGGGACCGGTCTCGTCGGGCCAGGTGACGCGACCGACAGCGCCCTGAGCGACTGGCTGGGGCGCCCCGTGCGACTCGTCGAAGCCGCGGCGCACGGCGATCGCGCTGAGTACTTCGCCGATGCGACCGACGACGCGAGCGAGGCGATCGAGTGGACGATGCCACCCGAGCGGTTCGTCGACGCCATGCCGCTCCTGCTGCTCACCACTGCCAGCCTGCGCGCTGGCGCCGCGCTCCACCCGGCCGGCGAGTGGGACGTGCGCCGGTTCCGACCGAACGTGGTGCTCGAGGCGTCGGGTGACGGCTGGCCCGAGGATGATTGGTGCGGACGGGTCGTGCGCATCGGCGAGGTCGACCTGGCCCCGCACCAGCCGTGCATTCGCTGCACGATGGTCACCCGACCCCAGCCCGGCCTCAACCGTGACCTCGACGTCTATCGCACCTTGGCCCGCCATCACGGCGGCACCCTCGGCGTGTGGACAACGGTACTCAACGCCGGCACGATCGCCGAGAACGACACCGCCCGCGTCGTCGTCGACAGCCAGCCTCACCACTGAACAAGCCGAGCGCCGGCCAACGGTGGTGACGCGCACCACTCGGCGTGCACGCGTCCACGAGCTCGCCACGGGGGCCATGCCGAGTACTCCGAGGTGAGCGAGCAAGAGCAGGCGCGACGGGCACCCCACGATCAAAGAGTGACGACCAGCCAGCCCAGCAAGAGGACGACGAACGCGCCGAGCACGATCCACACCGGCCACGAGCCGAACACCTCGCGTCGCTCGGTGCGGTGCTCCCACTCCCGGTTGGCCGGGCTCCCCACCTTCGGCAGGTGCTGGTGCGGCTTGCGCGGCTTGCTGCCCTTCGAACCCATGCCGACGACGGTACTCGGACGACCGGCTCGGCCACCGCTCAGGAGTGGATGGGCGGCCGGGCTGAGGCTGGCTGACCGGTGGCTGGCAGAGTGGGTCATGGCCGAGCGGCGCCCGACGAACCTGAACGCAGCCCCGCCCCGCCCCTTCGATGCCCTGTTGCTCGACATCGGCGACGTGATCTCGGCGCCCGTCTGGGAGCAGTTCGACGAGCTCGAGCGGTTCCTCGGCAAGCCGATCGTCGGCCGCGGGCCGCTCGATCCCTCGGGCGACGTCCCCTGGCAGCGGTTTGCCCGCGGCGAGTGCTCCTACTACGACTACTGGCGGGAGTTCGCGGCGCTCAACGGCTACGACGACTGGCGCGTCCTGCTCCGCGACCTCGCCCTGCACCTGCCCCATCGCTTCGGCGATCCGGACGCCTATGCCCTCATGGAGGAGGCCCAGGCCGCCGGCCTCAAGGTGGGTGTGCTGACGAACGACGGCGTGGGCATCGCCGGCCACGACTTCTTCGCCTCGCTGCCGGAGTTCCAGGCCCTCGACGCCTTCGTCGACGCCCGCGAGCTCGGGTGGGCCAAGCCTGATCCCGAGCCCTACCTGCGGGCTGCAGATGAGCTGGGCACGGCGCCGGAGCGGATCGTGTTCCTCGACGACACCCAGGTGTGCATCGACGGGGCCGAGCGGGTGGGCATGACCGGCGTACTGGTCGATCCGATCGACAAGCGGCCTGCCTTCACACGCACCCGGAAGCTCCTCGGCCTGATAGTCAGCTGAGGCGACCCTCACGCTGGGTAGGTGGTGATCTCCGTCGCCTTGACGCTCGCCCAGACGTGGTCGCCGGGCCGCAACGCGAGCGCATCGAGCGCGGCAGGGGTGATCTCGGCGACGAGCGGGACCTCGCCGTCGAGGCGGACGCGGACGCGGTCGGCGTGGCGGTCGATGTCGGTGACTGTCGCCGACCAGACGTTGCGCGGGCTGCCGGCCGGAGGTGCCGGGTACAGGGCGACCGCGTGCGGTTGGATCATCGCGAACGAGGGCCCCTGCACGGGATCGGCAGGGATGATGTGGCCCCCGGCGGTCGTCGTGATCGTGCCGTCCTGACCGGTACCGGTGAGGAGGTTGACGCCCACGAGGTCTGCGACGTAACGCGAGCGGGGTCGGGCGCTGACATCGGCCAGGGTCCCGGCCTGCACGACGCGGCCGGCCTCGACGATGACGACCCGGTCGGCGAGCGCGTACGCGTCGACCGGGTCGTGGGTGACCAGGAGGCGGGCGCCGTCGAAGGTGGCGAGGTGTCGACGGAGGTCGCGTCGCACGTCACCACGCGCTCCGGCGTCCAGCGCGGCCAGCGGTTCGTCGAGCAGGAGGAGCCGAGGCTCGGTGGCGAGAGCCCGGGCGAGCGCGACCCGCTGGGCCTGGCCACCCGACAGGGCGCGGGGCCGGTGTTGGCTGTGGTCGGCGAGCCCAACCCGAGCCAGCCAAGAGGCGGCCCGCGCCCGTGCCTCTGCTCGCCTTGCGCCTCGGGCGCGCAGACCGAACGCCACGTTCTCCAAGGCGGTCAGGTTGGGAAACAGCATGTAGTCCTGGAACACGACGGCCACCGGACGGCGCTCCGGTCGGACGAAGATGCCGGCAGTCGGATCGTCGAGCGGCTCACCGTCCAGCTCGATGCGCCCCGTCTCGATGGGCAGCAGGCCGGCCAGGCACCGGAACAGCGTGCTCTTGCCGGCGCCGTTCGGACCGAGGACGGCCACCGTCTCGCCGCCCTTCACGGTGACGTACGCGGCGAGGGTGAACGTCCCGAGCGTGCAGGTGACGCGGGCGTCGAGGCTCACGGCCGCGGCACGTCAGTGCCGCTGCCGAGGTACCGATCGCGCAGGGCCACGAGCACGCCGAAGGAGACCGCGATGAGGACGAGGCTGAGCACGAGGGCCTCGTCGGGCTCGATCTCGTTGGCGAGGTAGATGGCGAGCGGCATGGTCTGGGTGCGGCCGGGGAAGTTGCCGGCGAACGTGATCGTCGCACCGAACTCGCCCAGGGCGCGAGCCCAAGCCAGCACGGCGCCGGCCACCAGGCCAGGCCTGATGGCGGGGAGGGTCACGCGCCGGAACACGTACCAGCGGCTGGCGCCCAGGGTCCGCGCCGCTTCTTCGAACCGGGTGTCCTGCTGGCGGAACGCGGCCTCGACGGTGAGCACGAGGAAGGGCATGGCCACGAAGGTCTGGGCCACGACGACGCCCGCTGTCGAGAACGGCAGCGTGATCCCGAACCACTCGTCGAGGTACTGCCCGACGAGACCGCGCCGACCAAGCGCGTAGAACAGCGCGACCCCCGCCACGACCGGGGGCAGGACCATCGACAGCGTGCACAGCGCGCGCACCAAGCCGCGGCCGCGGAAAGGCACTCTCGCCAGCAACCACGCCAGCGGCACCCCGAGCAGCAGCGCGGCAAGCGTGGCCCAGAGTGAGCACCACAGCGACAGCCGCAGCGCCGTGAGCGCGCTCTCCGAGGTGAGGATCGACCAGACGTCGCCCCACGGGGCCCGCCATAGCAGCCCGAGGAAGGGCAGCGCGAAGAAGGCGATCGCCACGCCGGCGAGGACGAGCGCCGGCCACGGCAGGCGCTCGCGACCAACGTGGCGACGGCGCCCCCGCTCCGGCGCCGCCGTCGAGGTCACGGAGCGCCGAAGCCGTACTCGGCCATGATCGCTTGGCCATCCGTGCCGATCAGGAAGTCGATGAACGCCTCACCGACCTCGGCGTCGGCGGACTCCTTGACCGTGGCGATCGGGTACTGCGCCACCACATTGATGTCCTCTGGGATCTCGACCATGGCGGCGTCGTCCCCCGCCGCCGTGACGTCGGTGACGTAGACGATGCCCGCATCGGCCTCACCGGCCGTCACCTTGGTGACGACACCGCGCACGTTCTGCTCGAGGCTGTCGGGCGTCACGGTGACTGCGGCATTGGCGAGGATCTCGTTGGCGTAGCGGCCGCACGGTACCTCCGCTGCGCAGATCACCGTGACGAGGTCGTTGTTGGCCAGGTCGGCGACGCCGGTGATGCCCTTTGGGTTGTCGGGCGCCACGATGATCGTCAGCAGGTTCGTGGCGAAGACGACCGGCTCGGTGCCGTTCAGACCGGGCTCGGTGAGCTTGTCCATGTTCGCGGTGTCGGCCGAAGCGAACACGTCCGCCGGCGCACCTTCGGTGATCTGCTGCACGAGCGCCGACGACGCGTCGAACGTGAACGTCGCCCTCGCATCCGGGTTGGCGGCGGTGAATGCCTCGGCGAGCTCCGTGAAGGCCTCCGTGAGCGATGCGGCCGCGAACACCGTGATGTCGCCCGCGACGCCGGGGGTGGTCGCCGGGGGCGCCTCGGTGGTCGCCGCCGCCGTCGCTGCCGCCGCAGCTGTCGTGTCGACGGAACCGCCGTCGTCGTCGCTGCCGCACGCGGCGGCACCGAGAGCGAGCACGGCGATCGGGACGAGGAGCAGGCGCGATGTCCTGGTCATGGCCGCACGGTAGTCAGATTCTCACAAAAATAACAGAGAAACTGACTAATCTTGGGGCCCGTGGCCTTCGCTACCCCTCCACAGCCCGCAGCGGAACGACCGGCGACGCGCCGTGCCATGCCGGCTGCCCTCCCGCTGGCCGAATGGGTCTGCCTCACGCTGATCGTCCAGAAGGTGTCCCACGGTTGGGCGCTGGGGACAATGCTTGCTCCGGACGGCGAGGTCGGGCGGATCTGGTCGGTCACGCGGCCGCTCACCTACCGGGCGATCGACGGCCTGGTCGACCGCGGGCTGGTCAGCAGGACGGGGCAGACGGCGGGACGGGGGCGCGACCGGGTCACGCTGGCGGCGACGACAGCTGGCCGGCGCCTCGCCCGCCGGTGGCTGGACCAGCCGGTCGAGCACCTGCGCGACGTCCGCACGGCGTTCCTCGTCAAGTTGTTCCTACGGCAACGAGCCGGGCTGGACAGCGCCGGACTGCTCACCGCTCAGCGCGAGCTGTTCTCCCCCACCATAGACGCCCTCACCTCCGCCGACCCGGACGACGACCTGGTCGACCTGTGGCGCCGCGAGAGCGCACGGGCCGTGCGCCGGTTCCTCGACCAGGCCCTCGACCCCGTCGCTCCGGGGAAGGTGACGAAGCCCGACCTTCGCATCAGCGCCCGCAACCAGTTGCAGGGCACCGTCGTCGCCGTCCAGCACGGCGAGGTGATGTCCACCGTGAAGGCGGTGCTCGCGGACGGCCAGCCCCTGACCGCGGCCATCACCAAGGAAGCCGCATCCGACCTCGACCTCGCCCCCGGCGACACCATCCTCGTCATCATCAAAGCGACCGAGGTCATCGTCGCCAAGGCCCAGTGATCCTGGGAAGAAAGGGCAACCGTGCAACTCAGCGCCCGCAATCAGCCAATTGCCGGCGCGGTTCAGCGGTCGGAGGCGCTCTGCTCGACCTCCAGTGCGGTCGCCTCCGCCTCGTCGGCCGACTCGTCCTTGGTGCCTCTGGGGAAGATGAAGTAGCCCGCGATGAGCGCTCCCAGGCTCAACACTGCACCGACGAGGATGGCGATCCTGATCCCCTTGACGAAGGCATCGTCCGCCGCATCCACGAGCTCATCGGACTTCGAAACGTCGTCGGGCAGAGGCTTGCCGGGGCCGATGAGCGATGTGACGGCCCGCGGGTTGGCGTCGGCCACCACCTGATCCACCACCTGCTGGCGGGGCGGGTCGGCCATGTAGGGCTCGAAGCTCGCCGGGAGCGTGGACGCCACGACCGCGGCCAGGACACTGCCCATGATGGCGAAGCCGGTCGTCGAGCCCAGCGCCCGCTGCGCACTCATGATCCCCGACGCCATGCCGGCACGTTCGGGCGGGACCGACGCCATGGCGACGTTCGTGGTCGGGGCGACGCTGAGCCCGGCCGCCGCACCCACGAGGAAGAGCCCGACGATGACGATCACCAGCGGGTTGCCGACGCCCACGGTCACCACGGCGAGCCCGACGACGAGCAGGGTGAGGCCGGCCAGCGTCGGGCGGCGACCGCCCTGGCGAGCCGCTAGGCCGCCGGCGATCGGTGCCAGGACGATCGTCGGTCCGGTGAACGCGAGCATGATCGCTCCGGTCGTCTCAGGGCTGTAACCCTGCACGTTCTGCAGGTACTGCGTGATGACCAGGAGCAGGCCGTAGACCGAGAACATCACGGCGAAGAGCGACACGATGGCCACCGTGTAGACCCGGTCGCCGAAGACGCGCACGTCCATCATCGGGTCGTGCGAGCGCAGCTCCGCGACCACGAAGGTGATCCCGGTGACGACCGCGACGGCGAAGCACCCGAGGATGATCGACGAGCTCCACCCCCTGTGCGGTCCTTCGATCAGCGCATAGGTCAGAGTCCCGACGGCCACGATGAAAAGGAGCTGGCCCGGGAGGTCGATCGAACGCGGAGTCGGGTCACGTGACTCGTCCACGAAGCACACGACGAGCACGATGCCGAGGAGGCCAATCCCGACGTTGACGAGGAAGATGCTGCGCCAGCCCAGCGACTCGGTCAAGACACCGCCGACGGTCGGGCCGAGGGCGAGGCCGACCGAGGCGATGCCCGTCCAGATGCCGATGGCCCTGGCCTTGGCCTTCGGATCGGGAAACGCGGCACTCACGAGTGCGAGGGAGGCGACGTTGACGGTCGCCGCGCCGACGCCTTGCAGCCCCCGGCCGACGTTGAGGAAGCCCAGATTCGGCGCCGTCGCGCACATCGCCGAGGCAGCGGAGAACAGCACGGTCCCACCGATCAGGGCGAGGCGGCGACCACGGCGGTCGGCGAACGTGGCCGCCGACATGATGAACATCCCCATCGTGAGGCTGTACGCCGCCACCACCCACTGCGCGCCTTCCTCACCGGCATCGAAGTCGCGCTGGATGTCCGGCAGAGCGACGTTCACGATCGTTGCATCCAGAAAGATCATGAACAGGCCGACGCTCGTCGCCAGCAGCGTCAGCATCTGACGCTTCGTGAACCTCCCCGACGCCACGCCGTTCGACATTAGTGACCGGTGCGCGGGCCGCTCGGCGAAGGGGCACCCAGACCGCAGACTGAGGCATGCTCACGAAGAATCGACTCGAGGCCTTCTCCGATGGCGTGTTCGCCATCGCCATCACACTGCTCGTCATCGAGATCCGACCACCCGACCTGGCAGAGGGCGAGTCACTGGCGAGTGGGCTTTGGGATCTATGGCCCAGCTACCTGGGCTATCTCCTCAGCTTCCTCGTCCTCGGTGTCATGTGGCTCAACCACCACCGGATCCTCGAACCGGCCCGCCGGGTGGACGGCATCGTGCTGGTGCTCAACCTCAATCTCTTGCTGTGGGCTGTGCTGATCCCGTTCCCGACGGCTGTCCTCGCCGACTTCCTGCGCGAAGGGGGCGACGAAGCCAAGACGGCCGTCGCTCTCTACGGCGGCGTGATCCTGCTCGCCGCTATCGGCTTCACCGCGCTCTTCGTCGGGATCACGCGACCCGCCATCGTCGACGAGCTCCCGCCGCCGGAGGTGGTGCGCGCGGCGCGGATCCGGTTCGGCGTCGGCGTAGGCGCGTATGGCGTCGCCTTCGCCCTTTCCTGGGTCTCACCGGCGCTCGCCCTGGCGGTGCACGGTGGCATGGCTGCCTACTACCTGACCGAACAGTCGTCCCGACTGCGTGCGTGACGTTTCGGCTCCGTCCAGGATCGAGCAGTGTGAACGTGTTCCGGGTGGCCCCCGCCGCTCGAGGAGGAGCGAACCGTGTCGAACGATCTCGGTGACCTCACGACGGACCTCGACTATCCGATGATCGTCGTCACGGCCGTGGACGGCGACACGCGTGAGGGCTGCCTGGTCGGCTTCTCGTCGCAGTGCAGCATCTCCCCGCTGCGGATCATGGTCTGGATCTCGAAGGTCAACCGGACATCGGACGTCGCCACCGAGACCGAAGTGCTCGCCGTTCACTACCTGTCGACGACGGACGGGGCGCTGGCCGAGCTCTTCGGTGGGGAGACCGGCGACGAGATCGACAAGTTCGAGCGCTGCCGGTGGCACACCGGGCCGTCGGGTGCCGCCATCCTGGACGATTGCGCCCGCTGGTTCGTGGGCCGGGTCGTCGAGCGCTTCGACACCGGAGACCACACCGGCCTCCTGCTCGAGCCCGTCGCCAGTCAGTTGGAGCCGTGGGATGGTCAGCTCGGGTATCAGATGGTCCGCGGGCTCGATCCGGGGCATCCCGCCTAAGGAAGGCGAAGCGCGATGCCGTCGAGGATCGTGCGCAGCCCGAACTCGAACTCGGCTTCGCTGTCCGGGGCGTTCAGGAGCTCGGCGTGGGCGAGCACGGTGGGATAGACCTCCGAGGAAAGCGCCTTGAAGAGCTGGGACATGGCCGTACGCTCCGGGCTCGTACGGGCGGCGCCGCCGGTGTCGAGCAGCGCCGTGCCGATCACGTAGTGGGCGACGAGGAGATAGGCGTGCACGGCCAGCTCTGCTCCTGCTCCGGCGGCCAGGAGGCTGCGGACCCCACGGTCGCGGCCTCGCATGGCGTTGGGGCCGAGGAGCTGCCCCGCGGTGAGAAGGGAAACGAGCGCCGGATGCTCGAGGAGGACCCGACGGAACTCGCGCGCCGACCACTCGGCCTGCCCCCGCCAGCCACCGCCACTGTTGCGTTTGCTCTCGCCGTCGTCGCCGGGCGACGGGCGCATCCCGCCGAGCACGTGGTCGACCAGCTCGACGAGCAGCTCGTGGCGGCTGGCGACGTGGCGGTAGAGCGACGTGTGGGTGGTGGACAACTCGTCGGCGAGCCGGCGCATCGTGAGCGCTTCGAGCCCCTCGCGATCCAAGAGGTCGAGGGCCGCGGCCATGATCCGGTCCAGGGTCAGCCCATCTGCGCGCGGCCGGCGGCGGACCTCCACCGTGTACCGCCGGTGCCACCAGGCTGCGGAGCCGGGCACTGGCGGGGGTGCCGGCCGAATGGCCGGCGCAGCGGAGGTCGCAGCGCCCCGCTCGGTCACTCGAACAGGTCGGGGTCGGTGCGAACGATCTCGTCCCACAAGGGCTGGAACGAGAACCACCCGGCCAGCGGGAAGCCCGTCTGCTCGCGGGTGTAACGGGCCATCTCGGCCGGGATCAGCTTGGGCGTGCCCGCGGCCTGGGCCAGGAGCTGCGCCTGGCACGAGCGCTCCATGGTGACGAACCACCACGCAGCTTCATCGACCGACTGCCCGACGGTGAACAGGCCGTGGTTCTGGTGGATCGCCGCCTTGTTGGAGCCGAGCCCGGCGGCGAGCGCGCGTCCTGCCTCCTCGTCGAGCACGACCGCGCCGCCGCCTTCCGTCACGACGACGTGATCCTCGAAGAACGCACAGGCATCCTGCGTGATCGGGTCCAGCGTCACGCCGAGCGACGAGAACGCCTTGCCGTGGACCGAGTGGGCGTGCGCCGCGGCGATCACATCCGGGCGGGCGGAGTGCACGGCTGCATGGATGACGAACGCGGCCCGGTTGACCGGCTTGCGGCCATGGACGACCGTGCCGAGGTGATCCACGAGGATCAGGTCGGACACCCGCACGTGGCGGAAGCTCATGCCGAAGGGGTTGACCCAGAAGTGGTCGGTGAGCTCGGGATCGCGGGCCGTGATGTGGCCGGCCACCCCCTCGCCGAACCCCAGGCGGCCGAAAAGGCGCAGGGCCCCGGCTAGACGCTGCTTGCGGTGCTGCCGTTCGTCCTCCAAGGAGTCGAAGGTGGGCGGCAGGTTCAGCTCCAGCTCTTGCTGGCGGGGGGTGAAGGCGGCGGTGGCAGTGGGCATGACGACCTCAGCGAGCGGTGACGGACGGGCGCCTCATTATGCGTCCAGTGGACGCATAATGTCAACCGTACGATGGTCCGCATGATCACCTCGGTCCACACGCTGGTCTACGCCGACGATCCCGAGCAGGCGCGGGCCTTCTTCCGGGACGTCCTGGATTGGCCTCACATCGACGCCGGCCAAGGCTGGCTGATCTTCCGGACGGGCGCCAGCGAGCTCGGCGTGCACCCCACAGGTCACGGGGGTGGCCAGCATCACCAGATCTCCTTGATGTGCGACGACATCGAGGCGACGGTGGCCGACCTGCGGGCCAAGGGGGCCGCGTTCACGCGAGACATCCGCGACGACGGCTTCGGGCTGACGATCGACCTCGTCGTGCCCGGCGCTGGCGAGATGCAGCTCTACCAACCCCGCCATCCAGTCGCCTTCGACCTGCCGTAGGTGGTGGCCGCGGATCGCGATCAGATCCGGGCGGAGGCCACCAACGCCGGTCCCAGCCACTCTTGCGCCACCACGGCGGCCGCATCGACGGTGAGATGGGTGCCGTCCGGGCGGGCGCCAGTGTCCGTGGCGAGCGGGCTGGCCGCGAACCAGCCCGCGAAGTCGAGGGTGGTCACGGCCGAGGGAAAGCGGGTCGCCTGCTGCGTCACCGCCGCCTCGACCACCTGCTGGCTCCCGTCGACGAAGCTGCGGTCGACCTCCGCGTCGCCACCACCGGTGTCGTAGCTCGAGGTGGGCGGCCGCAGCCACACGACGCGACCGGCGCCGGCGGCGACGAGCTGCTGGAAGAACTCGGCGTAGTCGGCGTCGAGGCGCTGGCGGAACTCGCCGTCCGTCGGTCGGAGCCAGGTGCGGCCGCCGTCCCAGCTCCTCGGCCAGGTGTCGGCGAGGGTGATTGACACTGCTACCACGTCTGGGCGCAACTCGGCCACCATCGCCGGGACCTGCTTCCACATCAGCTCACCGCAGGTCATCTGGAGCGCGGCGGTCAGGGTGGTGTCCTCGTACTCACCGCCGCGGACGATGCCGCACGCTCCGCTGGCGCCCACCGACACCTGGACGAGATCGGGATGACCGTACGCCCACTCGACCAGGCCCGACCCGAGCGCGCTCCCGGTCGAATCCCCGACCACCAGGATGCGACGCGGGCGAGCGGCCGGGACGGTGGTCGGCGCCGCGGCCGCGCTCGCCGCCGTCGTGGCCGCCGCCGCCGTGTCCGGAGCGGCGCTGTCGTCGTTCGCGGTCGCGGTCGTGGTGTCGGCCGCTGGCGACGGTTGGATCGCCACCTGGTCGCGCTTGGTGGCATCGATCTGCCCGGCATCCAGGATGACCGACGGGCGCGCGGCACGACGAACATGGCCCCGACGGCGACCGCCAGCGTCGCCCCCGCCGCGCCCCACGCGACCTTGACCGGCGCGACCGATCCGGACCGCAGCGGTTGCTCGAGGAAGTGGAACGACAGCAACGCCACCGCCAGCGTGACCGTGAGCCGCAGGCCGAAGAGCGGCCAACCGGACCAGCCCGTCCGGTCCGGTGACAGCAACAAGAAGATCGGCCAGTGGAACAGGTACAGCCCGTAGCTGATCCGCCCGACGCCGACGAGCACCCCGACCTCGAGCAGTCTGCGCACCGGCCCGTGCACGTGAGCGGCGGCGATGACGGTGGCGGACAGGAGCGCGAACAGGGGCAGACCGCCCTGGTACGCCCAACCATCGCCCGACGCGGAAACGACAATGGCGGCTGCGATGGCGACGAGCGCTCCGGGCCCTACCCATCGCAGCCAGCCGGGCGGGGTCCGGCCGAGGCACAGCGCGGCGAGCAGAGCGCCGGCGAAGAGCTCGGCGGCACGGGCCGGGGAGGCGAGATAGGCCACATCGGGACCCCACCCGCGGGCGATGAGCGGCGCGGCCGCCGAGGCGATCACGAGGAGGGCGGCCAGCACACCGACGATCACGCGTCGGGAGCCCTTTGCCACGGTGCAGAGCACCAGGACGGCGGCCGGCCACAGCAGGTAGAACTGCTCCTCCACCGCCAGCGACCAGAAGTGGTCGACCGGCGAGGCGGCATCGGCGGCCTGCCGCTGGAACAGGTCGCCGTAGCTGCGCCCCTCGAGCAGTTGCTGCCAGTTAGCGATCTGCAGCGCCGACCACCGCAGTTGGGGACCGAGGTTGCTCGTCCCGAACGGTGCCCAAAGGATCTGGACGGTTGCAATTGCAAGCAGGCAGCACAGGGCTGCGGGCGCCAACCGCCGGAGCCGGCGCCCGTAGAAGGCCCTCAGGTCGACGACGCCGCGGCGATCGTGCTCCACCAAGAGGAGCGACGTGATGAGGAAGCCCGAAAGGGTGAAGAAGACGGAAACCCCCAGGTAACCGCCGGTGGCCCACGACATGCCGCCGTGGAAGGCCAGGACGGCGAGCACCGCCACGCCCCGCAGTCCATCGAGCGCGGGCCGGTAGCCCCAGGCGGCGGCCCGGGGACCGGCCACGTGGGACGGGGCCTTGAACGGGGCGCGGAGCGGCGCGTGCAGCGTGGCGGGAGGCATCGGGGGGAGGTATCGGGGGACTCAGACCGCCCGTTGCCTGAGGGCGCCTGTTCTAGCAGGGCACGCGCATGCGATCCTGTCGTGTGCGCGAGCTGACAGAGCCCAGGCGTGGCATCGGGTTCTCGCGGGCTGTCCCGACGGATCGAGGGGCGACATGAAGGTCGCCGTCGTGGGGGCGGGCAGCACCTACACCCCTGAGCTCGTCGACGGCCTGCTGCGGCGCCGGGAACCGCTGGGCCTCGACGAGATCGCGCTCGTGGACCCCGACGAGGCGCGACTGGCCGTGATCGGTCCACTCGCTGAACGGATGGTCGAGCGCGCCGGGGGCGGCGTGAAGGTGACCGACTGCGGCGAGGTCCTCGTCGCCGGCGTCGAAGGCGCTCGCTTCGTCGTCTCGCAGATCCGCGTCGGCGGCCAAGCTGCGCGCGACGCCGACGAAAGGTTGGGGCGGGAGTTCGGCCTGATCGGACAGGAGACGGTCGGCATCGGTGGCCTGGCCAACGCGCTGCGCACGATCCCCGTGGCAATGGCCATCGCCCAGACCGTGGCGGACCACGCTCCCGATGCCACCCTGCTCAACTTCACGAACCCGGCCGGGCTGGTGACCGAGGCGCTCTGCCGCCACGGGCCGGTGCCCACCATCGGGCTGTGCAATGCGCCGTGGGGGTTCAAGGCTGCCCTGGCCGAAACGTTCGCCTGCCGGGCGGAGGACATCGAATTGGACCACGTCGGGCTGAACCACCTCGGGTGGGTGCGCGGGGTCACGGTGGCCGGGGAGGACCGCACCAGTGAAGCTGTCGCCGCCTGGGAGCGCCGCGCCAGCCGGGCCACGGCGGACGGACGGGCGCCGTACTGGACCCCGGACGCGATCCGGCTGCTCGCCGCGATCCCGAACGACTACCTGCTCTACTACTACGAGACCTCAGCGATGCTGGCCGCCCAGGCGCAGCGCCCGACGCGGGCGTCGGAGGTGATGGCCATCGAGGACGCGCTGATGGCCCGCTACGCCGACCCCGACCTGACCGAGAAACCGCCTGAGCTCGACCGGCGGGGTGGCGCGCACTACAGCGAGGCAGCGGCCGCGCTGATGGCCGACATCGTCGCCGACGCCGGGACCGTCCATGTCGTCGACGTGCCCAACCGTGGAGCGATTCCCGGCCTGCCCGACGATGTGGTGGTGGAGGTCTCGGCCCGGGTCGGGGCAGCCGGTGTCGAGCCCATCCCCGTGGCGCCGCTGCGCGCCGACGTCGACGCGCTGGTCCGCACGATGAAAGACGTCGAGCTCCTGACCGTGGAGGCCGCGGTGCACGGCGACGAGGTCGCGGCGCAACGGGCTCTGGCCGCCCACCCGCTGGGGCCGGGGGTGAACGGCGCCGCCGAGCTGTGGCACCGTCTGCGGCAGGTGAACGCCGGGCTCCTGGGCCGGCTCGACCCGCCGGTGTCGTCGCGTTGAGCGTCGTGCTCGGTGTCGATGGCGGCGGCACGAAAACCGATGCCTGTGTGGCCACGCCGAACGGACTTGTGCTGGCATTCGTGTCCGGCCCGGGCGCGAACTGGGAGAGCGTGGGCCTCGACGCCATGCGCTCCGTCGTTTCCGCGACGGTCTCCGAGAGCCTGCAGATGGCCGAGGTCCGGCCGGCGGATGTCCGCGCCTGGGCCTGCTCCACGGCCGGCGTCGACTGGCCGAGCGACGTCGACCGCGTCGGCGTGGCCCTTCTCGGGGTGCTCCCAGTCGAGCCGATCGTCACCAACGATGCCTTCGCCGCGCTACGGGCCGGGACTGCGGATGGCATCGGCCTGGTCTCGGTCGCCGGAACCGGCGGCGTCACGGCCGGGAGGGACCGTCACGGCCGGACCGCGCGCACGATGGGGTCGACCCTCGGCGAGGGCGCTGGTGCGACAGGTATCACCCGCCGGTCACTCGACGCGCTGGCCCGCTTCCACCACGGTCAGGCCGAAGGCGGGGAAGCGCTTGCCGGCGCCTTGTGCGACGTGCTCGGCTGCGCGGACCTACCCGAGCTGTTCGAGCGGATCTCGCGGGAGCAGCTCCAGGTCGGCGCAGCGCACGCCCCGGTCATCCTGGATCTGGCTGATGCCGGCGATCCTCTCGCCCGCGCCGTCGTCGCCGACACCGCGCGGCAGCACGGCGCTGACGTCATCGGGATCGCCCGCCAGCTCGAGCTGCGCGACGCGCCGGTCACCGTGGTCGCCGCGGGCGGCGTGCACACCAGGGCCGGCACGTCGTTCTCACGTCCGTTCGCTGACGCAGTCACGAACTCGCTCCCCCACGCGACGATCCAGGTGCTCACCGCGCCGCCGGTGGCGGGCGCAGCGCTGCTCGCCCTCGACTCGATCGACACGCTGCCGCCGGTAGGGCCCGGAACGGTGGCGATGCTCCTCGATGGCGCGTCGGCGGCGAGGCAGGCAACCCTCAACAGCGCCGCACGGGCTCGAGCGGCCGGGACGGGTTGAGCCCCAGCACGGCTTCGGCCCGCCTGGCGAGCGGCTGCCCTACTCCTCCGTGCGGCGGGCCCGACTGGGGGCCACCCGGGGCGGCTCGTCCGGCATCTTCGGGTAGACGGGCGGCCAGGGTGCGTCGAGAAGGCCAGCGGCCCGATCCCGGTCGGACAGCTCGAGCAGCGGCTCGAGCGACTGCGGCTGGTCGTACATCTCAATCCACGGATCGCCAGCGCTCGCCAGGCGTTCGGGCACGGTCACGATCGTGAGATCGTCGGGATGGATAGCGTCGAGCTCGTCCCAACGGAAGGGTGCCGACACGTTCGCCGCCGGCCGCGCGCGCACGCTCCACGCGCCGAACACGGTCTTGTGGGGTGCGTTCTGGTTGAAGTCGATGAAAACCCGCTCGCCCCGCTCCTCCTTCCACCAGGCGGCGGTGACAAGGTCCGGGTGTCTGCGCTCCAACTCGCGCGCCAGCGCGACAGCGCCCGCGCGTACGGCGTACGAATCCCAATGTCGTTGCAGACGCACGTACACGTGCACGCCTCGGTTGCCCGTGGTCTTCGGGAACGAGATCACACCGAGCTCATCCAGGAGCAGGCGCGTGCGATGGGCGGCCTCCCGGATCATCTCGAACGTCACCCCCGGCGAGGGGTCGAGATCGATGCGGAGCTCGTCGGCGTGCCCCATGTCGTCCCAGTGCGTCGGCCAGACGTGGAAGCCCAGGCATCCGAGGTTGACGGCCCACGCCACGTGCGCCATGTCGGCGAGCACGAGGGCGTTCGACGTGGTGCCGTTCGGCGTGGTGACCATCGTCGTCTGCAGCCACGATGGAGCGCCGGACGGCACCCGTTTCTGGAAGAACGACTTGCCGGAGGCGCCATCGGGGAAGCGCTGCATGAGCGCTGGGCGTCCCTCGGCCACCGCCAGGAAGGGCTCGCCCACGGCCAGGTAGTAATGGACCAGATCGAGTTTGGTGTCGCCCCGTGCGTCGAAGAACACCTTCTGCGGACTGGTGATGCGCACCTCGCGCCCGCCGGCGTCGACGGTGATCTCCTCGGACCGGGCCATGACCCAACGCTACGGCGAGTGGGCGGGCCCTGCCGTGACGACCTCCAGCGCCCTGGTCGCCCGCCACGGCTCACGCACCCTGACCACCAGCATCCCAGTGCTCAACGCGGCGCCGGGCCGGAGGATGCGGCCGGCGATCCCGTCGACGGTTCGATCGACCCGATCGATCTCGGCCGCCTGCTGGTCCGCCGGCAGCGCGACAAGCCGCTCGGCCAGCGACCACGCCTGCTGGCGAGCCCGACGGAGGCTGAAGTTGATGAGCGCCTCGTCACTCCGGGCGCCGATCTTGTCAACCAGTCCGAACCATGGGGACGCCGCGGACATCGCCCGCTGCGCGGGATCGACCATGGTGCCGAGCACGTCGTTGACAGCGTCGAAGTCGGGACGTAGAGCGGGCAGTGCTTCGGGTCCTCCGGCCAGCGCTGCGGTCACCACCGCCAGGTCGAGATTGATGTGCGCGTTCATGCCCAGCAGCAGATGCTGGGCGACGATCGGACGCCACCGCTGCGCAGCCTCGAACGCGGACGTCCAGACGGCCGGTGCCCGCTGTCCGTCCCGCCACGCGTTGTGAGCCACGAAGTAGCGGGCGGCGAACGCGGTCACGAAGCGCTCCATGCGGAGGGGCTCGGCGAAGGTGCCGTTGGCGCATCCGGCCCGGACCGAGCGAGTGACATCCGCGTACATTGCTGCGAACAGTCCGACCCGATCCTTCTCCTGCCGGGACCGTTCGATCACCGCTTCGAACTGGCCGAGGCAGGTGTCGAACGTCGTGTGCATGTCGCTCAGTGTCGCAGCACGAGGCACTCAGGGCCGCGACCTGCGAACGTGGCGGGCATGGAGGTGCGCTCGGATCGCCGGTTCCACTTCGACGCCGAGCCGGCGGAGTTCTGGGGTGCCGTCGGCTCGGTCGAGCGCTATCGGGAGTGGTGGCCGTGGCTGCGATCGTTCGAGGCGACCGGGCTGGTCGCCGGCGACCGTTGGCGCTGCACGGTCAAGCCGCCGCTTCCCTACACGGTGCGCTTCACGATCCACCTGGAGGAGGTGGTGCCTGACACCCGAATCGTGGCCGCAATCACCGGTGACATCGAGGGTCAGGCCCACCTGGAGATCGCCCCGGACGAGGACGGTTGCGCCGTGCGATTGCAGTCCGGCCTGGCGCCGACGAACACCCTGCTGCGAGTGATGGCTGTCGTGGGACGGCCGCTCGCCCGCTACGGCCACGACTGGGTCCTCGACGTGGGGGCAGGCCAGTTCGCGAGCCGGGCCCTCTGACGCCCGGCCGGTAGGCTCGGCCCGACCGCGGGTGTAGCTCAATGGTCAGAGTTCCAGCCTTCCAAGCTGGCTATGCGGGTTCGATTCCCGTCACCCGCTCTCGCGAATGTCCTGGTAGATGGGATTGCTGCTCGCCCAGACGGGATCCAGCGGAGCATCCGTGACATGTCCGTGCCACGCGAGCCCGGCGATCAGGGCGACTCCTCTGGTGCGATGTGGCGAGTGGCCCACCGCGGTTCGGGTAGAAGGACCAGGTGGATCCCGAAGCCGCGCGTGCACTCGTCGACGCCAATTCGTACCTGACCCTCGCGACCGCGGATGCCGAGGGTGCACCCTGGGCGTCACCGGTCTGGTTCGCGCACGAGCAGTACGAGACGTTCCTCTGGATGTCGCAGCCCGGGGCGCGCCACTCGCGCAATATCGCCACGCGACGCGAGATCGCGATCGTGATATTCGATTCGACGGTGTCGCCCCGCCAACGAAACGCCGTCTACGTCGAAGCAGCCGCCGCCATCGTGCCCGACGCAGAACTGGAGGACGCAGTAGCCATCTACGCTGCGCGTTCCGTCGCCGCGGGCTGGAGACGCTGGTACGCGAGGAGGTCAGCGGCGACGCCCACTGGCGTTTGTATCGCGCCCGCGCATCCGCGATGTACGTACTCGAGGATGAGCACGATCGTCGCGTCGCCGTGATGCTCTGATCCTCTGAGACCAGCGCCGTTCTGAAACTACGGACCCATCAAGGCAACGACCGGAGCTCGGCCCACGCCGGCCCCAGGCGCTGCGGTAGGCCCTACGACGACGTCGGACTCCAGACTCGACGGGCTCAGTACTCGCCCTTGATGACGAAGTACGAGCCGCGGATCGTCCCGGCCAGCTTTGACTTCTGTCTCGCGAACTTGAACGAGCCGAGCTCGGCGGGGACCTCCATGCCTTCGGAGAGCTTGAACCCGACGGCTCGCTTCTTAGGATCGTCGAGCGGGTACAGCACGTTGATCGAGAGCCCGCTCTCGTAGAACACGTAGGTCCACCGGATGGTCTCGACCTGGAAGGTGGTCGCCTCGAGTGGGGGCGACGCGATGGCGATGTCGCGCTCCTCCTTGAGGATGCGGTGCACCCACTCGACGGCGTTCTTGGCCTTGGAGGCCGGTTCGACCGTAAAGACGTGGTCGTACTTGTTCTTGAAGTAGCGAGCCTCGTTCGCCCGCAGGCCAGCCAATGCGGCTGCCACCGGCGACGACTCCAGCCCGACGGTGGAGACGTTGACGAAGTCCACTACGTAGCTCATATCGCTCTCCCGGGTGCGTCGCCGGAGGCGCCCGTCGACGGGACGCCAAACTATCGCCGACCGAGCAGGGCATCTCTGCGGCAGGGGCGTGGGGCGCCCCGTTGCGGGACATTGGACCTCACGATTTGGGCGATCGCACATCTCGATAGCTCGCGATTCAGGCGTCGCCTCGGCGTCGTCAGCGAAGTGACAGCGGCCAGCCTTCTGAGCTGGCTACGCGGGCAAATTCCCGTCACCCGCTCTCACCCACCGAGGTCGAAGCGTTGCAGGATGCTCGATTCGTCGTTGACGACCCACAGGGCACCCGGCGCCAGCGCGATTGCGTTGACCTGGATTCCGAGGGGTGGATCGAAGTCGAACGGTTCGATGGTGCCGGTGATCTCGAAAGTGGTCGGATCGACGACGGCGATGTCGCGGCCCTCGACCATCACGTACAGCGAGGTGCCGTCGAACGCTGAGTCGTTGCTGTGTACGAATGGCCGTCCGAGATCCGGGAGCGACGTGATCGTGCCGGTCGCCCGGTCGACGACCACCGACTGCGACCCTTCACTCCCAGGGAAGAACACCACGTCGTCCAGGACGGTCGGCTTGCCGACGTCGAACGGCAGATCGATCGCTGTCTGGATTGCATTGGTCACCGGATCGATCAGCGCAGCAACCGACGTTCCGGACTGCCCGTCGTCCTCGTTGTAGCTCCACGCGATCACGAGGTCGCTGGTGGCATGCACGCTTCCGCAGTCGAAGCCGAGTTCGATCGCCGTGACGGGTTGGAGCGTCGTCGGGTCGTAGCGATGGATCCGTTGGCCGTCGCAGATCCACATCGCGCCGTCGACCGCCCACGCCCGGTTGGCGGCGGGGCCGACGTCGGACTTGAGCAGCGTGGCCGTGATGGTGTTCGTGGCCGGATCGATGAACTGGAAGGAATCGGCAGTACGGACGACCATTCGCCCGTCGGCCGGCTGCAGCCTGAACGGAATCGCGCCGACGTTGATGACGGCCACCACCTCACCGGTGTCCGGATCGATCCGATGGACCTGTCGATCGGCCCGGTCGGATACCCACACCGAGTCGAAGCCCGTGCTCACCTGGACCGCCGAGAAGATCGGGATGTTGAGTGCCGCGTCGACGGCGCGCGCCGGGTCGGCGGGGCCGCACGTCACCCCGGCGGAGGCGACCACGGTGTCGATCTGGTGAATGGTGGAGCGGAAGAAGTCGACCGAGCCGAGCGCGGTATCGGAGAACTCTTCACCATCGACGTTCCCGGCTTCGAGCTGCTCGAGCGCCAGCGTCATCCATTGATCGGCGCGCTCGACGAGCGCCGGCACGTCGAACGGATCCTCCAACAGTTCGGCCGGGAGCACATAGGTGGGCGAACCGACCATTCCGTCGCGAACGGCCGCGTGGTCTTCGATGTACCTGCCCAGGTCGTCGGGCGACGTCGGGCCGGCGATGGCGAGAAGCTGCGAGTTCACCGAGCTACACGCTGCCGCCAAGTTGTCGCGCCACGATTCGTCGGGAGCAATCGTCGTAGCCACCGGCGGTGGTTCGGTGTCGACGACCGTCGTGCTCGGCAACGTGGTCTCGGGCGACGCTGCGGGCGTCGCCGGCGGAAGGGCTGTGTCTGGTGGATCGTCGCCTCCGCATCCGACCGTGGTCATCGCCATCACGACCACGACTCCGATCGAGCCGCGGACCACATGTGCTGCTCGTCCCGTCCTTGCGCTCATCCCAGCCTCCCGGCTCTCCCGCGACCGGCCGTCGTGGCGGTCGCCTTCGCATCGTCGGATGCAGGGGTATCCCTCCCGGGCGCAGGTCGGTATCGGTCCGGTATAGGCGTGATTGACGGGGAGGCGGCCGACCGTGACACTTGCCGGATGGCGGTGCGGGTATTGGGTCCGGTCGGGATCGACGGTGCTGGGCCGCTGGAGCCGCGTGACCGCATCGCGTTGGGCGTGCTGGCGGTGCGAAATGGCCTCACCGTTTCGCCCGAGCACCTCGCCGAGGCGCTGTGGGGCGACGACCCGCCGCAGTCGTGGCGCAAGCAGGTCCAGATCCGGGTCAGCAGGCTCCGCAAGGTGCTCGACGAGGACGCCATCGAGACGACGGCGGACGGGTATCGCTTGACGCTGGAGGGCGCGGACGTCGATGCCAGCCAGTTCGAGCGTCTCGTCGAACGCGGCCGCGTGCTCGTGGCGGGAGGCGAACCGGACCGTGCTGCCGCGACGTACCACCGGGCGCTGGCGTTGTGGCAGGGAGCGCCGTTCACCGATCTCGACGGCTGGCTACCCGGCCGCAGTGAGGCGAGCCGCCTCGAGGAGCTCCGCCGGTCGGCGCAGGAGGACTGGCTCCTCGCCCGTCTCGCCGCCGGCGAGCACCGCGACGTCGCCGCCGCGGCCGAGCCGTTGGTCGACGAGGAACCACTTCGTGAGCGTCGTTGGGCGCTGCTCGCGCTAGCGCAGTACCGCTGCGCCCGACAGGCCGACGCCTTGCGAACGTTGGCGCGCGCCCGGCGAACTCTCGGCGAGGTCGGGCTGGAGCCCGGCGTCGACCTGCTCGAGCTCGAAGCCGCGATCCTTCGCCAAGACCCTGCTCTCGCCCCGGCGACGGCACCGGCGGTCGTCAGCGCGGCCTGCCCCTACAAGGGTCTTGCGCCGTACGACCGGGCCGACAGCGAGGCGTTCTTCGGCCGCGCTGACGACGTGCGCGCGTGCCTCGATCGACTCCGTGCATCACCGCTGCTCGTGGTTGCGGGACCGTCGGGGTGCGGCAAGTCGTCGCTCGTGCGGGCCGGGCTGGTCCCCGCCCTCGCAGGCCGTGGCCGGGTGGCCACGGTGTTCACACCCGGTCCGGACCTCGCCGCGGCGATGGCCCGGTCGAGCGACGGCCGCGGCGCGGCGCCGGTGCTCGTAGTCGATCAGTTCGAGGAGCTCTTCACCCACGGACTGCCCATCGAGGCGGTCCGCTCGTTCTGCCAGGCGCTCGCCCGATACGCGCTCGAAACGGCACCGGTCGTCATCGCCGTACGCAGCGACCAGCTCGGCGGGCTCAGCGTCGACGCCGGCCTGAGCAGCCTCGCCGAGCATGGTCTGCATCTCCTCGCCCCGCTGACCGGAGAGGCCCTGCGTGAGGCGATCGAACAACCGGCGCTCCTGGCCGGGCTTCGGCTCGAGCACGGGCTCGTCGACCTGCTGGTCCGCGACTGCGAGGGCGAGCCGGGCGGCCTGCCGTTGCTGTCGCATGCGCTCACCGAAACCTGGCGCCGGCGGGACGGGCAGACGTTGACCGTCGCCGGTTACCGCGACAGCGGCGGCATCCGGGGAGCCGTCGCACGCTCCGCAGACCGGCTCTACGACGGTCTGTCGGCCGGCGAGCGTGCCAGCCTGCGCTCGGTTCTCCTGCGCCTCGTCAGCCCGACGCCCGATGGCGATGCGGTGCGCTATCGGGTCCCCAGCCGAGCGCTCCTCGGCGAGCCCGGACGTGAGCACGTGATCAGCCTGATGGTGGGCGCGCGTCTCCTCACTTCCGAGAACGAGACGTTCGAGATCGCCCATGAAGCACTTGCCCGGGCTTGGCCGCGGCTGCGCTCGTGGCTCGAAGAGGACATCGCCGGGCAACGATTGCTGCGGCATCTCGTCAGCGCTGCGGACGGGTGGGACTCGCTCGGTCGCCCGGACACCGAGCTGTACCGGGGTGCCCGGCTCGAGACCGCCCTCGAGTGGCGCGAACAGTCCGACCGCCAGTTGACGGCCGTCGAGCAGGAATTCCTCGACGCCTCCGCGGAGCAAGCCGCGTCCGAACGACGCGCGTTGGAGGCCCGAGCACGTCGGGACGCGCGGAACAACCGGCGTCTCGTGACGCTGCTCGGCGCACTCGCGGTCCTCCTCGCCGCGGCGGTCGCGGTTGGGGCGATCGCGGTCCGTGAGTCGCAGCAGGCTCATCGCGCCGGCGACGCGGCGACCGCCCGCGGGCTCGCCGCGGCAGCCGCCGCCAACGTCGCCATCGACCCGGAGCGCAGCATCCTGCTCGCCCTCGAAGCGGCCGAGCACGCCCGAACCGTCGACGGCGCGACCTTGCACGAGGCCGAGGAGGCGCTGCATGGGGCGGTCAGCGCGGCGCGGATCACGTGGCGGGTCACCGGCACCGGCGGAGCGGTCGCCTGGAGCGCCGACGGCTCACATGTCATCACGGAGGGACTCGAATCGTCCGGGCTCATCGACGTTCGCGACGCCGCGACCGGCGAGGCGGTCCGGTCGTTCGCGGCCTCCGACGGCGAGGTCACCGACGTGAGCCACGCACCGACGGGCACACTGCTGGGCACCACCAGCGCCGACGGGATCGCTGCGGTGTGGGACAGCACCACCGGCGAGCTCCTCCAGCGCGTCGGAGCGGGCGGCGGGCCGGCATGGGGACCCTCGTTCAGCCCGGACGGGCAACTGTTTGCTGCGGCCTGGCCTCAGGACGGCGAAGGCCTCGTGCGCATCATGCGCGTCTCGACGGGAGAGATTGTCCACGAGCTCCGTGGGATTCCGGGCGCGAAGAGCACGTCGTTCTCCCCCGACGGGACCGGGCTCGTTGTGTCGTCGGCCACCGAACCGACCGTGGTCACCATCGACGTCGCCTCGGGCGCCGAGCAGGTCACGCTCGAAGGAAGCCTGCCGGGCGTCGCCGAGGTGGCGTGGAGTCCCGATGGCGCATCGATCGCCACGACGGGCGACGTCAGCCCCCGCCTCTTCGACGCGACATCGGGTCGAGAGGAGATGGTGCTCGCGGGTCACGGATCCTTTGTCGAGGTCATCGACTGGAGCCCCGACTCGACCCGGTTGGCCACCGCCAGCTCCGACGGCACGGCAATAGTCTGGAGCCTCATCGAAGGCGGTGGGCGGGAGATGATCACCCTGTCGGCGATCGACACTCGCAGCGGCATCAGTGACCTCGCCTTCTCGCCGGACGGCACACGGCTCGCTCTGGGAAGCCGCAGCGGTACGACGACGGTGTGGGACGTCGGCCTCACGGGCGGCGCCGAGGTCGCCACGCTGCCGGCGGCGGCCTTCTTCATGCCCGACGCGGTGTTCACCGGCGACGGGCAACACCTACTCGCGACCGGGGCCGGAGGCACGATCGGCGTGTGGGACGCGCACACCTGGGAACAGGTGGGCGAGCTCGGCGGCCCGGCAGTACCGACGCCGCCGTCCGCCACGCCCGGGGTGCCACTCGCCTCGCCAGATGACTTCCGCAGGATCGTGCCCAGCCCCGACGCCTCGATGACTGTTGCGTCGACCTTCCTGGAGGGACCTGCATATCTCTGGGACGTCGCCGCCGGCGGTCCACCACGCGAGCTCACCGCCGGTTCGCAGGTCGTCGATGCTGACTGGACCCCGGACAGCAACGTTCTGGCGCTCGCCGGCCGTGATCGCGCCGGCGGCTTGGTCAGGATCGTCGACCGCTCCGGGCGCACCATCACACAGCTGGCGTTCCCGGGCGCGTCGGTCGGATCGGCGCGCTTCAACGGCGACGGGGAGCGGCTGATCGTCGACCTCGAGCCGCCCGGCAACAACAGTCCGGCGGACACCTTCGACCCCACCGTGGGACGCGTCGAGGTCTGGGACTGGCGTGATGGCGAGGTCGTGACCACCATCGACGTCCTGCCGTGGATCGCCGTGCCGAGCCCGACGGCCGATCTCGTCGCCATCGGCCCCCACACGGCGGCCCGTGACCAATCCTTGAGGTTGTGGGACGCGGTCACCGGTCAGCCGGTGGCCACGCTCGCCGGGCACACCGGCGCGGTTTACGACGTTGCGTTCAGCGCCGACGGAACGCGGCTGGCAACCGCCGGCGCCGACGGCACGATCCGCCTCTGGGATCCCGGGTCCGGCGCACACCTCCTGACACTCGACGGTCATATCGGCGCGATCGTCTCGGTCGCGTTCAACCCTGCGGGCACGCAACTCGCCACGGCGGGCATGGACGGCACCGTCCGGGTCTGGGCGCTCGACCTCGACGAGCTGGTCGAAATCGCGGAGCAGCGCGTGACCCGAGGCTTCACCGAGGACGAATGCGTGCGCTACCTGCAGAGGCAGTCCTGCCGAGGGTGACGGCCCTACACGCGGGAACGCCGCTCAGGGTTGTTCTGCGGGAGTAGCGGTTGGGGTGGGTGGGGCGCCCTGGGCAGCAAGTCGATCACCGATAGCGGCGGGGATGTCGAGACGCCAGCCGGCTTCTTCGAGATCATGGCGGGTGACTTCGAGCTCGCCGCCGACGCGTCCTTGGCCGCCGAACCGGAAGACCCACACCGCGCCCTGATCGATGACGTCGTGGATGGTGCGGGTCGCGCCGGGACCGAGTCGCGCGGTCGGCTGCCAGCCGTCGCGTTCAGTGTCGGTGACCTCGACCGACAGGGCAAAGACTGTGGGGTTGGTGATCTCGAGGTCGACCCGCCCGGGTTCGTCGAAGACGAGAGTCCCGATGAGCAACCCGAGAACGCAGGCGGCGGCGATGGCGAACCAGTCGCTGCCGAGAATCGACCGCAGCTGGAGGGGCCGGCCTGTGCCGGGCGCCCTGGTGGTTCGTGTGGTCATGTCCGCCGCCGTCGGCCGAACCCGAGTCGCCCCGGGGTGAGGTGGGCGCGAGGCGCGCACGATGGAGATGTGTTCATGTCGTACGTCTCCTGTTCGGGAATGGCTGAGATCCCGGTCCCGGCGCGTATGGACGGGACTCGGCGTCGGCCCGCGCCGAGGCGCGGGTCGGATCAGACCGGAGCCAGGAAGGGAGGCGCTCGCAGCACGATGGAATGCCTACGAGTCCGTACCACTGGTTCGCCTCGACCGTCGCGTTGCCGCACGAGCGAGCTCCGCCACATTGCGGCCAACACGATGGCGATGGTCGGAGACAGCGCGAACGGCAGCAGGGTCTTCGCGGGCCGCAGCGCTCGCTGTTCGAGCCCTGGAGTGCTGTCGGCTGAAACAGCGGCTAGTGGTTGGGCGGGTCGGACCGACGCTTCGAGGGAGCTTGCTGGCGTCCTGTCGTCACGCCAGGAGTCTGGAGCGCGGGGTCCGACTGAGACCGCGGCAGCCGCGGCGACTGCAAGCGCCGCCACCAGAGCAGCACGCCGGATCCGGACCACTGTCCAAGGCTACCTGTCCTCCCAGAGTTGGTCTCTCTGAGTAGATCGTCAGTCCTCACGTCATCGAGCGCTACACAGACGTGACACAACACGACACGAATGGTTGCGAACGGTAAGCAGCGCCGAGACAGGATGTCCCTGCTAGATCACTAGATCGGCGCGGTGAGCTCCAGGGCGATGCCGTCGGGATCGAAGAAGGCCAAGAAGCACAGGCCCAGTGGGGCGAGCTCTCGGATCGACCCGTGCTCCACGCCCCTCTCGTCGAGCAGCCGCAGAGCTGCATCGAGATCGGCTCGGGCCGGCACGCTGAAGCTGAGATGGTCGAGCCCGACTCGGAGAGGATCGAATCGGTCGGGGCCGGTCGCTGGTCGCAGCCCGAAGAACATCCCCTGGTGCATGAGGATGACGCCTCCCTGGAGGGAGTCGGCGATGGCGTCGTGGTGTTCGTCGTCCGGCGGGGGTGGAGCATCGACAGCTACGTCGAAGCCCAACACCTCGGTGTAGAACGCCTTCGATCTGTCTACATCGGTAACGGCCAGTCGGATGTGGTGGATGGGCCCCGCGGGAAGATGAGACACGCTGCCTCCTCGGTCGTGGTGCGGGAGATCGTACGGACTTCTCGGCAAGCGCCTCGTCATCGCGGCCGCGGGAGCGCGTCGATCACATCGGCGAGGATGGTGGTGTATGGCTCGATCTGCGGACGTTCCCTCGAGGATCCTCGACGGGCTGCGCGCGGTCTGCCTCGCTCTTCCTGAGGCGTACGAGGAGCCGGCGTGGGTCGGTGTGCGGTGGCGGATCCGCAAGCGCACCTTCGCCCACGTCCTCGCCGTCGAGCACGGCCGGCCTCAGGGTTACGCCCGTGCCGCGGGTACGGACGGGCCCGTCACGCTCCTGACCTTCCGGTCCGCCGGCGATGAGCTCGATGTGCTGCGCGGGACTGGCCCACCCTTCTTCGCACCCGTGTGGCGTGGCGACGAGGTCGGCCTGCAGTTGGGGCACGAGATCGACTGGCAGGAGATCGCCGAGCTCGTCACCGAGAGCTACTGCCTCCTGGCGCCGAAGCGGCTCAGCGATCTGGTCGACCGGCCGGACGGCTGAGAGGGTCGGCGAGACGCATCGCGGGGTTGCCCTCGCGGGGCACGAAGCCGACGGACTGGTAGAGGCCGATGCCCTCCGACGTGGCGTGGAGCTCGACGCGCTCGACGTCTCGGCGTCGCGCTTCCGCCAGCAGCACAGCGAGGATGGCGCGGGCGAGTCCGCGCCGTCGCCACGCATGATCCGTCGACATGTTAGAGATGTAGGCGGCTCGCCCGAACGGGCTGCTGGGCGACGGGATCCATTGCAGGAACTCGATCACTCCCGACGCGGCGAGACCACCGCCTGGGGCGTCGACCACGGCGGCGACGACCTCGTCCCCGGCGAGGACCTCTTGCAGATGACGCTCGGCCGACGCCCGCCAGGTCTCACCCGTGGTGTCGATGCCCATGGCCTCGAACATGAGGGCCCTCAGCCGCACCAACTCCGCGGCATCGCCGGGCCGCGCCCGCCGTGCCGGTCCAAGATCGACCTCGTGCTCATCCACGGGATCAGCATGGTCGATCCGACCGGACGGCGCGCGGCCCGGCGGGCCGTGCGTCAGAGCGGGCTGTCGCTGGACCAGACGGGCCCCGTCGGGGAACCTTCGACGATCAACGAGCCGTTGTTCGAACCGGCAGCGTCGTCGAGCACGGTGCCCGAACCCTCATCGGCGTGGTAGAGGGCGACCGTGTCGCCGTCGGCCGGCAGCGGTGCCTGTGACGGCTGGAACGCTCCGGTGTAGCGGACGGTGCGGCTGATGCGGAGCTCGTCGATCCACCCCGGGTAGCTGGGGAACTGTGACCCCGCGTCGTGCTTCTCGGCCCCGATCACCAGGTACGGATCGTTGGCGGCCCCGGAGCGGCCGTCACGGTACGAGACGTCGCCGGTCGGGCCGGAGGAGGTGCCACGGGGCTGGCCGTCGATGTAGATGGCCAGCGTGCCGCTCGACGACGAGCGAGTCACGGCGACGTGGTGCCATGCGCCGTCCGCCACGCCGATCGTGCTGCAGAGGGTTGCGCCGCTCGAGCCACGGGTGACGCCGAAGGCGATCCGGCCGCCGCCGGCACCGAACAGGCTGATGCCGTAGTCGCCGTTGTCGCCGCTGCCGTAGACGTCGCGGTCGAGGAGGATGTTTCCGTAGATCCATGCCGCCTCACCGGTGCCACACGAGTCGGTGGTGAGGGCGGTGCCAGCGACCTTCATCCACCACTCGAGGGTGAAGTCACCGCCGACGTCGACGCTGCGGTTGGGGGTGAGCGGGATGCGCACGCGATCGATGCCGTCACGACCGTTGCCGAAGAAGCGCAGCGAGCTGCCACCGGTCGGCGCGGCTGTCGTGGTCGGCGCGGCCGTCGTGGTCGGCGCGGCCGTCGTGGTCGGCGCGGCTGTGGTCGTCGGCGCGATCGTGGTCGTCGTCGTGGACGCTGGCGGCGTGCCGCCCGACACCGGCGTGGAGCGGTCGGCTTGGACCTCCGCCTGGCTGAGCGCCCGGCCGTACCAGCGCACCTCGTCGATGCGGCCGCTGAAGTGATCAGCAAAGCTGCCACCCGTCGGCCAGGCGCCGATGACCAGCGGGGTGGACAAACCGCCGGCCGTGCCGGCTGACACCGGGGCGGCCGCGACTCCGTCGAGGTACGCCCGCACGGTGCCGCCGGAGCCCGTTACTGCGACGTGGGCCCAGGTGTTCGCGGGGACGCTCACACCGAGGTCGACGTCGCCGGTCCCGTCGAAGAACGAGAGTCGACCGTTCTGGAGAAAGATGTCCCGCGCCGTGCCGTGGGCCCCGACGGTCTCGTAGCCGGTGGCGACTGGGTTCACCAAACCCGCGCGTCCACAGATGATCGGTGATCACCGACGAAACGCGCGGAGCGCGTTCATTGACTGAGAGCGCTCAGAGTTGACGCGCCTGATCCAACGCCGCAGCCGCGACGTCGGCCGCATCGCGACGACGCCCGTGCTCGGTGGATGCCTTGGCCCGCGCTCGTTCGGCCCGATCGAGCTGCGCGCGGGCTGTGGCACATTCGGCCTCGGCCTGCTCCAATGCCTCGGTCGCGGCCGCCAGCGCGCCCTGCGCGGCATCGTTCGCGCGCTCGGCCTTCTCGACGGCGCGCGCCTGCTCCCGTGCATGCTTCGCCTCTGCCGCCGCCTGCTTGCGGGCCTGGGCGGCGTCCTTGCCATCGTCTGGCTGCGCCCGCGTACGACGCGACCCGGCCCGCGGCGCAGGTGCCCTCGCCGACGCTCGCGCCGGCCCCTCCTCGACCGCGCCGAACCCGAACGCGCCTTCGGCCTCCACCACGCCGGCACCCAACCGGCCCTCGGCGAGCTGGGCGGCGAGCGAGGGCTCGGCGGCGATCTCCGCCAGGCGCGTGCTCACCGCGGCGCGCGCCGACGCCGTCGCCCGGCTCTGCCCGGCGAGGGCCGCGGCGGCCAGCGCCGCGACCGTGGCCGACGACTCCCGCACCCCCGCCACGGCAGCACGCAGGTCCTCACGGCGCCCGGACAGCGCGGACGCTTGTGCCTTCTGCGCAGCCGCGGCGGCCCCCGTGAACCGATCAATGGCGTCGGCGTCATCACGCGCCACCTGGTTCAGCGCCCAGTCGATCGGTGTGGGACGGCGCCACGCGGCAACGTCGACGGCGCGCTCGCGCTCCCCCGCCGCCTTCAGGGACTTGACCAGCGCGTTGCGGGCGGCGACGAACTCCTCCGGCCGGACGGAGAAGAGCTCATCCACGTCAGCGTCGGCGCCACCCTCCTGCTTGGCCACGTTCGACGACGCTACGTCGCTACGGCGGTCAGGACGCCGCGTCGCGGCGATGGACGTGACCGCCCTTCATCACGAACGACACACGGGTCAGCTCGGTGATGTCGTCGAATGGATCACCCGCGCACGCGATGACGTCCGCAAATGCTCCGATGTCCAGACGCCCCAGCTCCTGCGGTCGGCGCAGGAGCGCGGCCGCGGTCGCGGTGGCCGACCGGACGCTCTCGGCCGGCGACAGCCCGCACTCCGTCACCATGAAGACGCATTCGTGGGCGTTCAGACCGTGGTGGTTGCCGGGGGTGCCGGCATCTGTCCCCATCGCGATGCGCACCCTGGCCTGGTGGGCCCGCCGGATCGTGTCGACGTGCAGCTCGTTGAACTCGACCATCCGCCGGCGGAGGTGCGCAGGCATGGCGTCGAGCACGGGCCGGTCGCGCACCAGCAGCTCGCCGGCGCAGATGGTCGGGACCACGAACGTCCCCGTCGCGGCGAGCCGAGCCAGCACGTCGTCATCGGCGAACGTGCAGTGCTCGACGCTGTCGACGCCGGCCTCGATCGCGTGCTCGATCCCGCGCAGTGCATGGGCGTGGGCGGCGACGGGTGTGAAGTTGTCGTGCGCGATCTCGACGGCGGCCCGCAGCTCGTCGAGCGTGTACTGGATGGCCCGCGCGTCCTCCCGCTCCGACGACAGCATCGCCCCGGTGGCCATGACCTTGATCACGTCGGCGCCCCGGGCGAGCTGCCGGCGCACGGCTTCCCGCACCGCATCGGGGCCGTCCGCCACCTCGTACATCCCCGGGTAGTACGACACCGTGGCCGTGGTGATGGAGAGCAGCCGGCCGGCCAGGAACAGGCGGGGGCCGGACACCAGACCGCCCTCGATGGCCTCCCGTACCGCCATCTCCACGTAGTTCCAGCCGCCGACGTCCCGCACGGTCGTGATGCCGGCGTCGAGCGTCCTCCCGGCTGCCGCAGCGGTGAACAGCGCGACTGCGGCGTCGGAGCGGCTCGCGGCGGCCGCCGGGTCGCCCGCGTCGGTGGGCTGCGTGAGGTGGACGTGGCAGTCGATGAGGCCCGGAAGCAGCCAGCGGCCGTTGAGCTCGACGACGTCGTCGCCCGCCGCGGGGGAGGCTGCCGGCACGATGCGGGCGATCCGATCGCCCTCCACGCCGATGTCCGCGCGCACGAACGTCGAGCCCTCAGGCTCGAGCACGTGACCGCCGGTGAGCCAGCGCATCACCGGACCGGCGGGCTCAGCCGCGACCGGCGGGAGGCCGGTGCCACACGGTCAGGCGCATGATGCGGAGGTAGCCCATCTTCTCGTAGACGGGCTGACCGTCATCGCTGGCCAGCAGAGCGGCCGGAAGGTCGGGCTCGACGAGCGTCGCCGCCCAGGTCAGCGCCGCCCCGAAGCCGCGGCCCCGCACCTCGGGCCGGGTCGAGACCCATTCGACGTCGTTCAGACCGTGACCGAGGCGGGCGCCGGCCGTGCCGACCGGCGCGCCGTCCAGATAACCGACGAACAGACGGAACGGCCCATCGAGCACGGCGGGGTCGGCGAGGGACGTCCCTTCGGCGCCCGGCATCGGATAGGCCTCCATGAGCGTCTGCACGAAGTCCCGCAGACCGGCGCCGTCGGTGACGAGCCGTATCTCCAGCTCCGGCGGCGCGGGAGGAGCCTCGCCGCCGACCGGGCGGTACATGAGCGGCGGATGCCCCATCAGCACGAGGCCGAAGCGCGACAGATCGGGTGTGGGCCAAGCCGAGAACAGCACGAAGTGGCGGTCGGGCGGATAGAAGGCGAGCACGGCTTCGACCGTGGCGTCGAGGTTGATGTACGCGGGCGGCTGCAGGAGGACGGCGATGTTGTCGAACAGCACCGGCGATGCCGGATCGGCCGTGGTGACCGCTGGCATCGCCCTCGTGCGGCCTCCCGCCAGCTCCGCCAGGTCCATGCTGCGCTGGCCACTGGCGAGCACGAACCGGCGCAGGAGACTGTCGCCGTCGTCGAGATCGGGCTCCCATCCGTTGGTGAGGTGCTCCATGCCTCCACCGTAGGACCCCGCCCGTAAGGTGCCGCGATGCGCGCCGCCTGCCTGCACGAGCTCGGGGGCAGCCTCCAGCTCGAAACCGTTCCCGATCCCACACCGGCCGAGGGCGAGGTCCTCGTCGAGATGGCCTACGCCTCGGTCAACCCGCTCGACGTCTGGGTCACGCAAGGGTCGACCGGCGCCGCGGCCGATCACCTGCCGTGGATCCCGGGCACCGAGGGCACCGGCTACGCAGACGGACATCCGGTGATGGTGAACGGCGCCGGAATCGGTGTGCTCCGACCCGGCCTCTACTGCGAGCAGACCGCGGTGCCGCGCGCCGCGGTCACGGAGGTGCCCGAGGGCGTCGACCTCGCCCAGCTCGCCGGACTCGGCGTGGCCGGGGTGACGGCGTGGGCGTCGCTGTACGACCGAGCCCAGCTCACGGCCGACGACCGCGTGCTGATCCTGGGGGCCAGCGGCGGCGTGGGCTCCCTCGCCGTGCCACTCGCCCAGGGGACGGCAGCCACGGTGTGGGGCCAGACCACGCAGGCCGAGAAGGTGCCCGTGATCGAGGCCGCGGGAGCCGATCACGTCGTAGTGGTCGCTGAGGCCGGCGAGCTTGCGGCCGCGGTCGCCGAGCTCCGACCGACGGTGATCATGGACGGCGTCGGCGGCGCGTTCACCGCGGCCGCCGTCGAGGTACTGCACACGAACGGCCGCATCGCCGTCTACGGCACCTCGGCTGACCAGATGGCCTCGCTCAACCTCCGCGTCCTCTATCGCAAGAACGGCTCGATCCTCGGCTACGGCGGCCTGGTGATGGCCGACGAGAAGCGACGGTCGATCCTGGCCGGCCTGGTGGCGATGGTCGCCGACGGCTCGCTCACCGTTCCCGTCGAGGTCGTCCCGCTGGCCGACGCCGGCCGGTGCCACCGGCGCATCCTCGACCGCGAGGTCACCGGCAAGCTCGTGCTCGACACGAAGGCCTGAGCCGGCGCCGCGGTCACCATCTCCGCACAAATCGCGCCGAGGGACCGCCCGGGGGACGCAGCATGCGATTTGTGCGCCAGTTGTGACCCCGTGGGCGCCGGCGCGGCCGGCGGGGTTCAGCGCCCGCCGGCGAGGTCCAGGCGGCCCTGCTCCGATGAGATGGCGGCGTGGCGCAGGATGTTGCGGGCCATGGACGACTCCTGCTGCTCCGCCCACGCGGCGTAGATCTCGGCCCGGGCCGCGTGCACCTCGGCCGAGCCGGGGTCGGCCAGGACCGCGTGCTCCACGAGGTGGCACGCCATGCGGTGGTCGCCGCCGTCACCCAGCGCGCGAGCCCGGTCGAGCACGGCGCGACTCCCGCCCGCCAGCGCCACCCACTCCTCGGCCTGCTGGCGGCGGGGGGCCGGGAGCAGGTTGTCCGGCTGCCCGTCGTACCATCCCCCGAAGCGCCGCCACACGTTGCGGACGAGGAACTGCGGATGGTCGTACACCGGCCGCAGGTACGGGCGGTCGAGCAGGTGCGCCGGCACCCCGACCTCGTGCAGCGCACGGTCCAGCGTGCAGCCCGTGTTCATGAGGGCGAGGGTCTGCAACTCGATCGCGTCGAGCACCTCGGCGGTGTCGAGCAGCGCCTGGCGGATCCGCTCCGCGCCGAACACTGGCAGGCCGTGGCCGGGCAGCATGATCTCGGCGCCGAGCTCCGCCATCTGGCGCAGCGCCGTCGCCCACTCCCCGGCGTAGCGCTGGACCTTCTGCGGGTTCCCGGCGTTGGGTACCGCCCAGATGAACAGATCGCCGGGATGCAGGATGCCGCGTTCGGGCACCCACGTCCATGTGGCGTCGTCGGTCTCGCCGAGCCCGTGGTGGAGCTCGAACGTTAGGTCGCCACGCCGGAACGTCAGCTCCTCCCGGTAGGTGACGGTCGGATCACGAAACTCGCCCGGGAACTCCCAGCCGGCCACCGGCAGGCCGAACTGGCGTTGGTTGATGGCGGTGTTCCAACCCCGCGTGCGCTCGTAACGGCGGAAGCCGGCCGGCATGGCGTCGTGGCCGTGCACGGCTGGCGCCTCCCACCCCTCGGCTTCCGACTCGGCCTCGAAGAGCCGGGTCCCGAAGACGTGGTCGATGTGGTGGTGGGAGAACACGGCGGCGGACAACCGGCCCCGCCCTCCGTTGCCGGGCCTCCAGGCCCGGACGACATCGAAGATGTGCTGCGCATCGAACGGCCCACCGGTGTCGAGCATGACGAGCCCGTCACCACTGTCGAGGGCCGTGATGGACGCCACGCTCTTCACGTACAGCACGCCGTCGACGAGCTCCTCGGCGACTCGTCTCTCGACGGGCGTGACCGGATGGTGGGCGTGGACGAGGTCACCCTGGCCGTTCCAGTGCTGCTCGGCCAGCACGCGAATTCGGCTCGAAGGCATGATCGGTCCTCCCTCTCACCAGGTGTCGATGTTCGGTCGCTTCTTGCCGGTGCGGACCGGGGACGGCGGGACGGAGCGGAGGGCGCGGATGATCCACCGGCGGGACTCGGCGGGGTCGATGACGTCGTCGATCTCGAAGTGCGACGCGGTGTTGACCGCCTTCCCGTGCTCGTAGGCACGGGCAACCATCTGCTCGAACAGCGCATCGCGTTCGGCCGGGTCCTCCACCGCGGCCAGCTCGTTGCGATAGCCGAGCTTCACCGAACCCTCCAGGCCCATGCCGCCGAACTCGCCCGTCGGCCAGGCCACGGTGAACATCGGTGCCTTCGTGCTGCCCCCGGCCATCGCCTGCCCGCCGAGCCCGTACATCTTGCGGAGCACGATGGTGAAGAACGGCACCGTCAGGTTGGCCCCGACCACGAACAGTCGGCTGCAGTGCCGCACCAGCCCGGTGCGCTCCGCTTCGGGCCCCACCATCATCCCCGGCGTGTCGCAGAGGAACAGCAGCGGCAGATCGAAGGCGTCACACAGCTGCATGAAGCGGGCCGCCTTGTCGGACCCGTCGGTGTCGATGGCGCCGCCGAGGTGGGTCGGATCGTTGGCCACGATGCCGATGGGGCGACCAGCCATGCGAGCGATCGTCGTGACCATGCCGGGCCCGAACCCGCGGCGCAGCTCGAGCGCCGAGCCGGTGTCGACCAGCGTGCCGATGACCTGGCGCACGTCGTAGACCCGGAGCCGGTTCTCCGGGATCAGCGTGCGCAGCCGGCGCTGGTCGGCGGACTCCCACGTCGGGAGCGAGCCTTGGAAGTAGGAGAGGTACAGCTTCGCCGCGGCCACCGCCGCGGCTTCGTCGGCCACGGCGATGTCGACGACGCCGGACGGCACCTGGACGGACATGGGGCCGATCTCCTCCGGCCGGTAGACGCCGAGGCCGCCGCCTTCGATCATGGCCGGCCCGCCCATGCCGATGTTCGAGTCGGCCGTCGCGATCACGACGTCGCAACAGCCGAGAATGGCGGCGTTGCCGGCGAAGCACCGCCCGGAGTTGATGCCGACCAACGGCACGAGCCCGCTCAGGCGTCCCCAGAGGTGGAAGGCCATGCAGTCCAGCCCGGCCACGCCGCTCGGCACATCCGTGTCCCCGGGGCGACCGCCGCCGCCCTCGGTGAGGAACACGACCGGCAGCCGGGACCGCTCGGCCAGCTCGAACAGGCGGTCCTTCTTGCGATGGTTCTGGTACCCCTGCGTGCCCGCGAGGACCGTGTAGTCGTAGGACATCACCACGCAGCGGGCCCGCTCCTCGCCGAACAGGCTGGCGTTGACCGTGCCCACCCCGGCCACCAGGCCGTCAGCGGGCGTGCGGGCGATCAGGTCGTCCACGGCCCGGCGGCGGCGTTGCGCGGCGATGACCAGCGGCCCGTACTCGACGAACGTGCCGGCGTCGCACAGGTCCTCGATGTTCTCGCGGGCTGTGCGCTGCCCGGTGGCCCGCCGCCGCGCCACGGCCTCCGGACGGGCCTCGTCCTGGCCGACCGCGTGGCGCTCGACGACGGCCGCCAGGTCGGCTCGGACGTGGTCGAGATCGACGTCGTGGGCCATCCCCGCGCCGGGCCCGTCGACGTCCATCGGGAGAAAGGTCATCAGGACGTGGCCGGCGACCACCGTCTCGCCCCGCACCGCCAGCACCCGATGCACCTGGCCGCTCATCGGCGCGATGACTTCGTGCTCCATCTTCATCGCCTCGAGGACGACGACGGGCTGACCGGCAGCGACCAGCTCCCCCGCCTCCGGCAGCACGGAGCCCACCGTGCCGGTGAGGGGAGCGACGAGGTCGAAGGTGCCGTCGGGATGGCTGGTGGGCGCGCCGGCGACTGCTGACGTCGCCGCGGCGGGCACCAGCTCGACCAGATGGTCATCGACGAACGTGGTCGTCACCTCGGCTTGCGCCAGTTCCGGACGCGCCAGGAGAGCGGCCAGCAGCGCGGCGTTGGTGGCCACACCCTCGACGCGCAGCTCCTGCACGGCCCGCCCGGCGCGAGCGATGACGACCGCAGGGTCGGGCTCCGGTGACCAGGCGATGACCTTCGCCAGCAGGGAGTCGTACCGACCGCTCACCTGGCCACCGGCCCAGCCAGCGCCATCGACCCTGATGCCGGGGCCTGACGGGACCTCGTAGACGGTGATGGTCCCGGTGGACGGCGCGGCCGTGCCGTCGGCCTGCAGCGTCTCGGCGTTCACACGCGCCTGCACGGACATCCCGCGGGGTGGTGGGATCCGATCCTGGCTCAGACCGAGCTCGGCGAGGGTGGCGCCCGCGGCGATGCGCAACTGGGCCTGCACGAGATCGACCCCGGTGATCTCCTCGGTGACGGTGTGCTCGACCTGGAGGCGGGCGTTGACCTCCAGGAGGACGTAGCCCCGCTCGAGCCTGGGGGCGACGAGGAACTCGATGGTGCCGGCCCCGCGGTAGTTCAGCTCGCCGGCCAGACGCACGGCGGCGTCGTGCAACTCGCCCCGCAGGTCGTCGGCCAACCAGGGTGCCGGCGCGAGCTCGATCAGCTTCTGCCGGCGGCGTTGGAGGCTGCAGTCCCGGGTGTGGAGGTGCGAGACCGCACCGGTGCCGTCGCCCAGCACCTGCACCTCCACGTGGCGGGCACCGGGCAGGAGCCGTTCCAGGTAGAGCTCATCATCACCGAACGCGGCGAGCGCCTCCCGGCGGCATTGGGTCAGTGCTTCAGCGAGCTCGTCGGGCTCGAGGACCGGCCGCATGCCGCGGCCGCCACCCCCGGCGACAGCTTTGACCATCACGGACGCACCCGGCCCGAGAGCGGCCAGGAACGCTCGGGCGCTCTCGTCGGTCATGGGACGGCTCGTGCCCTCGAGGACAGGTAGCCCGCAGCGGATGGCCAGGTCCCGGGCCGCCAGCTTGTCGCCCAGGGCGGCCAGCGTGTCCGCGTCCGGTCCGACGAAGGCGACGCCGGCATCGATGCAACCGCGCGCCAGCTCCGGGTTCTCGGCCAGGAAGCCGTACCCCGGGTGCAAGCTGTCGCACCCGTTGTCCACGGCGGCCCGCACCACCTGATCGATGTCCAGGTAGGCAGCAGGTCCTGATCCCTTCAAGGGCACCACGCGGTCGGCCCTACGCACGTGGAGCGCGTCGGCTTCGTCCTCGGCGTGGATGGCCACCGTCTGAACGCCGAGTTCCTGCGCTGCCCGCAGCACGCGGACGGCGATCTCGCCCCGGTTGGCGACCAGCACCCGTGTCAGCATCGAACGGAGCGGTTCGGCGGCTTCAGCCGGCGATGCCGAGCTGGTCGTCGCGCCGGCCCGCGGCGCGGTCGTCGGCGAAGCGATCGAGCCACGCCTGCATCTCCTCGCTGCCCGCGGCATCCGCCCACTGGCGGGGGATGGCAGGGAAGGAATAGTCGCCCAGGTCCCGCGGCTCGTACTCCTTGCGGGCCAGCGCGGCCTCGACGAGCGGGGCGAGCCGGGCCGTCTTGGCCGCGGACGCCGTCTCGTCCCGGTCGAGGAACTCCGGCAGCACCTCGCGGCCGAACAGTTCGAGCGACTCCATGATGTCCTCGTGACGGTTGCGTCCGGCCTGCAGCACGAAGATGACCTGGTCGACGCCCGCCTCCTCGTAGCGCCGCAGGTACTCGCGGACCTGCGCCGGCGTCCCGATGGCGCCCCGCAGGCCGGTCGTGTCACCGGCGGCCACCTTGGCCCCCAGCCGCTCCTCCTTGACCGCTTGGGCGACCGCCTCGGGATCGAAGCCCTGCGCGGCTCGCCGCTGCTCGTACTCGCTCCACACGTCGGTGACACCGGGTCGGTGCTCGCCGAACACGTAGAAGTGACCGAGCGAGTAGCCGAAGAAGTTGGCCCCCTCGACGCCGCGGCGGATGGCCTCGTCCTCCTCGTGGTGCAGCATCATCGGGCTCACGCAGGCCACCTGGGGGTTGACGCTCCAACCGACGGGCACGCACGACGACGCCAGCGTGCTCTCGTAGGCCTCGACCCAGGTGCGGGCCTCCTCGGGATCGATGAACGCGAACGTGAGCGCGCCCATACCTTTCTGAGCAGCGAGGAGGATCGTGTCCCGGCGGGAGCAGGCGACCCACAGCGGCGGGTGCGGCTTCTGGACCGGCTTGGGGACGACGTTGCGGGGCGGCATCTTGACGTACTCGCCGTCGACACCGGTGAACGGCTGCTCGACCATGCAGCGCAGCGCGACCTCCAGGCCTTCGAGCCACTGCTCGCGCTTCAGCGCGGGGTCGATGCCGAAGCCGGCCAGCTCCGCCTCGCTGGAGGATTCGCCCGAGCCGAACTCCACCCGCCCGTTCGACACCAGGTCGAGCATCGCCACCCGCTCGGCGGTGCGCGCCGGATGGTTGAAGTTGGGAGCGGTGAGGATGATGCCGTGACCGAGCCGGATGCGCTCCGTGCGCTGGCTGCAGGCGGCGAGGAACACCTCCGGCGCCGAGGAATGGCTGTACTCCTCGAGGAAGTGATGTTCCACCTCCCAGACGTACTGGATGCCGAGGCGGTCGGCGAGGGCCACCTGCTCGAGAGCGTCCTGGACGAGCCGCTGCTCGCTCTCGGCCTCCCAAGGCCGGCCCATCTGATGCTCATAGAAAATCCCGAACTTCACCGGGCCGATGTAACCACACGGCAAGAGCACCCCGCCGGGAGCAGAGCTTCCGGCGGGGACCCCGCGGGTCCCACCACGGCGGTCGAAGTGCCTCGAACTGCCACCGCCAGGGGTTAGAACGGGTGCTGTGACGCGGCTGCGGCTGATCACCTGGAACCTGCACGGGTCGGCCAAGCCCCGTATCGACGCGGTGGTCGAACTGCTGCAGGCCCACGAGCCCGACGTGCTCGCGCTCCAGGAGGTCCGGTCGGGGCAGGCGCGCCGCATCGCCGGCCTGTTGCGCTGGCGGCGCCCGGCATGGTCGCTCAAGCACAACGCCTGGTGGCCGCTGTGGTGGCGGGGGGAGGGTCTGGCCGTCCTGTCGCGCCACAAGCTGGCCGTGCACCCGACCGTCGTGCTGACCCCGGGCGTGAGCAAGCGCAGCTACGAGCGGCGCATCCTCGTTCCGGCCGAGGTGGTGCTCGACGACGATCAGCGGGTGCTCCTCATCGACGCCCACCTCTCCTCCGGCGGGACCGAGGAGGCGCGGCGATCCGAGCAGGCCGAACATCTCCTGCGCCTCCTGCCGGAGAGCCCGCCGTCCGTCGTCGCCGGCGACCTCAACGCCGATCCTGACCGCGCGCCCATTCGGAGCCTGGTGGATGCCGGCCTCGTCGACACATGGGCGGCCGCCGGGTCGGGTCCCGGGCACACGATCCCTGCCAACGCTCCCCGCCGGCGCATCGACTACGTCCTCGCCGGCCCCGGCGTGAGCGTGGTGGAGGCCGCCGTGCTGGACGACCTGGGGCCGGCGATGGCGGGACTCTCGGACCACCGGCCCGTCCTCGCCGTGCTGGACGTGCCGTCCGCCGGGCCGCCGCCACCGTCCGCCGAGCCCGGATAGCGTTCGGCTCGTGGCCGACGAGATCCTGGATGTGGACCTGCTGAGCTTCGAGCAGGGCGACGCACCCGCCCGCCGCGCGGTCGTGGACGGCGTGCGCCGCAGCCTGCAGACCGGCTTCGTCTATACGAGCCATGACCTGTCCGAGGACCTCCTCGATCAGGCCTACGACATGCTGGCCGAGTTCTTCTCCCGCCCGACCGACGAGAAGCTGAAGTACGTGGCGCCGGGTTCGCACGGGCAGACGGGGTACACGGGCCTCCTCGTGGAGACCGCGGCGTCCTCGGACGTGCCCGACTGGAAGGAGATGCTCAACTGGGGCCGCGAGGCGCCTGACGGTCATCCGCTGCGCACCCGCTTCCCCCACCGCTACGGCCCGCAGGTGCTGCCAGAAGGAGCCGTGCCCGGCATCTCGGACGTGCTCAACCAGTTCCACGACCGCATCGCCGACCTGCAACGCCGTTTCCTGCGCATCATCGCCGTCGCCGTCGGGTGCCACGAGAACTTCTTCGACGCCATGCTCCGCCACGGTCCGCACCTGACCCGCGCCATCCACTACCCGGCGATGGACCTCGCTCCGGACCAGGGCCATGTCTGGGCCGGCTCCCATGGTGACATCAACCTCATCACCGCACTCCCCCGGGCCAGCGCCCCTGGCCTGCAGGTGGAGACCGCCAGCGGCTGGGTGGACGCGGTGGCCCCCGAGGGGCAGGTCATCATCAACACCGGGATGATGCTGGAGCAGCTCACCAACGGGGAGATCCCGACCGGCATCCACCGCGTCGTCGCCGCGCCCGGGCAGGGCGGCGAGCGCTACAGCGTGGTCCAGTTCTGCCATCCCACGCCGTGGACCGTCCTCTCGCCGGTGCCGTCGTGCGTCTCGCCGGAGCGGCCTCAGCGCTACGGCGCCATCCCTGCCGGCGACCGCCTGGACGAGGTGCTCTGGGAGATCAACCTGGTCGAGGACGGCCGCCGGGTCAACTGACCGACGGCGGGGCCCCACCGATCACCTGAGCCGGCCGACGATCTCCTCGACCACCTCGGTCCCGGTCTCCGGGTGGAGGAAGACCAGTCGCCCCAGCGTCTCACCCTTCCAGCGCGTCGGCGTCACGAACGCCACGCCGTCCTCCAGGAGCTGACGCGACCAGCGGTACCAGTCCGTCTCGGTCCAACCGTGCCTCCTGAACAGGACCACCGACAGCGTGGGCTCCATCACGAGCTCGACCGGTGGGCCCAGCGAACGGACGCGGTCGGCCGTCCAGCGGGCGAGGTCGAGTCCCACCTCGACCGCCCGGCGGTACGCCGCCACGCCGTGCGCGGCGAGCGAGAACCACACCGGTAGCCCGCGGGTCCTCCGCGTGAGGTGGAAGGCGAGGTCGGCCGGGTTCCACGCGCCGTCGACGTGGAGCGCGTCGAGGTAGGGCGCGTCCTGCGTGTGTACAGCGCGGGCCGCGTCCGGATCGCGATAGAGCAGCGCGGCAGCAGTCGAGCGGCCCGAACAGCCACTTGTGCGGATCGACGATCAGTGAGTCGGCCGCTTCGATCCCGGCGAAGCACGGCCGGACCGCCGGTGCGAGCAGCGCGGCCAGGCCGTAGGCACCGTCGACGTGGAGCCAGGATCCGTGCTCGGCGCATACCTCGGCCAGGCCGGAAAGGTCATCGACGAGACCGGCGTTGGTCGAGCCCGCCGACGCGACGACCGCGCATACGCCCTGAGGGTGCCCGGCGAGGGCGGCCTGCAGCGCGGCACCGGTGAAGACACCGTCCGCGGCTGTCGGCACCACGAGCGCCCGCAGACCCAGGAGGGTCAGCGCGTTGGCCACGGACGAGTGCGCGGTGTCCGCCACCGCCACCGACCGCTCCCCTGCGTCGGCCCGGCCGCCGCCCTCGCGGGCCACGGCCAGCGCGCTCGAGGTTCCCCGCCGAGCCCCCACTCACGAAGCACCCTCCGGCCGACGACGGCAGACCGGCCAGGTCGGCCAGGAAGCGGAGCACTTCGTTCTCGGCGTGGACCGCACCTGCGGCCTCCAGCCAGCTCTCCCCCGAGAACGACGACGCGCTGACCACGGCGTCGAAGAGCGCGCTGGCCGCCGTCGGTGCGGCCGGGATGAAGGCCAGGAAGCGGGGGCTGTCGAGGGCCACCGTGGCCGGGGCGATGGTGGTGTCGAAGCGCCGGAAGGCCTCGGCGACGCCCAGGCCGCCCTCGGTGATCGTCTCCCCCAGCTCGGCGGCCAGCGCTTCGGGGGTGGCCGTGGCCCCGAGTGCCGGGCCCTCGGCCAGGCGGTCGGCCACGAAGCGTTGGGCCAGCGCCACCACGAGGCGGGCGTCGTCGTCGAAGTGGTGCATCGGCCGAGCGTACGGGCCGGCACCGGACGCACTGGCGGCGAAAGATGCAGTACAGACCTCTACGCTGGGACCGTGACGGCGCGCATCATCATCCCCGGGCGCCTGGCCCGCGCCGGGGTGGCGAGCCGGCACCCGGTGGCCTATGCGGGCGTCAAGTTCCTGGAGGCGGTGCACCGAGCGGACGGTGAACCCCTGGTCGTGGCGCCCAGGGAGCTCAACGAGGAGGCGGCCCGGCGGCTGCTCGGTCACGCCGACGGGCTCCTGCTGATCGGCGGCCCGGACGTCAACGCGGACCTGTACGGCTCCCGCCAGGGCCCGCACGACTACCCGGCGCCCAAGATCGAGGACCGCTTCGAGATCGCCCTCGTGCAGATCGCCATCAAGATGCAGGTCCCCACGGTGGCCATCTGCCGCGGCATGCAGGTGGTCAATGTGGCGCTCGGGGGCACGCTCCAGCAGCACATCACCGGGACGGACCTGCAGGCCCATTCGGCGCCCGGGTTCCCGAAGCCCCCGGCGGGGACCATCGGACCGCTCAACGAGATCACGCTGTCCCCCGACTCCCGCCTCGCCCGGGTGTTCGACGCCACGGTGCTGCACGGCGCCTGCTCGCACCACCAGGCCATCGACCGGCTCGGCGACGGGCTCCACGTCGTGGGGACGACCGCCGACGGGACCATCGAAGCCTTCGAGCACGACCGCGCGCCGCTCGTGGCGGTCCAGTGGCATCCGGAGGACACCGCGGCCCAGGATCCGCGCCAGCAGCGCATCTTCGACGTGCTCGTCGAGAAGGCGCTGGCCCAGACCGCGCTGTAGGCGCGGCTAGTCCGGCGTCGTGTACGCCGCGGTGATGCCGCCGTCGATGATCAATGACTGTCCGGTCATCCACGCCGACTCATCGGAGGCGAGGAAGAGCGCGCCGTTCGCGATCTCGAGCGGCTCCCCGAACCTCCCCATGGGGATGTGCACGAGGCGGCGCTGGCGGCGGGCGTCGTCGGACAGGAACTTGGCCAGCATCGGCGTCATGATCGGCCCGGGACACAGCGCGTTGGCGCGCACCCCGCGGCGGGCGTAGACGACCGCGATCTCCCGCGTCATCGCCAGGACTGCGCCCTTCGAGGCCGTGTAGGCGATCTGCGGCGTGGCGGCACCCATGTGGGCGACGAACGACGCCACGTTGATGATCGACCCACCCCCGCTGGCCAGCAGGGCCGGGATCCCGTGCCGGCATCCGAGCAGCACGCCCTTGACGTTGATGTCCATGGTCCGCTCGTAGACCTCGAGAGGCGTCGTGACGGGGTCGTCGTCGTCATCGAGCATCACGCCGGCGTTGTTGTAAAGCACGTGCAGGCCGCCGTAGGTGTCCACGGCCGCGGCGACCGCCTGCTGGACCTGGTCTTCGTCCGTGACGTCGCACACGACGGCCATGGCTGCGCCGCCGGCCGTCGCGATGGCGTCCACCGTCTCGCCGCCGTCGACGGTGTCGGCGATGACCAACGTCGCGCCCTCCGCCGCGAACCGCTCCGCCGCCACCCGACCCAGCCCTGCCGCCGCACCGGTGATGAGCGCGACCTTCCCTTCCAGCCGTCCTGACACGGCGGGCGACGCTACTGCGCCGGCGCGGGCTCACCCGGCCTGACAGGCGCTGGCCCCTGCAGGTCACCGGCCGAGGGATCCTCGACGATCGTGTTGAGCTCGGCGGCCCAGAGGATCAGCCGCACCTGGATGTTGATCCACGTGAGCAGGCCGATCACGACCGCGAACGCGCCGTAGACGTCGCTGGCGCCCTTCACCACGTAGCGCACGAAGTACGCGCCGACCGTCTGCAGGATCGTCCACCCGACGGCGCCGACGATCGCTCCCGGCAGGTGGACCCGCCACCTCCGTCGAGCCGGGCCGAGATACCGGAAGATCAGGAGGATCACGCCGGTGTTGAGAGCGAGGGTGACGACGAGCGACACGGGCTTCACCAGGCCGGGCAGGATGCTGACCGCGGCGAGGAGCGAGCCGACGATGGTTGTGACGAGGATCGCGCCCCCCAGGATCGCCATGGTCGCGAAGGCCCGCAGCCGGCTCTTGACGAGGCTCTCCGGTGCGACCGCGGGTCCCTCCCACACGACCCGCATGGCGTGCTCGAAGGACTCGAACGTGTGCGAGCCGGCCCACAGCGCGAGCACGACGCCGATGAACGCGGCCGTTCCCCTCCCCTCCGGGCTGCCGAGGTTGCCGACGATGTCGCTGCCGACCACCGGGAACTGGCCGAGCACCGAGTCCACGATCTCCTCGCTCCTCCTCTCGTCGAACGCCGCCTGGATGATCGCCACGAACACCATGAGCAGCGGGAACAGCGCGAAGAAGGCGTAGTAGGTGATCTCGGCCGCCAACCGGCGCTCGCCGTCCAGCTTGGCCTTGGTGACCGCTCGCCACAGGCCGTCGACGAACCGTGAGCGCTCCCGCATCCGCGTCAGCTTGGAGCCTGCCTGGCCCGGCATGGCTTCGACCCTAACGGTGGCCGGCCCGGCCCCGTCCCCGTCGGCGGGCGGTCAGGCGCCCTTCTTGGCCGCCGCGGCTCTGCTTGGGCGGGCGGAGGACACCCTTGGCCAGCGCGTCGTCGAGGTACTGCTCGGCTGCTTCGGTGCTCACCTTCAGCGCCGGCGCAATCTCCGAGACCAGGTTGATGCGGGCCCGCTCGTACATCGTCCGCTCGGCGGCCGACAGCGCCGCATCGCGGTTACGGGCGGCCAGGTTCCGCACCACCTCGGCCACCTGGTACACGTCGCCAGACTTCAGCTTCTCCTGGTGGTTCTTGAAGCGGCGCGACCAGTTCGACGGCACCCGGGGATCGGGCTTGGACAGCACCGAGACCAGGTCCTCCAGCTCGTCGGCCGACACGGGCGGGCGTACGCCGACCTCCTCGGTCTTGTCGAGCGGCACGGAGAGCGTCATCTCGCCGATGACCGAGCGCAGGACCAGGTATTCCTTTGTCTCACCGAACATGGTCTTCTTCTGCGTCCCCTGCACGATGCACGCGCCGTGCTGGGGGTAGATGACCGTTTCACCCTTCTTGAACTTCACGCGACCACCGGACGGTTGGGGGATGGGAGTCGAGGCCGGTCCGGCCCGACGGCCGTCCGAGACACGGTCCTCCAGGGTAGAGGACGGCGACCACCGTTCCACGCCGGATCGGGACGGTTCACACGCCGCTCCGTGGGCGCAACAATGGCGAAGATGGTCGGCTTGGGCCGTACCCCTCCGCGGCGGCGCCTGTTCGTGGTGCTCGCCGCGTTGCTGCTGGCCGGATCAACCGTCGCCGCCTGCGGGCCGCCGGCGCCACGCGTCCACTTCGGCCCGGTACCTGTTCAGCTCTTCTCGTGGGAGATGGGCCGCAACCTCCGGGTGCACACGGGCATCGACCACGCGACCCTGGCCCAGGGCGGCGTCGGCTGGGACACCGAGAGCGCGGCACTGGACGAGCCAGGGCAGGTGGTGCTGTTCGGCCACCGGGTGTCCCATGGCGCACCGTTGCGCACGATCCATCTCCTCCGGCCCGGGCACGTCATCACGGTCGTAGGCGCCAACGGCCGCACCTACATGTACGCGGTGGTGGCGGTCCGCGTGACTGCACCCGACTGGGACCAGATCCTGGCGTGGACGCCATCCAACGACCGCGGGCTCACGATCGTCGCCTGCCATCCGCCGGGCTCGGTGCGCTACCGCATCGTCGTGCACGCGCAACTCATCTGAGCCGGCGGTCGCGTGCCGGGACTCGGCGCACGGTCAGCTCGCCACCCACTCCAGCGCGCGGTCGTATTCGCGGTTGCGGAACGTCCGCACGTCCCCCCGCAGCACCCAGCGCAGCACCCGGAGGCCGTTTCGGACCATGTCGTCGTCCGTCACCACCGCGCCCCGGTGGAACGCGGTGTGACGGATCTCGGACGTCAGCTCGCCCCACGCGCCCTCGCCGAAGCCGGTGAACTGCGGACCCAGGTACAGCAGCAGGCGCAACTCCTCCTGGGCGGCCTCCAGGCGATCGAGCTCGGGCTCGATGACGGTCGTGTAGTCGTCCACGCTGAACGAGCCCACCGCCTGCAGGCCGAAGACGCCGTCGGGCAGGTCGCTGATGGGCTCGATCACGGCGGCGAGGGTAGACGGAAGGGCTGATCCCGGCGGCGGCGCCGGAACGCGGGCGAGCTGAAGCCATCTACGCTGCTGCCGTGAGCCGGTTCGCGGGAGCGAGCCTCGTCACGGCGGCTTTGTCGGTGTCCGTCACCGTCATGGTCTTGCCTGCCGACAGGGCCTCGGCTGCGGGGGCGCCGAAGCCGGCACTCGTCGGGCTGCTCGACCGCCAAGGCGTGATCGACGACCAGTGGGCTGGCATCATCCGCGGCGTCGTCGTACAGGTCGACTGGGCGGTGCTGCAACCCACGCCGGATGGTCCGGTCGTGTCCCCCAACCCGATCGACAACGCGCTGACCGCAGTCCGCTCCTACAACGGGCGGCACCCGAAGACACCTCTCGGCATCAAGTTGCGCGTGATGGCAGGACGCGGGGCGCCGCAATGGCTCAAGGACCGAGTCGGCTCCCAGTTCGTCCAGAGTCCGGTCGACCAGGCCAATGGCACCGTGCCGTTCTGGTGGCGGCCCGAGGTCGATACCGCGTACCGCTCGCTCCACGCGCAGCTCGCCGCCCGCTACGACAGCGTGGCGGAGATCCGCGAGGTCCAGATCAGCCGTTGCACCGTGCTCTACGAGGAACCGTTCATGCGCATCACTGGCGATACCGCGGCGCTGGCTGCGTTCCGAGCGAACGGACTCACCCGCGCCGTGGACGAGGCCTGCCTGAAGCAGCAGGTGCAGGCCCACAAGGTCTGGGCCCGGACGCGCTCGGTGCTGGCGCTCAACCCGTACCAGGACCCGGCGACGGCTCCCAAGACCGACGTGGCGTTCACGAACACCATGGCCAAGCAGTGCCGCAACGTGCTCGGCACGCGCTGCATCATCGAGAACCACTCGATTCGCCAGACCAACACCGCCGACGACGAAAAGCTGTACACGAAGATGGTGGCGCTCGGCCGCCCGATGGCGATGCAGACCAACCGTCCGGACGTGCTCGGTGATCTTGGGGTGGTGCTGCGGCGTTGCGTGAGCATGGGCGCCGAGGCCATCGAGCTTCCATGGACCTACCGGCCGATGGGCCCGACCGCCTTCATGGCCGCGTACAGCGATGTGGTCGCTGCACTCGATCCCGCCGTGGTGCAGGTTCCGTAGAGCTGATCGCGGGTCGAGCGACGTGGGCGGTCCCTCAGCCCACGGTCCAGGCGGTCAGCGGCATCCGCGGGAACAGGACCTCACCGAGCAGCCCGCCACGGTCGCTGCCGACCGCGCAGTCGGCGTACCCGTCGGCGACCTCGGGGAGCGATCGGTTGCCGAGGAGCAGGTGCAGGAACGCCTCGTGCGGCATCTGCAGGTCGGAGGGGACCTCGTCATCGGTCGGGGGCACGCGTTCGACGCCGACCAGGCGTCCGGCGTCGAAGCGGACCTCGAGCCGCTCGGTGAACAGGTCGATCGTCAGGTTCCCGCACACGCCGATCGCCGGCGATGCCTCCACGCGCGCGTCGAGCGTCGGGGCCACCGTCCGCAGGAACTCGGGCAGGTCGGGCACCCGCACGTACAGGCCGAACGGGCTGCTGATCGGTCGCTCGAGGTGGGTGGACACGCAGCGGCGGGCCGGATGACCGTCCGGCATCAGCAGGGTGATGCCGGTGGCGGGTCCGTCCGGATGGTCCGCGCCCCACGTCGCTACGTGGGCCAGCACGGCGGCGGTCGGCTCCAACCAGCTGCGGCCGGCGACCAACTCGACGATCCAGAGATTGACGCGGCCCTGTCGCACGCGCGACGAGTGGACCACGCAGCCGATCGGCTCGGCCGCGCCGTCGGGCGCGCCGGGCGGAGACTGCTCGAGCACCAGAATGCGGCCAGTAGGGAGTGCGCCGGGGCGGCGCGTCACCTCGTACGTCATCCCGCCGACGCCGCGCAGGCAGCACAGCCATGGCCGTGCGGCCGCCGCTTCGTCGAGCCGGGCCAGGAACGGGATGTCGGCCTCGACCGCCGGACGCAGGCTGAACCCGGCCGGCGGCTCGGGCCGGGCCTTTCCCCAGCGCCAGACGGGGGACGGGGGGAGGTCGAGCGCGTAGGAGTACCCGAACTGCCGGTAGTACCAGGGGATGCCGCCGATGATCTGCCACTGCTGACGGAGCTGGGCACTGCGGGCGTGGATGACCTCGAACTGCGCCCTGACCAGTCCCCGCCGCCGGTAGTCCGGATGGGTGCCGACGAGCTCGGGCTGACCGACCGACGTCGGCACGCCCGCGTAGGACCAGGTCTGTGGGATGAGGCACAGGCTCGAGACCAGCTGGCCGGAGGCGGTGTCCTCGACGACGACGATGTCGTCCTCGGCCCGGAAGCCGGGCGGCGGGATCTCGAACAGCTCGAGGGTCCACTCCGCGATCGCGTCGCCCGGGATCGAGTCGTCGGCGTGGACGGATGCGTTGAACTCGGCCAGCTCGGCGGCGTCGCCCGGTTGCGCCGTGCGCAGGATCAGGCCAGCGCCACCAGGACCAGGGAGCGGCCGGGGATCGATCATCCGGGCAGTTCATCGCGCCGGGCGGCGCCGCGCCATCGGATTGCCGCTTCCGACCGCGTCACGCGCTCCTCAGGGCGGGGGCGCGGGCGCGAGAGCCTGCCGCAGCGCGGTAACCCGCTCGGCGGCCTGGCGGGCGCGTTCGACCGGCAACCGCCCGTCGGCGATCGCCTGCACGAGCGCCTGGTGCAGCTCGAGGCAGCGTCCGGGGCCTTCGGTGATGAGGAGGTCGACACCGGCCACCGCGGCAGCCACCGCGACCTCGGCCGGGCCGCCCACGACGGTGAGGCCACTGGCGTCGAGCGCGTCCGACACCGTTACCCCGCGGAAGCCCAGCTCGCCCCGCAGCACGCCCTCGACGATGGCTGGCGATGTCACGGCGACATCAGGCGCGAGCGCGGGATAGGTCGCACTCGACACCATGACCAGCTCCGCGCCGGCGGCTACGCCGGACCGGAAAGGGGCCAGATCGATGCCGCGGAGCTCGTCCGCGGAGAGGGTGACCGCTCCTTCGGCATGGTCCGTGTTGGCCGACGCCGCCCCCAACCCGGGGAAGTGCTTGAGGGTGGCGGCGACCGCGCCGGCGCGCAGGCCGGACACGAACGCCGAGACAGCGCCCGAGACGACGGCAGGATCGCCACCGAAGGACCGACGGGATCGCGCCTCGAACGTGTCCGGGCGAGCGACGTCGGCGACGGGAGCGAGGTCCGTGTTGACGCCCCAACGACGCAGGAGATCCGCCGTCGCCCGTCCCTCGGCCTCGATGGCCGGCGGCGGCAGCAGACCCATGCCGGCCGCCGAGTCGCTGGGCGGCCCCGGGATCCGGGCGACGATGCCGCCTTCCTGGTCGGTGGCGACGATGGCCGCCATCGGGGACGGGGAGGCCTGTGCCGCAGCCTGGACCGCGGCGGCGTTGCCCACGGCCTGCATCTCGGACGGCAAGTTGCGCCGGTACAGCAGGACCCCGGCCGCCAGTCCGGCCTGCACCCGCTCCAACACCCAGGCCGGGACCGCCGGCTCGGCGAACGAACAGAGGACCATCGACCCCGCCAGCCGCTCGGGCGTCACGGGAGCAACCGTCGTCGGGGGCGTCGTCGGCTGGGTGGTCGGAGTGGTCGTGGGTGCCGCCGTCGGAGCAGGTGAGGTCGGCGCTGCGCTCGTGGCGGCGTCGGCCGACGCCGGGCCGACCGTGCCCGTGCGCCCGCCGTCCGATCCCGCGCAACCGGTCACCAGGATGGCCAGCGCGGCGAGCAACCGTCCCGCGGTGTGAGCACGGCCGTGTTGTCGTGAAGCGCGTACGGCGGCGGAGCGTAACCCCGCGCCCTGCGGAGCGCGAGGCTTCCACCCATGGAACAGCGTCTCTCCCTCGTCACCCTCGGTGTGCGCGATCTGGCCCGCGCCCGCGCCTTCTACGAGGCGCTGGGCTGGTCGGGTGAGTCCCCGCCCTCCGGCGAGGTCGTGTTCTTCCAGGCCGGCGGGATGATCGTGGCGCTGTGGGGCCGCGAGGAGCTGGCCACCGACAGCACGGTCGAGGACGGCGGCGGCTGGGGCGGCGTGACCCTCGCCTACAACGTCGCCTCGCCGACCGAGGTCGACGCGGTGCTGCAGGAAGCGGCGGCCGCCGGCGCGACCATCGGGCGGCCGGGTGCGGCGACGTTCTGGGGCGGCTACTCCGGGGTGTTCATCGATCCCGAAGGTCATCCGTGGGAGGTCGCCCACAACCCGTTCTGGGCCCTGGCCGCGGACGGGTCGATTCGGCTTCGGGAGTAGGGCCGGAGACCGGCATCGTTCCGGACGGAACGGACGACGGATCCGCCCGGGACGTGCTCGTTTCGTGCTATCCAACGTCCACCGCGCGGCATGACCGACGGGAGAAGCAGGGGGGACCAGTGCCTCGATTGTCCGACGAGCGCTTTCATATCTTCGTCAGCCACAAGCACGAGAACCACACGCTGGCAGTGGCGTTCCAGCAGGCCCTCGAAGGCCTCTCCCCGACGATCGAGTGCTTCGTGTCCGGGGCGAACCTGTCAGCAGGCAGCGACTGGAACCGGGAGATCCGCCACCGGCTGGCCGAGAGCCACATGCTCGTGCTGCTCTTCACGCGGCCCACCGCGTCGTGGGACTGGTGCCTGTTCGAGACCGGGCTCTTCACGCGCAACGACCTCGACGACATCTCGGCCGTCGTTTGCATCTGCGACCCTTCGTCCTCCACGCCGAGCCCGCTGGCCAACCTCCAGGCCGTCCCGGCCCAGGTCGAGGCCGTCGAGCGCTTCCTCGGCGAGCTGTGCCGCTCGACCTGGCGGGTGTCGGACGACTGGCGGGTCGGCGCCATCGCCCCCCGTATACGCCAGCCGCAGCTCAACAAGGCCGCCACCAAGATCGTCGAGGCGTTCCCGGACAGCACCGTGACCGAGGGGTCCTACCACCCCTGCCATCGGGTCGTGCTCGACGTCCGGGGTGTTGAAGGCGTCGAGTCCGGCATCCCCGACGGGGCGCGCGTCGTCGAAGGCCCGGGTGGCACGACGGAGTTCACCCTCTCGCTGTTCAACCAGGCCATCGGCCGCCGGACCCACACGTGGGGCGATCTGCTCGACGCCGTCGACGGGCGGGAGTCGGCCTGGCGGGCCCAGCTCGACCGGCGCTACGTCCTGGCCCTCAAGGAGGAGCTGTTCACCCCGATCACCGCCACGCTGCGGGCGTGGAACCAGGGCCGGCGGCGGCAGACGGTCGCTGAAGCCGGTGCTCTACCGCATCCTGCGTGAGCCCTCCGTGGACCGCCGGCGGCAGCCCGGCGCGGCGGATCCCGAGCCGCGCGGCCGTCCGGCCGAGATCACGGTGCTGTTCGATCCCCAGGCCACGACGGCCCGCATCGGTGGACCGGAACTGACGCTCGTCCGCATCAACGCCCGTTTCCAGGTGGAGGTGATCGAGGAGTTCGCAGGATCCGTGCGGGCCCGCGCCCGTGAGGGACTTCCGGTGCTCGAGGACATCCGCGAGGCGCTCGCCCTCGTGTACGACGAGGCCAACACCTATGGCGTGTTCAACCAGGCCGAGCTCCGCCGCGTCTACGGCGCGGACTACGAGGAGCGTGGTGTCGACGCCATGGGCGCGCAATGGGAGGCGACCCTTCGCGAGCTGGACGCTGCCATCACCGATCAGGACGTCGATGCCGTCGAAGCGCAACTGGCCGTCCTGGCCGAGCTGAACCGTTCGTTCTCCATCCTCTCCACGGAGCGCTACCTGCAGTCGCTCAAGGACGGCCACTGACGGCGGTGGAGCGAACAGAGACCACGACACCGGCCGGCGAGCTCTCGTCGTGGCTGGCATCGATGGTCCAGGCCCTTCGAACGGGCGGGAGCTCGGACGTGCCGTGCGACGGGTGCACGGCCTGCTGCCGGTCCTCCCAGTTCGTCCACATCGAGCCCGACGAGCTCGACACGCTGGCCCACGTGCCCGACGAGCTCCTGTTCCCGGCGCCCGGGCGGCCCCGCGGCCACGTCGTGCTCGGCTACGACGAACGGGGGCATTGCCCGATGCTGGTCGAGGACGGGTGCTCGATCTACGCCCACCGTCCGCGGGCCTGCCGGACGTACGACTGCCGGGTCTTCCCCGCCAGCGGGGTGACACCGGACAAGCCGCTCGTCGCCGAGCGGGCAGCACGATGGGTCTTCAGCCATCACGACGACGAGGCGAGGGCCGAGCACGAAGCGGTCCGCGCCGCCGCTCGCTTCGTCGGCGATCATCCCGAGGCGGTGTCCGGCTCCGCACCCGTCCCGAGCACCCAGCGGGCGGTGCTGGCCGTCGAGCTGCACGCCCTGTTCGTGGCGCCGGACCGTCCACCGGAGCCGGACGAAGTGCGGGTCGAGCTGGGACGGCGCCGCGGCTACGACGACGACTGCAGCGACGGCGGTGCCGGAGCCTGAGCCCGCAGCGCCGCCACCCGCATGGGGATCTCCGCGGCCAGCATGCGGTAGACGACGTCACCCGGGCAGTACGTGAACGACATGTCCCGATGGCCGGAGATGGGGCGGGCCGTGACCGTGGCGCCCGCGGGCCAACGCTCGGACCCCCGCGACGTGAAGGTGACGGGCGCGGCGGGGTCGACGTTCAGGTCATGTCGATCGGCCAGGAAGGCGAGAAGGTCGACGAGCGCGCCCGTCATCTCCGCCGTCGGCGCCTGGACCGTGAAGTCACCGAGGAGGCACACGAGCTGCGCGAAGCCCTGGCTGCCTCCGGTGGCGTCGGCCATCACAGGCCCGGCCAGGCTGCCGCTGCGGCCCTCCCACACGCCGCCGAACCGGTCGACGAAGAAGTTGTAGGACACGTCCGGCCATCGTTTGGCCGAACCCGTCTGGTACAGGAACGCGCTCCGGAGGAGGCCGGGCACGTCACCCGGCGCGTAGCTGTTCGGCATGGCGCCGTGGTGCACGAGCAGGAAGCGGACTTCCTCCGGGTACAGCGGTCCCCGGGGGGCGAGGTCGGCGCCCCAGGACGTGCGCGGATGGATCAGGAGCCGACCGACATCGACCGGTGGTGCGCAGCCCATCGTCGTGCGCAGCGATGCGGCGAGGAGTCCGGCCGCCGTGCCGACGAGCAGCTGCCGCCGGGTGCACATGGCGCCAGGATCGCGCCGACCACCTGGCGGCCGGCGGATGCCGCCGTTTTCACGCCGCCCGAACGGGGTACCACCGCCGGATGGAACAAGAAGACCAGGGCGAGCGCATCAACCGGGAGCTCATCGAACTGCTGAACGAGCTCCGGGTGGCCCTGCCCGGCGCGCAGGTCCTGCTCGCGTTCCTGCTCACACTTCCGTTCACGCAGCGCTTCGACCAGCTCGATGCCGCTGACCGCCGCATCTACATGTTCGCGGTCATCGCTGCCGCGCTCGGGTCACTCCTGCTCATCGCGCCGTCCGCCCACCACCGCGTGCGCTTCCGCCAGCGGGCGAAGGAGGACATCATCCGCACGGCCAACATCTGCGCCATCGCCGGCATGGGTCTCCTCGCTTTGGCGGTCGGCGCCGGTGTCTACCTGGTGGCCAACGTCGTGTACGGCTCGCCGTTCTCCGGCATCGTCGGAGGCGCGCTCGTGGGCGCGACGGCTCTACTGTGGTTCGCGGTGCCGCTGCTGTTCTCCCGTGACGACCGACAGGACGCGGACGCGCCCGGTCCGCCACGGCCGGGCGGACGGGCAACGGGCGAGCCGGAGCAGCGGCTCGAGGTCGACGGCCAGCGGAGCACCCGCTGAGCGCGGAGGTCGCGGACCTTCCCCCCGGGGCCCCCGAGGGGGAAACCCCAGCGACCGCAACACCGACGACGCTGCCACGCGAGGCCTACGTGTCCGAGGAGGTGTTCGAGGCCGAGGTCCGGCGCATCTTCCTCCGGCAGTGGACGTTCGTCGCCCACGAGTCGCAGCTCGCGAACCCGGGCGACTACGTCGTCGACGAGGTGGCCGGGGAGAGCTTCGTCGTGGTGCGCGACCGCCGCGGGATGCTGCACGCCTTCCTCAACACGTGCCGGCACCGCGGCTACCGCTTCTGCGAGGAGGCGCACGGCAACGCCGGGCGGTTCGTCTGCCCGTACCACCAGTGGACGTATGGTCTCGACGGGCGCCTGGTCCACGTCCCCGGGTCGGCCGACGGTTGTCACCTCGACTACGCGGACTGGGGCCTCCACCGCGCGCACGTCGAGGCCTGGCACGGGCTGGTCTTCGTGTGCCTGGCCGAGTCCCCGCCCGCGCCACTGACACCGGCGCTCGAGTCGCTCGCTGCCGACATGGTCCCGGCCCGGCCCGAGCACCTCCGGGAGGCCTTCCGCGAGTCGTACGACGTCGACGCCAACTGGAAGGTCCTGCTCGAGAACTACCTCGAGTGCTACCACTGCCGGGGCCAGCACCCCGAGCTGTGTGGCTCGATGGCGCTCGACGCCATGTACGCGACGACGGAAGGCTGGGACGGGCCGTACCTGGGTGGTGCGACTCCCCTCAAGCAGGGGCACAAGACGATGTCGCGCGACGGCGGGCTCGTCTCCAAACCCCTCGGCGACTACGCCGACCTCGATGAGCTGCCCGACGGGCTGGGCGGGGGCTTCGTCATCGTCCCCCTGCTCTCCCGCCTGATCTGCCACGCCGACCACATGATCGTCCACCTCCTGAGGCCGGTCGACGTGCGCCGGAGCCGCTGGGAGACGAGGTGGTACGTGGCGAGCGACGCGGTCGAGGGCGTCGACTACGACGTCGAGGAGCTCACGGCCGTCTGGCGGGCCACGAACGGCCAGGACATCCCGCTGTGCGAAGGGACCTACCGGGGCGTCCTGTCCCGGCGATTCGTCCCCGGCCCGCTGCACCCCGAGCGGGAGTACGCGGTTCGCGCCGCGCTCGACCTCTACGGGGAGCTCATGGCCGACGCCTGAGCAAGCCGGCCGCCGCGGTCACTTCTCGGGCGGCTCCCGCCAGGCGTCGGCGATGTCGCTCAGCGGCACGACCCAGACCCCGTCGTGGGCCAAGACGTGGTCGAGGAAGCGCTCCAACATCAAGAAGGCGTGGGCCCGGGCGATGGTCTGAGGATGCACGGTCAGCGCAAGGACACCGCCCGGGACGCGCGCGTACGCGAAGTCGAAGTGGTCCTTCCACCGGGCGAGCAGCGAATCCGTCGAGCCGAGGCCACCCCCTCTGGGCAGGCTCTCGAGGGCCGGGAAGTCGTCGAGGAACCATGACACCGGGATCTCGATGATGCTGCTGGGCGGGCCGAACTCGTTGCCGCGCTCCCGGTCGACGGTGACGACGGGACGGGGCCGGTAGGCCTCGAAGTCGCGTCCCATCAAAGAAGAGTCCCAGACGAACCCGAACTCCTCGAGGAGCCCGAGCGTGGCGTCCGAGAAGTCCCACGCCGGCGACCGGTAGCCGCGCGGCCGGCGGCCGACGAGGCGCTCGTGCTCGGCGATCTGCAGCACCATCAGCCGCCGCTCCTCGTCCGGCTCGAGTTTCGGCACCTGCTCGTGGTAGCAGCCGTGCGCCGCGATCTCGTGACCGGCCTCGACGATCTGGCCGCACTGGCGGGGGAAGGTCTGCAACGTGTGGGACGGGACGCACCAGGTGGTACGCAGGTCGTGCTGCTCGAACAGGCGAAGCAGACGGGGCACGCCGACCTCGGCGCCGAACTCCCCCCGCGACAGGTAGCTCGGCGAGGTCAGCCCGAACGTGCCCATCCAGAGGCAGTGGGCATCGAAGTCGGGGCCGATGGACACCGCGAGGCGCTTGCCCGCCGGCAGCGAGAGAGGCATCTAGTGCACCCCACCGGAAGCGGGGCTTCCGGCGGGGACCTCGCAAGTCCCACGAAGAGCTGACGAGATGCTCAAGTTCTCGACCCGCAAAGACATCTAGGTCGCGTCCCACCCGCCGTCGACGTACAGCACCTGGCCGGTGATGTACGCGGCCTCGTCGCCGGCCAGGAACAGGACGGCAGCCGCCACCTCGTCGGCCCGCCCGGGCCGGCCGACCGGGATGAGCCAGTCCATCTTCTCGCTCGACGTCCCGACGCCGCGGTCGACATCGACGAGATCGCCGAGGACCTCGGCGGAGTTGGCGCGGATGTCGGTCCGGATCACGCCGGGGGCGATGACGTTGGCCGTCACGCCGTGGCGGGCGACGTCGATGGCCAGCCGCCGGGTCATCCCCTCGATCCCCGCCTTCGAGGCGGCATAGGCCAGGCCGTCCGCCCCGCCGTGGCGGCCGGCGACAGACCCGATGTTCACGATGCGCCCCCCGCCCCTCCGCATCAGCACCGGCGCGGCCGCGCGGCACCCGTGGTAGCAGCCGGTCAGGTTGACATCGATGATGCGCCGCCACAGCTCCGGGGTTGTCTCCTCGATGCCCGCGTAGCCGTCGAACACGCCGGCGCAGTTCACGAAGACCGACAGACCCTGGCCGCTGCCGGTTTGACCGTCGCCGTCGGTCCCACCATCGGCTTCGGCGACGAACCGCTCCATGGCCGCGTGGTCGCTGACGTCGAGCACGTGGGTCACCACGACACCGGACGCGCCGATCGCGCTGGCCGTCTCGGCCAGTCGGGCCTCCGACACGTCGCCCAGGTGGACGCGGTCCCCCGCCTGCACGAAGGCCTCGGCGATGGCGCGCCCGATACCCGAGCCCGCGCCGGTGATGGCCACGGTTCGACCGGTCATGGTTCCTCCCAGCCCGCGGTGCGCAGCCCTTCGGCGAGGTCGAGCGGCGGCTGGTCGCCGTAGTCGACTTGCTCGTCGGGCACCACCCGGATCCGCTGGCCGCTCTGCAGCTCCTCCGAGACGTGGGCGATCAGCCCGGGGAAGGTGGACAGGATGGCCAGGCCCGTCATCTCGTCCGGGCTGAACCCCAGCTCGAGCAGCACGACGGCCATCATCCCCACATCGTTGATGGGGACGTCGGGCTTGCCCGCCGCCTCGACAAAGGCACGGTGGATCTGGTCGTAGAGCGCGCCCTTCTCGCCCCACACGCCCGCCTCCACGGCGACCTGCTTCAGACGCTGGGCGCGGGGGTCGATGCGTTTGAACTTCGGGTGGCCGAAGCCGGGGATGCGCAGTCGCTGGCTCCGAGCGTCGTCCACGATCTCGGCCGCGACCTCCTCGAGCGGGAGCCCCGAGGCCGCGTAGCGGTCGTGGGCGTCGAGCACGAACCGGGCGGTGTCCTCGGGCGCCAGCGTGTACGACCCGACGGAGAGGATGGCGGTGGCTAGCCCCGCGGTCATGCTCGGGTTCCCCGACACCGCGTACCGCGCCGCCACCGTGCCCGGCTTCAGCAGCGCGTAGTCGAGCACCGCGTTGAGTACGGCGTCGAGCACGCGCACCTCGGCCGGCGACGGCAGGCGGCCGCGAATCAACAGGAAGCAGGAGGTCGTGAAGGACGGGCCGCCGATCAGCTCCTCCAGGTCGTAGCCCCGGATGTGCACCGAGTCCCCGTCAACCCGGCTGATGGACGACGTCCAGGGCGTGGTCATGTCGGCGCGTTCCCGGCGAGCAGCTGGTCAGCGACGAGGAGTTGGAGGATCTCGTTGGTGCCCTCGCCGATGGCCATGAGCGGCGCGTCCCGGTAGTAGCGCTCGACCGGGAAGTCGACGGTAAAGCCATAGCCGCCCAGGATGCGCATGGCGTCCATCGAGCACTCGATGGCGGTCTCCGAGGCCAGCACCTTCGCCATGGCCGCCTCGCTGCTCGCCCGCCCGTCGCGGTCGATGCGGCGCGCCGCGTCGTGGGTGAGCAGGCGCGACGCGCTGACGGCGATCGCCATGCGGGCGAGCTTCAGCTTGACGGCCTGGTGCTGGCCGATCGGCTTGCCGAAGGCCTCTCGCTCGTTGGCGTAGCGCGTCGCCGCCTCCAGCGCGGCACGGGCGATGCCCACGCTGGCGGCCGCCATGTAGATGCGGCCCCGGTCGAGCGCGGAGAGCATCTGGTAGAGCCCGCACCCTTCGACGCCCCCGAGCAGGTTGGTCACCGGCACCTCGGCGGCGTCGAACACCACCTCGCAGAGCTCGACACCCTTGTGACCGAGCTTGCCGATGTCGTTGCCGATGGAACGACGGGGCGTGTCCTGCTCGACGAGAAGCAGGCTCATGCCACGGTGCGGTGGGATGGCCGCGGGGTCCGTCACCACGAGCACGACCAAAGGGTCGGCATGGCGGGCCTGGGTGATCATGGTCTTCGTCCCTGTCACGACGTAGTGGTCGCCCTGCAGGGCCGCTTGGAGCCTGATCGCCTTGAGATCGCTGCCGGTGGTCGGCTCCGTCAGCGCGATACCGCTCATGCGCCGGCCCGCAGCGAGGTCGGGGAGGTAGCGGTGCCGCTGCTCCTCGGTGCCGTAACGAGCCAGCAGCCAGCACCCGCTGCCGGAGCTGCCCACGATGCTCGCCAGCCCCATCCAGCCCCGGGCCAGCTCCTCGAACACGACCGCATAGCCGACGAGGTCGAGCTCGCTTCCGCCGTGCTCCTCCGGGATCGACATGCCGAGCACGCCGAGGTCGGCGAGGATGGGCAGCAGGTCGGACGGGTAGGCGTCAGCCCGCTCCCGCTCGGCGACCGTCGGGACGACATCGCGATCGACGAACTGGCGCACCACGTCGCGCAGCGCGCAGTGATCGGCGGTGAGACCGGGAGGTTCGCTCACCAGTGCACGGTGGCGCCGGGCGTGACCGGCTCGAGGCTCCGACCCCACCGGCAGTCCGCCATGTCGATCTCGGGCTCACGACCAGCCAGTAGCTGGCTGACGATCTTCCCGGTCATCGGTCCGGCGGCGTTGCCGAAGATGTGCCCGGCAGCGACGAAGAGACCCGGGCGCACCTCGTCGACGATGGGGATCTGGTCCGACGTGTACGGCAGGACCCCGGCCCACATGCGGTCGATGGCCACGTCCCGCAGCCCGGGGAAGTCGTCCGTGATGGCCAGCGCCGTGTCGCGCAACCCGGCCAGGGTCACCGCGTGGCTCACCTCGGCCGGGTAGTCCATCGGGCAGCCGAGGAGCGTCTCGCCGTTGGCCCGCTGGGACACCAGCTGCAACATCCAGTTGCCGGTCTCGATCTCGTACGGCGCCATGAACGCGTCCTGGTCCCACGACGGGAGGTCGCGGAACAGCGAGTACTGCTTGGCCGCCAGCGGCCCGTAGGTGACCGGGTGGATGTCGAGGGGTCGGGGCACGGTGGCCAGCACCTGGAGCCGCTCGATGCCCACGCGGACGTCGAGGCCGCTCTCCGCCAGCAGCTTGCTGGTCCACGCTCCGGTCGCCACGACGACCACGTCGGCGGTCAGGCGCCCCTGATCCGTCTCGACCCCGACCACCCGGCCGTCGTCCCCGTCGCTCGTGACCAGGCCGAGGGCCCGCACGTGCTCGCGCACGTCAGCACCCTCGGCCCGGGCTCCGGCCGCCAGCGCGTCGACCACCGTGGGCGTGTTGATCTGGGCGTCGTTGGCGCAGAAGCTGGCGCCGAGCACGTCCGGGCGGATGGGCCCGACGAGCCGGCGCACCTCGGGACCGTCGATGAGCTCCATGTCGAGCCCGTCGGCCTGGCGGGCCTTCACGAACTCCTCGAACACCACACCCTGCTCGGGCGTCTTGAAGTAGATGACGCCGCCTTCGGCGCGGAACTCGAAGGGTTCCGGCAGATCGCGCAGCAGCTCGTCGTAGAGGCGCCGGCCGGCGAGCGAGATGTCGAGCGCCCAGCCGGGGTTGCGGCAGTGGAGCCACACGAACCCCGGGTTGCGGCCCGAGGCGCCGTAACCGATCTGCTCCTGCTCGAGCAGCGTGACGTCCATACCTTCGCGGGCTGAGAAGTATGCCGTGGCGGTGCCGACCAGGCCTCCCCCGATGACGATGATGCTGGTCATCGGTCTGGTCCTCCCGTCCCCATCGCCGAGCGCCCGCTGAGCAGCGCGGCGATCTCGGCCGCCTCCTCCTGGTCGTGGGCGTGGTGCTGCTGGTAGTAGCCCGCCCGGCTGATCCGATACTGCCCCGTGGCGTGGAGGTCGGCGAACATCTCGGCCAGCTTCACCGCCATCACGTTGGGGTTCACCACCGACAGAGCGGCCAGCTCGGCGTCACCCTCCAGGGCGGCCAGCTCGTAGCAGGCCGAGACGATCGTGCAGCCGATGACGACGGTCTCGGCGCCGGTCGTGCGCATCACATCCTGCACCTTGACGTAGGTGTCCTTCGCCACCGTCTTGGGGTCGAGAACCATGTCCGTGACGAACCAGTCGATGGCGTCGACGGCCCGGCAGTTGCCTTCCAGCCCGTACAGGCGCACGCGGTCGCGCAGCTCTGGCACCGCCTTCTTGTGGTCGGTGACGACGGCGAAGCTGTGACCGAACAGCCGCGAGAGGAGGACCGAGGCCTCGAGCGGTCCGATCACGGGGATGTCGACGAGCTCCCGGCACTGGCTGAGCGCGGGGTCGTAGCAGCACCCGATGACGAAAGCATCGAACCCCTCCCGCTCCGCTTCGAGCGCCGCAGTCATGATCTCCGTCTCCGCCAGGTGCTTCGGGGCGTAGTAGTCGATGTTGCGGGGCGCGTGCGCCAGGTGGCGGATCTCGACCTCGGTGTTGCCGTGGAGCGCCGGCCTGAGCGTGGCGCCGATGAGGTCGTCGTAGCTGTCGGTGCCGAACGGGTTGAGGAAGCAGATGCGGGCCATCGAACCTCCGGAGGCGCCTCGGGCGGGAACGCGGCGACCGTACCGCACGGGACGATCGAACCGCGGAGTGGAGTTGCGGAGTGGTCTCGGAGAGTGGAGTTGATCCTTTGCCGACCGCGCCACGATAGTGGGCCGACCGCTCCCGGGGAGGCCGCGTGACCCAGACCACCTCGTCCCGAGGCATGTACTTCGACGAGTTCGAGGTCGGGCAGTCCTGGGACAGCCCGGCCCGCACCATCACGGAGGCGGACGTCGTGGCCTTCGCCGGGATCTCAGGGGACTTCAACCCGTTGCACACGGACGAGGAGTTCGCCCGGACGACTGCCTTCGGCGGGCGGATCTTCCACGGGCCCGGCGTGTTCGCCGTGGCCACAGGCCTGGAGTCCCGGCTCGGCATCAAGGAGGGCACGGCCGTCGCCTTCCTCGGCATGACGTGGAACCTGAAGGCCGCGGTGCGCATCGGCGACACCATCCACGTGCACCAGACGGTGGCCGCCACCCGGCCGACGAGCAAGGGTGACCGGGGCATCGTCACCTTCGACGTCGAAGTGCGGAACCAGCACGGCGAGGTGTGCCAGGACGGCCAATGGGTCGTGATGTTCCAGCGGGCGGCATCGGGGTGACGGCGGCGACTTTCGACCACGTCCTCACCGCGAAGGCCGCCGCGCAGCCGAATGCGCCCGCCCTGACCGACGCCGCGATGAGCCTGACCTACGGCGAGCTGGACAGGTGCGTCGAGACGGTCGCGGCCCACCTGCGCGCCGTTGGTCTGCGGCCTGGCGAGCGGGCTGTCCTCGTCGCCGACAACTCCGTCCACCACCTCGTCACGGCGTTCGGGATCTGGCGGGCCGGCGCCACGCTGGTGACGATCTACCCATCGTCGACGGTGGATGAGCTGGCCTACGCCATCGGCAACGCCGAGGCGTCCCTCGTGGTGAGCGGCTCGCGGATCCTGCCCGAGGTGACGATCGCGGCTGCCGGCCTCGGCGTGCCGGTGCTGGAGCTCGGGGACGCGGGCCTGGTCGGTGACACCGAGGTGCGCGCCGACCGTCCGCCGCTCGATCCCGGCGCCGTCGCACTCATCTGCTACACGTCGGGCTCCACAGCGCGGCCCAAAGCGGTGATGCACACCCACGCCGGCCTCCTCGCCGCGGCACGGTCGTATGCCCGTGTGTGGCACCTCGGGGAGGAGGACACGACGCTCGTCGCCCTGCCGCTGGCGTGGGCCTTCGGGCTGGTGACGACGTCGATGGCGACGTTGGTGGCCCGCGGCCGGGTGCTGCTCCTGCGCCGCGGCGACCCCGACGGGATGCTGCGGGCCTTCGTGGAGCACGGCGCCACGTTCTTCGCCGGCGTCACCACCATGTACGTCAAGATGGTCGGCGTGCTCGAAGCCAGCGAAGCGCAGGCACGGCCGAGGCCGACAGACCTCCGCCTGTGTATCTCGGGCGGTGAGCCCCGCAACGACGTCGCCTTCGCCCGCTGGCGGGAGTTGACCGGCTGCCCGGTGCACGACGTCTACGCGGCGTCCGAGGCGTTCCCGCTCGTGACGTACGACCCCGATGAGGATCCCGAACCCGTCCTTGGGTCGGCCGGGCGGGTGGTCGACGAGGCGGAGCTGCGGGTGATCGACGCCGCCGGGGCCGACGTTCCTCCCGGCCAGCCGGGAGAGGCGTGGGCGCGGAGTCCGGCACAGATGGTCGGGTACTGGCGAGATCCGGAACTGACGGCGGCGGTGCTCACGGGCGACGGCTGGTACCGCACTGGTGATCTGGTCGAGCTCGACGAGCGGGGCTACGTGCGCGTCGTGGGCCGGCTGAGCGACCTCATCATCCGTGGCGGGGCGAACGTCTCGCCGGCCGAGGTCGAAGCGGTCCTGGTCGCGCACCCCGACGTGCAGGAAGCGGCCGTCGTCGGCCTGCCTGATCCTGCCTACGGCGAGCGGGTGGTCGCGGCCGTCGTGCTCGCGCCGTCGGCCAGCCATGATCCGGACGGGCTGCGCACCCACTGCGCGGCATCACTGGCCGGCTACAAGGTGCCCGCCGAGATCGTGAGCGTGGAGCGACTTCCCCGCAACGCCAACACCGGCAAGGTGCAGCGACGCGACGTCGCCGCGCTCCTCACCGCCGCGAGTGGCACCGTCCGATGACGTCGCTGCGGGTCGCCACCGTCCAGTTCGAGCTCCGCGCCGAGCCCAGCTTCGAGAGCTTCGCGGGCCATCTGACGTCGGTCGTCGAGCAGGCGGTGGCCGATGACGCCGAGCTCGTCGTGCTCCCGGAGCTCGTGACGACCGGGCTGCTCGCCAGTCATCCGGATGCCACGTCGCTCGGCCCGGACGACGTCGCCGAGGCGTACCGCGAGGTCTTCCCCCCGCTGACCGAGCCGTTCCGCGAGCTCGTGCAGGCGCTGGCGACCCGGATGCGGACGACGGTCCTGGGCGGCAGCCACTTCCGCCGGTGCGACGACGGGACGTTGCGCAACACGGCCTACCTGGCTCATCCGGACGGACGGGTCGAGCAGCAGGACAAGCTGCACCTCACGCCGCAGGAGCAGGCCATGGGGCTCACGCCCGGGGTCGACGTCCTCGTCACGACTGTCGGGCCGGTTCCCGCCGCCGTGCAGATCTGCGCCGACATCGAGTTCCCCGAGATCAACCGGCTGCTGGCGCGACGCGGCGTCGAGCTCCTGTTGTGCCCGTCGCTCACGTGGAACACACGAGGCGCCCACCGGGTGCGCTACGGCGCGCACGCGCGGGCGATGGAGAACCAGCTCTACGTCGTCACGTCCCCGCTGGTCGGCAGCTCGGGCCTGCCGGCCGGCCGGGCGATCCACGGCACCGGCTGCGCCATGGTGACGGGCCCCATCGACCGGCGTTCCGGCCTCGACGACGGTGTCGTCGCCGCCCACCCGGACACCAGGACGGAAGGCATGGTCGTCGCGGACCTCGATTTCGACCTCATCGCGGAGTCACGGGCCGATCCCGAGCCTCCGGGCCTGTCGAACATCCGGCTCGACCTCTACGAGCGGTTTGCCGCCTCGTTGGAGCATCGGGTCCCGTGAGGACCACGCTCACGGAGCAGTTCGGCATCACCCACCCGATCGTCTCGGCCGGCATGGCCCGCGTCGCCCAGGCCCCGCTCGTGGCCGCGGTGAGCGAGGCCGGCGCCATGGGCTGCCTGGGCGGGGTGAGCTACTTCGCCGACGCCCTCCGGGACGAGGTGCGGGCCGTCCGCCGCGCCACCAGCCGCCCGTTCGCCGTGAACCTGCTCGTGCCGCCGTCGCTGGTCCAGGACGACGTCGAAGCGTGGGAACCGGTGCGGCGCCGGTGGGAAGCCCTCTCCCCCGCCGAACGCGATGCGCTGCGCGGCGTCGAGCCGATGCTCACTCCCGGCGCTGTACACGAGCAGGTCGAGGCCGTGCTCGACGAGCGACCGGCCGCGGTGGTCCTCACGTTCGACGTGCCCGATTGGTTCGTCGCCGCCTGCCGCGAGCGGGAGATCAAGGTCATGGCGCTCGTCGGCTCAGTGTCCCGCGCCGTGCAGGCCGACCGGGCCGGCGCAGACTTCATCGTCGCCCAGGGCACGGAAGGGGGCGGGCACACGGGCTACGTCGGCACATTGGTCCTTGTGCCGTCCGTGGTCGACGCCGTCGAGGCACCCGTCCTCGCCGCGGGCGGCATCGTCGATGGGCGCGGTCTGGCCGCCGCGCGCTGCCTCGGCGCGCAGGGCGCGTGGATGGGCACCCGCTTCATCGCCACCACCGAGGCCTTCGGACACCCCGCCTACAAGCAGCGGGTGGTCGAGAGCGCGAGCAGGGACGCGGTCATCAGCCGGGCTTACACGGGCAAGCCGTTGCGCACGTTGCAGAACGAGTGGACCAGGGAATGGGCGCAGCGCGCGGACGAGATCGAGCCGTTCCCGGCCCAGTACGCGGTGGCGGGTGTCCGGGTCGAGAGCGGCTACCAGGACGGCGACGTCGAGCAGGGCATGATGCCGGCCGGCCAGGCCGTCGAGGTGATCCACGACATCCGCCCGGCCGGCGACATCGTGCGCGCGATTGTCGCCGAAGCCGAGCAGATCCTGGCCGAGGGCGGGCGCTGAGCCTCAGGCCAGAAGCGCGACGACCGCGTCGCGGGCGAGAGCCATCGCCTGGTCGATCGTGAGCGTGGTCCCCCTGGTTCGCCACTGGACGAGGTCGTCCTCGTCGATGCCGCTCAGGTGAGGTCCGGCGCGGCGCTCGCGGCCGACCTTGGCGGGAGCCTGCACCTCGCCAGCGTCGATTGCGGCGAAGAGCACGACAGCGTGCGCCGGATGGCCTCGGATGGCGAGCGCCTGCGCGATCTCCTCGAGCACCAGGACGCGCCCCCATGGGATGCGTAACCGCTCCCACAGCTCGGCGGACTCCAGCAGCGGGCCGAAGACGTCACGCGTCGTGGCCTCACGGCAAACGAGCTCGCCAACCTCCGAGCGCCATCAGGTTGTTCGCGACTTGGAACGTCGCCCCCGCCGAGCGGGCGAGGGAGAGCGCGTCTGCCACGAGCGCTGCGGCGAAACGGTCCTCGTCGTGCAGGTAGTGCGTCACACTCCGGTAGAAGGCCAGGCGGGCCGAGAAGACTGGACTGGCCATACGGCGCGCGATGGGGTCGACAGCGGAGGCGTCGAGCCCGCCGAGGAGCACGAGGAAGCACGCGACCTCAGCGCTCGCCCAGCTGGTGTCGTCTCCGTACCTGGCGAGCAGATCCTCGAACTGCGCGATCGCATCGGGCCACCTCGCAGGATCGAGCGACGCCTCGACCGCGGCGGCCTGCAGGTACAGCTGGTGCTCCATGGCGGAGGGCGCCGACGCCATGCGCGCCGCCGCCTCGTTGAGGTCCGTACCCCGCTTCTGGAAGAGCCAGAAGCGACAGGCCGCCGACAGCAGGGCCATCTCGACGTCGTCATGACGTCCCCGGACCAGAGGAATGGTGGCATCGCACCAGTCGGCGAGCTCCATGATGCCCCGCTCCCGACACACCAGGCTGAGGCCACCGAGGATTGCGACCGCGGCCTCGGCATCGCCGGCGTCGCACAGGTGACGGTGGGCCTGGCGGAAGTTCGGGAAGTCGCGCTCGACGAGATCGGCCCAGCGACCGAAGTCGGGACCCTCGGCGCCCCGCCCGACCGCTCGGGCGACGTCGACGAACCACCGGGCATGGCGGCGCTCGGACTGGCGGCGCTCTGCGTCACCGCTGAGGGCGGCGACGCGCTGCCTGATCGGTTCCAGCAGGCGGTGCCGGACCTCGAGGTCGGTCACCTCCTGGATCATGAGCCCCGACTCCTCGACCTCCTCGAGCGCCCGTACGACGTCTACGGTGTGGACCTCGGCATCCGAGGCCACGGCCTCGGCGGCATCGACCGTGAAGCCGCCGATCATCACCGTCAGGCGGGCGAGCACTCGTCGGGCGGTGGACGACAGCTCGTGCCACGACCACTTGATGAGTCGGTCCAGGTCACGATGGCGCTCGTCGAAGATGCCCGTGGCGTCGGTGAGCACCTCAGGCGTTCGTTCGAGCCGGATGAGCAGCTCGTGCGGGGTCAGCGTCCGGCATCGGGCGGCCGCCAGCTCCAGCGCGAGCGGTACGCCATCCAGACGCCCGCAGAGCTCCTCGGCCGTAGGATCCCGGTCGAGCTCCCGGCCCGCGATGGCAACGCGATCGACGAAGAGGTCGACGGCGGCGACCTGATCGAGTGGACGAAGCGGCATCCTGACCTCGCCGACCACTCCGAGCGGCACACGACTCGTGACCAGCAGGTGGACCTGCGGGCAGTGGCGCACGATCGGCTGGACCGCTCCGCGAGCGGCGGGGACGACCTCTTCACAGTTGTCGAGGACAAGGAGGACCCTGCGGTCCCCGAGCCATGCGACGACGCTCTCCGGGACGGAGCGATCTGGCTCGCGTCGCACCCCGATGCCGTCGGCGATGGCGTTGTCCGTCGCCTCGGCACTGATGCCAGCCAGCCCTATGAAGTAGATGCCGTCGGGAAACTCGTCGACCAACTGCTGCGCGACGTGGGCCGCCAGACGGGTCTTCCCCAGCCCGCCAGGTCCCGTCAGGACGACGACGCGGTGCTCCACGACCCGCTGGCGGAGCGCGTCCATCTCCGCCCGGCGTCCCCAGAACCGCGTATCCCACTCCGGCAGGCGAATGCTCGCCGATCCGGACGAGCGCAACGGCGGAAACGGCTGGCTGCCCACTTGGAAGACCCGCTCGGGCGCCGCCAGGTCCTTCAACCGCTGCACACCCAGATCGAGCGCATCACCTGTACCGAGCAGTTGCGCGGTCACCGACGAGAGCAGCACCTGACCGGCGTTGGCTGCCGACATGAGCCGGGCAGCCCGGTTCAGCGTCGGACCGAAGTAGTCACCGTCCCGCTCATCGGCTGTGCCCGTGTGAACGCCCATCCGCACGGCGATGACGACCGGCAACGGCCAAGGTTCGGACGCCAGGGATGACTGGATGTCGGTGGCCGCCGAGACCGCCTCTCCCGGCGTCCAGAACGCCGCTGCGAATCCGTCCCCCGAGGTCGAGAAGATGTAGCCGCGGCGCGCTTCGATGCCCGTGCGGACGATTTCGTCGTGCCGCGCCATCGCGGATGCCATCTCGCCAGGGTGCGCGTCCACTGGCGCGTCGAATTCTCGACGTCGGTGAACAGGAACGACACCGTGCCCGTCGGCGGCCCCACACCCCGATTGTCCCACCCCTCGGCCGTCAGGCGGGACGGTTGCCGTCGCCCGGTCAGCCGACGTGCAGTGTGTAGGTGTTCGTGCCGGCGAAGCCACCGGCGTAGGCGAACGACGTCACCACCACGTGGTCACCGCGCCGACACGAGCGGGTCCTCCGCCCAGGCCTGCTCGCACTCCGCCTTGGCGTCGGGTGTGACGTCGTCCGTCCAGCAGATGAGCGCCGCGGGAGTGCCAGCACCTTGGCCCTCGCGGGAACTGAGCACTCGAAGTCCTGATCGGCAAACGCAGGAAGGTAGAAGACCTTGTCCTTGCGTGGGCCGCCGAGGCACTCCAGCGGCCACGGGTTGGATTCGGTCGACTTCATGAGGTCGTCGGCGAGGACGTTCCACGTCGACTGGGTCGACGCTCCGCCCGTGTGCGCGGGTGTCGATGCCACCACCACCACCCCCACCGCCGTCGCCGCCACTGGGACGAACACCGCCGGCCGTCGCCCGATCGAGCCCCGCATCCCGCCCCTCCCAATTCCTCGCCGTCGCCCGCAGTAAGCACGGCTGTCAATCCTGGTCCGCTCGTTCGACCCTGGGTCGAGCGGGGCCTCCCCGGTGCGACGGCAATACTTCGTGCGAACGGTGACTCACGCGAGTCGTCGAAGGAGGGAACACGATGGCGCTCTACCTGACGAGGTTCAGCTACACGCCCGAGACGTGGGCGAGACTGATCGCCAACCCGGAGGACCGTCGGAAGGCCGCGCAGGAGTACATCGAGTCCGTCGGTGGGAAGCTCCACGGGTTCTGGTACGCCTTCGGCGAGCATGACGGGTACAACCTCTGGGAAGCGCCGGACAACGTCTCCATGGCCGCGGTGGCGTTGGCCATCGGTGGGGGCGGCGCGCTCAGCTCGCTCGAGACGACGGTCCTCCTGACCGTCGAGGAGACGATCGACGCGCTGCGCAAGGCCGGCGAGATCAGATACCGGGCCCCCGGCTCGTAGTCGCGCGGACATTCCGAGGCCGAGAGGTCCGGCGACCACTACCGTCGCGCCGATGACCGAGCCGCCGCCCACGATCATCCCCCGTTGGGAGTGGCGGACGTTCGGCCGCGACTTCGCCGACGCGGAGGACTCCATCGAGGCGATGCCATCGAGCGGGAGCGAGGAGAGCGACGAGCTGTACCTGCTGTCGCCGGACGGCGAGAACGTGAAGGTCCGGGACGGGCTCTTGGACATCAAGGTGCTCCGCGAGGTCGACCGTGCCGGGCTGCAGCGGTGGGAGCCGGTGCTGAAGGCCGACTTCCCGCTGTCGCCGGCCGACGTGGCCACGGCGTTCGAGGCGCTCCGGCAGCCCCATCCGCCGCTGACGCGAGACACGTACACGCTCGAGCAGTTCGTCGCCGAGCTCATCGAGCCGTCGCCGGTGCTCCGCGCCGTGCCGGTCCACAAGCGCCGAGCCCGGTACATCATCCACGGCTGCAAGGGGGAGCTGTCGGAGGTCGCGGTCGACGGGTCGAGCACCCGAACCATCGCCGTCGAGCTCGAGGACCAGGCCGCCGTCCTGGCGGCTGTGGAGGCCCTCGGCTTGCGGGACCTGGTGAACACCAGCTTCCCCGCCGGGCTGCAGGCACTCGTGGACGGGGAGCGGCCGCGCTACGCGGTGATCGACTGCGGTACGAACTCGATCAAGTTCCACGTCGGCGAGCGCGAGGACGACGGTACGTGGACCTCGCTCGTCGACCGCGCGGAGATCACACGCCTGGGCGAGGGCGCGGCCGAGTCCGGGACGATCTCTCAGGAAGCCATCGACCGCGCGGCGACCACCGTGGGCGCGATGGCCGAGGAGGCGCGCGACCTCCATGTTCGCGCCATCGCCGCCGTAGGCACGGCGATCCTGCGCAGCGCTCGGAACGGCTCCGAGGTCGTGGCCGCGATCGAGGAGTCCACCGGCATCCGGATCGACGTGATCTCCGGCGAGGAGGAGAGCCGCCTGGCCTATCTGGCCGTCCGGGCCGGTCTCCCAGCGTTCGACGGCTCGATGGTCGTGTTCGACACGGGCGGCGGCAGCACGCAGGTCACGTTCGGCCACGGCGCGGAGGTGTCCGAGCGCTTCAGCGTCGACGTCGGGGCCGTGCGGTTCACGGAGCGCTTCGGGCTCGACCGCGCCGTGTCGACCGACGAGCTGGAGGCCGCACTCGGCGCCATCGCTGCGGACCTCACCCGGCTCGACGACCGCCCCCCGCCGGAGCGGCTGGTGGGGATGGGCGGCGCCATCACCAACCTGACCGCGGTGAGCCTCGACCTGGCGCCGTACGACCCCGACCGCGTGCAGGGTGCAGTGCTCGAGCGGGCGGAGATCGATCGGCAGATCGAGCTCTACCGCACGCGCGACACTGAGGATCGACGCTCGATCGTCGGGCTGCAGCCCAAACGAGCCGACGTGATCCTCGCCGGGGTATGCATCGTCCGCGTCGTGATGGACAAGCTCGGCCAGACGTCCTTGACGGTCAGCGACCGGGCTCTACGCCACGGCCTGCTCGCCGAGCGCTTCGGCGCGTAGGTGCGCTGGGGCCATGAGCTGGGAGATGGTGGACGAGGGATGGGGACGCAAGGCGATCGACTTCTCGACCCTGGCCGAGCCCAGCAGCTGCCGCGAATACGTCTTCATGCACTCACGCCTCCGTTTGGGTGACGAGGATCGAGTTCTCGATGTTGCGTGCGGCTCGGGGTTGGCCATCGAGCTGGCCCGGATGCGCGGCGCGCGGTGTAGCGGGATCGACGCGTCGCCGCGGCTGGTGGCGATCGCCCGATACCGGAACCCTGAGAGCGACATCCGAGTCGGCGACATGAACGCCCTGCCCTGGGATGATGCGACCTTCGCCGTGGCGACGAGCTTTCGTGGCATCTGGGGTACGACCCCAGGAGCGATGGCCGAGATCCGCCGGGTCCTGCAAGAGGGCGGCCGGTTCGCGATGACGGTGTGGGGTGACGTCAAGAAATCCTCCGGCGTGTGGATGTTCGCGCCGTTCCGATGGGCGACGACCGAGAAGGTCGACCACCAGGCCGACATGGTGGCTCTCGGTCGGCCCGGCATCGGCGATGCCTTCCTGAGGGAGAGCGGCTTCGAACCGGAGGAACGATTCGTCGTGCCGGTCGCCTTCGAGTACCCCGATCCTGAGACGTACGCGAGAGGGATCGCGTCGACCGGACCTGCCTACGAAGCCATGCAGAACATCGGCGAGAACACCTTCCTGGAGCGGGCGGCCGAGCTGGCACGCCAGCACGTCGTCGACGGTTTGCCGCTACGCGGCGAGATCCAGCTGTTCGGCTACATCGGCACGAAACGGTGAACCCCTGACGGGGTCAGCCTCAATCGCCCCAACGGATTCGTCGGTCAGGCACGATCGCGGGGCCCTTACGCCGTAGCCTGAGGACGAACGAACACCCACGGTTGACGCTGAGCCGCTCCCCCGCCCCGCATCCTTCCGTCGAGAGATAGGGAGGCATCGATGGGCGATGCAGCATCATGACGAGCAGTTGTCAGACAGTCGGGACGCGCCCGGACCCGGGTGACGTCGGCACCGACTCGATGGGCCGAGCGGGCAGCCAATCCCAGACCACCACCGGTCCCGATGCGCAGGTGCCGTCGGTGTCCGATGGCATCTACTGGACGAACGTCATCGGTCTCGGCCTCATCCATCTGGGCGCCTTGGCGGGGATCATCCACCTGGTGCGTCACCCGTCGCTGCAGACGATCGTGCTGGCCGTCACGCTCTACACGCTATGTGGACTTTCGATCACGGCGGGGTACCACCGGCTCTTCGCCCATCGCACCTATCGCGCCAGCGCGGCGGTCCGCTGGTTCTTCCTGGTGTTCGGCGCGGCGGCGTTCCAGAGCTCCGCCCTCACGTGGAGCGCAGACCACCGAGCCCATCACGCCGACACGGACGGGCCGGGAGACCCCCACGCGGTGGCCCGGGGGTGGTGGTGGGTGCACGTGGGCTGGCTGTTCCACCTTCGGGAGGCATCGGCCGATGTCTCCCGGCTGACCGACCTCTATGAGCTGCGCAGCATGCGGCTGCAACACCGCTGCTACCGGACGGTGGCGATCGGCGTCGGGCTCGTCGTCCCGATGGCCATTGCGTCCCTCTGGGGGGATCCGTGGGGTGGACTCCTCGTCGCGGGCTTGCTTCGCGGCGCCGTGATGCTGCAATCGACGTTCTGCGTGAACTCGCTGGCCCATGCCATCGGCAGGCCGGTCTACGGCACCGACGTGTCGGCCCGGGACAGCGTTGTCACGGCCATGGTGACCTTCGGCGAGGGCTATCACAGCTTCCACCATTGCTTCCCGTACGACTATCGCAACGCTGTGCACTGGTGGCAGTACGACCCGGGCAAGTGGTTGATCTGGAGCCTGAGCCGAATGGGTCTCGTCAGCAAGACGCGCCGGGCATCGGCCACGACGATTGCGCGCGGGAGGGCACGTGCACTCGGGATGAAGAAGGCGCAGTCGAGCGGAGGAGGCGCGGCCGCGGCCGAATTCGGCCGAGCCACCGCCGAGGCCGTGCGCTAGCTACGCAGAAGACGGTGTGTTCTCAAGCAGTGCTGGTCGTTCGACCAGTTCCGAGTGAGAGCGGCGTCTCCGCCTTGGTGAACTGGAGGTTCAGCTTCAGCGTGCCGAGCATGATCCCTGGCTGGTGCAACCAGTCGTTGCCGTCGCCGTACTCGATCGACTCGAGCCGGTCCAGCAGCACACCCCAGGCGATCTGCTGCTCCACACGCGACAGGTTGGCCCCCGGACACACCCGTGGACCCGTGGAGAACGCCACGTGGCGGGTGAGCCCGGCCCGGTCGAGGTCGAGATCGAACGGGCAGGCAAACTCCTCCTCGTCGACGTTGGCCGCACCGAACCGCAGGTGCAGCAGCGAGCCTGCCGGCACCTCGACACCCTGGAAGACCTCGTCCTGGGAGGTGGCGCGGGTCGAGAGCCCGTGAGTGGGCGAGCGCATCCGCATTCCTTCCTCGGTGAACGAACGCACCTTCGCTCGATCGTGGCGCAACTGCTCGAAAAGGCCGGGAGGCTCGCACAGCAGTTGGGCCTGCTCCTCGAGCGTGTACTGCGTCGTCTCGAGGCCACCGATGATCATCGCGTGCACGATCCCGGCGATCTCGAGGTCCGTGAGCTTGCGGTCGAGCGCCCCGTAGTAGACGTCGCACAGGAAGCTGACCATGTCGTCCTGAGGGTCCAGGCGCTTCGCACGGACGTGTTCGTAGATGTAGTCCTGGAAGCCGTCGAGGCGAGCGAGCATGTCCGCGGTCTGCTCCGCAGTGAGCTCGTGCGTGAGCCCGGTCCCGTGAACGAACGGCGTGACGACGGCATCGCCCCATCGGGCGAGCTGCGGGATGTCTTGGAGGGGGAACCCGAGGAGGCTCGCCATCACGCGCTGGGGCAGCGGCCGCGCGAAGCGGCCGATGAACTCGACCTTGCCCTCATCGATCCACTCATCGACCAGGTCGTTCGCGTGCTTGGTGATCATGTCCCGGTGGCGCAGCGCGCCCGGCCCGACCCACGGGTCGGTGAGCTCCTTGCGGTGCCGGGTGTAGAGCGCTTGCGTCGGACGCAACGACACCATCGCCGCGTACATCAAGTTGTGGTAGGTGGCGTAGGTCTGCTCCGCTGACAGGCCCTGGCCGGCGTAGCCACCAACTCGTACTTGCGTCAGGCTCGGGAACCGCTCGGGATCCTTGACCACGCGGGAGACGTCGGCGTGCTTGGTGAGCACGAAAGCATCGGTCCCGGGCGTCAGGCCACCGCCCTCGATGCGCAGAACCGGGGCCTCGCGGTGCAGGATCTCGTACGCCTCGTACCAGTGCTCCTGCGCGCCATCGCCGAACAGGTCGACAGTGTCGAGGTCGACGGGACACGCCATCGGGCTGAGTTCGTGATTGACGTGCTTCGGATACGACGCCATGCGCGTGCAGTCCCCCATCGAACGGCGACCAGCCTGTCTCGGATCAGCGCCAGCACGCTGACCTCAACGATCGAGGATAGACTCCGCCGCCTGTGTTCCTGGGGGCGTTGGGGACCGTGGTCGTCGCGGATCAGCTCACGAAGGCCGTGATCGGCCACCTCATCCCGCCTGGGCAGGCGCGCCCGGCACTCGGTCAGGGCCGATGGACGCCGATGCGCCTGCGCCACGTCCAGCACGGCCGGCTCATCGTCAGCCGGACCGTGGCCGCGCTCTGCCTGGCGCCGATGGTCATCGGAGCCACTCTGCTCGCGGCGAGCGGTCGGGGCGCCATGGGGCTGGTGCCCGTCGGGCTCGGGCTGGCTGCGGGCGGTGCGCTCGGCAACGCGCTCGACGTGCTCCGCGGGCGGCCGGTGATGGACTTCGTCGACGTGCGGATCTGGCCCGTGTTCAACGTGGCCGACGCGGCGATCACGGTCGGCGTGGTGCTCTCGCTGTACGGGCTGCGCTGACGTGCGGCCGACGCTCGCCGTGACCCAGAACGCCCCGGCGCGCACCTTCCCTACCCTCCTGTACCTCGGCCTCGTGGCCGGCGTCGTGATCCAGAACACCATGGCCAAGGCGGCCGGGCTGCCCAGCGGTCGGGTGTGGTTCGCCACCCTCGTCCTCATCCCGGTCGCTCTCCTTGGGGGCCGCCTGCTGCACGTCGCCAACCACTGGGCCGACTATCGGGACGATCGGCGGCGCATCCTGGACCGGGCCACGGGTGGCATGGCGCTGTACGGCGGGCTCATCATCCTGCTCCCGGCGTCCGTGGCCGTACTGGCCGCTCTGGCCGTCCCTTTCTGGTCCTTCTGGGACCTGGCCGTGTTCCCGATCTTCATCACGATGGCGGCCGGGCGCTTCGGCTGCCTGGTCACCGGGTGTTGCGGCGGCCGGATCACGAGCGGCCGGTTCGGTCTGTGGCTGCGCGATGCCGAGGGTCACCGGGCGCACCGGGTGCCGGCACAACTCCTGGAGGCCGGCCTGGCGGCCGGCCTGTTGCTGCTCGCCTTCGCCGTCCGGAGCTCGCTGTCGCGTCCCGGCGAGCTGTTCCTTACCGTCGCCGTGCTGTTCGGCACCGGACGCCTGGGGTTGCTGCCGTTGCGAGCTGACCGGTCCCACGCGGCCGTGACGCTGCCTCATCTCGATCGCGTTGGTCGCCGGGGGGCTCGGCGGCCTCTTGTGGCTCAGGCTCTGAAGCTCGAGAGTGGCCCTGAGGGGCTCTGAAGGGGAGGGGAACCGATGTCCATCGACTGGTACGTGCTGCTGACCCCGATCGTGCTCGTGGTCGTGGCCCTGCCGCTGCTGTTCGTCGGCTGCACCAGGTTCACGTCCGACCCGGGAGCTCCGCCGAAGGACGATCCGCATCCGCCCCTGCGAACATCGCCGGGGCCGTCACCCCCGCTGGTGCCAATCCGCGTGACCACGTTCCGCCTGGAGATGGATCGTGACATCGCGGAGGTCGCGGCCACCCGGCGCCCGGTGAAGATCGACGTGGTCTTCCGGCTGAAGTCCTCGACAGGCGCCGTCGCGCAGGTGGAGCTGCCCCAACCCCATCGGCAGATCACGACGACGAAGACGCCGCCACCCAACCCACCGCTGATCGATCCGGTCACCGATCCCGGCGTGTGGTTCTCCATCGTGGAGGGAGACCTCGGGGTTCGCGATCGGGCGAGTTGCGTGTGCAACGTCACGTTGCCCGATGAGAGCACCGAGACCGTCGGTGGCTCCAACAAGGAAACCGCCATCATCACCGGCAGCACCTACGAGTTCCGCATCCAACGGCGCGCCAACACCAACAGGTTCGACGTGTACCTCAACGGAGCGTGAGCGATCATGTCCAACCCGCTGACCGGTGACCACGACGCCGTCCTCCAAGTGAGCGTCGGCACGCTCAACCGCTTGATGGCGAGCATGCACCAGAACGAGGTGACTCCGGATCCGGTGTTGCCGTGCCTGCCCCACAGCGCGTTCGTCCGCATCGGAGACGACCCGGCCAAGCGGATCGACGGCGTGCAGGGGCTGGCGCGGGTCCAGTTCGGCGTGCCCAAGCTCAACCTGATCCACCTGGCCCGGGATCGGGTTGATCTACAAGTGGTGCTGCGGGCGCAGGTGACCACCAGCTCGGGCTCAGCCCCGTTCCCCGAGTTCGTCCATGGCACGCTGCGGGTCCGCTACGTGGTGCGCGAGCTCGGTCGGGTCGGCACGCCGCAAAGGGTCAGCCTGGTGGCTGGTACGGGCGGCTACCACCCTCCGCGCTACCACTTCACGGTGGATCCGGGTTCGGTCTCGTTCACCTCGTTCGCCGAAACGGCGCATGACACCGCCATCACTCGTCAGGCCGTGGCGCTGCTGAGCACGGTGTTCCGGATGCCCGGCGGGCATCCGATGCTGCCGCTGCTGATGGACCGGAAGCTGATCACCCTCAGCGCCGGTGGAGTGCAGGTTGTCGCCGTCGGTCTCGATCTCGGCCCAGGCGATCCGACGACCGAGCAGCCCCGCCAGATCGAGCGGATCTTCACCGCCGGACGGGATGTCGCCGTTGCCGCCAACGTCGAGTTCGTGAAGAGCCTCGTCCAACCGCACCTCGACGCGCTCCAGACCTCGACCACCACGGTCACTGTGGACTTCCTGTTCGGGACCGTCTCGTACGTGGTGGACGTTACGTCGACGGCGCTCTCGTGGGGCCTCGACACGTTCACGGCCAGCGGCGTGAGCTCGCCCTGTGGTGCGCTGGACCTGACCATCGAGGGGGAGGTGCGCTCCTCCATCCTCAATATCCCCTTCACGATCAGGGACCGGTTCCTCATCGCGTTCAACCCGGTGAACCACGTGATGGGGGTCGTGCCGAAGGGCAACCCGCAGGTGCAGGCGAACCTGGGAGGCATCGGCCCGGCGGAATCGGCGGTGCAGAACGAGATCACCAAGCAGTACAAGCGCTACCGGGAGCAGGCGCTCGTGGCGGCGTTCCCTCACATCTACGCGATCGCGTCCCTCAACACGATTGTGGAGACCCAGTTGAAGGTCACCGACGACCAGGCGACCGTCGTGATGGACAGCGCGGAGTTCAGCATGGACGGCATCGTGGTGCGAGGGAGCGTGTCGCTCAGCCCGCGCGCTCCGGGGTCGGTGCAGATCGCGCCACTCAACGACCTCAGCGGCTACACCGCGTTCCACAGCTGGCTGCCGGGCGGACGCATCGACTCCTTCGAGTGGCGCTGGCTCATCCCGCACACGGAGCCCGACGTGGGCCTGGCCCGCCAGGTGCATGATCGCTTCGCCTTCCGGGCCGCCGAGGGCATGCCGGGGCTCCCCCTGGCGTCCGGGCTCGCCCCGGAGGGTGGATCGGTCTGCCTCATCATCGAGGGCCAGGTCATCGATCCGGTGACCGGGGCCGAGGTGCGGGCCGCCGCCCGGAACTGCTACACCGCGCCGGATCCTCCCCTCATCGTCCACTTCCCCTTCCCGCTCGTCAGCACCGCCGACCCCGCAATGGCACCGCCCCTCCCGCTGTGGGTGCGGATCGGCTCGGATCCTGAGCTTGGCATCAGCGAGGCCGGGCGGGCGGGTCGTGGGCGCCCGCCGTGCAACACGCTCCTCTACCTGGTGAGCGCTCCCAACCGCGCCCGGAGCCGCGATGCCATCATCGACGCCGTCGATCAGGCCGGCCGGGACGAGGCTGGGCTCCAGATGCTCGTCATCGTGCCCGAAGGTGTCCTGGATCAGGACGGCCAGCAGGAGGTCCGCCGTCGGAGACCCGAACGCGACGTGGCGCTCAGCCTCGTCGAGGACATCGGCGGGGTGTGGGCGACGACGTTCGCCGGTGCGACAGACAGCAAGGAAGCACTCCGGCTCATCACCGCCGATGGTCGCGTGGCCTGGTCGCACGACGGTGCCGTCGATGTCACGACCCTGGTCGCCGCCCTCCGTGAGCACCTGATCCCTGCGGATGCGCCGGACCTCACGCCACCACTGCCCGGCCCGCCCATCGGACGGGCCATGCCAAGCTCTGCGTCGCGCCGGACTGACGGCGGTGCCGCCATGGTCGGGCTGGACCAGTCGATGATGCTGTGCTTCGCGCTCGGGTGGGCGGAGTCGTCGAAGGCGGAACTGCGCCGCCTGAACGCTCTGGCCGTTGCCGAGGATCGGCTGATCGTGGTGGTGCTGACGGATGCCGGCAGCGCGGAAGCCGCTGAGGTGCAGCGGTCGGTGCCGCAGGTCCTCGTCCTCCCGGACCCGGACCGCGCGATCACCGATCAGCACGACATCTGGCTCTGGCCTACCACGCTCACCCTCGACGCGAACAGCGTGATCAGCGCCGTCAGCGTCGGCATCCACCCCTACGACGACGTGGTGGCCATCGCCGGCGCGGCCACCGACTAGACGGACCAAGCCGGCCTCCACGTTGCCCAGGGGTGGCGCCTAGGGTGCGGGCGAATCACTAGGGGCGTTCAGCGCGTTCCTCAGGCGGGCGACGAACTCGCCGGTTGGCATGCGGCCGGCGGTCACGTCTTCGTAGTGGATGTTGCCGAGCCGGAAGAACGCGTCGCCCCGCAGGAGCACTGGAAGTATCGGTTCGTACTTGTTCTGTGCGCGATCGAGCTCGCGCTCGACCCACTCCGATTCCTCGGCCGCCGGCGTCATGACGACGATGAACGCCGCGGCATCCGTCGACTGCGTCGCGCACCACCCGCGCCCAGCGCGTTCCGTAGTCGATTCCCGACTTGTCGATCCAAGGTGTGAGACCGGCCGCCTCGAGGTGACTGACCAGACGGTCGACGTACTTCTGGTCTTCGCGCCTGTACGAAATGAAGACGTAACCCGTCCGTGGCGAGCGAGCAGCGGTCGTCGACACCGAGTCAGCCCTCGTCGGGACAGACTTCTCGCGTGAGGGCCGTGGCTGGTCATCAGTCGCGGCGGCGTGGGCCTGAGTCTCGGGCTGCGGGCGATTCCGAAAGGGTCGAGGTCGACACCCAGGTCGTCGGCGCTGGGGTAGCGCGCCGCGGGTTCTTCTCCAACAGCTGGCGACAATGGCCTCGTAGGCGGCCGGGACGTCGGCGCGGGCTGCCGCGACGCCGGATACGTGTTCGCTCGTCCCGACGACGAGCCTTGGAGACCGGACAGCATTTCGCAGGCGTTCCTTCGCCAGATCGCGACCTTGCCTGTCCCGCGGATCACTCTCCGTCAACACCGTGTCGAACCGGCTCGGTCACGCGATCCGCCGGGTTCACGCTGACGACCTACGGACACTCGCTCCCGGGTCGCCAGGCGGAGGCCGTGCGCCGGGTTGCGGAGTTGGTCCGTAACAGGCCGAGTCAATATCGGAGTAGCAGGCGAGGCGCAGCAGCGGATAAGGCGGGCGCGCCCAGGTACGACCGGCACTGCCTCTGAAACTCATTGACCGCATCCGAAAGCGCGTTTCGGCGCTGGTGTCACTCGTCGACGCTCCACACGCGCTCCCCCGCGGCCGCGGTCAGAGCGACCAACTCGCGATCGACAGCGCGGGCAGCGCCTACGACTGGTTCCGTGTCGAGAAGGAGGGCCTCCGAGAGCAACGAGTTGAACTTGCCGGCAAGGCGCCCACGCAGCTCAAGCAGGATCGGACCCTTGTCTGTCTCGGCCGTGTACGCGAGCGAACCGAGTCGTACCTGCTCGCCACCTCGACCGACGTGAACACGGTCTCCGACCGCCTCGGCCACGCCACGGCCGAGACCGCCACTTGTAGAACGCCTGGGGCGAGAAGTCGAGCACCCCGCAGGTCAACCGCACCGGGAAACCCTCAGCGGCCAGATCTCGGACCAGCGGGAACATCATTTTGGGAGCGAGTCCTTGGCGAAGTAGGCGGCGGCCCGACGGAGGATCTCGTTCTCCATCTCCAACCGGCGGTTCTCCCGGCGCAGCCGCACGACCTCTTGCTGCTCAGCCGTGGTCAGACCGTCCTTGATGCCAGCGTCGACGTCGGCCTGCCTCATCCAGCGGCGCACCGACTCAGGTGAGATGTCGAAGTCGGCCGCGACCTCAGTGATCGTCAGGTCACCGCGGCGAGCGACAGTGACCACGTCACGCTTGAACTCAAGCGGGAACTTCTTGGGCACGGCTGCCATCCTTCCGCGGGACCCACGTCCCACACATCGGATGTCAACCAAGCGTGCAGCAGACCCGATCTCGGGTTGGCTGGTTCGAGCCTTCCCCGACGACGCGGAGATGCGGGTGTCGCACGAGACCATCTACCTGTCGCTGTTCGTGCAATCTCGAGGCGCGCTGCGCCACGAGCTCACCGGCTACCTGCGCCGTCGCCACGCCACCCGCCGCCCCCAGGGCCACTCGGCAATAAACGGTCAGGGCCAGCTGCGCGACACCCTCAACATCCGTCAACGACCGGCCGAGGTCGAGGACCGGGCCGTGCCGGGACATTGGGAGGGTGACCTGCTCTTCGGCAAGGGGATGACGGCGATCGCCACCCTGGTCGAACGCCACAGCCGGTTCGTGCTGCTGATCGCCCTCCCCGAGGGCCACCGGGCCGAGCTGGTGACTGACGCCCTGGCCGCTCGGATCACCACGCTGCCGGTCCAGTTGCGCCGTTCGATCACCTGGGATCAGGGCAAGGAGATGGCCCAGCACGCCCGCTTCAGCGTCGACACCGGTGTCACCGTCTACTTCTGCGACCCTCGCAGCCCCTGGCAGCGCGGGTCGAACGAGAACACCAACGGACTGCTCCGCCAATACTTCCCCAAGCGCAGCGACCTACGGACCCACACCCAGGCCGACCTGGACGCCGTCGCCGCCGAGCTCAACGACCGCCCTCGACAAACACTCGGCTGGCGCTCACCATCAGAAGCACTCGACGACGCGTTGCGACGACCACCCGAGACCGCACCGGATCTGCGTGTCCCCGAACCGGCACCTCTGGGGCGAGTGCTTGATACGGCGAGCGCCTGCTTCGCGGCTGTCGGGGCACTGGGCCTAGGCGGCTGTGTTGATTGGCACACGAGTCGAATAGTGTGCGAATGGGCAACTCGGCTGCGTTCGCTAGGCGGACTGGTCGCTCTCGAGCTTCCTGCCCCGCAGATTGGACTGCTTGATGGTGGATGAAACAACCACGACGAGAAACCAACTTGTCTCCTTCTTCCACGAGGCGCCGAAGCAGCGCACGAAGTCGAACCAACTCGGGATCGAACTCCTGCCGATGGACCGTGCGAGCGAGTTCACGACGCAGGGGCCTACGGTCGCTGGGATCGTGTACGTAAGACACCCACTCCATCCACGCGATTTGATTGCCTTCGCGGACTACGACGAACGACTCGCCCAAGACCGCTACGAGGAGGCGCTCAGGGTATTCACGAGTCTGGGCGCAGCGCGGATCGTTGCTACATCCCACCGCCAGAACACAAGACGTATGGCGGGCAGATTCAAGATTCGGGGCCACGGTGTTGATGTCAGTCGCGTCAAGGACGCGGCGTGGAGTGTGGCCTTCGACCAGGAAGGTGACGGTGGTCCTCCCATCGACCCGCGACCGCTTCGTCTCCGGGATGTGCCGGGGCTGGAACAGGTATGCGAGGCCGTGCTTCACAACGCCGCCAAGAAGGGCAAGATCCACATCACCAAGTCCGCGGCCTTGGGCGTTGACGGAGACCTTGCCATCAAGCTGAAGAAGGCTGGATTCAAACTCGGGGTCAGCGGCTCCAAGATGATGGTCACTGAGTTCGTCATCGAGGCCGCCTTTGCACCAGAGGCTTCGAAGGACCTAGACGCATTGGTTGCGACAACTGAGTTCGAGCCGATGGCCGCCCGGCGTTCTCTCCTGGGACGCAAGCCTGCATAGGGAGTTGCGGGGGCAGCGACCGGGACCCCCGCAACCGGACAGTGATAGAACCGGACCAACCGGCGCCACCTATAGTCCGATTCGGGCGGAGCATCAGGTAGCGCATAGTGCCCGTTCTGGATCGGAGCTGCGGTGCGTGTGCGGGCAACTGCCAACCGTTTGCCAACCGTCGGAGCTCATCCACAGGCAGCGGATCGGAAGTCCCTGGTAGAACTGCGCCTCCGGCACGATTCGAACGTGCGACCGTCGGATTAGAAGTCCGCTGCTCTGTCCGGCTGAGCTACGGAGGCGGTGGTGTCAGCCTAAGGCGGGCGGGCGAACGGCACGGCGCACTCACTCCGTCCGCAGTGCGTCCGTCAGCCCGCCGCGGTCCCGCAGGCGGAGCGCCCACACCAGCACCATCAGCGCGACGGTGAGCGCAGCGACGGTGATGACGACGTGGGGCGCCAGGACGGTGGTCGGCGACGTCACCCCGAGAGCGCGCCGCATCGTGCCCCACGCCGCGGCACCGGCGAGCAGACCGAGGGGCACGCCGACCAGCAGCGCCGAACCGATGATGAACGCGCTCTGCCAGGCCATCACTGAACCGCACTCGCGCCGGCGCAGCCCGAGCGCACGCCACACGGCGAGGTCGTGGCGCCGGGAGCGGGCGGACAGCACGACGGCGTGCGCCAGGGACGCCATCGCCATCAGCACGAGGAGCGCGGCGAGGAGGACTGGCAGCGAACGGAGGTTGCGCCACGCCGCGATCGGTCCGGGCGCGTCGCGGCTGATCACCGTGGCGTCGACGACGGCGGCACGCAGGCGCGACGCCAGCTCGTCGGCGCCGACGTCCGCGCCGGTGACGAGCACGGCGTTCGCGGCGAACTTCGGCCCGCCGTGGCGGCGAAGACCTTCGATGGTGAACCCGGCGCCGGTGCCCAGTGACGCCCGCTCGTCGTCAGCCGGGCCGAGGCCGGTGAACGCAGCAGCACCCACGACCTCGAGCGGGCCGCCGGCGTCCGGCTGGAGCCGGTCACCAACGTGGGCATCGAGGCGGCGAAGAGTCGAGGTCCCGAGCACCACCTCGTCGGCAGTCGCCGGCTCCCGGCCGGCCACGATGGTGAAGGGAGACGGACCGTTCGTCCCCTGCGAGACCCCGACGGCCGGCGTCGATCTGCCGTGCTCGTCGAGCTCTCCGAACGTGACGTAGGACCAGGCGGCAACATCTGGTCGCCGCCCGAGCAGATCGTCGAAGTCGGCCACCCTCTCGTCGGTGATACCGCAGTAGCCCTCCTCGCACGTGAGGGCGACGTCCCATCCCCCCCGTGCCGCTCGGGATGGGTGACCAGGTCATGGAGGCTCCCGCCGACCACCGCGACGGCCGTAGCCGTGGCAAGGGCGACGAGGGTGGCCAGGAGCGCCGAACGCATGAGGAAAACCGAGGGTCCGGATCGCGGAAACGCCAGCTCGAAGCCGAGTCGTGGCACGAGCGGCACCCCGGATGCTCCCGCGCGCAGTCGGGCTCGACGGGCGGACGGCGCGAACGGATGTCCTCCAGGACGCGAGGAGCGACACGAAGGCCAGGCCGGCGACGGTGGCCACGACACCAATGGCGAGGACGACGATGTCGACATCGCTCGGCGGCGGTTCCACCGCCGACGACGGTCCCAACACCAGCCATGGCGACGCTCGGAGCGCCACGACCACCGCGAGTACGGCGGCACCGGCTCCGATGATCGCGGCGCGGCCGAGCGTCATCGTCGTGAGGAGCCGTCGGTCGGCGCCGTTCACGCGGAGACCGCGGTCGACCCGGGCGTCGGCGGCCGCCTGGCGGGCGACTGCGCCTCCCGCGACGACGAAGCCGACCATCGCGACGAGTACGGCGAATGCGGTAAGCGCCTGTATGTACGGGCGGGTCGCCGTGCTGACCCGCTCGGACCGCGCTGCTCCCGTCGCCACGACCTCCCCGTCGCCGGGCAGCGCTTCGAGATCTCGGGCGACCGTGGCGGGGTCAGTCCCGGCGGTCACCGTGATCAGCAACTCATGACCGCCGCCCCAGAACGCGCCGGACGGAATCCGCCACGCCCGGGCGGCCACGTCCTCGGGATGAGCAACCGAGCTGGGCTGCTGGCCTCGTCACGGGCGACGTCGGCCGGCCCGGCAGCCTCGCCGATCACCGTGAGGGCGGCGGTCCACCCGAGCGTCGGCTGGGCCTCGAGCGCGGCCAGCAGATCGTCGGCGGACTCCGCCAGCTCGGCCAGTGGATGCTCGGGCACCACGCGGAGGCGGAGCTGGTCGCCCACCTGCAGTCCGGTCGCGACGAGCCATGCGCGGTTGGCGACGACCTCGTCGGCGCCGGGCACGACGGCGCGGCCCTGGCGGATCGCCACCTGCTCGACACCGTCGACGCCTGCACCGTCAACGACGATCAGCTCCGTGTGCGGAGGCAGGAAGCGGGTCCGGTCGTCCTGCACCCAGAAGGCAGGCGGAAGCTGCGTGACACGACCGACGGCCGCGACCCCTGGGACGGATCGGACGACGCTCAGCGACATGGCTTCGGCGACGTCGAACACCACGTCCGCGGCCGCGTGCGCGGACCGGAACCGCTCGTAGGCCGAAGATGTCCGTCGGGCTCCCATGACGGCGGCCATGACGGTGCCGCTCACGACGCCGACCATCACTGCGACGAGAACCCACGACCGCCACCTCCACCGGGCGGCCGCTCGCACTGCGAGCATTGCCGGCGCAGCCAGCGGCGCGCCATGGGGCATGGGATCATCGACGCGCAGACCGCACCCGGCGTCAACGGTGCTGGCATCCCCAGCGCGCCGGGTGCCTCCCTCCGCCCTTCAGGAGGCGCCGAGCTCCACGGACGCAATCGTCTCGTACCTCGCCGGACCTCGACCGAGATGGCTCTCGACGAGGCTGACTTCGGGAACTCTGAAGGAAACGCGCTGGACGGAGCGCGATTGGCTCAGAGTTCCCACCGCCCGGCCTCGGGCCAGCGTGAGGTGACCGTGGAACGAGGAGGGCTCAGGCGGGCGGCCGATGCCTCCGAACGCGTCCGCCACGAGCGCAGCGAGATCGGACAGGCCGTCGACGGGCAGCGCCAACACCCCACGGCCGAGGCGCACGGGCGGGCCGTCGATCGTCGCCTCTGCCACACGGGCCGAGGCGAGCGTCGCCAGCGCTGCCATCGCGCCGTCGGCCGACTCCAGCGAGCCCAGGAACCGCAGGGTGACGTGCCACTGCGCTGCGTCGTCCAGCGGACACCCCGAGCGCCGGTCGATCGAGTCCGGCCAGCGCAGCCACCACCTCCGGCGGCGGCCACACGGCGACGAACAGCCTCACCCCGACATGCAAGCGTCGCCGCAGCAGGTCGAGCGCGGAGATGACGGACATCTGCCGCATCTGCAGCCGCTGCCCCGGCATCCGGACCGTGGCCGCCGTGAGGTCCTCGCCGAGGGCCAGACCGATGCACAGCGTCCCCACGGGCATCCCGTCCAGCTCCGCAGGCCCCGCGACCCCGGTCAGGCCGAGCCCGACGTCGGCGCCCAGCACGCGGCGGGCGCCCGACGCCATGGCCATCGCCGTCGCCTCGTCGACGACGGGGCCAGGCTCGACACCGAGCAGATCGAACTTCACCTCGCTGGCGTACGACACGATCGACCCCCGCAGCACGTCGCTGGCGCCGGCCACGTCGGTGAGGCGCGCCGCCACCAGCCCGCCGGTGACCGACTCGGCTAGTCCGAGGGTCAGCCCTCGCGCCCGGAGCAGATCGATGACGACCGACTCCATGGTGTCGTCGTCCGTCCCGAACACGATCGGGCCGAGGATCGCCCGCACCTCGGCCTCCACGGGGTCGAGGACAGCGCCGACCCCATCGACCGACGAGACCCGGGCCGTGAGGCGCACCTTGATGCCCTCCCAGCCGCTGGCCAGGAAGGCCAGCGTCACCCCACGTCCATCTCGAGGCGGTCGATCACGGGCCGCAACCGCTCGTCGAGCCCGCTCTCGCTCTCGCCCCACGTGCGCAGCACCCGGCTGGCGATCACCGACTCGTCACCCGATCGGCGGCGAAGGTCGGGCAGCACCGCCCGTTCGATCATCTCGCGCATCTCGTGGGGCACGCCGGGCACGAGGTAGGCCACGCGGTCCCCGACCGGGCAGATCAGACCCGGCGCCGTGCCCCTGGTCTGGGGGATGACCGTGGCCCCGACCGGCACCAGCGCCTGGCGGAGGTTGTTCCCGGGCATGGCCCTTCGCCGAGAGGCGAACAACTCGCGGATGCGGTCGGCCACCTCGTCGTCCGGCTCGAGGCCCACGCCCATCACCTCCGCCATCGCTTCACGGGTGATGTCGTCGTGGGTCGGCCCGAGGCCACCGCACACGACGACGGCATCCGACCGGTCGAGAGCTTGACGGATCGCGGCCACGATCCGGGCCTGGTTGTCGCCCACCTTGACCTGATGGTGCGACGCGATGCCCGCCGCCGCGAGCTGCTCGCCGATCCACGCCGAATTCGTGTCGACGATCTGGCCCAGGAGCAGCTCGGTCCCGACGGCCACCACCTCGCACGAGATCACCGTCGGCCGGACCCCGCCAGCCCAACCCTCACCAGGCCAAACCTCACCAGCCCAACCCTCACCAGTTCGGCCCGACCGGCGCCAGCGGTTCCGTCGCCACCCGGCGCGCCCGCAGCAGGTAGTGGGCGCCCGACACCACCGTCAGCACCACGGCCACCCACAGCAACGTCAGCCACAGCCAACGCCCGTCGACCGCCGTGATCGGGCACAGCGCGGCGCCGACGGCCAGCTGCTGGAAGACCGTCTTCAGCTTGGCGACCGGCGTCGCCGGGATGCTCACACCCTTCGCACCCGCGAACGTGCGGTAGAGGCTGATGGCGACCTCCCGCACCGCGATGATCGCCACCGGCAGCACCGGGAAGACGCCGCGGCCGACGAGCGTGAACATCGCCCCGAGGACCAGCACCTTGTCCGCGAGCGGGTCGAGGAACGCGCCCGACCGCGTGGACCCGTACCGCCGCGCCAGGTACCCGTCGATGCCGTCGCTCGCGCACAGCACCACCCAGAGGGCCAGCGCCACCCACGAGCCCTCGCTGCCCGTGATGAGCGCGAACAGGACCGGCGACACCATGACACGAGCGACGGTCACCACGTTCGCCCACGTGGCGATAGCGCTCGGATCGTGGCTCACGACCCATGATCCTCGGCGACCAGGTCAGGGCCGAGCGCGTCGACGACGACCACGTCGTGCAGTACCCCCACGGCGAGCGAGTCTGGCACCTGGATGACGCCGTCGATCTCCGGTGCTTCCCGGTGACTGCGGGCGACTCCGGGCGCGTCCACCAGCACCTGGACGCGAGACCCGATCAGCGCGTCCCTCCGGGCGGCGGTGATGTCGTCCTGGAGCGAGCGCAGCTCGGACAGGCGCTCGTCCATCAGGTCGCGGGGCACGACGCCGTCCAGCCCCGCCGCGTACGTTCCGTCCTCCCGGCTGTAGGCGAAGAAGCCGCACCAGTCGAGCTGCGCCGACTCCACGAACGACAGCAGCTCGTCGTGGTCCTCCTCGGTCTCGCCGGGATAGCCGACGATGAAGTTCGACCGGAAGGCGGCCTCCGGGAAGCGGTCGCGGATCTCCTCGATCCGGCGCAGGAACCGCGTCGCCGTCACCCCAGCGCCGCATCCGTCGCAGCAACGGCTTCGACACGTGCTGCAGCGAGAGGTCGTAGTAGGGCACGCCGGTCCCGCCGATGACGTCGATGAGCTCGTCCGTGAGGTCCGACGGGTACAGGTAGAGCAACCTGACCCGCGGGACCCGCTCGGCCACCGCCCGCACGAGCGGGACGATGGCGCCCGCGCCGAGCTCGGCCGGACGGTCCTTGCCGTAGCTGGCCAGGTCCTGCGCCACGAGCACGATCTCCTGGGCCTGGAGTTGATCGACCTCGTCGAGGACGGAGGTGACGTCGCGGCTGCGCTGCGGGCCGCGGAAGCTGGGGATGGCGCAGAAGCCGCACGAGCGGTCGCAGCCCTCCGCGATCTTCACGTAGGCCCACGGCGCCTGGGCCGGGGGGCGAGGCAGGTTGAGCAGGTCGAGTTCGGGCACTGCAGGCGTCTCGCCCTCGCGAGCGGCGACGGCCGGGCGCTTGCGGCCAAGCGTGATCGGGACGCCGAAGCCGCTGACGGCGTCCACCTCCGGCAACGCCGAGGCCAGCTCGCTCCCGTACCGCTCGGCCAGGCAGCCGGTGACGACGAGGCGCGCCCCGCTCCGCCGCCGCTCGTCCAGCGCCAGGATCGTGTCGATCGACTCCTGACGGGCCTCCTCGATGAACGCGCAGGTGTTCACGACGACGAGGTCCGCGACGGCAGGGTCCTCGACCGCTTCCAGACCGTCTGCCAGCAGCGTGCCGACCAGCTTGTCCGAGTCGACCTGGTTCTTGGGGCAGCCGAGCGTCTCGATGTAGAAGCGCTCCGGCACAACCAGCCAGCCTACCGGCGGCCCTTCTCGGGCCCGGGGGCTCAGGCGTGGTGGGCGAGCCGTAGACCAGGGCGCGGCCAGGGCATCGACAGCAGCCGGCCGGTGCCGGACGCCGTGATGAAGGCCGTCCGCAGGTCCGGCCCGCCGAAGCAGATGTTGGTCGTCAGGACGTCGCCGGTGGGCACGTGCTCCAGCACTTCGCCGTCGGGCGCGATGACCGTGATGCCTCCGTTGACGAGCGTGGCGACGCACACGTTGCCGTCACCATCCACGGCGAGCGAGTCGAGGAGCTGCATCCCGGGTAGGCCGGCGAGGCACACGCTGGGATCGAGCGGGAGTGCCGGGGCCAGCTGGCCCGGACCCGTCACGGCGCGCCGGTAGACCCGGCCGTCGTGGGTCTCGGCCCAGTAGACGGTGCCGCCGTCGGGAGACAGACCGATCCCGTTGGGCGAGTCGACCGGGAACACGACCTCGGTGATGGAGGACCTGTCCGGCTGCGCGTAGTAGATGCCGGTCCGATCCTTTGATCGGCCGTGCCGGATGCCGTGGTCGGTGAACCAGAAGCCGCCGTGGGCATCGAACACGAGGTCGTTGGGCGCCCGCAGCGGGTGCCCGTCGCATTCGGTGTAGAGGTCGGTGACGGCACCGGTGGAGAGATCGACCCGTTGGATCCGTCCGCCGATGTACCGATCGGGGTCGAACGGCCCGGGCAGCAGCAGCCCGCCCATCTCGACCGGGGTGAAGCACCCGCCGTTGTTGCAGAGGTACAGCGCGCCGTCGGGCCCGATGGCGGCGCCGTTGGGCCCACCGGGGATCTCGGCCACGAGCGTCTTCGCCCCGTCGGGCGCCACGCGCGTGATGCCCGGCTTGAACATCTCGACCAACACCACGCTGCCGTCGTCCATGGCGATCGGGCCCTCGGGGAAGCGAAGGCCCGACGTGATCTCCGTGAAGTCAGGCACCGATGCCGTTTCCGTCTCTCTCCGCCTGCTGCAGCAGGTCCAGCTCCTCGACCGTCATCAACACCGCTCGCGCCTTCGAGCCCTCGCTCGGTCCCACCACGCCGCGCTGCTCCAGCAGGTCCATGAGCCGTCCGGCCCGGGCGAAGCCCACCTTGAGCTTGCGCTGCAGCATCGACGTCGATCCCAGCTGGCTGCGGACCACGAGGTCCATGGCCTGGCGGAGGAGCGTCTCGTCTTCGTCGTCGCCGACGGCGTCGCCGTAGAGGCCACTCCCGCCGCTCCCCTCGCCCTCGACGCCGGCGACGTAGACGACGTCGGGGGCTTGGCGCCGCCAGTGGGCCACGACCTTGCGGACCTCCTCCTCGCTCACGAACGCGCCCTGGATTCGCTGGGCCACGTTGGAGTTGCCGGGCAGGAGCAGCATGTCCCCTTGGCCGACCAGCTTCTCCGCCCCGGTTTGGTCGAGGACGACGCGGCTGTCGGTGAGGCTGGACACGGCGAACGCCACCCGGGCCGGGATGTTGGCCTTGATCACGCCGGTGATGACGTTGACACTCGGTCGCTGGGTGGCGACGATCAGGTGGATGCCGACCGCCCGAGCCTTCTGCGCGATGCGGGTGATCGACTCCTCGACGTCGCGGGCCGCCACCATCATGAGGTCGTTCAGCTCGTCCACGACCACGACGATGTACGGCAGCCGCTCCGCCTGCGGGGCGGTGTCGTCCGGGGCGTGTCCGTCGCCGAGGTCGTCCGCACCGGGCTCCGCGGCACCCGACGCGCCGATCGACGGGGGCGGGCCGAGCTCGCCCCGGTCGTAGGCGGCGTTGTAACCGGTGATGTCGCGGAAACCAACCTCGAACAGGAGGTCGTAGCGCCGCTCCATCTCCTTCACGGCCCACCCCAGCGCGTTGGCCGCCTTCTTGGGGTTGGTCACGGGTTGCGTGAGCAGGTGGGGCAAGCGGTTGTACTGCCCCATCTCGACCTGTTTGGGGTCGACGAGGATCAGGCGCACCTGCTCCGGCGTGCTCCGCATGAGCAGGGAGGTGATGATGCAGTTGAGGCTGCTGGACTTGCCGGCGCCCGTCGCGCCGGCGATGAGCAGGTGGGGCGTGGTCGCCAGGTTGAGGAAGACGGCGCGCCCGGCGATGTCCTTGCCGATGGCGACATCGAGCGGATGGGAGGCCTGGCGGGCCTCGGGTGCTCCGAGCAGATCGCCGAGCGACACGAGTTGCCGGGTGTGGTTGGGCACCTCGATGCCGATGGCCGACCGGCCCGGGATGGGCGCCAGGATGCGAACGTCGGTCGCCGCCATCGCGTAGGCGATGTCCCGCTGCAGTGTGGTCACCCGGGCCACCTTCACCCCGGAACCCAGCTCCAGCTCGTACCGCGTGACCGTCGGTCCGACGGTCATCCCGGCCAGCTTGGTCTCCACCCCGTGGCTGGCGAGCGACTGCTCCAGCACCCGTCCGCGGGCCCGCACCTCGGCGTGGTCCAGCTCGAGCGCGTTGCTGCGCGCCAGGTAGGTCGCGGGCGGCAGCTTCCACTGACCGCGCTGCGCGCCCGGCCCGAGGTCGATCTCGAGCTGCTGCGTCTGGCCACTGACCAGCGTGCTCGGGTCGGGTGGGGGGAGGGCCTTCCGGCGGCGCCCGCGTCCACCGTCGGCCCCGCCGTCCTCGCTGGCAAAGTCGTACAGAGGAGGTCCGCCGGAGGCGTCGGTGTCCGCTGGATCGGTGCCGGCCGCCGATGCGCTCGACAGCGTCGAGATGCCCTGGAGCGCGTGCTTCGCCTTTCGCCAGGCGGGACCGGCGCTCCCGCGGACACCTCGGCCGAACCCGACCGCGACCCGCCGCAGCGATGCACGCGTAGCAACGAGGACCCCGGCCAGGACCACGGCGAGGAGCAGGACGACGGCCCCCGCCGAGCCGATGATCTGGCGGAACGGCTCGCCAGCGACGGCGCCCAGCCATCCACCGGCCCCTTCCACCTCCGACGGCGTGATGACGATGTCACGCGGGCCACGGGCCAGGTGCAGCAGGCCCAGGACGGCCAGCGAGGCCATGCCGACGCCGAGGGCCAACCGCCACCGGTGCTCGCGCTGGCCGTCCACGAGGAGCGCTATCCCGCAGGCGATGAGGGCCGGAGGCAGCAGGAACCGGCCGAGGCCGACCAACGCGCCGAGCCCGGTGTCGATGCCGCTTCCCAACGGGCCGGCGACGCGGAGGTAGACGGCCAGGCCCACGAGCGCGCCCACGACGATGAGGACCAGGCCGAGCAGATCTCCCCGGTGCGGGTCGAGCGCACCGTGGACCGCGGCCGAACGCGACGAGGCCGCGCGACCGCTGCTGGACGGGCGTGACGAGCCGCGCGGGGGCGTCTGGGTCGCGCCGGCCCGGCGGGACGGGCCCTTGGCCGGGTTGCGGCTGGCCATGGCGCCTACCGTAGCAATGGGGCGCGCGAGCGTTCGGGCATGGCCCCAGCGTCGGGCTCTCAGGCCTCCATGACGACGGGCACGATCATGGGCCGGCGCCGGGTGCGCTCGCTGACGAACTGGCCCGCGGCCCGCCGCACCTCCCGCTCGAGGCTCTCGACGTCCCGCACGCCCTTGCCGAGCGCCGCCTCCACGGCCTGGGCCACGCGATCGCACGCCTCGTCGAGCAGGTCCTCCGCCTCGGGGGCATAGACCCAGCCACGGGTGATGATCTCTGGACCGGTGAGAACCCGGCTGGCGCCGACGTCGACCGTGGCGACGACCACGACGACGCCTTCCTCGGCCAGGACCCGCCGGTCCCGCAGCACGCCCCGGCCGACATCGCCCACGATGCCGTCGACGTAGAGGTAGCCGGCCGGCACGCGCCCGCTCAACTCGAGACCACCGTCGGCCAGCGTGACGACGTCGCCGTCCTCGCACAGGTGGACGTGGGACGCCGGAACGCCCATGAGAGCGGCCAGCTTGGCGTGAGCCACCATGTGCCGGTACTCGCCGTGGATGGGGACGAAGTAGTCGGGGCGGGTGATGGACAGCAGGGTCTTGAGCTCGTCGGCCTGCGCGTGACCAGTGGCGTGCACGTCGGCCACGCCGCTGTGCACGACGTCCGCGCCGTTGCGCAGCAGCCCGTCGATCACCCGGTTGACGTTGAACTCGTTCCCCGGGATGGCGTGGCTGGAGAGGATGACCGTGTCGTGCTCACCGACCTTCAGCCAGCGGTTCTCGCCGGAGGCCATCAGGCCGAGCGCCGACATCGGTTCGCCCTGCGAGCCGGTGGAGATGATGCACACCTGGTCCGGGGCCAGCCGGTCCACCTCCTCGATGTCGATCAGCGACGCATCCGGGATGGTCAGCAGGCCGAGATCGCGGGCCAGGCGCACGTTCTTCTTGATCGACATCCCCAACGTGGCCACGACGCGCCCACTGGCGATGGCGGCGTCGGCGATCTGCTGGATGCGGTGGATGTGGCTGGCGAAGCTGGAGGTGATGATGCGCCGGCCCCGCTGCTCCGCGAACAGGGGCCGCAGCACTGCGCCGACCCGCCGCTCGCTCGGCGCGTACCCGTGCTCCTGCGCGTTGGTCGAGTCCGACAGCAGCAGGCGGATGCCGTCCGTGGCGGCGATGGAGCCGATCGCGGCCAGGTCGGTCCGGCGGCCGTCCACGGGTGTGAGGTCCAGCTTGAAGTCGCCGGAGTGGAGGATCACGCCCTGCGGCGTGTGGATGGCGATGGCGAAGGCGTGGGGCACCGAGTGGGTGACGGGGATGAACTCCACGTCGAACGGACCGATGGGGCGGCGCTCCCCGTCCGCCACAACCTCGAGGCGGGTCCGGTCGAGGAGGCCTGCCTCCTCGATGCGGTTCCGGGCCAACCCGAGCGTCAGCGCCGAGCCGTAGATCGGGAACGACAGCTCCCGGAGCAGGAAGCTCAGCGCGCCGACGTGGTCCTCATGGCCATGGGTGGCGACGCAGCCCACGATCCGATCGGCGTTGTCGCGGAGGTAGGTGAAGTCGGGCAGCACGAGGTCGATGCCGTGCATGTCGGCGTCCGGGAACATGAGGCCGCAGTCGATGAGCAGGAGGCGGTCCTCCTGCTCGAGGGCCATGCAGTTGCGGCCGATCTCGCCCAGCCCGCCGAGGAAGGCGATGGAGATCGGGACCGGCATCGTGTTCAGCCAGGCTGACGATCAGGGCGGCCGGGAAGGCGTCGCGCCACCGCTCCAGGTTGGCCAGCACCTCCCGGGCACGGTCCTCCAGGCCGCCGGCGCCGGGCCCATCGGCAGACGGGCCTGGCCGACCGGCAGCCCGAGCACCCTGAGCATCGCCTTGGTGGGCAGCGGGTTGGGGGCGTCATCACCGGTCTCGAAGGCGAAGCTCTCCAGCAGCCGGGAGTTGACCAGCCGGGCGCCGACCACGTCACCCTTCTCCCAGAGGTCGAACAGGTCCTGGTGGTCGGATCCGGTCCAGTGGGTGGCGACACCGATGACGCCGACGGCGCCGCTGGCCAGCAGCGGCAACGTCATCCCGTCATCCCCTGAGTACACCTCGTAGCCCTCGGGCGCGCTGGAGACGAGCGCGGCCGTCTCCCCCGGGTTGCCGGCCGCATCCTTGAGCACCAGCACGTTGGGGATCTCGCGGCCAGCCGCAGGAGTGTGGCCGTGGTGATCTTCCGCCCGGTCCGGATCGGGATGTCGTAGATGATCACCGGGAGGTCGCTCGCCGCGGCAACTGCGCGCAAGTGGCGCCGTCGATCCCGGCCTGCGACGGCCGGTTGTAGTACGGGCAGACGGCGAGGATGCCGGCCACGCCGAGGGCCGACGCCTCCCTGGTCATGTGCACCGAGTGTGCGGTGTCGTTGGTGCCCGTCCCGGCAACGACCGGGATAGTGACGGCCTCGATCACCGCGGCCAGAGCCTCAGCCTCTCGTCGTCGTCAGCACCGGCGCCTCACCCGTCGTGCCGGCGACCACGAGTCCGTCGTGGCCGGGCTCTCCTGCCAGCTCGCCAGTGCGCGCGGCATCGAGGTCCAACCCGCCGTCCGCGTCGAACGGCGTCACCATGGCCGAGAGACCCGACCGAAGCGGGCCATCAGAACGAGCTCGGCGCGCGGTCGATGCCCAGGGTGAGGATCAGGTCCTCGTGGAGTTCCATCCAGACGTCGTGGTAGCAGCCGCACATCACGCCGGTGAACATATGCTTTTCGCCCTCGGCGACCCTCCGGCGGTGCTCCAGAGCCGCGGCCCGTACGGCGCGAGGCGGGTGACCGTCCCCAATGGCGCCCACGACGGTCAGGGCCTCGCGGTCGACCGCGAGCAGCCGCGCGGTGACGGCGGCGTCGTGGGCCGCGTCGGTAGTGGTCGTTGGACCGCCGTCGCGCAACTGCCAGTCCCCACAGAGCTCCTTGAATGCTCGTTGATCTCGAGGAACGGCGGGTAGTGAGGGCTCGATCAAAGGCCGGAGCGGCGGCGCCTCGGCGTTGAGCTCGTCGGCGTGGACCTCCCGGCCCTTGGGGGTGAGCTGCCAGAGCGCGTTTGGTCTCCCTCAAGGAGCGCCAGCTCCTCGGCCTGGAAGTCGGCGAGTGTGCTGCTCTACCTCGTCCGGCTCCACGGCTGAGAGGTCGGCCAGCACGTCCACCTTGGCGAAGCCCTTGATGCGCAGGGCATGGAGGACACGGAAACGGGGTTCGGAGTCGTACGCCATAGCCGATTGCACGGTACCAGCGGGGCCGGGGGTGCTCTGGACCACCCGGCGTGGTGTCGACCGCCATTCGGGGGAAGGTGCACTGGGTGGTGGGCCAGTCTCCGAGCGTGGCGACGGTCACGACGGTGGCGATCGGGTGCTGGTCGGAGCGCCCGGGACCGACAGCGCGCCGGTCGCTCGGAGTTGAACTGACCGTAACGTCTGCAAGTCCCCCACCCGACCGTTGCGCCCCCCGCGCCCGGCCGC
>CAWHKS010000016.1:0-129849 GCA_963829955.1 uncultured Acidimicrobiales bacterium
CGGAGACGGAGCGATCGCACACTTCGAACCTGGCTTCGCCGGGAAGATCACCTCTGGCGGAGGTTCCGAAGAGCATTGCGACTCCGGGTCATGCTGACCGCCCTGGCCCGGACTCCCGGCTGACAGCTCTGGGACGCGGGTCCGGTACCTGGGCGACAGTGGTTCCGGTTCCACATCTCGTGTGCGACACCCCCGTGCGAGGCGGAGAGAGGGCCTAATCTCGGCGGGCGACGATGGGGTCACCGCCGCGGGACGACGCAGAGCGGGCGGGCGCCTCGACATGGGAGCAGGCCTTCGCACGGCTGCGCAACCACAACCTTCGGCTCGCCGACGTTGCTCAAGCGCTCATCGACGGATCACTTGTCGTCCGAGTTGCTCCATCCCCAGAGCCCTGCTCATCGCTCCTGAACGCTCCGGCCCTCCCTTCGACAACGACGGCACGCGGGCGGGCGGGGGCGGTCACAAGAGGGATGTTGAAGAGGGCGCTCCGGGCGAGCGTGTGTGCGGCGGCGTTGTGTCGGTCGGCAAGACGAGCGGGCCTGGCAACATGGCCCGGTGGTTCTGCGATGGCCCGTGGCACGTGAGCGGAGGTGAGCTGAGCGCGGTGCCCGGTTGCGCCGCTGACGGGACTGGGGGGTTGCGCGCTGCTGACGCGCGCGGCTCGCCTGGCTCGCGACGGTCCCAACGTCTTGCCCTCCCCCCGGCCGCCGCCGGCTTGGCGTCAACTCGCGGCCCAGATGACTCACTTCTTCGCGCTCATGCTGTGGGTGGCGGGAATCCTCGCCTTCATCGCCGACCTGCCCCAGCTCGGTGTGGCGATCTTCGTCGTCGTGGTGGTGAACGGCGTGTTCGCGTTCGTCCAGGAGAGCCGGGCCGAGCACGCCGCCGAGCATCTGCGCGATCTGTTGCCTCGCCGCGCCATCGTCGTGCGTGACGGGGTTCCGGTGGAGATCGACGCGGCCGAGCTGGTCGTCGACGACCTCGTCCTGCTCGTCGCCGGCGATCGGGTGTCGGCCGATCTGCGAGTGACTGAATCGCACGCGCTGCGGATGGATACGTCGCTGCTCACCGGTGAGAGCGTCCCAGTGCCGGCAGCTGAGCGCGACGAGCTGTTCGCCGGCACGTTCGTGGTCGAAGGAGAAGGCCGGGCGGTGGTGGAGGCCGTCGGCGCAACGACCCGTCTGGCCGCCATCGCCCAGCTGACCCAGGTCGGTCACCGGCCCCGGAGCCCGCTCGCCCGCGAGCTCGACCGCGTGGTGCGAACCGTGGGCATGATCGCGGTCGGGGTCGGCGTTGCCTTCTTCGGAGTGTCGTTGGCGATCGGCTCGCCAGCCTCCGACGGCTTCCTGTTCGCCATCGGCGTGACCGTGGCGCTCGTCCCCGAGGGTCTGCTCCCGACGGTCACGCTGTCGTTGGCGATGGGCGCCCAGCGCATGGCCGGCCGCCACGCCCTCGTTCGGCGTTTGGAGTCGGTCGAGACGCTCGGTTCGACCACGTTCATCTGCACCGACAAGACCGGCACCCTCACCCGCAACGAGATGACCGTGATCGAGGTGTGGACACCAGCAGGAACGGCCCGCATCGCCGGCTCCGGTTACGACCCCACCGCGGCGCTCGTCGCTGACCCCGCGGTCGTGCCCTCGCTGCGACTGCTGGCGCGGGCCGCCGCTCGGTGCTCGACCGGTCGGGCCGTGGAGCGCGACGGTCGCTGGATCGCGCTCGGCGACCCGATGGAGGCGGCGATCAACACCTTTGCCCGCCGTCTCGGCCTCGACGTCGCCGACGACGAAGCCGCCCATCCCGTCCTGCGCCGCTACCCGTTCGACCCGCGGCGCCGGCGGATGTCGCTCATCGTCGACGACCGCCTCTTCGTCAAGGGTGCGACCGATGCTCTCCTGGAGCGCTGCGACCAGACGGCGGGCGCGCAGCAGGCGCTGGAGGCGATGGCGAGTCGCGGCCTGCGGGTGCTGGCCGTCGCCACCCGCCCTTCCGCGGGCATCACGGTCGACACCTCAGCGGAGGTCGCCGAGGACCAGCTCGAGTTGTTGGGCCTGGTCGGTCTGGAGGACCCACCCCGTCCCACCGCGGCGGCGGCGATCGCCGCCTGCCGCCAAGCCGGCATCCGCGTCGTGATGGTCACCGGGGACCACCCGGCGACGGCGCGAGCGATCGCCGCCGAGGTCGGTCTCTTGGATGTCGATGGTCTCCTGCTCGAAGGTAAGGATCTTCCCCAAGACGAGCAGGTGCTCGGCGCCCTGCTCGACCGAGAAGGCGTGGTCCTGGCGCGGGTCGTACCCGAGGACAAGCTGCGCATCGCCCGCGCCCTGCAGGCCAGAGGTCACGTCGTCGCCATGACCGGTGACGGCGTCAACGACGGGCCCGCCCTCCACGCCGCGGACATCGGCATCGCCATGGGCCGCTCCGGCACCGACGTCGCCCGCGAGGCCGCCGACCTGGTCCTGCTCGACGACGACTTCGCCACCATCGTCGCCGCCGTCGAGCAAGGCCGAGCGACGTTCTCGAACGTCCACCGCTTCTTGACCTACCACCTCACCGACAACGTCGCCGAGCTCACCCCGTTCGTGGTGTGGGCCCTATCCGGTGGACGGTTCCCGCTCGCCCTCGGCGTGCTCCAGATCCTCTGCCTCGACATCGGCACCGACCTGCTCCCCGCCCTCGCGCTGGGCGCGGAGCCGCCCAACACCCGAGCCCTGGCCCGGCCACCCGTGGGGCGACACCTCATCGACGGTCCGCTGCTGCGCCGGGTCTTCGGCGTGCTCGGCCCCACCGAGGCCGTGATGGAGATGACCGCCTTCATCGTCGCCCTCGTGGCCGCCGGCTGGCGACCCGGGGACAGCTTCCCGACCGGGCACGCCCTGATGGCCGCGTCCGGCGCCGCCTTCGCCGCCGTGGTCATCGGCCAGGCCGCCAACGCCTTCGCCTGCCGCAGCGCCACCCGCTGGCCCGGCGCCCTGGGATGGACCAGCAACCGGCTCCTGCTCGGCGCCGTCGCGGTCGAGCTGGGCATGCTCGCCGGGTTCCTCCTCATCCCCCCAGTGGCCGACCTCCTCGACCAAGCACCACCGCCCGCCGCCGGCTTCGCCGTCGCCGTCCTCGCCGCGCCGGCAGTGCTCGCCGCCGACGCACTGCACAAACACACCCGTGCCACTCGACGACGCGAACGAGACGCCAACCCAGTGCTGACCCGGGCCGACCGTTGAGCCTCACAGGACTCTGCGCGCCACCGATGGCCAGCCAGAGCTCCTGACGCACGGCCGTGGACCGCGTGAGTGCAAGCCAGGTTCGTCACTCGACGCGATGTCAACGGTAGCGGTAGGCGTCGACCCCCGATCGCGGTGACCAGTGTCCCGCCGATGTCAGCGTCCGCGGAGAAGCGCACGTCGCACCGGGGGTCCGGTGACGTCGGTCATGCCGGCAGTGGGAACTATTGGGCCGGCACCTGCCACACGAGGAGGGAACCGCCCGAGGGTTCGGGGCTGATGGTGAAGTCGCCTCCGAGGCCTCGGGCCCGTTCGGCCATATTGGTGAGCCCTCGGCCCCCGAGAACCTCGGCGGGTACGCCGACACCGTCGTCGGCGACCGTCAAAGTGACGTCCGTGGCCACGCTGACCGCGATGCGGACGTGGCCGGCCTGGGCGTGGTGGGCGACGTTGGACAGCGCTTCGCGCAGCACCGGCGTCAGATGGTCGGCGATGTGGACGTCCATCGTTTCGATGGGCCCGTCGAACTGCAGGCGGGGCTCGAACCCCAGCCCGTCGGTTGCCTCGGTGACCACCTGGAGCAGGCGGCCTCGCAGCCCACCCGGCGCCGACGCTGCCCCTTGGAGGGAGAACACCGCCATCCGCAACTCTCTGATCGTCTCATCGAGACCGTCGACGGCCGACTCGAGCCGGGCCCGGGTCCGCTGCGGATCACCAACACCCGCCATCGCGGCCTGCAGGCTCAAACCCTCGGCGAACAGCCGTTGGATCACGGTGTCGTGAAGGTCGCGGGCGATCCGTTCACGGTCCTCAGCCACCGCCAGCACCTGTTCGGCGTCGCGCAGCGCGTCCTGGCTTTGGCGCAGCTCCGCTTCGGTGGCCAGGCGGGCCGTGATGTCCCGGGCCAGAGTGATCACCAAGGGGCGGCCATCGCGGCCGCCAGCCGCCGAATGCAAAGTCTTCTCGACGGGTACTTCCGAGCCGTTTTTCGCCAGCAGAATCGACCGTCGGAACATCGCTGCTGAACCGTCGGCCAACAACTCGTCGACGAGGCGACGGTACTCGGAATCGGTCGTGTACGGGTTGAGATGCAGCGGGGTCATCGTCAACAGCTCGTCGCGCTGGTAGCCCACCAGTCGCACCGCCCCCTCGTTGACGAACGAGAACCGAAGCGTGGTGGCGTCGAAGATGAACACCGCGTCGTCGGTGGCGTCCAACGTTCGCAGCACCCGGTGCAGCTGGTCCTCGGTGGCCACTCGCTCGGAGACGTCACGCACTGCGGCCACCGCGAACACGTCATCATCGAGGTGCAGCGGGCTGAGGCTGATCTCGACCGGGAACTCCGACCCGTCCGATCGCCGCGCCCACAGCTCCAACCCGGCTCCCATGGCCCGCACCGTCGGCTCGGCCCGGAAACGGGTGCGATGCGCCCGATGCACCGCCCGCAGCGCCTCGGGCAGCAGGTCATCGACCACCCGACCCAACAGCTCAGCGAGCTCGAACCCGAACAGCTCCCCGGCGTGGTCGTTCACGAACACGATCTCGCCCGTGCCGGCGACGATCAACGTGGCGTCCGGGGTGGCGTCCAGCAACGACCACGCGAAATCGTCGCCATACGACTTGAGCAGCGGTGACCGGACACCCATAACGACCGTCCCTCCATCGGAGGTAGCAGCGGACCAGGGTTCAGAGACCTTCACCACTTGCGATGACCGAAGGCGATGCTACCCGCTGGACGACCGGGCTGGAATGGAGGAGGACAATCCCGATGACCGGGACCGAGGCATCCCCCCATCGCGTCTAATTGCTCTGAACCGGCCTTTCGCGTGTGCCAACCACGTCCGCGTCGAGCGCACCGACGCAACCGGCCGCGGCGCACGGATCTCGCTCACGGTCACCGGTACCGATACCGCCCAGCGCGACCTAGCCGCCGAGGTGTGGGGAACCGGCGCCGGCGTGACCTCGCCGCGACCGCCGCGGAGTAGGCGATGCCGCAGCCCGTGGAGGCCTGATCCTCGCCGACAGCAAGCGGAAAGGGATGCTGTCCAAGCGAGGTGGATGACTCATCTCGGCAGGTAGTTGGCTTGCGGCAAGCGCGTGACGTTGCCGGTGGTAGTACCGCGGTAGCAACAGCATGCAGGCAGAGCTCACGCGGTGACAGGGAGGGCTCACCTCCCGCCGTGGGGGTTGCTCCGGTGTCGCCTCGTCTGTTCAGCGCCGAAGTCGTCGTCTCGACGACCCGGGGGTCGGAACGACACGAAGGGGTGGGTGTGGACGAACTCCCGGATCTCGGCGTCCGAGCGCAGATCGCCCCACCCGAGCACCCCGCTCAGGAAGCGCAGCCTGTGCGGGTGGCGTCGCCGAAACTTGAACGCGACCGCCATGGCTTCGTCGTCGGTGAGGAAGCGTTGCTCGGGCACGAACGACTGCCGGCCGAGGCGCACCTCGACGGAGGGGGCGATGCGGAGGTTGCGAATCCAGTCGGTGTTCGGGCCCCAGGCCGAGCAGATCGTGGCCTCGCCGGTGGCTCGCTCGTAGGCCAGGACCATGGCGGCCGTCTGGTAGCGCCTCCCGGTCGTGCGCCCGACGTGAGCGAACACGAGGAACGTCTGGCCCAAGAGCCATCCCCCTCCCCGACGGTACAAGCCGAGCGGAAGGCGGAACACGGCCAACGCGAGGCGGCCGGGCTGGCCGCGCAGCCCGAGGAGTGGTTTGGCTCCTGGGTGAGCGGTGGTCCGAGGTGCGGTCACGGTCCGTCCACGCGCTCTGCGGCCCGACCCACCTGTGAGTCGGCCGGGTCGTCGCTGCTGCCCAGATCGTGTACGACCTCGTCCACCTGAGCCCGGAACCGGCGCCAGCGCGGGTCGTTGTCGTGCACGAGTCCGGCCGAGTCGCTCAACAGATCAGCAGCGTGGGCGATCAGCTCCGACACCGAGTGCAGGAGGCAAGGCGCGACGCGCGCTGACTCGAGGTCTCGGCGCAGGGCCGCCGGTGTGAAATCGACCCTTTCGAGCAGGTCGACGGCGCGGTGCAGGATCCGGCCGGTCAGTACGCTCATCTCCGCGGCCTGCCAGTCGTTGGCGATGATGCGATGTCGGTCACCGAGCAGACCGGCCACCTGGGGAACGCCGCCGAGCGAGAGGGCCATGTCCCACGATGCGGACATCGCGCTGGTCAACCACGATCCCGTGGCCAACGACTCGTCTCCGAGCGCCCGCAGGTCACGCTTGATTCGCGTGATCTCCGCCGGCTCGCCTTCGCCCTCCATGAACAGCACGCCGTCGAGTTGCAGCGCCGCTGGGTCGTTCAGATCCTCAGCACCCTCGAACGGGCTGAACGCGACACGTGCCGATGGGGTGGTCGTGTCCCAACGATCGGCGAGCGCGCACAGCGTACGTCCGTGGCCCTGCAGGATTACGGCCTGCTGGCGAGGCGCACTCGCATAGAACTTTTCGTGCTCGCGGTGAAACCTCGACAAGTTGAGAATCGCATGCAGGAGGTCCAAGGAGCCCGAGCCTCCCCCGGTCACGGCAACATCGGACGACTCACCCATCGCGATCACCAACAACACCAACCCGGGCGGCGCCCATGCGTTGATGATGCAGTGGCCCACCGTGCTGCTCCCAGGGTCATAGGTCCTCTGGCGATCAACCGCACCCGGTGCACCGACCGGATCCAGCGGTCGTCGACACTCGTCGTTGCGTCGGGCGCGAGCAGCAGCCGGAAAGCAGCATCCCGAGGATCGAGCGCGCCTCGTCCGACGGCAGGAACAGAGCGACGCGGGCCACGTCCGAGGCCGTCTCCGTGCGCCGGCCGCGCGACGGACCCATCGCGCTCGGCGATGACGCGCTCCCGCTCGAGTGCTTCGTGACCGAAGCGGGTCGTTCGAGCCGCGGGCGCAGGAGGCGCCGAGGCGGCGGTGGGCGCTGGCCCAACGTTGGTCGGCGGTGTCGGGCCAGAAGTCGCCGGTGTGGGGATCTTGGAGATAGTTGATTGGCGGCGCGGTTCCGTTCGCGATCGCGGCGACCGCCTCGATGAGCGCGTCGATGTCGTCGACGGTGGTGGAGAGTCCGGCGCTGGCGCGCACTGCGCCGGGTGTGCGGCGCCGGTCGCCTCGGCGCACCGCGTCGCGGTACTCGGCGACGTCGTCCGGTGGAATGTCGAGGAGTCGGAGCAGGTACGGGTGGGCACAGAAGCAGCCGTGACGGACGCCGATGGCGTACTCGGCGCTCAGGCGGGCGGCCACCAGCGCGTGGGGAACACCCTCGACGACGAAGGTCGCCACCGGCAGACCATCCACCTGGGTGGCGGCACCCAGGAGCCGTACGCCGCCGATGGACGCGAGGCCCTCGTGCAGGCGGGCGGCGAGGGAGTCGTCGTGGGCGCGGATGGCCGGCCAGCCGATCCGATCCAGTTCGTCGATGGCTGCGTGGAGGGCGACGGCCCCGATGACGTTGGGTGAGCCGGCTTCTTCCCGCTCGGGCGGGTCGGTCCACACGACTTCGTCGAGGTCGACGAGGTCGACGGCGCCGCCACCGGCCAGGAACGGTTCACCATCGGTGAACGCGGCCCGCGGGCCGATCAGGATCCCGGTCCCGAACGGGGCGTACATCTTGTGGCCACTCCAGGCCACGAAATCCGCGTCAGCTGGCAACGGCCGGTGGGGGGCGAGTTGGGCGGCGTCGACGAGCACGGGGACACCCCGGCGGTGCGCGCCGTCGATGATGTCGTCGAGCGGTGGGAGCCAGCCGGTCACGTTGGAGGCGCCGGTGATGGCCAGTAGCCGGGGTGCGGGGCCGTCATCGATGGCGGCGGCGACGTCGGCGGCGGTGAAGGTCCCGTCCTTGCCGCACTCCACGTAGCGACGCCGGGCCAGCCGTCCCCAGGGCAGGAGGTTGGTGAAGAACTGACGGAGCGGACGACGGTGTGCGGACGACGGTGTGCGGACGACGGTGTGCGCGCTCAGGACATCCCGGACGGATGTCTCAAGTCATGGCGGACACCATCCACCATGTGCGGGGGTGGTGTGATCTGACGTTCGGTGGTGTCGAAAGCTCGGTCTGGTCATCACTGCTGTCGTCGTCGAGGGGCGGCGCTGCCGTGGACGTAGCAGCCGCCTACGGGGTCGCTCGTTCCTGGGTGTATGAGCTGGTGGCCCGCTATCGGGCCGAGGGTGAGGCGGCGTTCGAACCGCGCTCTCGTCGTCCCAGGACCTCGCCGACCGCGATCGCCGACTCCACGGTGGAGCTGATCGTCGAGCTCCGTCGCCAGCTGTCCGCCCAGGGCCTCGATGCTGGCGCCGACACCATCGCCTGGCACCTCGAGCACCACCACGGGATGCGGGTGTCGAGGGCCACCATCGACCGGACACTGCGCCGCCAGGGCCTGGTGGTGCCGGCGCCGCGCAAGCGGCCCCGCTCGTCCTACATCCGGTTCCAGGCCGAGCAACCCAACGAGTGCTGGCAGGCCGACTTCACCCACTACCGGCTGTCCACCGGCGTCGACGTCGAGATCCTGTCGTGGCTCGACGACCACGCCCGCCACGCCCTGTCGGTCACCGCCCACCGCTGCGTCACCGGCCCGGTCGTGGTCGACACTTTCCAAGCGGCGATCGCCCAGCATGGGCCGCCGGCCTCGACGCTCACCGACAACGGGATGGTGTTCACCACCCGCCTGGCCGGCGGCCGCGGCGGCCGCAACGCCTTCGAAAGCGAGCTACGCCGGCTCGGCATCACGCAGAAGAACTCTCGACCCAACCACCCCGGCACGTGCGGCAAGGTGGAACGGTTCCAACAGACGATGAAGGCGTGGCTGCGCGCCCAGGCACATCAGCCCGCCAACGTCGCCGAGCTGCAGGCACTCCTGGACATCTTCGTCGTCATCTACAACACCTGCCGGCCCCACCGCTCGCTACCACAGCGCTGCACCCCCGCCGTCGCCTACACCGCCCGGCCCAAGGCCACCCCCGCCGAGGCAGCGACGACACCCACTGGCGCGTCCGTCACGACCGCGTCGCCGAGGGCGGCTCGGTCACCCTGCGCCACGACGGACGGCTCCACCACATCGCCCTCGGCCGCCACCTCACGGGAACCCGCATCATCCTGCTCGTCGCCGACCTGGACGTCCGCATCATCGACGCCGCCACCGGCGAGCTCTACCGACAGCTCGTCCTCGACCCCACCCGCCTCTACCACGGCACCGGCCGACCACCCGGCCCACCAACTCGGAAACGACAACAGCCCGACACCTAATGCAGGTTCGGGCTGTCCGGGATGTCTTGAGACATCACAGTGGAGCGGACGACGGGATTCGAACCCGCGACCCTCACCTTGGCAAGGTGACTGAGGTGATGCCCCCGACTAGGCCTGACAGGTATTTGCCCTGCTCAGGATCGATCCGTCGGAGTCCGCTGGCCACCATCGCCCACCGTTCGCGCCCGCCCAGAGTGGCACGAAAGTGGCACGAGTGTCGCTCCTCGTTCCGGCGCCGTCAGGCAGGGCCGACCAGGTCAGGCTGACGTGGCCTGCAGACGAACCGCGACGGGATCATCGGCCGGGACGGCGACGACGTGAACCTGGCCGTCGTCGTCGATTTGTTTCGATGCGTACGACCGACCAGAACGGGAATCAGGTCCTCGGTGCTCAACGACGTGAGCACCGCCAGCTGCTGCTCGGGCTTGCCGCGCATCCCCGCGGCCTACCGCAGACCGCGGCAAGACGCGAGCACCCGCCACGACTTCTTCAGCACCCTGTTGGGTCGCGCTCGCCTCGAGCATGTCGCCAACGGAAGACCCGTCGTCGCCCAGACCGGCAGACACGAGCAACTTCAGACCTTCGCCTCTAGGCGGTGCTCAAACTCCGGTAGATGCTGGAGTTTGGAGGAGTGGGTTGAAAGGCTCGCATGGCTCGAAGTCACGGGACGACCACAATTGAGAGGGAGACCCTGCAGGCGGCACCTGACGTTCGCCCTCAGTCGGATCGTGTAGGTGCGACGCGTCCGTCGCGTGTACAGGCACGACGTCGCACCATCGCCGCGATCGGGGCGTGGTTGGGAACAAGCACCTGGCCGGCGTACTGCGCGGCGGGGATCACCGCTGCGTACGGGTTGCTCAAGGCCTACTGGGTGTTCGGCGGCACCGCCCTGTGGTCGATAGCTCCGCTTCCACAGGAGCTGATCGACAAGCTCCAATCGCACACTGCCCCAAATGGTTCGTGGTCGCAGATGCCGCCAGCATGGTGCTCGCCGGGGTCGGCGTCTTCTTCGCCTTGGCGACCGTGCGCCCACGGCGGTGGCTACCGGTATGGCTGGTCCGTTGGTTGCTGTGGCCGCTCGCCACGTTCATGGTGCTGCGCGGGGTGTTGGGGATCCTCGGTGACGTGCCACAGATTGCTTCTGGAGAGTCTGGTGCGGTCACCCATACGGCCCTGTGGGATCTGGGCTTGTGGGCGCCGTTGTTCCTGATCTGGGGTCTGCTGTGGGCAGCGGCTGCCCTGACCTATACCGGCCGGGTCCGCACGACCAGAGAACGAGTCGCATAGGCCGTGCGCCATCCGTATACCTGCGCGCATGCTCTCGCGGTTCCCACCCACGCCGGAAGCAGGGGGTGCTACTCCCGAACGCGGCGCGCGCGAACGAACGCGTGCTGTCGCATCTCTCTCCTCGTCCGTTCTCAAAGTTGCATTCATTCGGCGGGTGAGGTTGTGGAACTGGTGGATTTGCATAAGGAAGTGCGTCGGTTCGCCGATCAGCGCGGCGAAGGGTCGAGCGATCCGGGCCGGGCCGCTTCGGCTGCGGGAACGGACGACGAGCCGCGTACGGCCGTCCTCGGTCGGCTTCAAATGGAAGCCCCAGATCCCATCGACGTGCGCAACATGCCCGGGGTCTGGGTCGAGCGGAAGCAGCTGGCCTGTCAGCAAGTTGTATTCGGCGCGCAATACCAGTGTTCGCTCTTGCTCCAGGACCACAACGGTGAACCAGTTCGCTGGCCCTCTTGGAACGCGAGCCAAGTGCTGGCCGAGATGCAACTGTTGCCACTCGGGGTGAATGGCGGTGGCGCTGGGATGCCCGGCGTTGTCGAGCCAGTCCCATCCATACCACCCGCCGCGATCGCCTCCCATCTGCACCACCCAGGGGCCAAGCGGCCGTGGGTGGTATCGGAAGCGTGGTCGCCATCGTTGCGCCGTCAGTGGGGAGGGCGATGAGATCGTCACCTGGATAGCTGGCTGCGACCTCGTCGCTCGTCGCTCCCACTTGAGGAGTCGAGGTCGCACCGCCGCGGCATACGCCGCGACCAGGATCCCGCCGACAGCGAGGAACAACGTCCTCGGGATGGCTCGATTCACTTCTGCTTCCGCCATGGCTTTGCCTGGCAACCGGAGACGAGGGTGACCTCGTCGATCGTGTAGCGGAAGAATACCCCGTCGTCCCACCGGTCCATCCCGTGGAACCACCCGCCGACTTCGTCGGCGGGCATCGTGATGCCGCACGGGAATGGGCGGGACGCCCCGACCTCGATCCCGAACGGGAACCAGCCGAAGGCGTCCTGGACGAGCAGCAGGTCGCCGGCGGAAGGCAACGTCACGAACCGTGCACCCGGGGTCCGGCCGACCGCCCGCTCGGCGCTCAAGAAGGGGCTGCGCCTGCCGATACGGCTGACGTTGGAGCTAGCGGATCGACACGGTGGAGTCGCCCTGCGCTACACAATCACCGCTGGCTGGCGCGGGGTCGGTCGTCTACTGGACCAGGTGTGGGCGCTGTGGTTCTCCGCGGCCTTCGCAGCGGCGATGGACCAGCATGTCCGCACCGAGTTCCTGCTGCTGCGAGACCGCCTGTCGCAGCGCGCCGCCATCGACGCAGCCGGCCCCCTGATCGGGACGGCTTTCGGGGCAGCCAAGCGCGTTCGCTGCAGCCACAACTCGGAAGGCAGTCGGCAGCGGCTGCGGTCTTGGGACACGCATCCCCGGCCCCGTCCGGCATCACGAAACGCTTCTGCGAGGCTCGCCGTTCGCACCGCCGGTGCGGACGACGACCTCGGTCGTGGAGACCGTGAGGTTGCGGCGCGCAAGCTCGGCGCCGAGCGCGTCGATGAACAGGCCCGACCCTGGACGCATGGCCGCCTCGATGACCTCGTCGTTCAGCCACTGCGTCGTGGGCGACCGGTGGGGGCAAGCGCCCAACGCCCGCACGGCGGCCTCGAGGTCAAGTGTTGTCCCGGCCCCACACGACGGTGAGCCGGCGACACCGACCAGCCCGGTGACCTCGAATCCGCTGCTGGTGTAGTCAGCGATGTCACGAGCAACGTCTCGCGCCAGTCGGCGGTATCGGATCCCCAGGTACCAGCGGGTGACAGCCGCCACGAGCCTCGGAGCACGAGCGAGACTGGGATGGTCCACAAGCCACAGGAACCGGCGCTTGAGCACACCGCCCCAGGTCCGTTGTTCCGGGCAATCCATCTGGACGATGCCGACTCCCTCGTCGAGGTAGTCCTCGATCGCGCTGCGCACCGCACCCGGACACGCGGCACCACCCAGATAGCGAGTGTTCTGGTTGAGCAGGCAGTGCGACACGAAGACGACTCGCCCACTGCGAGCGTCAGGCAGCGCCTGACAGAGCCGCACGACCCTGTTCGGGTTGGACCTCATTGCCTCCCACTGTTCTGTCTCGACGGCCGTCGCACCAGAGGCGGAAGTCCTCACTCGTGCGGCAAGGCTCGGCTGCCACCAGCAAGTCGACGATCCACTCCAACCTGACCGCGGACGACTCTCCCAGAACGCGTGGACGTCGCGGACGATGACAGTCCGGGTCTCGGGGAACACCGCGATGAAATGGCCAAGGTGCCGATGGCGCTGTAGTGGTGGCCCCCGTCAGGTGTGGTCTGGCCCCACGACTGGTGCCGGTAGTAGCCGCCGCTGTCCGGTCAGTCGTGGTCGATCAGCCACGGGCGATCGTCGCTGGGATCGGGTGAGGTTGACTCCTCGACCCACTCCGGCGAGATGATCTGCTCGCCGTCCCAGGTGCCGAAGTCGAGGAACAGCTGGCCGAACTTGGCCAAGTCGATGGCACGGCCATTGAGGAGGCGCCCGTGGGGTCGCTCCATGAGCAGATAGCGAATAGGGGCGCTCACGGCAGCAAGCACTCGTCGCCACACGAGCTGGCGACGCGTAGTCGATCCGGCGAGCTCGGGCACTTCTGCCGGTCGGTGTCGGACGCGGCGTTCGGGCACGCTTGAGGGGATTCCGGCGGCCGGGAGATCCTTGTCGCCTCCCGTATGTCGTTCAGAGGGTGCGAGTCGATGCGCTGGCTCTGCCCCGATGTAGACACCCTGGAGAACTGGGAGCGCCTGCAGCGGGAGTGGATCTGACACTCCCTCAGCGACCGTCAGCGGCAGCTCCCCACGGGTCTGCGACTCGTCCGGCGGTTCCCGCTATCGACTGGTATTCGCGACAGCGACCAGGAAGCGTTCCAGGTCATACAGCGCGGCCTTGGCAGCAGGGTTGGCGAGCGGCGGGTACATCTGATCGAAGGCGTGCTCGGTCCAGATGTACTCGACGTATACGACGGGGACGCCGGCTGCCTCCAGTGATCGGTGTAGCCGCCTGGCGGCTTCGAGGGGCACCACCGCGTCGTGCGTTCCCTGGAACATCAGCGTCGGCGGGCAGGCTGGATGCACGTGGTGGATCGGCGATGCCAGGTCATACATCGCTGTGGCGGCTTCCCCAGGCTCGACGCCCAGCAGGTTCCGGACCAGCTGGCGCACCGGCGGCGCGGGCGGGGACTGCGGGGCCGTCAGCTGTCGTCGCATCATCAAGACGTTGAGGAGGTTGGCGACCTTGCCCGGCTCCTTCCGATCCCACACCGCCGGCGTTGAGGATGCACCCTCTTGTCCGAGCCACCGCTCGACCGCAGATGCCATCTCCGGGATGCCGTACCAGGAGACGACCGCCATCACCGACGTATCCGCGCCGTGCAGCTCCTCGGGGACCAGCTTGGGCTCGTGCGGCGCGTAGGCGGCCAGGAGCGCGATGTGGGCGCCCGACGACCCGCCCATCACGACCACCCGCTCGGGATCGATCCCGTAGCGCTCGGCATTCGTCTTGATCCAGGCAACGGCGCGATGCACGTCGCCCACCATGCCGATCACATCCGTCTCGGGGCAGCTCCGGTGTGCGGCGTCCATGACGACGTGGCCCTGCGCGGTGAGCTGACGGAACAGTGGGCGCGTGAGGACGTCCTTGTCGAAGAAGTGCCACGAGCCGCCGTACAGGTAGACGATGGCCGTGCCGGTACGCTCGACGTCCGCCGCCGGCTCCCAGATGTCCGCAAGGAGTTGGCGATCGGTGCCGGGAATGGTCCAGAAGGGCACGTCGCGCGCCCAGCGCGGCGTCGGCACCCGGGGCAGGCGTATCGACCGGCGACGCTGGAGCATCCGCTGCTCAACGTCGGGACGTAGCCGCCGCTTCCAGTCCGGCCCGAACGCCCGCTCGTGACCATCGTGGGAGGCGGTCACCCGAGTGATGTAGTACGTCCCGACACTTGCGCCGAGCACGCCGGTGATCATGGCGAATCGTGAGCGGCGGATGGCGCCGAGGGCGGCGGTGAGCGCCCCGAGGACGGTCAGCGCCGGCGTCTGCGCCGTCGCTGTCGACTTGAGAATGAAGCCCTGATACGAGTTGACCGGTCGCACCACCAGCGCGGAGAGGCTGGCCGAGAGCACACCGAGCAGAGCGGCGACACGTTTCGTGGGAGCGTCCTTAACCTTCCGGCAATGCCGGTCCGGGGAAGCCAAACCAGAGGAAGGGTGTCACGCTACTCCTCCGGCCGGGAGACGGACCTCGCATGATCACGGCGCACTCGTAGCACGACGGTCCGCGTGGGGGTGACACCGATCGTGATAATCACGGGCCGTGCTGCGGCGTCGTCCATGTGGGGCCGCAGACAACTTGGAGCCACTCCGTGAGTTCGCCGGCGTCCGTGTCGCTCCCGGCATATCCGACGTATCCGTCGGGGCGGACCGCGAGGATCCCGGTTCGGGGGATGTTGGCGATCCCATGGCGGTGAAGCATTGGCGCAAGAGCTGTCGCCTCTGGCGTGGTGGTTGTCGCGCTGGACGAGAACGTGGATGCCCGCGGCGGGGAGGTCGTGCAGCCGCGTCGCGACGTCGGGTGTGGTGACGGTGACGTCTGGTAGGCGGTCGCCGGCGAGGGCAGGTTCTTGGGTCTGTGGGGGCCGTTGACCGAGAGGGGGCAGTGTCGGTAGTGAACGCGGAGTTGGCCGAGGATGCGTACCCTGGCCGCAAACAGGCGGCGGCGTCGCAACAGGCTGGGCAGCGCGAGCGGTCCGAGGGTGGCGGCGATCTTGCGGGCAGTGCGGGCGAGTGGATCGGTGCCGGCTTCGGCCCAGAACACGGTGTTGGTCATCCCGATGACGTGGCGGGCGACGGGGCGTCGTTCAACGTCATATGGAAGTACCCCGGTTGGACGGACACCTATCGTGAGGGGACGCGGAGTCTCCTCGGAAGGGAGTCCCGTGTGCCGAAGGTGCCGCCGTATCCAGTGGAGTTCCGTCAGCGGGCTGTGGAGCTGGCTCGGATGCGGGAGAAGCCCGTCGCCGAGTTGGCGTCCGATCTTGGTGTCTCGGAGACGTGTCTGCGGAACTGGGTGGCCCAGGCCGATCGTGACGAGGGCCGCCGCTCCGACGGGTTGACCTCCGCAGAGCGAGAGGAGCTGGTCCGGCTGCGCCGGGAGCTGCGCGTCGCCAAGCTCGAGGTCGAGATCCTCAAGCGGGCGGCCGCCTACTTCGCGCAGGAGAACGTCCTCCCAAAATGATCTCCACCTTCATCAGCGAGCGCTGCTCGGACCTGCCCGTCTCGGCCTGTTGCCGAGTGATGAAGGTGTCGACGTCGGGCTACTACCAACGTATTCGGGAGCCGATCACCGACGCCGAGCTGGTCGAGGCCTACCGGGCCAACCTCGTGTTCGACATCTGGAAGCGCAGCCGCCACTCCTATGGCATGCCTCGCATCCGTCGGGAGTTCCGCCAGGGTCGCCACGAAGGCATCTCCCGCACCACCACCAACCGGCTGATGGGTCTCTGCGGGGCGGTGGGCATCCACTACCGCCGCCGAGGTGGCTGCACCCGTCCCGGTGACGGCGAAGTGAGCGACGACCTGGTCAACCGGGCCTTCGACCCCGACACGCCCGACCGGTTGTGGTGCATGGACATCACCGAACACCCCACCCTGGAAGGCAAGATCTACCTGGCGGTCGTGTTGGACGCCTTCTCCCGGCGGGTCATCGGCTGGTCCATCGCCGATCACATGCGAGCCGAGCTCGTGGCCGACGCCTTGCAGATGGCCACCTGGCGGCGGCAGCCCGCCACGGGTCAGACCATCGCCCACGCCGACCACGGCGGCCAGTACACGTCCTGGCTGTTCGGCACCCGCCTCCGGGAGGCCGGCCTGCTCGCCTCCATGGGCAGCGTCGGCGACTGCTTCGATAACAGCGTCGCCGAGGCGTTCTTCTCCGGGCTGCAACGCGAGCTACTCGACCAGCACCACTGGACCAGCCGTAGCCAGCTGGCCACCGCCATCTTCGAGTGGATCGAGTGCTGGTACAACCCCCACCGCCGCCACAGCTACTGCGACGGCCTCAGCCCCATCGACTACGAGACCGCCAACGCGGCATGATCACCACCACCAACCCGTCCGTCAGGCCGGGGTACTTCCACCCGCGACTACCAGCCCCTCGGTCGCCCACCCGGACCACCACCCCGAAAACGGCAACAGCCGAACCCCAGATAGAGGTTCAGCCGTTTCCGATGTCTTGAGACATCACATGGAGCGGACGACGGGATTCGAACCCGCGACCCTCACCTTGGCAAGGTCATGGATCTGGTCCGCCGGCTCGGCTCCACTCCGCTGAGCAGCTCTGTCTCCGCCAGCTGTTCCGCTGAGCCCGCAGAGTCCGCTCCTCTCCAGTGGCCGACGTTGAACGCGTTAAACCTCTACGAACGCACCCGGGTCGATCTGCGACACGGCAGCCCGCTTGCGAGGTACCGCTTGACAGCGCGTCGGGCGGTCGACGAGGCCGGCTACCGCGCGACAGGCACCTTCCGGGGACAAGCGACCATGCCCTCTACCGAATCCTCGGGGACAGTCTCCGGAGCGCCTGCATCGGGGAGGACGGTTACTTGAACTCGGCGAAGCGAGGCACTCCGTCTTCGAGTGGGATCCTGGCGGCGTTCGCTGCGTAGCTGATGGCGTGGTACCAGCCGGCGAGCATGAGCAGGTCCAGGATCTGCTCCGCGGTGAGCGTCGACGCGAGCTCGGACCACGTGGCGTCGCTGATGTCGGCGTGATCGTGGAGTTCGTCGACGGCGCGTAGAAGGGCGGCCTCCTTGCTCGACCAGCAAGGGTCGTCGGAGGTGCCGTGTGTGATCGAGCGCTTCTGGTCGGCGGTGAGGCCGACGCGGTCACCGAAGAAGGCGAGATGGACACTCGACTCGTACTCGCAGGCGCATCGTGCGGTGACCCGATCGATGACGAGTTCGCGCTGCCGCATCGACAGCGAGAGCCGCTTGGAGAGCTCGTAGCCACCCCAGCCTCCCATGGCCTCCGCCATGGGCAGGTTCCGTGCGAAGGTCCGAAACAAGCCGATCGGCGGCACACCCGGCGGCATCATCGACTCGAGCTGTGCTTTCAGCTCGGGACGAGGATCTCTAGGCCATGCCGAACTGAGATCTCGACGAGCTTGTCGAAGTCTGGCTCGTCGGGCGAGATCTCACGGTCGAGGTCGATGAAGAGGTGCGACACGGCCTCGCGCGATGTGATCGAGAGCATTTCGCCGCCGCCTTCGCCGAACCGGAACCAGTGCTTCGTTCCGGCGGGCAGGTGTACGAGCGTGCCCGGCACGGCGCTCGCTTCGTGGTCGTTGACGCTGAACATGATCTCGCCGGCGATCACGTAGAACGATTCGTCCCATGGGTGGGTGTGCGGTGGTGGCCCGCTGCCCTCGGGACCGACTTGGTGAAAGAGTTCGTAGCTCCCGGTCTGGTTGCCTGACGCGAGCACCGTGATCTCTTCGCCCACGACGTTGAGTGGCAGGTGGTGCCGAGGCGGAAGGCTGAATGGTTGGAGTATCGGGCGCCGTTCCTCCGCCCGGGCCACATCGAGCTCGCTCATCCTGCCCCTCCGATCCGAACCATCCTGGGATTTGTATCCTGTCTCGGGATTTGATGTACCATAAGCGTGGTGAACGCTGGTCGTCAAGAGCTCTCGCCTGATTCGTCCGGTCGTGTGAACCAGAAGCGCCGAACCCGAACCGCGATCATCGCCGCCGCGTAAGCGATCGTTGAGCGGGGAGAAACCCCGACGGTGGCTCAGGCCGCCGAGGATGCGCTCGTGTCGCGCACGACGGCGTACCGGTACTTCCCCACCCAAGAGTCTCTGTTGTTGGAGCTATCGATCAACATCGATGTGCGCGAGGTCGAGGAGCTCGCCGCGCGACCGCTCGACGGCACCACGATCGAGGATCGCCTGCTCGAATTCGTCGACTTGCTCAATCGCCACGCGCTGGCCAACGAGAGGCTGTACCGCACCGGCACTCGGCACTACATGGACCTCTGGCTCGCGGCTGAACGGATCGGCGACAACCACGCCTACACGCGTGAGGGCCGCCGCGCCCGCATGATCGCGACCATCCTCGAACCGCTCCGAGACACAGTCGCCGACAACGAGCTCCGTCGACTCGAAGCGGCGCTGTGTCTCGTCACCGGTGGTGAGGCGATCGAGGTCTTGCGCGACATCTGCCGCCTCGACTCCCACGAAGTCCTTGCCGTCACCCACTGGGCCGCCGATGCCATCCTTACCACCGGACTCCGGCAACGACACGCACACCCCCTCGACCAATCCTCGACTGCGAAGGCTGGCCGCGCACCCAATCCTCCCGCGTGCTGCGAAGGAACGCTCGCGATCGCTAGCGGACTCCACGCAAGCTTCCACACGAGACAGCGCATAGCTGCCGTGATGCACTAGCTGACCGTCCGGAGGTACCCGCACAGATCAGCGGCCCGGAGCCGGCGTTCGGAGGGCGTCTGCGGTGTCCGGCCGAGGGACTCGACGGCCTCTGTCATGTGGCGGTTCCGTGTTAGCGGCGGGCGAGATGGATCTGATGTCGCGGCGTACTGCACGGCGTCGGCGAGTTCCATGGCAACGCCGTTGGCCACGTACTCGTCGAAACCTGTGTCACCGAGTCGAGATCGCAGGTGGTCGACGACATTCGCGAGGTCGACGACTGAGATGATGCTGCTTCTGTAGTGAGTGCTGGCGCCGTAGACGGTGGTGGCTATCTCGGGTCGTTCGAGACGTTCGAAGAAAACGGCCAGGTTGGTGAAGGTGAACCCAAGGCCTGCGACGTTGCCGAGCCGGTGGTACTCGTCGATGGCACTGTCGAACAACGCGAGGGCCTGTTCGAGTTCTCCGTGGATCGCTTCGAGGAGTGCGGCGTCTTGGGCGAGGCTGGCCTCCCAGAACGGGAGTCGGTGTTGCCTGGGCGAAGACGAGCCCTTCCCGCAAGACGGTCAAGCGCACGGTCGGGATGGGTCTCGGCGAAGGCGCGGCCGTACCCGTCGAGCGCGTTGGCGATCCAGAACGGGTTGCCGAGGGCGCGGGCGGCGGCGACGGCCTCCTCTGCGATTGGCCTGGCCTCGACGGCCCGCCCGACGGTCGGGAGTCCCCATGCCAACCCGGAGATACCGATGACGTGAGCGGACCCTGGTTGGGCGGCGAGGACGGTGCAGATCTCCAGGAAGTGATCGATCCGACCGGCCCAGAGGTGAGCCAAGCCCTCCAGGAGGCGGCTCCATCCTGTTTCGAGCGAGTCGTAGCGAGGATCGGCCTCCAACGCGACGGCACGCTTGGCGTACCCGAGGCCTTCCTCGGAGCGTCCGGTGAACGAGCAGATGCTGGCCGCGGTGTAGAGGCGTGGGAGTTGAAGCAGATCTGCTGCTGTCGGCGACAGCGAGGATCTCCTCGGCCCAACCGGTCGGCTCGAAGCGTTGAAGGGCGATGGCCAACAAGCTGGTGTGGGCGGCGATGATGGTGGCGGTGGCGAGGTCGGCTTGGTTGGTGGCCCATCGGAAGCCGGCGCGCAGGTTGGCGAACTCGACATCCACCCAATCGATGGCCACCGTTGACCGGGGCCGTCCCAGAGGTCCCAGTAGGAGAGGGCCTGATCGGCGAAGTAGCGGGCGTGACGATCCCGGATCTGGACGAGGGTGCCGGTGGCGGCCAGCCGGTCTTCGGCGAACTGGCGGATCGTCTCCAACATCCCGAAACGGGCGTGGTCCTGGAAGCGCCTCGGTGATCACCAGCGACTTGCGGACCAACGAGTCCAGCAGGTCGAGGATCGCATACTCGTCCAACCCGCCGCCGCAGATGTACACGACGGAGGCCAGGTCGAACCCGCCGGCGAACACCGAACAGCGGTCGAAGACGGCTCGTTCGTCGTCGTCGAGCAGGTCGTAGGACCACTGAACCGCGTGCCGCAATGTCTGATGGCGTTCAAGTCCCGACGTGACCCGGACAGCAACCGGAACCGCTCATCGAGACGATCCCTCACATCCTGGACGCTCATCGACACCGTGCGCGCCGCGGCCAGCTCGATCGCCAACGCGATCCATCGAGGCGCCGACAGATCTCGGTCATCGCGTCGATCTGCGCGCTGGTCGGTTCCCTCGAACCTGGGGTTCACCGTCCGAGCGCGTTCAACGAACAGCTCGACCGCGGCCGAATTCGCGCCCGCCCGAACGTCCAACGACGGGACCGGCCACAGGTGCTCGGCCCCGAGCCGCAGACCCTCCCGCGACGTCGCGAGGACCTTCACCGTCGCGGCCCGGGCCAGGACCGTTTCCACCAAGTCGGCGGCGGCATCCAACACATGCTCGCAGTTGTCCAAGATCGAGAAGAAGCCGGCGGCCGGACACGGCCTGGGCGATGCTGTCGGTCACGGTGATCGCAGCTTGGGGGGTGAGACCAAGGGCGGAGGCGACCACGGCAGGCACCGCGGCCGGTTCGCCGACCGGCGCCAGTTCGACGAGCCACAGCCCGTCCGGGAACTCCGCCACGAGTTCCGCCGCGACGTGGACTGCCAGGCGGGTCTTACCCACCCCACCAACCCCCGTCAGGGTCACCATCCGGTTGGCGCGCATCAAGCCGACGAGCTCGGCCACCTCGACATCGCGCCCCACGAAGCTGGTCATCTGCTGCGACAGGTTCCCCGGCGCCGAATCCATCGTGCGCAACCGAGGAAACTCGACCGCTAGACCTTCAGCCAGAACCTGAAAGAGGCGCTCGGTACCGGAAAGGTCGCGCAGGCGATACTCGCCCAGATCCCACATGTCGGCGCCGGCCAGCACAGCCGACGTCGACCCGCTGACGAGAACCTGCCCTCCATGAGCAACGGCCATGACGCGGGCTGCACGATTCACGGCCCGACCGAAATAGTTGCCGTCGCGCTCCTGGGCCTCACCGGTGTGCACTCCCATGCGCACCCGCAGACACACCGGCGCCGGCCACGGCTCAGCGTCAAGTCGACGCTGGACCTCGGTGGCCACGTCGACCGCGTCGCTCGCCCGATCAAACACGGCGCCAAGCCCATCACCACCATCGAAGAACACGAAGCCGCCACTGGGCGTCAACGGCGGTCCGGAGGATCTCGTCGTGGCGGGCCAACGCCACCCGCATCGCCTCCGGGTGCTCGGTCCCACAGGCGCGTCGAACCCTCGATGTCCGTGAACAGGAACGTCACAGTCCCCGTCGGTCGACTCACAGACAGACACTACGATCTCAACCTCCAACCAATCGCTCTGCCACCGTCGCCGTCGCCGGGAACGCACGGACCGAGGGACGGGGCGATGACCAGTCGGGTGCTCTCGATGCGTCGGAACCCCGATGCTCGCGATCGCGAGCGACGCCGTGCACGACTGGCGTAGCGCTTCCGCCCGTATCGACGGGTTTTCGTGCTGTCCTGGACGTCCCCAAACGCGTGTGGACAGCTCGACGTGGGATATAGCCGGAGGGACCCGGTCGATGACGGTCGAGATCTCGAGCAGAGCAGAGCATTGGCCTAGGGTCGGCACGGGACCCTCCGTCCACGGCTACGGGGCAAGCCGTCGGCCGCCGCTTCGCAGGGAGGGCCGGCAGCTCGGTCGGGGGCCATCGATCGTTCCAAGCGAGGCGGTGATCTTCGCCGGCTTCGTGCTGTTCTGGGGCATCCCCAACTCGGCGGTGGCGATCGCTGGCATCACGGTCGCCGGGCTCGGCGCTCATCGCTCAACGCGAGTCGGATCACCTTGCTGATGGAGCGCTTCCTTGGTGCCACGTACGAGGGATCGAAGCGCGCCGCGCTCGGCGGCGGGCGCCGCACTGCTGGTACCGCTGGCGTTAATGGTCAGCCTCCGGGCGGATCACAGCACTGACGACTGAGAACACGACGCGAGCGGGAAGGCGCAGCGCGAGGACGGACCTGCACCGGCCGCGGCCAGGGATCGTTGTCCGCCGCATCGAACGTCCTGGCCTCGAAAGCGAGTAGCCAGTAGGCATCCGCAGAAGATTCGATCCCCAGGACTGCGGCTGGAACGGTTCGAACAGACGATGAAGGCAGCCATGAGGGTCGAATCCCTGCACGTCATGTCGTCTTGGAGAAGGGTCGTAACCGTCCCTTCACCCGCGGACGATGCGCTCGGATGCGCGGGGCCGCTCATCACGAGCAGGGTCGACCGTCGATGACGACGGAGGTCGTTGGACGTGACGACGAGCTCGGCTCGGTCCGGGCATTCCTCGCTGAGATCCGCCATCGTCCTCGCGCGCTCGTGCTGTCCGGCGAGCCGGGGATCGGCAAGACCATCCTGTGGGAGGGATCGAGGAGCACGCGACGCAAACATCGGTCTTACTGCTCGCGGCGTCGAGGCTGAGGCGTCATTGTCGTTCGCTGGGCTGTTCGAGCTCCTCTCCTGTTGGATGAGACGATCTCGCTCCTCGTGCCCACGGCAGAGAGCACTCGAGGTGGCCTGCTGCTCGCCGAACCGGGACGTGGCTGCGACGCCCAGGCACATCAGTTCCCGTCCAGACGTCGTTGTTTAACGGCCGTCGTGTGCGTGACAACATGCGGTGGCTGATTCGCTCCGCCACACGATGTAGTCGCGTTCCGACGGCTGCAGGCGGAACTCGTGGGTTTCGGCACGCTCCGGAGAACGCTCGAGAGGCGTGTTTCTCGTTCGAGCTCGATGGTGGGTTCGCGGAGGGACGAATCGAACAGCTCACGGTTGGTTCGCTCTCCCGAGTGCGATCCACAGCTTGCTCCGCGACAGGCTCGGACTGGAACTGACTGTACCGAGCTCGCCGTGTTAGGAGGCACTGCTGGGAACATCTTCTTCGTGGAACTCGGTCGGAGCTCATCTACGAACACCTGGCACGTAGCTGCGATTCGCAGAGCTCCGCGAGCTCCTCGGCGGTGGACACGCTCAGCTCTCGGCTGACACGGTCGACGTTTCTCAGGTGTTAGCGCTAGCAAGACCGACAGTCGAACTCGTCGCGGCGGCTCACGGATCGCGAGAACGGGTGCTCGGGGCGCTGGAGACGGCTGGGCGGGAGGGGTAGTCGAACTCGACGAGTCGCGTCTGCGGTTCGTGCATCCACTCTTGTCGTCGATCTGCTACGAGCAGGCGCCCCTCTGGAAACGCCGCGCCGCGCCCGGGCGCTCGCAGGCGTGGTCTCGGATGTGGAGGAGCGGGCGCGTCATCTGGCGGTCGCGGTCGACGGTCCAGACGCCGCCGTCGCGTCCCATGCTCCAGACCGCGGCCGGACAAGCCGCCGCCCGCGGGGCCACCGCTGCCGCCGCGGAACTCTTCGAGCTGGCCGCCGGGTTGACACCCGGCGATCCACCGCTCGCTCGGCAGAGACGCCTGCAATCAGCGCACTTCCACCGTCTCGCCGGCGAGGGCGATCGAGCTCGATGCTCGACCAGCTCCTGACGGAGGTTCCCTTCGGTGTCGAGCGGCGGACATCCTCTTGGGGCTCGCCGTGACGTTCAGGACGAAGTCCGCGGAGATGAACGAGCTGTTCGAGGAGGCGGTGGCCGAAGCAGTGGGCGACGATGCACGGTCTCGCGGATCCTGGCCCTTCGCAGCCTCTTTCGCCTTCTGCGGTGGACGTGCGTGGGGCCCTCACAGATGCCCATGCCGCATTGGAGAGGGCCGAGCGGGTGGGCGATCCCGGGCTGCTGGCGGCCGCTATCGTGAGTGGGACACGCGGAGTCGTGGGGGGCGGAGATCACGCCCGGACTCCTTGAGCGCGGTGCGGCGCTCGAGGACAGCTTCGGGCTCGAGCTCGAGTTCGACGAGAGCCCCGGTGTGTGGTTGGGCAGGCAGCTCATGCGCCGGGGCGAGATCGATCGGCCTCGCGTGATTTTCGAAGCCCTCGAGGCGAAGGCGGCAGTGCGAGGTGATGAAGTCACCCGGACGTTGCTCCTGTGGTACCGATCGCTGGTGGACTGGTACGCCGGCCACTGGGAGCGGGCGCTGGCGATCGCGACCGAGGCGACCGAGTTCGGCCACCAGGCGCAGTTCGCCCACAACCCGGCATGGGTCGGGCGAGTCCGCGGACTTCTCGAGGCTGACCTCGGCCTGGTCGACGCGGCCCGCGCATCCACGAACGAGGCGCTCGATGCCTCCAGGGAGACGAGTACTTCACCATCCAGGGCCTTGGTGTGCTCGGTCGCCTAGAGCTCGAGCTCGGCAACACGGACGAGGCGGCGACTCATCTGCGCGCACTGCTCGACGGCTGCTGGCGGGTGGCCTGAACTCACCGGCGCTCCCCATCTGGGCCGATGCCGTGGAAGCACTGATCTCGCAGGACGAGCTCGACGAGGCGTGTGCGTACCTCCACCCCAACGAACTCCACGGACGCCAGATCGGGAATCCCTGGGCAATCACCACGGCCGCGCTGCCGCGGCCTCTTGTTTGCCGCTGAGCGCGACCTCGACAGACGCGTTCACAGCCTTCGATCGCGCCCGAACAGAGCTGGGCGAGCGTACCTACCCGTTAGAGCGTCCGCACGCTGCTGTGCCTCGGGACGGTCCGCCGGCAGGCTGGACAGAAAAGGGCGGCACGGGACGCACTGGAGGAGGCGTACACGATCTTCGAGGAGCTCGGCGGCGCCTGTGGGCCGAGAAGGCGCAGCGAGAGCTGCGCCGGATCAGCGGCCGGCACGTGGCGTCCGAGCTCACGGAGACGGAGCTACAGGTCGCCGCACTCGCAGCCGAAGGCAGGACCAACAAGGCGATCGCCGCCGAGCTGTACATGGGCGTCAGCACGGTCGAGGCGCACCTCTCGCACGTCTACCGCAAGCTGGGCGTTCGCCGCGCCGGGCTGGCCAGCCGCCTCGCCGTCGAGCCGGATCGGACGTCCAAGCCGGTGGACGTCCCCAACCAAACCTAGGGCTTCCTCGGTTTCCGGTCAGCGCCCTTGCGGTGCACCCTCGACGGAGTCCCGGCACACCGAGAGGGGTCTTTCCAATGACCGCGACAACTGCTCCCGCCGTCGTCCACATCACGCGCCGGCTCTTCCTGAGCCTCATCCTTGCCGCGGCCGCGTCTGACAGCCGCCTCCACATGGCTGGTGGTCTCGGTCGTGATCGACGACACGACCGACGATCGCGTAGTCACGACCGCACCGCCGCCCGTCGCCGCAGCAACCGTGAGCCCCATCGCTGCCAAGGACCGACCGATCAGCGTCGCCGACGCCTACCACGGCATCGGCGTCACGTTCTGCCTCGACAACAAGCATCCGGTCACCGTCGCCGACGCCTACCACGGCATCGGCGTCACGTTCTGCGCTTGAGGATCTCAGCGGCTGACAGGATGGGGTCGTGGAGCCGTTGACGGAAGACGGCTCGTCCTCGTCCTGACCACGAAGCGCTGGAGCGGCCTCTCGGTCCTGGCGATGCCGCTCGATCCGATCCCAGCGGTCTCTTGAGCGCATCGCCCTCATAGTCGTCACCCACCCACCTGCCTGGACAGCCCGCCCAGATCCACCGGTCTGTGCGCGACGACGGCACAGGCTCGGTCGCTCGTATCGGCGCGTGGGTGTGACGGGCGTGTGCTCGCTGGCCGCCTAGCGGGTGCGTGTCCGATGTGCCGGTCGACGACAGAGACGAGCTTCATCCAACCGGCGGTCGGGGACGCCTCCGGCGGGTTGTGGGCTGAGCGATATGGGGCGCCCGGGAAGGGCCGAACCCGTGCGGCGTTCGCCGACGGCTGCAGGGGTTGCGGAGCTCGCATTGTGCAGCGTCGCTTGGCGCTCCCGAAGTCCGACGACACCGCCAGCGCGGTTGCGCCAACTCATCGTCGACACCGCGGCCGCTCTAACACCAGCTGCCGAACGGATCGGCGTACCGTTACCGGCATGGTGGTCTGGCTGGCCTTCGCGGTGTCCGCAGTGGCTCTGGTCGTATCGGTCGCGTCTGCCGTTTACGCCCGACGCCAGGCCCTTGCGCCGAGGACGCCATTTGGAGCGCCAGCCCTTCGGAGTTTGAAGCGTCGGTTGAGAACCCGAACGGTGGTGCAGCGAACCTGGTCATCGAGTACCAGGGTGGCGGGCCCCTGGATCAAGTTGACATCGGCTGCTGGACGCGGCAGCTGGGCCACTGGTCGGATTCGGTGTCGGGACGACGGAAGGAACTGGCTGGAGCGTCGGCGCAGCCCGAGTCGGTCAATCGTGGCGACGACCAGTCGTGCAGCGCCTGAGTGACCACGGTGGCGACGGTCCGCCGTATCGGAGCGGCAACCTGCGCCTGCGAGTGGCGTGCCGGCACGAACGCCACGAGCGCGACCTGCTGCTGGACGTCAACCTGCCCGGCCAGCCCTGGGTGTATTGATCCGGGTGCCGCGATGCCGCCGTATACCTGACGCCTGAGAGCCCTGATCCAGCGCGGCCGCCTGCCGCACACGGCAAAGGACGAGCCGCACCTCATCGACGTGACCCCAGCGGGCCCAATGGAGTTGCATCTGAGGCCCGGCACGGGCAACCGCCCGGACAACCTGATCCTGATACGTCGTGGGCTTCCATCTGCCGAGCAAGCGATCGAGGAAGCGCTTGCCGCGAAGCACGCCCTGATGAGGGCTGGGCTGACGAGCAACGTGCCGATGCTGTTCGGCAACAACAGCAGTGGGACCGGGCTCGCTCCAGCCCTGATCGACCAGGTGCGTCAGGCAACGGGCGTCACACCTCGGCCGGACGTGCATGGCATCGACATCATCGACGAAGCCGAAGGGCCGACGGTCGCTCTTCGGATTGAAGCCGAGGGACATGTCGGCGTGAGCGTCGACACATTCATCGGCCAACTGAGCGACTCGCTGTCTGTGAATGGGCGCCGGCCGGCGCTCCAGGACCGGCTTGGGTTGGCGATCGAAGTCTTCATGGCTGCGAGCACTGAGCGGACGCCACGAGCTCGCTTCCTGGAGCTCGTCACAGTGCTGGAGATCTTGGCCGAAGAGCAGACCAACTCCCGAGGCGGTCGCGATAGTGGACGCGGCTCTTGCGCAGCTCAGGGAGCGGCAATCCGAGATGGACGAAGCCGAGGTGAAGTCGCTGCAAGGCTCGCTTGCCCGCCTGAGGTACCGCTCGTTCAGCCAGTCCGTCCGCGACCTCGCTGACGGCCTCGACCGAACCGCGATCGACGGATACCGGGCGGGAGATATCCGCGAGTTCCTTGGACGCTGCTACAGCGTTCGCTCGAAACTCGTTCACGACGGGGTAGGACCAGCGGACGCCGACGTCGCACAGCTCGCAGGCAACCTCGAATTCCTGCTGAGACACATGCTCACCCTTCGCGTGGACGACCGCTCGCCATCTGAGTAACTGAGCGCGCCGCAGAGATCAGTTCGGGGCGCACACTTCGCAGTCCACCGCGGCGAACACCGCTCGCGTATCCGGCGTGCTGGGACAACCGCCGGCCGGACTCTGCTACGAACAGTCCGCCGATTCGTTGCCGAACGTTGAGGCGCCGACCAAGTTGGTCAGGTGCTCGAACCGCGTCCGCCGTCAGACTTCGACCTTCCGCTGAGGCAAAGCGGCGCTTCGGATCTGAGCGGGGTGTAGGCGTGCAGGGAGATCCGCGTCGCGGCACAGGGGCTTCGCGATCTCGGCGATGTCTGATGTCACCAGATCGGAGAAGCCCCTGTGGAACGTGACCTTACGCGCATGTGCACGCTGCTGATCGGGCTCTACACGTCTGATGCGTGTGTGGCGGGGTCGTATTGATGCGACGACTGAATGTTGCCATGGCCGTCCTAGGCGTGCTGTTCGAGGGCAATCGCGTCTCGTTCGGTAAGAACGGCGATGAGGCCCAACATCGCCAGTACGGTGCCGACCGCAGTCGCGGCCCGGGCCGGGTCGCCGGCACGTCCGATTCCGAGGATCGACCCGGCCGAGAAGATCGACAGGATGGACCCGCCGGAGCCGATCGAGAGGATCGACCCCGCCGATCCGATGGACAGGAGCGAGCCGGCGGAGAACGCCGAGCCGAAGGAGGCGGCTGAACCGACGAGGTGGCGGAGAGCGCGGAGCCGACGGACCGCCACGAGAGCACGGAGGCCCGGGAGCCGACGACCAGCGGGAGGTGGCCACTGACTGACGACGGTAGCGTCCCCGCCAACCTGGCCCGTCGCCGCCGCGGCCCTGCGACGTCAGTCATCGTGGCCCGGACGCTGACGATCCCGTTTGAGGCTGGAGCGGCGGCGCTTGTCGTCGAGGCGCTCGGCTCGGGCCGCCCTCGACGGTCGGGTCCGGTGACGAGGCGGCCGGGGGCGAGAGGCACCGTCCAACCGGGCGGCCAGGCGCTCCCACGCCAGCTGGCGGTTGCGCCACTGCGAGCGGGTGTCCAACGACCGCGCCGTCACCTTCGCGCCGAGCGCGGCGACCAGCCGGTCGGTGTCCGCCTCGGACAGCCCAGCATCGGGTAGGTAGACGGTCACCGTCACGGCGGTGTCGCTCGTGTTGGCGTGCTGGCCACCCGGGCCACCGCTGCGGCTGACGTGCCACGTCACCGCGGCAGGGTCGATCCGCAGCCCTTCCGGCGTCCTCAGCTCACCCAGCGTCACCGCGTCGTGTTCACCTCGCTGTTGGTTGGATCAGTACCTGCACCGAGCGCCGACGCGCACCGGAGGTGTTCGTCATCCCGCTGTGCCAGGGAAGCGCGTCACGAACCAGCAAGCGCGTCGGGACGACCACACCGACGAGTGTTATCGCGGGTTTGGTGCGGGCGTCGTCGTGGTGAAGCGAACAACGCAAGCGTCTAAATCAAGCCGTGCGAGGCGATCGAAGCCCCACGTGGTGACGCCGGGCCGGTCCACCTCTGCGACGACTCGCGCTGTGAGGTCGCCGAGTGCTCGCCGCAGAAGGCCGTACTCGAGCGTGGCGACCCTGTCCCCGAACGCCGGGTTGCGGATGCGCATTGAAGCCAGTTTGGGGCTGCTCGACGACGTGCGGACTGGTCATGGGTGGAGAATTCGGGCAAGGAGGTTGGCGGCGTCGCGGTCGGCGCCGGGCATGGCGTGGGCGTAGATGTTGACGGTGGTGGAGGTGCGGGCGTGGCAGAGCCGTTCGGAGACCACGGGGACGGGGACTCCGGCGGCGAGCATGGTGGTGGCCATGAAGTGGCGCAGGTCGTGCAGCCGGAAGTGGGCCAGTCCGGCTCGTTGCCGGTAGGCTGATGAACCGTTTGGTGACTCGGTTCGGTGGCCACGGGTCGTCGCCCGTCGGGGTCGTCGCTGAACACGAAGCCGATCGCTGACGACCCGTCGGCAGCCGGGTATCGCGCCCGGTCGACGGTGGGTGGCGAGCAGCTCGACGGTGGCGGGGTCGAGGGCGACGCGGTAGGTGCGGCGGTTCTTGGTCGGTCGCAACACCGGCCCAGTTGGCCCTTCGACCAGGGCCCGGGAGAAGCCGATGGCGGCGTGGGCGAGGTCGACGTCGCACCAGCGAAGGGCCAGGAGCTGGCTGCGGCGCGCTCCGGTGGTCACGGCAAGATGGAGGTAGGTGAAGAACGCGACGTCGTCTCGGCGCACGATGTCGAGGAGGCGGCGGACCTGCTCGACCGAGGGCGGCCGGATGTCGGCTGGTTCGACCCGTGGCGGTGAGGCCAGCGCGGCCGGGTTGAGCCAGATCCACTCCCAGCGCACCGCTTGAGTCAAAGCCCGGTGCAGCACGACGTGGACCCGATGCACGGTTCCCGGTGCGCAGGGGTCGGCCGTGCTGGCCGCCTCGGCGTAGCGAGATGGGCGTAGAGGTCGTCGATGTCCACCGTGGTCAACTTGGTGACCGGGATGATGACCGAGATGCGGGATGAGGTGGCAGCGCAACAGGCTGCGAGTCTCTCGAATCGTCGACGCCGACCAGCTCGGGCGACGCCGCCGCGAACCACCGCTCGAACAGCTCGGCCGATCGTCCCGGCGTGGATCCGAGCGGCGCGGGCTTCCTCGACGAGCGCCTGAAGCTGCTGGGCGGCGTGGCGGCGGCTGCCATGGACCGTGCGGGTGACCCAGCGTTCCTTGCCGGTGTCGGGGTGTCGACGCCGAGGTAGACCCGCAGCTCCCAGCTGTCGCCACCACGGTGCCGCATCGATCCGGTCATGTCCGTCGAACGTGAGGCCTGCCAACGTCGAACGTAGGCCAGCCATGGTCAAACCATGGGCGAGCCATGGGCAACTCACACCGCTGTCGATCCGCGCCCGCTCAAGGAACGACCCTGCTCAGCGACAGGATCGTTTGGAGCGGACGACGGGATTCGAACCCGCGACCCTCACCTTGGCAAGGTGATGCTCTACCAGCTGAGCCACGTCCACGTTGAGAGCGACAGGATAGCAAGGCGACCTTTCGATCCTCCAGGGAGTCAGGAACCGGGCTTAGGCCGGAGATCTACCCGCAGCACGAGCACCCCGTCCTCGAGTTGTGCATCGGCGTCGCCGATGATGGCGAAGTCCAGGTAGTCGTCCTGCGCCTGCTGGATGAAGCGTTGCCGCTCCTCCCCCGCCACCGGGGGGAGGGGGCGGCGCTTCACTGCCGCCGCGCGGTCCTGGAACCGCTTGATCATGGCGTCGACGTCGAGGGAGTCAGCCATCGTCGGGGAGGCTAGCGGCGCCTGCGGCGGGCACCAGAGCCGGCGAGACCGGAGCGGCCACGGGCTCGGGGGCGGCCTCCGATGCGGCGGCGAGGCGGCGGCGGCCGGAGCGGGAGCCGAGCTCCTGGAGGCCCCGCAAAGCGCGGGGCACGGGCCGGGTCGCCCGCCAGAAGAGCACGGTGACGATCAGCACAGCGAGGGCGACAGCGCACAGGCCAATGACGATGCGGCGGATCCGCCGGTCAGCCGCCGGATCGCCCACCACCGTCGACGCGTCGTCGCCGGCGTCGACCTGGTCCGGCGCAGGGGTCGAAGCGGGACCGGTGACGGCGGTGGTGACCGTGGTCTCGACCTGCGCCGGCAGTGCCGCGGCACCGGCCTCCGACGGCGAAAGGGACAGCAGCGCGCCCATCACGACGCCGACCATTGCTGCCCTGCCTGCCCTGCTCATGCGCCGGGCAGTCTCGCACGCCGCGACTTCATCGCTGATGCGCAGGGCAGGAGTACGTGGTCCGGCCACCGATGGTGCGCCGGTCGAGCGGCGAGCCGTCCCGGGGGCACATGGCGCCCCGCTGACGGGCGAGCTGCAGATCGCCCATGTGGCTGCCGCCTCGCCGCATCAGCTGGGGCAGGGTCCGCCGGATCACCCGGTGGAGCGCCGCCACCTCGTCGGCGGCGAGGGTGCCGGCCGGGCGGGCAGGATCGATCCCGGCCCGCCACAGCACCTCGTCGGCCAGCAGGTTGCCGATGCCGGCCACTCGCCCCTGGTCGAGCAGCGCGGCCTTGACGGGCGCCCGCCCGCCGTCGAGCGCGGCGGCGACCTGACGGCGGGTGATCGAGAGCGCGTCCGGTCCGAGCGCGGCCTCGTTCGGCCACAGCTCCACCCCGCCCAGCCGGCGGGCGTCGTCCACCGCGAGCGACCCACCCTCCACGAACGACAGCCCGAAGCGACGCCAGCCCGGTTCCATCCGCTCGGGGCCGTACTCCAGCTCCGCCACCGGCGCCTCGCCGTCGACCAGCAGCCGCCCCGTCATGCCGAAGCGCAGGCCGAGCACCGGCCCGTCGGTGTCGACCATCAGCAGCTTGCCCCGCCGGCGGACCCCCGCCACTCGCTGGCCCGTGAGGGCGGCGATCACCTCCGCCGGCGTCAACCCCCGCTTCAGATACCAGTCGTCGGGCGCTTCGACGGCTCGGATCGTCCTCCCGGTCAGCGGCTCGGCGGCGCGGCGGTAGCGCTCCACCTCGAGGATCTCGGGCACGCCGGCGAGCATGCCAGACTGCCCGCCAGTGTGGTCCTGGGCGCTCCTGATCCTCTTCCTCGGCGGCTGCGTGTTGCTGATGTGGCTGTCCAGGCGCATCGAGCCCCACTGGGTCAGCAAGGACGGGCAGCAGTTCACCTGCCGGGTCGCCGAGCTGCACTCGGAGCGGGGTGAGATCGGTTCGTGGGACCAGGCCCGCGTGGCCGTCAACGGCGATGACGGACTGACAGTGGCCGTGAAGCCCAAGCTGTTCCGCATGCCGGGGTCGCGCGCCCCGATCCGCATGCTCCGTGTGGAGGGCCGGACCGACTCGGACCGGTCCGGCCTCGTCGTCTACCTCCTGTCGGGCGAGGAGCAGATGGCGCTGCGGGTGCCCAAGAAGTCCCGGGCGGTGACCATCCTGGACGATCTCGCCGCCCACACGGGCTGAGCGACCGTCCCGCCGCCTCGACTAGCCGAGCGCCTGCGCGAAGTCGGCCCGTACGTCATCGACGTGCTCCAGCCCGGCCGAGATCCGGATCAGTCCAGGCCCGATGCCGGCCGCCTCCAGCTCCTCGTCGGTGAGCCCGACGTGGGTCGAGTTGGCGGGGCTGGACACCAGCGTCTCCGGCCCACCGAGGGTGGCGGCCATGCGGGCAAGACGCAGTGACTCCACGAACGCCTTGCCGGCGGCGCGCCCACCACGCAGGTCGATGGCCAGGATGCCGCCACCGAGCGCCATCTGGCGCTTGGCCAGGTCGTGCTGCGGGTGCGACGGGAGGTGCGGGTAGCGGACGCCGGCGACGGCCGGATGCGACTCGAACCACTCGGCCAGCTGGAGGGCGGAGGCGCTCTGGCGCTCGACGCGCACGGCCAGCGTGCGGATGCCCCGCAGCCCGTTCATGGCGTCGAACGGCGACGCGCACGCGCCGTGCAGCACGGAGTACGCCCAGACAGCGTCGAGCACGTCGGCGGCGCCGGTGACGATGCCGAGAGTGGCGTCGTTGTGCCCGGCGATGCCCTTGGTGGCCGAGTGCAGGACGAGGTCGACCCCGTGGTCGTGCGGGCGTTGCACGATGGGCGTGGCGAAGGTGGAGTCGACGGCGGTGAACGGACCCGTGATGGCGCCCAACTCGTCCAGATCGGTGAGCGCCAGCTGCGGGTTGGCCGGCGTCTCGGCCACGACGAGCATGGTGCGCCCCGGCCGCACGGCATTCGCCAGCGCGCCGGGCTCCGTGGCGTCGACGAACGTGACGTCGATGCCGAAGCGCGGGCAGACACCCTGCAGGAAGAGCTGGGTGCCGGAGTAGATGTGCCGCTGCGCGACAACGTGGTCGCCGCTTGAGCACAGGGCCATCACCACCGTGGCCACAGCGCCCATGCCCGACGCGAAGGCCAGGCCGGACTCAGCGCCCTCCAACTCGGCCACCGCCTCCTCGAATGCACTGACCGTGGGGTTGGCGTAGCGCCCATAGAAGCGCTCCGCCCGCGCCGCGGTGGCCATCTGCCGGTGCTCCTCGAGGCTGTCCACCTGCCAGACCGCGCTGGCGTGCAACACTGAGCCGAGGGCGCGGCCGGCGTGGGAGCGGCCGGCGGTGATGGCGACGGTGTCCGGCTGGGCGGGCGGCGCGGCCGTTGGCTGTTCGTTGTCGGTCATGGTCTCTTGGCCACCTCGTCGAGGAAGAAGCCGATCGGCTCGGCCACCTGGTCCAGGTTGATGAGGAACGCGTCGTGCCCGTGGGGCGAGTCGATCTCGATGAGCTCGGTCGGGGTGCCGTGCCGGGCCAGCAAATGGTGGATCTGGCGCTGCTGGTAGATGGGGTAGAGCATGTCGCTGCTGATGCCCAGCACCAGCGTGGGCACGCGGATGCGGGCCATCGCCGCCTCGAGCCCGCCGCGACCCGTGCCGACGTCGTGGAGATCCATGGCCTTGCCGATCACCAGGTAGCTGTTGGCGTCGAAGCGCCGGACCAACTTGACGCCATGGTGGTCGAGGTAGCGCTCGACCTCGAAGCGCTGCCAGAGCCCGGGCTCCTCGCGATCGCCGACAACGTCCACGGGTGCCAGGTCGCGGCCGAAGCGATCGGTGAAGGCGTTGTCGGACCGGAACGTCACCTGCGCCACCATGCGGGCGATGGCCAGGCCCTCGTGCGGGCCGGCCCCCGGCTCGGCGTCGTAGTAGTCGCCACCGCGCCAGCGGGGATCCAGCCTGATGGACCGGCGGCCGATGGCTCCCCAGGCGATCTGCTGCGCCGTCGCCTGCGCGCAGCTGGCGATGGCAACGAGGGACCGCACCCGCTCGGGATATGTGATGCCCCATTCCAGGACCTGCATGCCACCCATCGAGCCACCCAGCACCGACAGCCACTGCTCCACACCCAGATGGTCGGCGAGACGGGCCTGCACCCGCACGATGTCCCGGATGGTGACGACCGGGAAGCGGGAGCCGTAGGGCTGGTCCGTGCCCGGCTCGATCGAGGCCGGTCCGGTCGAGCCTTGGCAGCCCCCGAGCACGTTCGCGCAGACGACGAAGTAGCGGTCGGTGTCGATGGCCAGGCCGGGACCGACCACTCCCTCCCACCAGCCGGGCGTGGGATGGCCGCGGCCGGCGGGGCCGGCCAAGTGGCTGTCACCGGTCCACGCATGGCACACGAGGAGCGCGTTGGAGGCGGCCGCGTCCAGTTCGCCCCACGTCTCGTAGGCGATCACGACGTCCGAGAGCCGGCCACCGTGGTCGAGCGCGAACGGGCGGTCGGCCGCCACGGTCAGGAACTGCCGCCGGCCAGGATCGTCACCCGGCTGCCAAGCGCCACTGGCCGGGTAGGGCGCCGCTGGGATCACGATCCTCCTCTCGTCGTGCTCGGTCCTCGTCCGTCGTGCGGACGTCGATGCTCACGGCACATCACGAGACGGAAGCGTTCGTTGCCGGGACCGCACTGGCGACCCGACCACATCTCCACCACCCGGCATAGGCCGACCGGCGGGAGGCACCTTGGGGCTTCCGACCCAGGTTGCCGGACCTCGTCCACCCGGGAGGTGGGCGAGGTCGCTCGTGATGCGCTCCCGGAAGGGTAGCAACTCAGATGGCCGTGTCGCCCATCTGTAGATGGTGCTGCAGATCGACGACGCGGCCGAACTCCTCGAAGTCGACGAGCCGGTCCAGTTCGTCCCGCAGCGATCCGGCGGCGCGCAGGCTGGCCAGCGCATCACGCACCGCTTTGACCATGGCGAAGAGAGCCGACAGCGGCGAGACGATCAGCGTGAACCCGAGGTCGGCGAGCTCCTCCGGGGTGAGCAGCGGGGTCCGGCCGGTCTCGACCATGTTGGCGACGAGCGTGGTCCCTTGCAGCGCCTCCGCCACTGCCTCGAGTTCGGCGATCGACTCGGGCGCCTCCACGAACAGCGCGTCGACGCCGATGTCACGCGCCATCCGTGCGCGCTCCAACGCCTCGTCGAGACCCGCCGCGGCCCGGGCGTCCGTACGGGCCGTGACGTGGAGATGCGTGCGGTGCTCTACCGCGGCGCGCAGCTTGGCCAACCAGTCCTCGGCCGGTACGACCTGCTTGCCGGCCATGTGGCCGCAACGCTTGGGCCACACCTGGTCCTCGAGGAAGAGGCCAGAGGCGCCGGCCTGTTCCCAGAGCTCGACGGTGCGGGCAACGTTGAGCGAGTTGCCATAGCCGGTGTCGGCATCGACAACCACCGTCGTGCCGGGGCTGGCGGTGCACACCCGCGCCGCGACGGCGGCCATCTCGGACTGCGTGAGGTAACCGACGTCCGGCAGGCCGAGCAGCGTCCCCGACACGCAGTAGCCGGAGAGGAACACGGTCTCGAAGCCCGCTTGGGAGGCCAGCCGCGCGCTGAGGGCGTCCCAGACGCCGGGCATGAGAACGCTCTCCCCCGCGGCGAGCTTCCGTCGCAGGTCATCCCCTGTCATCGTTCTGGGACGGTAGTTGAGGTACGCTGTTCACCGGTTGGCGGGCGGAGTCGCACCGGAAGGATCCGGGGATCATGTGCGACGCCTGCGAGTACCCCCTCTCATCGACACCGACCTCTGAGCCCACTGAGCTCGTCGTCGGCCGTCGTGCCCTCCTCCGCCGCGCCGGGATCGGCGGGGCGGCCGCCGCCGCGGCCCTCGTGCTGCCCGATGGCATCGCCGGCGCGCTCGGTCCGCCGTTCGAATCGGTCCAGCTCGGCGAGGACCACCTCGCCGCGGTCGCCCCGGTCGTGTCCGCCGCGGTCCCAGCCGCCACCCCCAGCGCCCAACGGCGGCAGTCATCGGGGAGGGTTTCGGCACCGGCCATCGTCAGCCGCGCCGAGTGGGGCGCGGACGAGTCGATCCGCACCGCCGAGCGAGGCTTCGCGCCCATCCGCAAGTTCGTCGTCCACCACACCGCCAGCGCCAACAAGCCGCGCAAGCCCGTGCAGGTGGTGAGGGACATGTACCACTACCACGTCAAGGGTCGGGGCTTCTCGGACGTGGGGTACAACTTCGCCATCGACCATCGTGGCACCATCTACGAGGGCCGCTGGGCGCGTTCCTACGGCTCGGGAGAGACGCCCGACGGCGAGGACGGCTCCGGCTACGGGGTGGTCGGCGCCCACTCACTCGGCGTCAACGCCGGCAGCTGCGGAGTCGTCCTCATCGGCGACTTCACGAAGGCCCAGCCCACCAACGCCGCCATCGGAGCGCTCCTCCATCTGCTCTCGTGGAAGGCGTCGATGCACCAGATCGACGCCTTGGGCGAGGAGGAGTACATCTCGATCTTCGGCGTGCACCGCCAGTTCCCCAACATCGCCGGCCACCGCCAGACCGGTGAGACCGTGTGCCCGGGGCGAGGGCTCTACAACCAGCTCGGCTGGATCCGCCAGGAGGTGGCTCGGCGCGCCGGCCGCTTTCCCGACAACACCATCAACATGGGCCGGGCGCTGCGCTGGACGGAGGGCGTCTCGCCGCTCGCCGCCGCCGGGGGCTCGTCCGGCGGGACGGCGGTCACCGGGCCGAACCCAGCCAACCCGACCGGCGCCAAGCTGACCGGGTACCGGTTGTTGACCAGCGACGGCAAGGTCGTCACGTTGGGGAAGGCGGCGAAGCTGGGCTCGCCGCGGGACCAGGGCATGGCTGCGGCGACCGCCATCTCGGGTGTGCCGGGTCGCAACGCCTACCTCACCGCCGATCAGTCGGGCCGGGTGATCTCCTTCGGCGGCGCGGCCAGCGGTGCGCCGAACCAGCCGGTCGGCGCCGCCGACATGGCATCGACGCCGAGCGGCCAGGGCTACTGGGTCCTCACCGCGGGTGGCGGTGTCTACGCGTTCGGGTCGGCGAAGCACCACGGCAGCCTCATGCGAGCGGGCGTCGGGTCTGGCGGCGTGAAGCTGCGGTCCACACCGAGCGGGAAGGGCTACTGGATCCTGGCCGGCAACGGTCGCATCTACGCGTTCGGTGATGCGCGCAAGCTGGGCTCGCCCTCGTCCGGTCCCGCGGTCGACTTCTGGCCGACGCCCACGGGCAACGGCTACTGGGTCCTCTTGGCCGACGGGCGCGTCGGCGCCCACGGCGACGCCGGCTACTTCGGTGACGTGCCGGGCCTGAGCCTGCGCTGGGCCAAGCCCGCGGTCTCCATCATCGGCATGCCGAGCGGCCGCGGCTACGCGATCGTGTCGAGCGACGGCGGCGTCTTCAACTTCGGGAGCTCGCCGTTCCTGGGGAGCCTGGGTGGCAGCGGCCGCCACATCGTCGGCATGGCACTCGCGTTCGGCTGACTCGACGGATGCGCTTCCTCGCTCGAGTGGTCGTGGGTCTCGGATCACTGACCGCCGTTTCCTGCGCGAGCGACGGTGCGTCGTCCTCGCCAACGTCCGAGAGTCCCGAGGAGACCAGGGGCGGCGCCGCTGGAAGCACTTCACTCACGCTGCAGGGTGACTCGCTGACCGTCGTGGTGCCATCGGACTGGACGACCGTAGAGGGAACCTCGTACACGATTCCCGGCGTACCGCCGATCGGACCGGGGGCGATTGTCAGCAGCGACCCGGCAGCATGGAGTACCGACTGGGCGGTCCCGGGCGCATTCATCGCTGCAACGACCGATCTCGCGGACCTCGTCGGCACGACGGGGCTCGACCGGGAGGGCGCCAGCGGCTTGGGCGAGCGACTGACTGCACTCGCGGAGTGGCACGGCGCGATCGACCGGAGCAGCGAATGCGATCGCGCCGGAGCCTCCTCGTTCGACTCCGACGACGGCACGCTGACCGGGTTCACAACGATCTGGGAGAACTGTGGGGTGGCCGGAGCAACCCTGTTGGACACAGCCGCGGTGTCCGAGGACGGCTCGGTCATACTCGTTGTCCAGGCCACGGGAGTGACGGAGGCGGAGGTCGCGGCCGCTGAACGTGTGCTCGAAACGGTGATGGTGGACCAGGACGCGGTCGTCTGACCATCTATGCGGGGCAGACGACCTTGGCGCGATCGATTGGCTGCAGGAACCGCTGCTGCTCGTCCGCGGAGAGCTCCCGCCCGGCGATCTCACACGCTCTCTCCGTCCATCCGGCGGGTCCTGGCCAGAGAGCGACCGTCCCGTCGGCGCCGCCCGAGGCCAGCCACCGACCGTCTCCGGAGAAGGCGACGGACTCGACCTGGCTGTCGTGGAACACCCTTTCCCCCACCTGCTGACCGGTAGCCACATCCCACAGCCGGAGCCCACCGTCGTACCCATCCGCCGAGGTTCCTCCGCCGTTGAACCCACCGGTCGCGACGATCTCACCATCTGGACTGAAGGCGATGTCGTAGATGCGGTTCTGATGTGCCGCAATGCGGCGCATCTCATCCCCCGTGACAGGGTCCAGGAAGATCAGTGTTCCGTCGGTGAGCCCCACCGCCAGTCGCTCTCCGTCTGGACTGAAGGCGACCGGACTCGTCTGCGACGCCTCCTTTCTCGAGGTGATCAGCTTCCGCTCCTCTCGGATGACCATCCGGTCTGGATCCCAGATCCTGAGACGACCGTCCTCACCCGTGGTCGCCATGCTCGAGCCGTCCGGATGGAAGGCCACCGCATAGGCCAGACCTCGGTGGGCAGCGACATCGGACAGCAGACTCCCGGTTGCGACGTCCCACGTCACGACGTGACCTGAGTCCGTCGTCGCCGCGAGTCGCTGGCCGCCGGGGGAGAACTCGAGGTCCCAGATCAGGCCGGTGTGAACGCGCTCGAGGTTGCGAACGAACGCGCCGGTGCTCACCTCGTGCACACGAACCTGGCCACCCGGCGTCACGCCCGCGAGGAGTTCACCGTCGTCGCTCAACTCGACCCGGTGATATGGAAGCGTCGCAGAGGGCTGCCCGGCACCATCCGTTGCCCACAGGACGGCACCGGTCGGTCCGCCGATGACCACGCGGTCCGCTGCGGGCGTCAACGCCACCGACGTCACCACCCGTGGGCCCCCGAAGAACACGAGGTCGGGCACACCGGTACGGAGATCCCATTGCCGCACGCCGTCAGGAGCAGCCGAGTAGAGAGCCCCTCTGGACGCCGCGAATGCGATCCGCGGCACGCCCCAGTTGTGTCCGCGCAGGTCTCCGACCAACTTCCCGCTTCCGACGTCCCAAAGTCGGACCGTGGCATCCACAGCCGACGACGCGAGGACGTCACCGTCGGGCGAGAAGCCGACAGCGAGCACTCCGGCCTGGTGGCCTCGGAACGTGCGCTCCTGTTCACCTGTCGCGGCATTCCAGATGGCGATGCTCCCGTCGAGATCCGCGGTTGCGAGCCGTCGGCCCTCCGGGTCAAAGGCGACAGAGGTCACGACCGCCGACCCTGCGCTCCACGTCCGTAGAACTGTCCCGGACTCGGCGTCGGCGAGCGTGATCGTTCCGCGCTCGTCCGATGCCGCGATGATCGAGCCGTCCGGACTGAACGTCACGCCTCGCACCGGAGCGGCCACCGCAACCCGAGCAACCGACGCGCCTGACACCGGATCCCAGATGACGACGGCACCATCGGCAGAGGTCGCGAACACTCGCCCGTCCGGACGAAACGTTGCTGCGAAGCTTCCATCGGCTCGCTCCCGCATCACCACTCGGCCATCAGCGGCGCGATGTACGAGCAGGAGTCCGTTCACGCCGACGGAGGCCACCGTCGCGCCGTCAGGACTGAGCCCCACGGCCCGCACCGATGAGTCATGCCCTGCAAGTCGCCGGATCTCGCGGCGATTGGCGGTATCCCAGAGGACCACTTCGCCGTTCTGTGCTCCCCACGCCAGGAGACCGCCGTGGTTGGCGGTGTCCAGTCCCTGGGCACCCCCTTCGCTACCGGACAAGGGATCTGATGATGCCGCCGGGCGGTTCATGGCCCGGGCCAGTGCTGCGCGACCCTCACTCGTCTCCGCCTTCTCCAGGCTGTGCATCGCAAGGAGGATGGCCAGGTCCGTCTGCCTTTCGACGAATCCCGCGCCGACCGCAGCAAGTCGCTGAGCGTCGGAGACCTGCGCGCTGGCAGTCGCCTCAGCGGCGCTCTGCTCAGCGTTCTGCTGTTGAGCGCGAGCATCACGAGCGTTGGAGATCGCAAGAAGCCCCGCCACGGATGCCGCCAGCGCCAACACCGTGATCCCCGTCGTTGCAAGTCGCCGCATGAGGCGACCGCGTCGGAACTCGTGCAGGTCGAGTGCATCGACGTCCTCCGGAGGGATGCCGTGGAGGGGTGCGGCCAACTCCCGGACCGCGGCTCGGAAGCGGGGATTGCGCAGGTCGAGATCGGCGTCCCCACCGGCCCACCGCAGGTCGGTGATCAACGGCTCCTCGGAGAACACCTTCTGCAGCTGGATCGGCAGCGCGGTCGACACCTGCCAGTCGAAGTCGAGCGCGCTCGCGTCCCATCGCCAGTCGCCGTCCGTGATGGCCACCAGCACGGTCCGGTCTGGGTGCCGTTCGGTGAAGTAGCTGATCTCCTGCTGTACCCATGGGCTGGCCGCCGATCGTGGGGACGCCAGGAGGATGAAGACGCGGGCCGAGTCGAGTGCTCGCTCGATCGTGCTCCAGAGCCCAGGCGAAGTACCAAGACCCGATGTGTCCTGGAACACGCGGAGTGCTCGACGCCGCGCCCACGGTCGTGCAAGTTGCTCGAGGCCGGCCTTCAGGGCCGGCGCAAGATGGCCGTCGGCGGCATGGCTGTATGAGATGAAGGCGTCGTAGTCCGCCATCCTGTGCCCCCTGACCGCATCCCGCTCGGCACTGGCGTGGCACCCAGGCCACGCGGTGCGAATCTAGCTCCTGACGGGCCGAGACTCCCGGGGTGCGCGGCTGTGAGGTCCCGCGAGCCTCACTCCCCCGGGACGGCCCCGACGACAGGTTGGGCGAACAGCAGGCGGTGCTCGAACCCCGACTCCCACGGCAGCCAGCCGTTCTTGTCCGGCCACGCAAACTGCACGATGCGGTAGTCCTCCCCCTTGTGCCACTCCGTGGCCGCGTCGAACAGCTCGCCGTACACGTCGCCGTCGACGGTCAGCAGGGCGCAGCGCAGGTCGTTGTCCAGCAGGCCCTTGAACACCTGATCGACGGGGACGTCGGCACCGTCGGCCAGGAAGCTGACCAGCAGCTCGGTCAGGCCGCTGGCGGCTACGGGCGTGAGCCCGAACAGGACCACCTCCGGGAAGTCGAACGCCGTCTCCAGGCCGATGGTGTAGGCGTAGCCCGGCATCGGCGGGTCCGCATGGGGACGCGGCGGCACCGGCTCGATCGCCCACCCCTTCGTCTCGATCATCCAGGCGATCTTGTCCTGGTGCTCCATCGAGCGATCGGGGAAGACGTCCTCGCTCCGCTCGCTCATTGGTGCACCGCCCGAGGATCCACACACGTCCAGGCACCCTTGCGTCTGGGGGCACCACTGAGCCGTCCGCCGCATCGCGGCGGACAACGCACCGTGACATGGAGCCCGCTCCGCTCGCTCACCGGATCAGCCTCGCACACCGTGCCGGGTGGCCTGTCCGGGCCGGCGGTACCGTCGGCGCTGATGACGAGCGGGCCGCATGACTACCGCTTCCTTCGCCAGCCGAAGTGGGTGGCGTTCACCGCACTCGTCATCGTCCTCGTCGTGGCCATGCTCAATCTGGCGCTCTGGCAGCTCCGGAGGCTCGACGAGCGGCAGGACCGCAACGACCGAGTCGCCACCGCCCTGGTCGCGACACCGGTACCGATCGGCGAGGGCAACTTGCCCGAGTGGACGACGGTGACCGCCACCGGCACGTTCGATCCCGACCAGCAGGTCCTCATCCGCAACCGCAGCTACCAAGGGCAGCCCGGTTATCACGTCGTCACTCCGCTCCGGCAGGGTGACGGCAGCGCCCTCCTCGTGAACCGGGGCTGGGTGCCGCTGGCCGGCGATGACGGCGAGCTGGACGTCCCACCGCCGCCCGTGGGCGAGGTCACCGTGACCGGGCACGTCCGCCCCAGCCAGCGCAAGGGCCGCTTCTTCAGCCCCACCGACCCGGCCGAAGGCACGTTGGACCAGCTGTACCGCGTCGACGTGCCCCGCATCGCGGAGCAGGCGCCGTACCCATTGCTGCCGGTCTATGTGGAGCTGACTTCGCTGGACCCGCCGGCCGCTGACACTACGGCCGACGCCGGCTCGGCCGTCACGCTCCCCGTCCCCATCCCTCCCCCAGCGCAGGACGACGGACCGCACCTGGCGTACGCCGGGCAGTGGGTCCTGTTCGCTGCCTGCGTCGTGGGCGGATGGGTCATCGTCGTCCGCCGGCGAGCCCGCGCCGTACAGGCCACGGCGACGACCTGAACACGCCGGCCATCGTCCGGGCCACCTGGGCGGCGGAGGCCGTGCCCGACAGGTACGACGCCCACCGGTCGGCCGGCTGCGAGAAGAACGCGTCGAAGAACGCGCGGACGCCGTCACCGCTCAGCGCCATCACGCGATCGAGCCCGTAGCGCTCGAGCCGGCGGGCCCGGCGGCGATCCGGTGGCCACAGGGCTGCCCAGCCGGCACGGGACAGGCCGTCGGGATCGAGATCTCCGTCCACCGCGTCACGGAGGGCCCTCGCCAAGACCGGCGCGGCCCGCAGCCCGGCGACGACCGAGTAGCCCGTGGCGGGGTGGATGAGGCCGCCGGCGGCTCCGGTGGCCACCACGGCCTGCGGCGGCGGCACACGGCCGCCCATGGGGATGCGCACCACCTCCTCCGACAGCACCTCGACCGGGGACGCCCCCGCGGCGGCCAGCCGGGCCAGCAAGCGGGACGAGAGCTGGGTCGTGTCGAGCGGCCGCCACCGAGCGAGCGACGTCTCCTCGACGAGGAACAGGTCACCACCCAGGTCCATCGCGTAGAGGAACGTCGGATCGATCGCCTCGTCGGCGGCGGGCGACGGCGCCCAGTCCATGAGCATGCACGTGCCCGGAGGGATCGGCGGCTCATCGAAACTTGCCACCAGGCCGTACGCCGACTGGAAGGCGGCCGGCGGTCCGCCGCCCTTGACCAGCCGGCTCGCCGCGCCCGTGGCGTCGATCAGGACGCGGGCGTCCAGCGCCGACCCGTCGTCCAAGCCGAGCCGGCTCCCCCAGGTGAAGTGCTGCGCGCCCGCGGCGACGGCGGCCACAGCTCGGCCCCCTGCCCGAGGCAGCCGCTCGGCGAGGTGGCGCTGCAGCCGTGCGTTGTCGAGCAGGGCGTACGACCGCGGGAGGTGGTGCGCCCGGTGGCCGACGACCCGCACGGACGACCAGCTCATTGATGTCATCGACGTGAGGTCCCCGAGGGCGAGGCTCCGCAGCTCGTCGACCCAGCAGCCGTAGGTCTGGGTCCATGGGGTATCGGGGTCCGGTGCCACCAGGATGGTGGCCAGCCCGACCTCGGCGCACGAGGTGGCGGCCGCCAGCCCGGCCGGACCGGCGCCCACCACGATCACATCGCCGTCGAGCGCTGTCACCCGCCCCGCTCGAGAACCGCCATGCGCCGGAACAGCTCGACCACGTCGGGCGAGCGGTGCTCCGGATCCAGTTCGCGGTAGACGGCCTCCACGTTGACGCTGATGCGGCCCCACTCCCCGAGACGCGAGAACGACGTCCCCGCCAGCTCCCGGCCGATGTCCCGGGCCGCCTCCCAAGCGTCCATCCCCGCTTCGTGACGGGCGGTCGCTTCGGTATCGATGAAGCTGAGGTAGTCCCGGACGTCGGCCACGCCGCGCTGGTCGGTGACGGGACCGTGGCCGGGGACGACCGCCTGGAGATCGAGGCCGAGGATGAGGTCGCAGGCCGCGATCCAGTTGGACAGCGGCCCAGCCCAGACGATCGGCGTGCCGCCGATGAACAGGATGTCGCCCGTGTAGACGATGCCTTCGTCCGGCAGCACCACCAGCGCGTCGCCCTTCGTGTGCGCCGGCCCGACCTCGACCAGCTCGACGGATCGTCCGCCCACCTCCAGGTCGAGACGGCCGTCGAAGGTGCGGGTGGGCAGCGTCAGCGTGATCGGCGCGAAGTCGAACTCGCCGAAGAAGCTCCGGAACAGATCACCGAGCTCGCCCTCGGCGTCGTTCAGCGCCGCCAGCAGGCCGGGAGGCACCTCGCTCATCTCTTTCGCCGCGGCCGCCGAGGCGATGATCTCCGCTCCCCCCACCAGTTCGTTGCCGTAGCAGTGATCGCCATTGGCGTGCGTGTTGACCACGGTCCCGATCTCCGCGGACGCGGTCAGCGGCGCCATCACCTCCAACATCCGCGCCGTCAGCCGCAGGTCGAAGAGGGTGTCGATCAGCAGCGAGGTACCGTCGCCGACCACGAGTCCGGCGTTGCTCCACCCCCAGCCACCGCCGGGCTGGATGTAGGCGAAGCAGCCGTCACCGACCTCCAGCAACCCGAGCCCGTCGGCCGTCTCGACCACGGCCCGTTGCTACCACGTCCGGCCCGGCGATCGGGCAGCCATGCCGGACCTACGATGCCGCCCATGCGTCAGCTGAGCGGAATCGACGTGAGCTTCCTCAACATGGAGACCTCGACCGTCTTCGGCCACGTTTCGTCGCTGAACATCTATGACCCCACCACCGCGCCGGGCGGCGCGGGGTTGGAGGTGACCAAGAACATCATCCTCGAAAAGCTCGACCAGCTCGCGCCGTTCCGCCGCCGCCTGGCCGAGGTGCCGCTCGGTCTGGACCTGCCGTACTGGGTCGAGGACGACGCCTTCGACATCGACTTCCACGTCCGCCACCACGCCGTCGCGCCACCGGGGACCGACGAGCAGCTCGCCGAAGCAGTGTCCCGCATCGTGTCCCGGCCGCTCGACCGCAGCCGGCCGCTGTGGGAGCTCTACGTCATCGAGGGCCTCGAGGACGGGCGGATCGCGCAGCTCACGAAGGTGCACCACGCCACCATCGACGGCGCTTCAGGGGCGCTCATGCTCGCCCTGCTCCTCGATCCCGACCCCGACGTCCGCCCGACCGGCCTGCCCGCAGCGTGGGACTCCGAGGCCATGCCCACGGACAACGAGCTGTTGCAGATCACGATGGGCGAGTACCTGCGCCGGCCGGAGAAGCTGCTCCGCCAGAACCTCCGTATGATCCGCGAACTGGCGGCGGCGTCGGGCAGCGGCGGACTGCGGGCCCTCACCGACCTCGTGGCGCAGCCCCTGCCCGGGCGACTCGGCGATCTCCTGCGGACCCGCCTGCGGAGCGGATACGGCAAGGAGGTCGACCACCCGCCCTCGCTCCCGCCCACGCCGGCGCCCAGGACACCGTTCAACCGGCCGATCACCGCCCACCGCCGCCTGTCGTTCACCACCATCCCGCTCGAAACCGCCAAAGAGGTTCGCCGGGCCTACGGTTGCACTTTCAACGACGTGGTCATGGCGCTGTGCGCGGGCACGCTGCGGCGCTACCTCATCAAGCACGACGCGCTCCCCGACGAGCCGCTGATCGCCATGGTGCCGGTGAGCATCCGCGCCGGGAACGAGGGCGACACCTACCAGAACCGTGTGTCCGCTCTGCTGGCCAGCCTGGCCACCGACGAAGCGGACCCCGTCGAACGGCTCCGCCTGATCCAGAAGTCCATGAACGCCGCCAAGGGCAGCTTCTCCGCCATCCCCGCGGAGGCCTTGCAGGACTTCGTGCAGTTCGCGCCCCCGGCCGTCGCGGCCAGGGCCATGCGCATGTACAGCCGGCTGCGCATCGCCGACCGCATGAACCCGCCGTTCAACCTGATCATCTCGAACGTCCCGGGGCCCTCCTACCCGCTGTACTCGGCGGGCGCCAGGCTCGAGCACTTCTACCCGGTCTCCGCCATCGCCGACGGGCAGGGCCTCAACATGACCGTGCAGAGCTACAACGGCAACCTGGACTTCGGGTTCGTCACCTGCTGGGAGCTCGTCCCCGACGTGTGGACGCTGACGGACTATCTGCACGAGTCGATGCAGGAGCTGCTCGACACGCTCTGAGCCGGTTCAGGCCCGAGGCGTCTCCAGGGGCAGGCCGTCCAGGTGGGCGGCGTCGTTGTAGCGCGCCAGCACCCACCGCCCGGGGCGCACCCGGACGAGCTCGGTCAAGGACGTGTTCGTGGTCCTCAGCTCGAAGGCGCCGGTCATCGGCAGCCGCAGCAGCGTGCGGAACGCGGCGTCGACGACCCCGCCGTGGCAGACCACCACCACTGTCATGCCCTCGTTGGCGTGGACGAGCCGGTGGAGGCCGCGCCCGACGCGGTGGTGGAACTCGGCCAGGGTTTCACCGCCGGCAAAGCTGACGCCGAACGGGTCGTTCTCCCAGTCCGGCATCCCGTGCTGTTCCAGGTAGGCCTCGTAGCCCATGCCGTCGAAGTCCGGGCCCGGGTCGTGCTCGCCGACGTCCGGATCGACGACCACCGGGAGCTCGCCGAGCGACGGGGCGATGATCTCGGCCGTCTCGATGGCTCGGGGGAAGTTGCTGGCCACCAGCAGGTCGGCGGTGACCTCGCCGGTCCGGGTGAGTCGGGCGGTCAGGGCCTCGGCCTGCTTGCGGCCAAGGGGAGACAGGCCGCTGCAGGTGCGGTGCCCACCTATGACCCTGGCCACCGTGGTGTTCGACTCACCGTGGCGGACGAAGATCATCCGGGTTGCGCCGTTGGTCATCCCGACAGCGTGGCAGACACGGGACCAAGATGACGGGGTGATCCACGTCCGGATCGTCAGTTCGACGGACCTTCTGCCGCAGGTGCTGCTGCGGGTCGAAAGAGACGACTCGATCGTCAACCTCGTGGTCCTGGAGGGGGCCGGCCGACGGCCGGAGGGCCACCTCGTGCTGCTGGACGTCACCGAGGAGTCGGTGAACGACCTGCTGGCGTCGCTCCGGGCCATGGGCGTGCACGAGTCCGGCAGTGTGTCGCTCCAGCGGACCCACCTGACGGTCTCGAAGGCCGCCGACGCGGCGGAGAAGCTGGCGCCGGGGCACCCCGAGGAGGCGGTGATCTGGGACGAGGTCCTGGTCCACCGCGGAGACGGACGCCACGCTCACGGTGAGCCTGGTCGTCTTCATGGTCATCGCGGCGTTGATCGCCGCCGTCGGGATCGTCACCGACTCGCCGATCCTCATCGTCGGTGCCATGGTCGTGAGCCCGGACTACAACCCGCTCAGCGCGGCCACGGTCGGGTTGTTCGTCGGCCGCCGCAGCCTGGCTCTCCGCGGGCTGACGACGCTGACCACCGGGTTCGCGGCCGGCGTGGTCGCCACGATGATCTTCACGTTCATCGTGGAGGCGTTGGACCGCGTGCCGTCCACGGTCGTGTTCAACGAGCGCTCGCTGACGGCGTTCATCAGCCGGCCCAACCTGTTCAGCGCGGTGGTGGCGCTCGTGGCCGGAGTTGCAGGTGCGCTCTCGTTGACCGAGGCCAGGGCGGGTGCCCTCGTCGGCGTCTTCATCTCCGTGACCACCATCCCCGCTGTCGCCGCCATGGGCGTGCACGTGGCTGCCGGAAACTGGCCGCGGGCGTGGGGGGCGACCCTTCAGCTCGTGATCAACGTGGTGTGCCTGATCGTGGCCGGCTGGGCGACGATGCGGATCCAGCGCCGCTCGCTCGCCCGGCTCCAGTCCCGCGCCCGACCGTGACTGGTCAGGTCAACTTCTCGACGAACGATTCGAGCTGACGCAGGTTGCGGCATTCGTAGACGCCGTCGGTGTGGATGCCGTACTCCCCCACGATCGAGTCGCCGGTGTTCCAGTAGCTGCGCGGCTCCGGGTTCAGCCAGTAGACGTGCCGGGCCTTGTGGCGCATCTCGCGGACGACCCAGCTCTGCGCGGCGTGGTAGTTGTTCCACGCGTCGCCGAGCAGGAGGACCGTCGTCTTGGGGCCGACGTCCTTGCCGTAGCGCTCCCAGAAGACCTCGAAGGCGTGGCCGTAGTCGGAATGGCCGTCGACCCAGACCACGTCGGCCTCGGTGTTGACCCGGTGCACGGCTTCGGTGATGTCCTCGACGCCCTTGAAGAACTCCGTGACCTCGTCGATGCCGTCGATGAACACGAACGAACGGACCTTCGAGAACTGACCCTGGATGGCGTAGACGAGCATCAAGGTGAAGCGGGCGAAGGCGGCCACCGAGCCTGAGATGTCAGCCACGACCATCAGCTCCGGCTTGGCCGGGCGCGGGTACTTGAACTTCGGCTCCGCCGGCACGCCTCCATAGGAGAGCGAGTGCCGCACCGTGCTGCGGAAGTCCAGCGGGCCCTTGCGACCATGTCGACGCTTGCGGGCCAGGCGGGCGGCCAGCTTGCGGGTGAGTGGGTGCAGCGCCTTGCGCAGCGACGCCATCTCCTCCCGCGAGGCGTGCATGAAGTCGACGTCCTCGGGCAACGGCTTGCGCAATGTCTTCGCCATCGCCTCCACACCGCGATCGGCAACCAAGCGGCGGCGGATCTCGGCCTCGATCTCCTGACGGAAGGCGTCGATGCGGCTCTGGTACTCGTCCTGCTCGAGGCGCTCCTCGAGCGGCGTCAGCTCACCACCCACCTGCTGGCGGGAGGCCTCCATGAGCTTGTCCAGGAGGCCTTCGAGATCCAGGTTCCGCAACGTCCGGTACAGGTAGTACGTACCGCCCACCGGCCGCCCGGGCTCCATCCCGGCGTAGCGGCTCACGGACTGGCGGGCCAGCGCCCGCATCAGCGCCTCATCCCCGTTCATGAGCGCCTGGTACAGGAGTTGCGCCATCTCCTCGGGGCTCAAGCTCTCCATCCCGCCGGCGGCGCCGCGGCCCTCGCCTTGGCGGAGCTGATCCTGCATGTCCCGCCAGAGCTCGTCGGCGTCGGCGTCGTCCTTGATCTGGTACTGCGGGCCGCGCAGGCTGAAGTACACCTCGAACACGGTCTCGAACGAACGCCAGTGGGCGTTGTTCTTGACGAGCGTGGCGGCGAGGGCGAACTTGAACGCCTCCCGGTCCTCGATCGGGATGTGCTGCACCGCTTCCATGGCGTCCAGGTTCTCGGTCAGGCTCACCGGCAGGCCGGCGGCGCGCAGCTCCTGGATGAAGCCGGCGAGGAGATCGAGCACGGGTCAGGCCGGGGCGCAGGGTCGGGGTGGTCAGCGGGTCGGCGCGTCGACCGCCAGCTCCTTGGCCGCCTTGGCGATGTCCGTCTGGTACTTGAGCAGGATGTGCAGCGTCTCCTTCGCCTGCTGCGCGTCGATGTGCTCGATGCCGAGCAGCACCAACGTCCGGGCCCAGTCCAGCGTCTCCGACACCGACGGCGCCTTCTTCAGCTCCAGCTGGCGGATCGAGCGCACGATGCGGGCGATCTGGTCGGCGAGGTTGTCACCGACGTCGGGCACCTTGGCCAGCACGATCTGCTTCTCGCGGTCGAGGTCGGGGTAGTCGACGTGCAGGTAGAGGCAGCGTCGCTTCAGCGCCTCGGACAGCTCGCGGGTGTTGTTGGAGGTCAGGAACACCAGCGGGATCTGGCGGGCCTCGATCGTCCCCAGCTCGGGGATGGACACCTGGTAGTCGGAAAGGATCTCGAGGAGAAGGGCCTCCGTCTCGACCTCCACCCGGTCCACCTCGTCGATGAGGAGCACGACAGGCTCTGGGGCGCTGATGGCCTCCAGGAGCGGTCGGGTGAGCAGGAACTCCTCCGAGAAGATGTCGTCGTGGATCTCGTTCCACGAGTCGCTCTGGCGGTCGGCCTGGATGCGCAAGAGCTGCTTCTTGTAGTTCCACTCGTACAGGGCCTTGGACTCGTCGAGGCCCTCGTAGCACTGCAGGCGGATGAGGCGGGCGCCCGTCATCTCTGCCACGCTCTTGGCGAGCTGCGTCTTGCCCGTGCCCGCCGGCCCCTCGACCAGGATCGGCTTCCCCAACCGGTCGGCCAGGAACACGACCCCGGCGATGCCGTCGTCGGCCAGGTAGGTCACGTCCTCCAACTGCTGGCGGACGGAAGCGACGGTATCGAAGCGAGCGCTGCTCTCCACAGGGGATGCCGGGGCCATCGCCCAACCCTACCGGCCGACTTGACCGCGGGGTCAATCGGTTCGCGGCCCACGCGCGGGTGGTCCGGAGGCCGCCATTCGGCAGACTGGAGCCGACGAGATCACGTCGGCAGGACACGACCAGACAGGACCGGAGGAGATGCCGTGCCGGTGCAACTGAACCATCACATCGTCGCCTCGACGGACCCGGCGGGGTCCGCGGCCTGGTGGGGCGAGATGCTCGGGCTGGGTGAGCCCGTCCGCTTCGGGCCTTTCTGGCAGCTGACGACCGACAACGGCGTCAACATCGACTTCGGGGGCATGGTTCAGGCCGAGGCCGTCACGCCGCACCATTACGCGTTCCTGGTCGGCGAGGACGACTTCGACGCCACGTTCGGGCGCATCGTCGAGCGGGAGCTGGACTACTACGCCGACCCCGGGGGCCGGCAGAAGCACGAGATCAACCACAACGACGGCGGCCGGGGCGTGTACTTCCCCGACCCTGACGGGCACTGGCTGGAGATCATCACCCGTCCGTACGGCGGCTAGCGCAGGTTCGCCGCCGCCCGGCCCGGCCGAGCGGTACGTTGCTGGACCCATGACGACGGAGGACCTTCCACTGGCAGTGGGCCGCTTCGTCGACGAGCTCACGAGCATCCTCGACGGCCTGACCAGGCGGACCACCTCCTACCGCTCTCTCGTGGTGGATGAGTCCGACTCGCTCGTCTCGGCGGTGATGGCCGCGGACGGCCGGATCTCGCAGGGCGAGGCTGAGGCCTACGCCCGCGCCGTCGGGCGGCACGTCACCCGCAACGGACGGCCCATCGACGCGCTCACGGCGAGAACGTCCGACCACCTGTTGCGGCGCAAGGGATGGGAGGCGGCGCCGTCGGAGCTGTTCAGGTTGCTCGTAGCCGCGGACCGCCGTTCCGGCACCAGCCATGCCCACCGCTACTTCCACCTGAGCCTGGGCGTCGCCGCCGCGGCCGCGGCCGCCGATTCCCTGACTGCGACCGCCACCACCGCCGCCATCGACCACCTCCGCACCACGCTGCTCGGAGCGATCGACCATGCCGGGCTCCCCGCGCCCGGCGAGCCGCCGGCGGAGGCTGGCCCGCCCGAACAGCCCCCGCACGAGACACTCGAGGCACTCCTCGACGAGCTCGACGCTCTGGTCGGGCTCGAAGCGGTGAAGGCTTCCGTGCGCCAGCTGACCAACCTGTTGCAAGTGCAACAGCTGCGGGCGACGCACGAGCTGCCCATCCTGGACTCGAGCCTGCACTTGGTGTTCAGCGGCAACCCGGGCACCGGCAAGACGACCGTCGCTCGCCTGCTGGCGCGCATCTACCGCGCACTCGGGGTGCTGTCCAAGGGCCACCTCGTCGAGGCGGACCGCTCGCAACTCGTCGCCGGCTACGTCGGCCAGACCGCCATCAAGACCCGTGCCGTGGTCGAGCAGGGGCTCGGCGGCATGCTGCTCATCGACGAGGCGTATGCGCTGGCGCGCGGTGGCGAGACCGATTTCGGGCGGGAGGCCATCGACACACTGGTCAAGCTCATGGAGGATCATCGTGACGACCTGGCCGTGGTCGCCGCCGGCTACACCGACGAGATGGCGACCTTCATCGCCACCAACCCGGGTCTGCGGTCCCGTTTCACTCGGACGATCGAGTTCGCGGACTACACCGACGACGAACTCATCGAGATCTTCGTCCGCATGGGCGAGGCCAACCGGTACCTCCCTACGGACGGCGCCGTCGCCCGCCTGAGGAACGTGCTGGCGGCGACGCCGCGGGACAAGGGCTTCGGCAACGCCCGTTTCATCCGCAACGTCTTCGAGGCTGCCGTCTCCCGACAGGCGTCAAGACTCGTGCACGTCGACGAGCCCGATCCCGAGCAGCTCACGACGCTCGTGGCCGACGATCTTCCTGCGCCCTGAATCCCGGAGTCAGCCGACGTCGGGTAGCTGGCCACGGCGACCTTGTAGCACGGGGAGGCGCCACGGGGAGGTAGCGCGAGGGCGCCGCCCGGGCGCCGCCCGCCTCTACGCTGCCGCCGATGTGGGCGAAGCGGCTGGGCGCCATCGTGCTGGCGGCCGCGCTCATCGGCGGGGCGCTGCTCGTGCGCCGCGCGCTCGACGATGACGACGACAGCGGGGGCGGCGGCTCCGGCAGCGGTCCGACGACCGTGGTCTGCATCCCCGAGCTCGAGTCCGCCTGTCGCCAGCTTGCCGCCGACGATGACGAGCGTGCAGCTGACCATCCAGGACGCCGGCGTCACCTACGAGCGGGTGGCCGCCGACCCGTCCGCTGCTCCCGACGCCTGGATCACGCTCCACCCGTGGCCGGAGATGGCCCGTCGCGCCGCCACCCTCGGCAGCGGGGGCGACGACCCGTTCCCGTCGACCGTGGCGGTGGCACAATCACAGTTCGCCGCCACCGGCCGCACCGCCCGCGCGGAAGTCCTGGCCGCTCATTGCGAGGGACTCACCTGGCGCTGCATCGGCGACGTCGCCGGCAAGCCGTGGTCGACGATCGGTGGCCAGGAGGCCTGGGGCGTCGTCAAGCCCAGCCACGCCGACGCCGCCCTCTCCGCCAGCGGACTGTTGTCCTTCGCGGTGATCATCGGCGACTACTGGGGCTCGACGGACTTCACGGGCACGGACCTCGAGAACGACGACGCGTTCATGTCCTGGCTGAACCGCCTCGAAGCCGCCATCCCGACATATGGCGACGCTGCGAACACACCGCTCGACATCCTGCTGGCTCAGCCCCGGATCGACGTCGTCCAGACGACGCTCGCAGAGGTGAACGAGAAGGCGGGCACGCAGATGGAGGACCTGGCCGTCGGGGGGCCGGCCGACCCGACCGCCGAGGTTGTCGTCGCCGGTCGGGCTGACGTCGAGGCGCTCGGGCGTGCCCTCATCGAGCAGGTTCCGAGCCCCGACGACTGGCGGCGCGCGGATGAGCCGCACACGCCCACGGGAACCGGACTGCCCTCCGCGGACGTGATGATCGCGCTGAGAGATCTGTGGCAAGGAGTAGCCCGACGATGACCACCCGGCGGCCCACCTGGCGACGTACTGCGATCGCACTGACGGCGGCGCTCGCCGCGGCCACGGCAGCGGCGTGCTCGGGCGGGGGTGACGGCGGAGAGGGAAGCGACGGCAGCGGAACGCCGGGCTTCGATCCGGACTGCGTCACCGTCGACATGGCCGTCTCGCCCGAGAAGGTGACGCTGCTCACCGACCTGGCCGAGACATTCAACGACTCGGACGCCGAGGTGGACGGTCAGTGCGTGTCGGTCCGCGTTACCCGCAAGTCGTCGGGCGCCGCCGCCACCCTCCTCACAAAGGGCTGGCCGGACCCGGAGGCCAACGGCCCACAACCAGTGATCTGGTCCCCGGCGGCCAGTGGGTGGGCGGCCATCGTCAACGAGGAGGTCGGCCGCACGCTCGCGCCCGCTGGCCGTCCCTTCATGCAGACCCCGCTCGTCATCGCCATGCCCCAGCCCATGGCCGAGGCGCTGGGCTACCCGGAGACGCCCATCGGGTTCACGGACATCGCCGCCCTCGCCAACGATCCCGAAGGGTGGGCCAAGTACGGCCATCCCGAGTGGGGCCAGTTCAAGCTGGGCAAGACCAACCCGAACTTCTCCACCAGCGGTCTCAACTTCACCGTCGCCGAGTACTACGCGGCGACAGGCAAGTCCTCCGGGCTCACGGTCGAGGACCTCGCCCGGCCGGAGGTGGAGGAGTTCGCCCGCAGCGTCGAGCAGGCGGTCGTGCACTACGGCGACATCACCGGCACGTTCCTGAGCAACTGGTTCCGCGCCGACGCCCGGGGCACCGCGCTCACCTACACCTCGGCGGTGGCCGTCGAGGAGAAGTCCATCATCGACTACAACTCCGGCAACCCCGACGGCGAGCTCTCGCCCGGCGAGACACCGCGCCCGCCCAAGGTGCCGCTGGTCGCCATCTATCCGAAGGAGGGAACCCTCTACTCGGACAACCCCTTCATGGTGCTCGACGCCGACTGGGTGACAGAGGAACAGAGGCGGGCGGCGGCGCTGTTCGAGGAGTACGTACAGCAGCCGGAGAACCAGGCTCGCGTGCTCGAATACGGCTTCCGGCCCGGCAACACCTCCGTCGCCGTCGGTGCGCCGATCGTGCCGGCCAACGGCGTCGATCCCACGCAGCCTCAGAACGTGCTCGACGTCCCGGACCCCGAGGTGCTCGTGCGAGTCCTCGACGCCTGGGAGCAGCAGCGCAAGTCCGCCCAGGTCCTGCTCGTCATGGACGTTTCCGGCTCCATGGGGGACCCCGCCGGCGAGGGGACCAGCGCCACGAAGCTCGAGCTGGCCCGTGACGCCGCCAGCGCCGCCCTGGACCAGTTCAAGGACAGCGACCAGGTCGGCCTGCGGATCTTCACCACGGACATCGGCGACGTCATCGGTGAAACGTCCATCGACCTGGTGCCGGTCGGACCGATGGACGAGGGGCAGCGGTCCGCGCTGCGCGGGCAGATCGAGGGCCTGTTCCCCCAGAACGGCACACCGCTCTACCAGGCCACGCAGGAGGCGGCCGAGCTCATTCGCGACAGCTACGACCCGTCGCTCATCAACGCCGTCGTGCTGCTGACCGACGGAGTCAACGACGACGGCGATCCCACCGACGACGCCGATCAGCTCGACGAGCTCATCCAAACGCTGCGGGGCGGCGAGGGCGCCAACGCCAGGGCAGTGCGGGTGTTCCCGATCGCCTACGGGGACGACGCCGACACGGCCACGCTGCGCCGCATCGCCGAGGCGTCCAATGGCGCGCTGTACGTCGCCTCCAACCCAGCCACCATCAACGACGTCTTCACCGCGGTCGTGTCGAACTTCTGACCCAGATGCGGGTGTGCCGCCGGCGGGACGACCGGGGCCAATAACCTCCGGTCCCTGATGGCCCGCTCGTTCCGCGACCGGTTCTTCACGCCTCCCGTGGCGCGGGCCATGACTTCGCCGCTCGGCATCGTCCTGGCCGGCGTCGGCGCGGCCGTCGGCCTGGCGACCGGCCTCGGCATCGCGGGCGCCATCGGTCTCGCCGCGCTGGCCTGGGGTGGCCGGGTGGCCGCGGCCGTCCCGAAGGGCGACAAGCGCGCCACCCGCATCGATCCGTTCGCGCTCTCCGAGCCGTGGCGGCGCTACGTGCAGGGCTCGCTCGCCGCGCAGGCCCGCTTCCAGCGCACCGTCGACGCTACGCCTGACGGCCCCCTTCGCGTCCGCCTCACCGACATCGGCACCCGCCTCGAGCGCGGGGTCGACGAGGTGTGGCTGGTGGCGTCCCGAGGCGACGACATCGACGCCGGCCTGGCCACACTCGACGTGCGCGAGGCTCAGGCCGAGCTCGCCCGCCTCGACCACGAGCCCGCGGGCTCGCACACCGCCGCCACCCGCGACGCGCTGGCCGCCCAGGTGGCGACGGCCGCCCGCATGCAGGCCGTGTCGACCGGCGCGCGGGATCGCCTGCGGCTGCTCGACGCCCGACTCGACGAGCTGGTGGCCCGGGCGGTCGAGCTGTCGGTCAGCGGCAGCGCAAGTGCGATCTCGGGTCTCGGTGACGACGTGGACACGCTGGTGAGCGAGATGGAGTCCCTCCGGCAGGCCCTCGAGGAGGCGGAGCAGGCCGGCGGCGGGGAGTCGCCCGGCCCCCCGCAGGCGTGGCCGAGTCCCTGACCGACGAGCCGGGGGGCGAGGGCCGCCGCCTCCTGGCCGCCAACGTCTCGGTCGCCGTCGGCACGCTGCTGTCCCGGCTCACGGGGCTGCTGCGGGTGATCGTGTTCGGCGTCGTCATCGGCCAGAACGCTTTGGCCGACGCCTACGACGGGGCCAACAACTCGCCCAACTCCATCTACGAGCTCCTCATCGGCGGCGTGCTCTCGGCGACCCTCGTTCCGCTGTTCACCGCGCAGTTGGAGGACGACGACGAAGAAGCCACCAGCGCAGTCGTGACCGTCGCCGCGATCGCCATGGCGGCGGTGACCGCGGCCGCGGTCGTGGCCGCACCGCTCATCTTCCGGCTGTTCTCGCTCTCGCCCGATCCCGATGTGGACGCCGGCCAGTACCGGGGCGTGGGTACCGCGCTCGCCCGCATCTTCCTCGTCCAGATCTTCTTCTACGGGCTCATGGCCCTCGGCTCGTCGCTGCTGCAGGCGCGGCGGCGTTTCTTCGCTCCCGCCTGGGCGCCGGTCCTCGCCAACGTCGTCATCATCGGCTTCCTGCTGGTCGTGCCATCGCTGCTCGACGGACGCGATCCCTCGTTGGAGCTGGCCGACGACGATGCCGGCTTCCGCCTCCTGCTCAGTCTCGGCGCCACGGTGGGCATCGCGGTGATGGCCCTGTCGCTCGTCCCCGCGCTGCTCCGGGCCGGGGTCCGGCTGCGCTTCCACCCGGCCTGGAAGCACCCGGCCGTGCGGAAGTTGCTGACCCTCTCCGGCTGGACACTCGGCTACGTGGCGGCCAACCAGGTCGCGCTCATCGTGGTCAAGAACCTGGCCCGGCCGGGCAGCGGCGGACAGGACGCCTACGCCAAGGCCTTCACGTTCTTCCAACTGCCGCACGGCCTGCTGGCGGTGTCCATCACCACCACGTTCGTCCCCGACCTGGCCCGCTTCGTGGCCCGCAAGGACAAGGCGTCGTTCATCGCCCGCTCGTCCCTGGGTGTGCGGCTGGTCGCCTTCTTCACCTTCCCCGCGTCGCTCGGCCTGCTCGTGCTGGCCCGGCCGATCATCGGCGCGTTCCTCCAGCACGGGGAGTTCAGCGAGCAGGCGGCCGTCACGACCAGCCGGGCCCTCGCCGGCTTCTCGATCGGCCTCGTCGGCTTCTCCGTCTACCTGTTCGTGCTGCGCGGGTTCTACGCGCACCAGGACACGCGCACCCCGTTCGTGATCAATCTGTTCGAGAACGCCCTCAACATCGTCTTCGCCGTGCTGCTCGTCGGGCGGTACGACGTGCTCGGGCTAGGACTCGCCTTTGCGCTCGCGTACCTACTGAGCGCAGCCTGGGCGTTGCAGGTCTTGGCCTACAAGGTGCCGGGCTATGGCCTGCGGCCGGTCTTCGCCAGCCTGGGGCGGATGCTGCTCGCCGCCGTGCTCATGGCCGAGCTGGTCTGGCTCGTCACCCGCCTCGTGGGCGGCACGAGCGGCCTCGAGGCGACGGCACGGGTCGCCGTCGGCGGTGTCATCGGCGTCGTCGCCTATCTCGGGGTGCTGGCGCTGCTCCGGTCGCCCGAGCTGGATGCGGCCCGGAGGCAGATCGGCCGGATCCGGCCGTAGATTGCCCGCATGATCAAGCTGATCCGGCGTTGGTGGAACTACCTCACCGCCAAGCTGAACGGGACGTTCAACGAGATGGCGGACCCCGCCGTGCAGCTCGAACAGGCCTTGCGGGAGGCCCAAGACCAGCAGCGCCGTCTCAAGGAACAGGCCGCCAACGTCATCGCCAGCCAGAAGCAGGCCGAGCTGCGCCTCAACAAGCGCATGGCCGATCTGGAGAAGCTCAACGGCAACGCCCGCCAGGCGCTGGTGATGGCCGCCGATGCCGAGCGGAAGGGTGACGCCGCCAAGGCCACCCAGCTCACGTCGGCCGCCGAGACCATCGCCACGCAGCTCATCCAGGCCGAGAAGGATGTCGGCGACCTCAAGGCGATGGTGCTCCAGACCACTCAGGCGTCGGACCAGGCCAAGGCGGCCGTACAGCAGAACTCGCGAGCGCTGCAGCAGAAGCTGTCCGAGCGGGCGAAGCTCCTCAGCCAGCTCGAGCAGGCCAAGATGCAGGAGCAGATGAACAAGGCCATGGCCACGTTGAACGAGGCCGTGGGCGAAGACGTCCCGACGCTCAGCGAGGTGCGGGACAAGATCGACGCCCGCTACGCGAAGGCCAAGGCGGTGGCCGAGCTGAACGAGAGCACCGTGGACGCCAGCATCCGCGAGATCGAGGCGGCCACCGCGAATGCCTCCGCGCAGGACCGGCTGTCCGAGCTGCGAGCCGAGCTCGGGTTGGAGGACACGACCGGCGCCGCCAGCCTGGAGCGCGGGTCGGCACCACAGACGCCGGGGTCCGGCGCCGCGCCTCAGCCGGGATCAGCTCAGGCCTGAGGGAGCACCACCAGGTCGTCCCGGTGGATGGCTTCGTGGGCGACGTCCGCGGGGAGGTCGCTCGTACGCCGGCCCGCGGTCGCCCGCAGGACGCGCGCGTCGGCGGCGGCCATGCCCCGGGCGAAGACGACCCCGTCACGACCGGTCACGTCGAGCGTGTCGCCCTCGTCGAACTCCCCCACCACGTCGACCACACCTGCCGGCAGCAGTGACGTGCCCCGGCCCACCAGCGCGGCGCGCGCACCGTCGTCGACGACCAGGTGCCCGGACGGGGCGCTGGCGAAGGCGATCCAGAGCTTCCGGGCCGGGAGCCGGCGGTCCTTCGCCTCGAACGTGGTGCCGACGGCTTCCTGCGCGGCGACGGCCTCCGCAACCACGTCCGGACGGTCGGCCCGGGCGATCACGGCGCGCACCCCCGACCACGAGGCGATGCGGGCGGCCGCCAGCTTGGAGGCCATGCCACCGCTCCCGCGGGCCGAGCCGGTCCCGCCGGCGATCACGCCCATGATGGGGTCGTCCGCAGCGACCTGGGCGATGAGCTCGGCGCCGGCGTCGCGCCGGGGGTCGGCGGTGTAGAGCCCGTCGAGGTCGGTGAGGAGCACGAGGACGTCGGCGCTGACCAGGTGGGCAACCAACGCGGCCAGGCGATCGTTGTCACCGAAACGGATCTGGTCGTCAGCGATGGCGTCGTTCTCGTTGACCACCGGCACGCATCCCAGCTCCAGCAGGCGCACCAGGGTCTGGCGGGCGTGGAGGTACTGGCGGCGGTTGACGAAGTCGTGCGGCACCAGCAGCACCTGCGCGGCGACCGCACCGTGCACGGCCAGGGCGCGGATCCACGTCTCGATCATGCGAGGCTGGCCGAGGGCGGCGAGTGCCTGCAGCGTGGGGAGGTCGGTCGGTCGCTGCTGCAAGCCGAGCGCGGCGACGCCCGCCGCCACGGCCCCCGAGCTGACGACCACGACCTGGTGCCCCTCGGCGCGGACGGCCTCCACCTGCCGGCAGAGGTTCTCGATCATGGCGATATCGACGACCCCGAGCTCACTGGTCAGCGACGAGCTCCCGACCTTGACGATGACGCGGGCCACGATCAGGCGTCCGGCTCGTACTCGAAGCTGAAGGCGCCGATGTGGACCACGTCCCCCGGCTGCGCGCCTGCGCGCGCCAGTGCCCGGTCCACGCCGAGCCGCTTCATGCGATCGTCGATGTAGGCGAGTGCCTGGCGGTCGGTGACGTCGGACAGCGCCACGGCGCGTTCGGCTTGGCGGCCGGCGACGCGGAACTCGTGCTCGCTCTCACGCGTGACCGTCACGCCCTCGGCCTCAGGCCTGATCACGACGAAGCCCTCCGGTTCAGGCTCGGTCGCCCTCGCCTGGGCCACCAGGTCGGCCAGGAGATAGAGGACCTCCTGGACGCCCTGCCCGGTGACCGCGGACATCGTGATCTCAGGTCCGCCGTCGTTTCCATCGGTGGCGCCGGCCGGAGCGACATCCGCCTTCGTGCCGACCGTCAACCGGGGCCGCTCGAGAAGCTCCGGCCGGTAGGCCGCCAGCTCCCGCAGGAGGATCCGCTCTTGCTCGGCGGGAGCCATCCCGTCGGCCGGGACGAGGTCGAGGAGCAGGCAGAGCACGCGGGCCCGCTCGATGTGGCGCAGGAACTGCAGCCCGAGGCCCCGGCCCTCGCTGGCCCCCTCGATGAGGCCGGGGATGTCGGCCACGACGAACTCGGCGCCGTCGCCGCGCTCGCCCACCCACACGACGCCCAGGTTCGGGACCAGGGTCGTGAACGGGTAGTCGGCGATCTTCGGCTTGGCCGCGCTGATGCGGCTGATGAAGGTGCTCTTGCCGGCGTTGGGGAAGCCGACGAGGGCCACGTCAGCCATGAGCTTCAACTCGAGCCGGAGCCAGCGCTCCTCGCCGGCCTCACCCTGCTCGGCGAAGCTCGGCGCGCGGCGCTTGTCGCTCAGGAACTTGGCGTTGCCCCGCCCTCCCCGACCCCCGGCCGCGGCCAGGAAGCGGTCACCGTGACGGGTGAGGTCGGCCAGGACGACGCTGCCGTGGAGCTCGTAGACGACCGTGCCCTCGGGGACATGGACCTCGAGGTCGGTACCCCGCTTGCCGTGCAGGTCCTTGCCCCGGCCGTGGGCGCCGCTGGTCGCCCGCCGGTGCGGGTGGTCGCGGAACGCCAACAACGAGGCGACGTTGCGGTCGGCCACCAGCCACACCTCGCCCCCGCGGCCGCCATCGCCTCCGTTGGGGCCGCCGTGGGAGACAGGACCCTCCCGGCGGAAGCTGATGCAGCCCGCGCCGCCGTCTCCGCCGCGGACGTTGAGTCCGCACTCGTCGACGAAGCTGGCCACGGCCGATCGAGGCTACCTGCCGACCGCGCCGAGACGTTCTGGTCCCTCCCATCCCCGCGCGGGGCACTGTGCGGAGCGGCTGCTGGGCTTGAGGCGGTGCGTCGGGCCGCGGTGCTCGTAGCCGGTTCTCCGCGCCGGGGAGGATCGAAGGCAACGCGACCGCCACAGGTGGTTCGGAGAGACCCTGGCGTCACCAGCCTGGCATGCTGTCGATCTCACCGTCGCGGACGGCTTCGACGAGCTGGGTGTGGTCGCGCTGGTTCTGAAGGGTGTAGGCCGCAGCGAAGCTCACCATCGCCGCGTCGAACGCCTGGCCCTTGCCGAGGTAGGCGTCGATGGCCGCTGCGTCACCGGTGGTGGCATGGGCACGAGCGAGAACCAGGCCGCACTTGCGGGCGAACTGGCGCAGCCACGGTGTCACCTGCTCACCCGACGGGATCACCTTCATGTCGCGGAACTGGCGGACGTAGAAGTCGATGCCCTGCACCGTGGTCCAGCCGACGAGGATGTCGGTGGAGCTCTGGATGAAGCGCCGGCCCACCGTGACCCGCTGGCCGTGGTTCGGGTAGCGACTCGGCTCGAGGAAGGCCTCGTACACCGACGGTCCTGCCTGCTTGACCTGCAAGAAGAGCAGATCGTCTGGGCGTGCGCCCACGAGCAGCATGAGGTACACGCGCATCCCAACGCTGCCTACGCCCACCACCTGGCGGACGACGTCCACCAAGGAGTACCGGTCGAGGAGGTAGCGCCGCTCCTCCGGCAGCGACGAGCGATACGCCGCCCAGACCTCATCGACGATGGCTCGATCGGCACCTTCATCCCGAACTCGGAACGGCGGTGCCTCGACCAGGCGAACGCGACCGTCGACCACCTCCGTGAACTTCTTGGCCGCACCGACGTTCGATCGCTTCCTCGCTCGCTTGTGGAGCCTCGCCGCGATGTCCGCCCGCTCTTCGGCCACGACGACGCTGAGCAGATCCTCGGCCGTGACCTGTGCGTACCAGATGTCGAGGAACCGGGCCTCGGCGTACTGCGAGATCCCACCGCGGTACCCGTCGAGCGCGGCACGCACCGCCAGATCCACTTCCCCCGCGTTCGTCAGCCCCGTGTCGCGGGCCAGCACCTGCAGGCTCGCAGCCGTCCTCATCAGATCCCACTCGAACGGGCCCGGGAGGGTCTCGTCGAAGTCACGGAGGTCGAACGAGAGCTGCCGCTCAGGCGTGGCCCACAACCCGAAGTTGAGGACATGAGCGTCACCGCACAACTGCACGGTCAGACTGCTGTTGGGCCGCGAAGCGAGGTCGGCGGCCATGACCGCGGCGGCACCGCGGTAGTAGGTCCACGGCGAGGCCGCCATGCGGCCGTGGCGTATGGGCACTAAGTCCGGCGCCCGCACGGCGTTCTGGGCGAGCACGGTTCGCAGGGCGTCATGACCGCGCCCGTCGGGGTTCCAATCGCCCGCATCCTTGCGAGGCAGTCTCGCCCGAGCCGCCCGTCCAATCGCCCGACGCTCCTCGAGGGACAGATGGTGCGGGCTCGTCGTCACGCTCATGAAGCCTTCCCTACCGGCTGACCTGGCTGCCGACCTCACCCACGACCGACGGCCGCTGCGAGCCGACCGGCTCCGCCGCTGAGGTCAACTCAGCGTAGTTTCCCGGCGTCACCACCAACCGCTCGAACCACGATCCGACCTCGCTCCGTACCCACAGCGCCGCCACCGCCCGGCCACATCAACATGGGCACCCGACACCACACCATCAGCCAGCGCCTCCCCCAACTGTGGAAGCACCCGGGTCGTCTGCGCCCGCTTCACGGTCCGTTCGGAGTCCCTCAGCGAAGCATGCGAAGCATCAGCCAGGATCTTCTCCGGATACGAGACGGTCTGCTCCACTTCGGCGGCGACGGCCACGTCACGACCATCCAGCCAGGCCCGCAAACGCGCCGACGACGACGCCACCTGTGCCAACACCCCTCGGTCGCGGCAAGCAGGATCCAACCCGCCCACGGCCTCCACCAGTTCGTGCATCTCCGCCAATCGTATACGAACAAGTGTACGACGGGGGGTGTAGCCAGCAGCACAGGTCCCCGCTACACCCCCGGCGTACCCTCATGAGCATGACCACCGATCGAGCCCGGGCCTGGGGAGCCACCATGGGCGGACACGCCGCGCAGGGCATCGTGCTGGCCCACGAGAGCTCGAGCGCCGGTCCCGGAACCGCCCACGGCATGGACCGCGCGGCCCGCGAGGCGGCCGATGACGCCGCCATGGCACCCGGCGCGACGCGTGCCCGCGGGGCGGGGCGCCGCCGCAAGCAGGAAGAACCGGACCCTTGGCGGACGTGCTTCGAGCGGGACCGCGATCGCATACTCCACGCCGCCGCCTTCCGCCGCCTGGCCGGCAAGACGCAGGTGTTCGTCTTCCCGGACGACCACCAGCGCACCCGTCTCACGCACGCCCTCGAGGTGGCGCAGGTCGCCCGCGGGGTGGCGTCGGCCCTGGGACTCAACGTGGCGCTGGCCGAGGCCATCGCGCTCGGGCACGACTGCGGGCACGGGCCCGGCGGGCACGCCAGCGAAGACGCCCTCAGCCCCTACGTCGCCGAGGGCTACGACCACGCTGTCTGGGGCGCCGACGTCGTCCTGGACCCGCTCAACCTGTGCGAGGAGACGCTCGACGGTATCCGCAACCACTCCTGGTCCCGCCCGGCGCCAGCCACGCCGGAGGGAGAGGTGGTCTCATGGGCCGACCGCGTCGCGTACGTGTGCCACGACTTCGAAGATGCGGTGTCGGCCGGCATCGTGACGCCGTCGATGCTCCCCGCGACCGTCGCCGAGGCGGCCGGGCGCGACCGCGGCGAGCAGCTCGGCACCTTCATCGACGCCATGGTCGAGGCCGGCCTCTCCAGCGGACAGGTGGGGATGACGACGCCGGCGGCCGAGGCGCTGGCAGCCTTCCGCCACTTCAACTACACGCACGTCTACCTGCGACCGGCGTCCGTCGCCCAGGCCGGGCGAGTGATCTCCGTGCTGCGAGCCCTGGTCGAGCACTACGCCGACCGCCCGAACCTCCTCCCGGCCGACCGCCAGGAGGGCGTCGAGGCCGGGAGCGAGGAGGCGGTGAGGGCCGCTGTCACCTACGTCGGCGGGATGACCGATCGCTTCGCCTGTGCGCAGGCCGTCGCGCTCCTGGGCTGGGACCCGGCCAAGCTGCCCCAAGGCGTGCGCTGAGAGCCGTCACGCGCAATCGAAGCGCGGATTCGTCCGCGCGGTGCGGCCGCGCCGTCAGCCGACGGGGTTGACGTCGACCAGCTTGCGGTTGTTCCGCTGGCCGAACTTCACGGTGCCCTCGGCAGTGGCGAAGAGGGTGTCGTCCCCGCCGCGGCCGACGTTGCGGCCCGGGTGGAACTTGGTGCCGCGCTGCCTCACGATGATCGTGCCGGCCGTGACCTTGGTGCCGTCGAACACCTTGACACCGAGGCGCTGTGCATTGGAGTCCCGCCCGTTGCGGGTGGACCCGCCGCCCTTCGTCTTGGACATCTCGGCCTCCTCAGCCCTTCGAGCTCTTCGAGCTCTTGCCGCCTGCGCCGGGGATGCTGGTGATCTCGACGACCGAGTACTTCTGGCGATGCCCGTAGCGCCGGCGCTGGTTGGTCCGCCGCTTGTACGTGAAGCCGTTGATCTTGGGGCCCTTGGCCAGGCCGACGACGGTGGCCGTGACTTCGGCGCCCTTCAGCTGCTCCGGCGTGGCGAGGACGGTGTCCCCGTCGACGAGGAGGACAGCGCGGAAGGTGACCTCGTCGCCCTCGGCGGCGCTGAGCAGGTCGACCTCGACACGCTGGCCCTCGACGACGCGTTCTTGGCGTCCTCCGGCGGTGATGACTGCGTACATAGCGAAGAGCGAGCCTACCCGATGAGCGAGTGATCGACCACCAGGCCACGCCCTTCGCAGTTGGGGCAGGTCTGCGCGAACGCCGTCAGCAGGCCCTCGCCGATGCGCTTGCGGGTCATCTCGACCAGGCCCAGATCGGAGATGTCGAACACCTGCGTGCGGGTCTTGTCCCGGGCCAGCGCCTCTCGGAAGGCGGACACCACCCGCTGGCGGTTCTCCCTGATCTCCATGTCGATGAAGTCGATGACGATGATCCCGCCGATGTCCCGCAGCCTGAGCTGGCGGGCGATCTCGTCGGCCGCCTCCAGGTTGTTGTTGAAGACCGTCTCCTCCAGGTTGGAGGTACCGACGTTCTTGCCCGTGTTCACGTCGATGACCGTGAGCGCCTCGGTGTGCTCGACGATGAGCGATCCGCCCGAGGGCAACCAGACCTTGCGGTCCAGGGCCTTGTGGAGCTGCTCGTGGACGTGGTGCTTCTCGAAGAGCGGGAGCCCCTCGGCCTCGGGGTCGTAGAACTCGATGCGGTCGGCCAGCTCGGGGTTGAGGGCGCCCACGTAGTCCCTGACCTCGGCGTAGAGCTCGGGATCGTCGATGACGACGCCTCGGTAGTCGGCGTTGAGCTCCTCCCGGATGACCCGCACGGCCAGCCCCGGCTCCCGGTAGAGGAGCGACGGCGAGCGGACCTGCTTGGCCCTGGCGCTGATGGTCTCCCACTGGCCGGCCAGGCGCAGCACGTCGGCCCGCAGCTCGTCCTCGCTCACGCTCTCGGCCGCCGTGCGCACGATCAGGCCGTGCTCCTCGGGCTTCACCCGATCCAGAATCGACCGCAGCCGCCGCCGCTCGTCGTCGGCCAGCCGCTTGGAGATGCCGTAGGTCTTCGAGTTGGGGATCAGCACCACGAACCGGCCGGGGAGCGACACCTCCTGCGTGAGGCGCGCGCCCTTGGCCCCGATCGGGTTCTTCGTGACCTGCGTGACGATGAGCTGCTTGTTCTTGAGGAGCTGCTCGATGCGCGGGCGGTCGGCGCCCCGGGACCGGTCCTTGGCCGGCTCCAGCAGGTCCTCGGCGTCGTACTGGACGTCCCCGCGGTAGAGAACCGCGTTCTTGGGCGTCCCGATGTCAACGAAGGCCGCCTCCATCCCCGGCAGCACGTTCTGGACCCGCCCGACGTAGATGTTGCCGTGGATCTGGGCCACGTCGTCGGAGGGCCGGCTGACGTAGTGCTCGATGAGGTTGCGGCCCTGGAGGACGGCGATCTGGACGAGGTCCGGGCGGACGTGGACGCACATCAGGTAGCGACCGACCGGGCGGCCGTTGCGCTCACGGCCCCGGCGGCGCTCCAGCACGTCGGCGTCCAGGGCCACCGGCCCGGCGGGATGACCCTTGGCCTGGGCTCCACCCGTCCGGCTCGTCTTGCGGCGGCGCTTGGTCTTGTCCCCGGCCACGGACGCGGCGGCGCCGGAGGATCCGGGCTTGGCCCCATCGGCCGGCGGCCGGGCGACCCGCTCGGAGCGGGCTGACCGTCCAGCCGGAGCAGAGGACGCGGGGGCGGGGCGGGTGTCGCCGATCTGGGGCTTGCGGACGAGCACACGCTCGGCCGCGGCCGGATCCTGCACGCGCCCCTCACCGGGGAGATCAGGCAGTTCCTCGGGATCGACCGGCGCCCGACGGCGCCCTCTCGAACCGGCCGGATTCGAACCGGCCGGCCTCACGTCCGGCGGCGTCGCGCGAATCGACGGTGTCACCCGGGGTGTCCTCGAGACCATCCTCGAGACCATCGTCGTCGTCGGATTCCTCGCCGTCGGTGGCCGTCACGCCTGGGCGGCGACGACCCTTTCCTCCTCGGGAGCCCCGGCGCCGGCGGCGCGCCGCGGACGAGGTGCGGAGGGCGGGTTCGCCGTCGGCCTCGCCCGGGGCGCCATCAGCGCCCGGGGCGGTGTCGCCGTCGGCGGGTTCGGGCTGTGAGAGCTCCAGGGGGCGATCCTGCTCGGTCATCCGTCTGTGTCCTTCTCATGCGCACGCTCCCAGAGCATGCGTCTGGGACGTCGCCGGCACCGGGAGGGGTTCCCGGCGGGCGCCGTCACGTTCGATCCACTGGTGGGTGCGGCGCACCCGGTGGGTGATGTCGATCGGTTCCGCCACCTCAGGGAAGCACGCCGCCAGCAGCTCGCTGGGACGCAGCGCCCGGGGTTGGGTGGCGAGATCGGCCAGCAGGACGGGCGGACCGTCTTGCGTGGTGGTCTCGACGCACAGGGCGAGGATGCCCGGCCGCAGGTCGTCGAGAGTCTCGTGGCCCTTGCGGCTACGGGCCAGGAGAAGGCTAGAGGCGGCGAGGGCAGCCGCGACCGCGCCCTCGGCCCTGGTGGGTGACACCTCACGCAGCTCGATCCGCCACGAGCAGGAGGTGACGTCCTGCTGGAGCGACGGCTCCCCGCCCTCGAGCACGGCGGCCGAGGTCACCGAGAAACCGACCGGCAGGGCGGCCGTGAGCCGATCAGGAAGGTCGTCGACGACGGGCTGCTCCACCAGGTCGACGTCGAGCAGCTCGACATCGGACTCGTAGCCCGTGGGCAGGGCGAGCCCGAAGTGGAGGCGGGGCCGCGGGGAGAAACCCTCGGTGTAGGCGACCGCCAGTCCGGCTCTGCGCAGTGCCCGCTCCCAGATGCGAGCGGCGTCACGATGGCTGGTCCAACGGACCTTGCCCTCTTTGGCGTATCGCAGCCGGGCGGTGACGCTGCTCATGCCGCGCCCACGCCAACCGGCTCCCGCCGGGACACCAGCTCGACGGGCACGACGTGCCCACGCGCGAGATCCTGGCCGGTGCCCTGGCTCCCGCCGGCGGGAGCCACCGGCGAGGCGACCACGTGCTCGAGCCCGTAGCCGGTGCAGACCCCGCAGTCGTAGCAGGGGGTCCAGCGACAGTCCTCGAGCCCGTGCTCGGCCAGCGCTTCCTGCCAGTCCTGCCACAGGAAGTCCTTGTGGAGCCCCGCCGAGATGTGATCCCAGGGCAGCACCTCGGCCTCGTCCCGATGGCGCAGGACGTACCAGTCCATCGAGAGACCCTCGGCGGCCATTGCCTCCTCCCAGCGCCCCAGGTCGAAGTGCTCGCTCCACTCCTGGAACGTGCCACCCGAGCGCCAGACCCGTTCGATCACGCGCCCGACCCGGCGGTCACCCCGGCTGGCGAGGCCCTCGACCAGCGAGGCGGCCGGGTCGTGCCACTTGAGCTGCACGCCCCGCGCCTTGGCGGTGGCGTCGCGCAGGAGCTGGACCTTCCGGCGCATCTCCGCCATGGTGTTCTGGCCGAACCACTGGAATGGTGTGTGGGGCTTCGGGACGAAGCCGCCCAGGGAAACGGTGAGGGAGGCCCGGTTGGTGTAGCGCTTCCCCAGGGCGACGCACTGGCGCGCCAGGTCGGCGATGCCGAGCGTGTCCTCGTCGGTCTCGGTGGGCAGCCCGGTCAGGAAGTAGAGCTTCATGCGGCTCCACCCCTCGCTGTAGGCGGCGTCCACCGCGCCGTAGAGGTCTTCCTCAGTGATCAACTTGTTGATGACGGAACGAAGTCGCCATGTGCCCGCTTCAGGCGCGAAGGTCAGACCCGACCGCCGCGCCCGTGCCACCTGGGCGGCGACGCCCACCGTGAAGGCGTCGACCCGCAGAGACGGCAGGCTGACGCTCGTCGGCCCGCAGAGCCCCGTGGAGTCCACTGTCTCCGCCACCACGCGCTCGATCCCCGAGAAGTCGGCCGTCGACAGCGAGGTGAGGCTCACCTCGTCGTAACCCGTGCGCAGGAGCCCCTCCCGCACCATGGTCCGCACCTGGTCGGCCGGGCGCTCCCGCACTGGCCTCGTGATCATCCCCGCCTGGCAGAACCGGCATCCCCTGGTGCAGCCGCGGAAGACCTCGACGGACAGCCGGTCGTGCACCACCTCCGTCAGCGGGACCAGTTGGCGCTTGGGGTAGGGCCAGTCCGCCAGATCGGCCACTGTGCGCTTGACGATCTGCGCCGGGACGTCCGGATACCGCGGGGTGATGGCCACCAGCTGGGGACCGTCGTACGTGACGTCGTACATCGACGGGACGTACACGCCATCCACCGCGGCCAGCCGGCGCAGCACCTGGTGGCGGCTGCCCTCGGGCCGACCCGAGGCCGTCCACTCGCGGACCACCTCCGTGATCTCGGACACCACCTCCTCGCCCTCGCCGATGACGAACAGGTCGACGTACTCGGCTAGTGGCTCGGGGTTGAACGTGGCGTGGCCCCCGGCGGCCACCAGGGGGTGTTCGTCCCGCCGATCCTCGTTGCGGACGGGCACACCGGCCAGGTCCACGCAGGCCAGGACGTTCGTGTACACGAGCTCCGCCGACAGGTTGAAGGCGAGGAGGTCGAACTCGGACGCGGCGCGGTGGGAATCGACCGAGAAGAGGGGCAGCCCGTGGTGGCGGAGCTCGGCGTCCAGGTCCGTCCAGGGCGCGTAGGCCCGCTCAGCCACCGCGTCGTCCCGCTCGTTGAGGATCTCGTAGAGGATCTGCAGGCCCTGGTTGGGGAGCCCGATCTCGTACGTGTCCGGGTAGACGAGCAGCCACGACACCTTGCCCGGGCCGTGGACGGGGACGATGGCGCCGTCTTCGCAACCGATGTAGCGGGCGGGCTTCTGCACCTTGGCCAGCAGTGGTTCGAGCCGGGGCCACAGCGTCATGACCTGAGCATCCTAGCCCGGGGCCCTTCCGCGCTCTTGTGAGCGCGTTCACAACCTCCGCATGTAGACGTTCTGCACCAGGCCGACCATGGCGAAGAAGGCCACCGTGGAGGACCCGCCGTAGGAGATGAAGGGCAGCGGAATGCCGGTGATGGGCATGATCCCCATGGTCATGCCCACGTTCTGGAAGACATGCCAGAGCAGAGCCGCGGCCACGCCGCAACACAGCAGCGAGCCGAGGTGGTCACGGGAGATCTGGGCCACCCGGAGACAGCGGACGATGAGGATGGCGTAGAGCGCGAGGACGCCCGCGCTGCCCAGCAGGCCGAACTGCTCGCCCACGGCCGAGAACACGAAGTCGGTGTGCTGCTCGGGGACGTAGCCGCCGTTCGTGCGCGGGCCCTGCATGAAGCCGTGCCCGGTGAGCTCCCCGGTGGCGATCGCCGCCTGCGATTCCTGGGACTGGAGGATGAGCGCCTCGGTCGTCTCGTCGTTGGTCTCGGTGTCGGCGGAAACGAAGGTCGTGAGACGGGCGAACTGGTAGCTCTGCAGCGTCCCCGTGGCCACGACCAGGACGGCGGAGAAGACGGCCAGTCCCGTGACGAGCGCGATGTGGCGGGGGTTGGCCTTGGCAACGAGGAGGATGGCCATGGCGATGGCGACGAACACCGACGCCGTCCCCAGGTCCGGCTGGGCGATCACGATCAACACCGGAAGCGCCATGAGCCCGAGGGCGCGCACGAAGCCCGGGAACGGCAGGGCCTCCCCGCGGTCGCTGGCCACGAAGGCCGCCAGCACGAGGATGAGCGTGACCTTGGCCAGCTCCGACGGTTGCAACTGGAACGGCCCGATCACGAACCACGCCCGGATGCCGTTGCGGGACCGGGCCAGGATGGTGACGGCGATCAGCAGGATCGTGGTGGCGCCGAAGAAGAACAGGGCCCAGTCGCGCAGCCGGCGGTAGTCGATGACGGCGGCCAGCGTCATCACCACCAGCGCGCCGCCCATGAAGAGGCCCTGGCGCTGGACGTAGTAGTAGGGGTCGAGCCCGCCCAGGCGGCGGGTCGGGCCGGTCGCGGAGTAGATCGCGGTCAGGCCGATGGCGCACAGACCGGCGACCGTGAACACGATCGTCCAGTCGAGCCGGCGCAAGGAGACGTCGCTGCGCCGGGAGAGCGACAGCGCCGGGGCCGGCGCGAGCACGACCATCAGTCCACCGAACCCATCAGTCCACCGAACCCATCAGTCCACCGAACCCCTGGCGTCGTTGATGGCCATGCACGCCGAGTTGGGCATCGGGCCGATGGGGGTCGGGGTGGTCGCGGTCTTGTCCAGGGGTTCGGACTGGGCGACGGGCGCCATGGCGCTGCGGTCGCCGAGCGCGGAGAACATGCACTTGACGATGGGGGCCGCCGCCCAGGCGCCGAAGCCGGCGTCCTCTACGACCGCCGCCACCACATACTGCGCCGTGCCCGGACCGCCGTTGGGGCCGTAGCCGGCGAAGAGCGAGTCGTCCTTGTTGCCTTCCTGGGCTGCGTCCTGGGCCGTGCCGGTCTTCCCGGCGATGGGCATCGCGTTGTAGTTGTAGCCCTCGAAGGTGCGGCTGGCGGTGCCGAACGGCCGGCGGCTCGTGACCACGCCGGTGAAGCCGCGGTTCATCGTCTCCCACCAGTCCGTGTTGATGGCCACCTGTGCCTTGACCTCGGGCTTGAACTTCTCCAGCCAGTCGAACAGGTACGGGTTGACCCGGCCGCCGTCGCCGGGGTTGAGGTCAGGGGTTCCCGGCGCCACGATGCCCAGGGCGACCATCGGCCGCATCCGGTTGCCGCCGTTGGCGAACGTGGCGTAGGAGTTGGTGAGCTGCAGCGGCGTGGCGCTCAGGAGGCCCTGACCGATGGCGAACAGCACGTTGTCGCCGACGAAGTAGCCACGGCCTTCATCGGCGCTGATCACGGGCGGGTCCCGCTGGGCGAGGCGCTTCTTGAGCTCGGCGTCGGGCACGGTCCCTGAGATCTCACCCGGCAGGTCGATGCCGCTGTCCGCCCCGAAGCCGAACTGCCGCGCCACGTTCTGGAGCGTGGGGTTCTGAGCCAACTGCAGCTCGGCGCCTATGCGGTAGTAGTAGGTGTCGGAGGACAGGGTGAGCGCGGTGGCGAGCGAGATGGTGCCGTTGCCCCGGGCTCGGCCGGCGTTCTTGAAGATGCACTTGAACCGGGCGACGTCGCAGTCGGGGATCTGGTAGCGGCCCTCGTCGTCGAAGGGTGAGCCCGGCGTGATGACACCGCTCTGCAGCCCGGCGACCGTGGACACCAGCTTGAACGTCGAACCGAGCTGGAACGGGCTCGACACGGCCCGGTTGACGAACGGGGCCTGCTTGTCGGCGTCCGGGTAGAGCTCCGTGATCTTCTTGTTGCTGATGCCCTCGACGAACCACCGGTTGTCGAACGTCGGGTAGGTGGCCATGGCCAGGATCTCGCCGTTGCGGGGATCCTCGACCACCACCGATCCGGCCGGAGCCTCGAACGAGGGCCCGCCGCAGCCGCCGGTGAAGGCGTCGAATGGGCAGCGGGTCCGAGCCTCGCGCAGGCCCTGCTGCAAGGTCTGCTCGGCGTACTGCTGGACCTGGAGGTCGATCGACAGCACGACGTCGTTGCCGGGGACGGGATCCCGCCGGCTCACCTCCCGCACGATCCGGTTGCGGGCATCGACCTCGTAGATGATCTGCCCCGGCTTGCCCCGGAGCTGGTCCTCGTACTGCTGCTCGACGCCGGCCTTGCCCACCCGCTCGTTGAGCTTGTACCCCTTGGACGCGTACTGCTCCGCCGTCTCGGCGGGGATGGCGCCCATGTAGCCCACCATGTGGCTGGCCAGCGGGGCGTAGCGGTACACCCGCTGCCATCCCTCGCTCACCTCCACCCCGGGGTAGTCCTCGCGGCGTTCGCCCAGGTAGATGGCGACGGTCTCGGGGACGTCGTCGGCCAGCGGAAGGGGCCGGTAGGGGTCGAACTGGTCGTCGACGTAGCGGGCTTCGAGGTCCTCCACCGGCGTCTGCAGCGGGCCGGACAGCCGAGTGAAGAGGCGCTCGCGGATCTGCTCGCTGCGGATCTCCTCGCGATCGATGGTGACCGAGAGCACCCGCCGGTTGTCGGCCAGGACCATGCCGTGGCGGTCGAAGACCCGGCCCCGCATGGGCGCCAGTTGGACAGTGCGGGTGCGGTAGGTCTGCACGTCCTCGACCAGCCGCTCCGGCGACATCATCTGCAGGTACCACAGCCGGGCGAAGAGGGTGGCGAAGAGGGACAGGGCCACGATCCCGAGCACACCGAGGCGCAGCCCTCTTCCGTCCCTCGCCATAGGTCTTCCATTCTGCCGTGCCGAAACCCCCCAGCGGCCGTCACATGACGGTTTCGTGACAGCCAATGTTGGCGGGTGGAGTGGGGGTGCGGGGGCGTTGCCCCCGCACATGGCCCGCAGGCGGCTCCGCCGCCGAGGAGCCTGAGCGCCGCTGAAGGCGGCACCAAGAGATGGGGAGATCTCAAGGGGGGAAGGTTCCCTTCCCCCTGACGACTACACCGGCCGGCGGTCCCCGGCGAGGAGGGTGAAGCGCATGACCCGCACGGCCGGCCGGGTGAGGGCGGCGCTGACGACCGCCACGACCAACGTGGTGGGAATGAGACTGAGCGTGAGGACGGCCTCGGAGCCGAACACGGTCGCGACGACGGCGTAGGCCACCATCACGGTGCCGCTGGCCACGAACACGATGGCCATCTGGAGCCAGCGGTTGTCCCTGATGGCCTCGTTGCGGGTGAGCCCCACGATGAAGCCGGCGACGCAGAGCACGAGCGGCCAGAGCCCGAACGGCGTCGTGAGCGCCAGGTCGTAGACGATCCCGAACGCGAAGCCGTTGACGGTGCCCCGCTGGGGACCGCCGACCAGGCCGCCGGCGACGGCGCACAGCACCACGAGGTCCGCGCTGGCGCCGAGGAAGTGCACCTGCGACACCACGACGGTCTGCAGCGTCACCACGAGGACGGCGAGCGCGGGCACGCGGAACCACGGCGTGTGCAGCACCGCGAGCACGGGTCCTCAGCTCCCGGCGAAAGCGGCGTCGCCGTCGTACAGGAGCACCTGCACGATGCTGAGGCGCTGGAGGTCGACCACGGGATCGACCCGGACCAGCAGGTCGAGCGAGCCCGGGCGCCGCTCGACCAGGTTGACGCGACCGACCGGGATCCCTCTGGGAAGAGGCTCTCCGTCACACCGGCCGTGATCACGCCGTCGCCGACCGCGATGCAGGCCTCGGCGTTGACCTGCTCGACCTCGAGGGGCTTTCCGCGCCCGCGGCCCGCGTACCTGGCCCAGCTCGGTGTCCGAGCGGGGCGCGGTGTCAACGGTGGCCGCGGCGACCGCGGTGGGCGCCGTGGACGCAGTGGCCGGCGCGGTGGACCCACCGGCCGGCGGCGCGGGTGGGAGCGTGGTCGTCGTCGGCGACGTCGTGGTCGTGGTGGAGGCCGGGGCAGAGGTGCTGCACGGAGAGCTGGCGAAGCGGACGCCCACCGTCGACTCGGGATCGGACAGCAGCCGCACCACGGACTGGCGGGCCGTGACCTGCTCGACGCGGCCGACCAGGCCGCCGGAGGTGATCACCGGCATGCCGACCTTGATCCCCCGCCGCTCGCCCTGGTTGATGGTGATGGTCTGGTCGAAGTTGGACGGCGCGCCGGAGACGACCTCGGCCTTCACCCGCTCGATGCCGGATAGGGTCGGCAGACCCAGCTCGGACTTGAGCTCGCTGTTCTCGTACACCACGGCCTCGGCGGCGATGGCCGCGCCGTCCTGCGCCTCGACGCGGTCGCGCAGCTCGTCGTTCTCCCGCTTCAGCTCGTCGAAGCTCGTCAGGCCGTACCAGGCGTTCTGGACCGGCGTGGCCACGACGCGGGCCACGGTGCGCAACGGCGCCGTCACGGTGATGAACGCGCTGCGGAACCCGTCGATCACGCGGTTGCCGCGCTGATCGAAGGTCAGCAGCACCAGGGCCGTGACGACGAGGAGGATGAGGAGACGGCGACGGCCGACCGGGACGCTGGCCACGTTGATCCGGGGCGGGACGACCTCACGACTCCTGGCCGCGGAAGAGCACGCCTCGCAACGAGTCGAACTCTTCGAGCGCCTGCCCGGACCCGATGACGACCGAGTGAAGAGGGTTGGGTGCCAGGTTGATCGGCATGCCCGTCTCCTGCTCGATCCGCACGTCGAGGCCCATGAGCAGCGCTCCGCCGCCCGTGATGGTGATGCCGCCTTCCATGATGTCGGCCGCCAGCTCGGGAGGGGTCTTGTCGAGGGTGGTCTTCACGGCGTCGACGATGGCCGCCACCGGCTCCTCCAGGGCCTCCCGGATCTGTTCCGTGGTGATCTCGACCGTCTGGGGCAGCCCGGTGACCAGGTCCCGCCCCCGGACCTCCGCCGTGAGCTCTTCCGCCAGGGGCCACGCCGAGCCCATGGCGACCTTGATGTCCTCCGCAGTCTGCTCGCCGACGGCCAGCGAGAACTCCTTCTTGATGTAGTTGACGACCGCATCGTCGAGCTCGTCGCCCGCCACCCTCACGGACTGGCTGGCGACGATCCCTCCGAGCGAGATGACGGCCACCTCCGTCGTGCCGCCGCCGATGTCCACCACCATGTTGCCGGTCGGCTCCTGCACGGGCAGGCCGGCCCCGATGGCCGCGGCCATGGGCTCCTCGATGATGTAGGCCGGCTTGCGGGCCCCCGCGTACTCGGCCGCGTCCTGGACCGCCCGCTGCTCGACGCCGGTGATGCCCGAAGGGACGCAGATGACCATCCGAGGCTTGACCCACCGGCTGCGGTGCACCTTCTGGATGAAGAAGCGGAGCATCTTCTCGCAGATCTCGAAATCGGCGATGACGCCATCCTTCAGCGGGCGCACGGCCTGGATGTGGCCGGGCGTGCGGCCCATCATCCGCTTGGCCTCCAGCCCGACGGCGACCGGCCGGCCGTCCCGGACGTTGATCGCCACCACTGACGGCTCGTTGAGGATGATGCCGTGGCCGCGCACGTAGATGAGGGTGTTGGCGGTTCCGAGGTCGACGGCCATGTCGCGGCCGAGAGCGATGGAATTCGACGGCACGTGCGTCCCTTCCGGATGGGCGCACCAAGGTTACAGGGCGCGTTTCCGTGCCGTACTTCGGCTCACTCGGCGCGGCAGTGCGCTACCCCTCGGGGAAGAAGATGCCCAGCTCGCGCGCGGCCGACTCTGCGCTGTCGCTGCCGTGGATCAGGTTCTCGGTGAACTCGATGCCGAGGTCGCCCCTGATCGTGCCCGGGGCGGCGTTGCGGGGATTGGTGGCGCCCATCATGTCCCGTACCACCTTCCAGGTGTCCTCCGGGCCCTCGATGGCCGCCAGGACCACGGGCCCGCGGGACATGAAGGTCACCAGTTCGGCGTAGAAGCCCTTGCCCTGGTGCTCTTCGTAGTGGCGGGCGAGGACGGTCTCGTCGAGCGTGCGGAGCTCGAGGGCGGCGATGACCAGGCCGCGGCGCTCGAAGCGGCTCAGGATGGTGCCGATCAGGCCCCGCTCCACGGCGTCGGGCTTGCAGATGACGAGGGTGCGATCAGACATAGCGAGCCGTGAGGCTAGCCACGGAGGACCTTCAAGAGGTGGGGGCGGGCGTGGCCGACGACGTAGAGCGAGCCGGTCACGAGCAGGAGATCCTCGGCCGTGGCCCGGACGAGCGCGGCGTCGCAGGCGTCGGCCACCCCGTCGAGCGCGGCGACGTCGTCGCAACCGATGGCCCGCGCCGCCCGGGCGACCTCGGCGGCCGGGATGCCCCGGGAGGTCCCTGGCGTGCAGCAGATCACCGCGTCCATCTCGTCGGCCCGCAACGCTTCGAGCATCGTCGTCGGGTCACGGCCGGCCAGGAAGCCGACCACCAGCAGCTTCTTGCCGACTGGGTCGAAGTCGTCGAACAGCACTGCGGCGCAGCTGTCCGCCCCGGGTGGGTTGTGGGCGCCGTCCACGATGACGAGCGGCTGGTGCCCCAGCACCTCGAAGCGGCCGGGCATCTTCACCGCGGCGAACGCCTCCTCCACGACGTCCTGCGCCAGCGGAGCGTCGAAGAATGCCTCGGCGGCGGTCAGGGCGACCGAGGCGTTCTCGCCCTGGTACCTGCCGTGGAGCGGCAGGTAGAGGTCGCTGTAGATCGTGGACGGTGTGCGCAGCGAGAGGACCCGGCCGCCGAGCGCCAGCTGGTTCTCCAGCACGTCGAAGCCCATGCCGCGCTCGATGACCCGCTCGGCGCCTGCGGCGCGGAAGATGGCGGCCAGCTCTGGGTCGGTCTCCCCGAGGATGAGCGTGCTGCCCGGCTTCACGATCCCCGCCTTCTCGGCGGCCACGTCGGCCAGTGTGGGACCGGCGTACTCCAGGTGGTCGAACCCCACGTTGGTCACGACCGCCACCGCAGCGTCGAGGACGTTCGTGGCGTCCCATCGCCCGAGCAGGCCTACCTCGACGACCATCACGTCGACCGCGATGTCGGCGAACCAGCGGAACGCGGCGGCCGTCACGATCTCGAAGTAGCTCGGCTCCACCCCGGCCAGCATCGCCAGGTCGGCCACGGCACCGATCTGCTCACCGAGCTCGTCGTCGGTGATGGGCTCGCCGTTGCGGCTCAGCCGCTCGTTGACCCGTTCGAGGTGGGGGCTGGAGAAGGTGCCCACGGACAGCCCCTGGGTAACGAGGAGGCGGGTGAGGATCTGGGCCGTGGAGCCCTTCCCGTTTGTCCCGGTGATGTGGATGGCCGGGGCGGCCCGCTGGGGGTCGCCCATCAGCCCCACGAGCCGCTCGATGCGCTCCGTGGAGGGCGACGTGATGCGGCCGGTGTCGTCGTAGTTGCTGTGGTCGGCCAGGTATGCCAGCGCGGCGGCGATGTCCATCAGCCGGGGGGTGGGATCGTGACAGGCCGGCGCTTCAGGATGCGGCCCGCTTCGGCCGGCTGACCCGACCGGAGCGCGGCACGAGGGTGGGGTTGACCTTGTCCCGCACCGTGTCGCCGTCGATCACGCACCGCCCGATGTCGCTCCGCCCGGGCAGGTCGTACATGGTGTTCAGCAGGACCTCTTCGAGGATGGCCCGCAAGCCTCTGGCGCCCGTCCCCCGCTTGAGCGCCTGATCGGCGATGCCGGTCAGCGCGTCGTCGGTGAACTCCAACTCGACGTCCTCGAACTCGAAGAACTTGCGGTACTGGCGGACCAGCGCGTTCTTGGGCTCCACGAGGATCTGGACGAGGGCGTCACGGTCGAGGCTCTGCACGGCACCGACGACCGGGAGCCGGCCGACGAACTCGGGGATGAGACCGAACTTCAGCAGGTCCTCGGGCAGGACCTGGGCGAACAGCTCGCCGGGATCGAACTCGTCGTGCCCGCGGACGGTGGCGTGGAAGCCCACCCCCTTCTGGCCGATGCGCTGCTCGATGAGGCGCTCCAGCCCGGCGAAGGCACCGCCGCAGATGAAGAGGATGTTGGTGGTGTCGATCTGGATGAACTCCTGGTGGGGGTGCTTGCGGCCCCCCTGCGGCGGGACCGACGCCACCGTGCCCTCGAGGATCTTCAGCAGCGCCTGCTGCACACCCTCGCCCGAGACGTCCCGGGTGATCGAGGGGTTCTCGCTCTTGCGGGCGATCTTGTCGATCTCGTCGATGTAGATGATCCCGGTCTCGGCCTTCTTGACGTCGTAGTCCGCGGCCTGGATGAGCTTCAGGAGGATGTTCTCGACGTCCTCACCGACGTACCCGGCCTCCGTGAGCGCCGTGGCGTCGGCGATGGCGAAGGGCACGTTGAGCATGCGGGCCAGCGTCTGGGCGAGCAACGTCTTGCCGCAGCCGGTCGGGCCCAGCAGGAGGATGTTGGACTTCGCCAGTTCGACCTCGGCGTGGTGCGAGGGGCCTTGCGCGTTCTGGTACTGGATGCGTTTGTAGTGGTTGTAGACGGCGACCGACAGGATCTTCTTGGCCGGCTCCTGACCGACGACGTAGTCGTCGAGGAAGTCGTAGATCTCGCGCGGCGTGGGCAGCTCGTCGAAGCGGAGCTCGGCGGTCTCGGCCAGCTCCTCCTCGATGATCTCGTTGCACAGCTCGATGCACTCGTCGCAGATGTACACGCCGGGGCCCGCGATGAGCTTCTTCACCTGCTTCTGCGATTTGCTGCAGAACGAGCACTTGAGAAGCTCGCCGCTGTCCCCGAACTTCGCCACCACGGGCCTCCCCTGCTGGCTGGTGTTGCCGATCCTGCTGGTTGCTGCGGTCTGCCCTGCTAGTCGATGGGCTACTTGATGGGACCGGTGCGATCCGCCATGGTCCGGGCGGTGATCACCTCGTCGATGATGCCATACTCCAGGGCCGCCTCGGCCTCCAGAACGAAATCGCGGTCGGTGTCGACGTGGATCCGCTCGAGCGGCTGTCCCGTGTGGTGGGAGAGCATCTCCTCCATCAGGTCCCGCATCCGGAGGATCTCCTTGGCCGCCAGCTCCAGGTCCGTCACCTGGGCATAGCCCATGGCGCCGTAGGGCTGATGCAGCAGCACGCGGGCGTGCGGCAAGGCCAGGCGCTTGCCCTTCGTCCCCGCCGCCAGCAGGACCGCGGCCGCCGACGCCGCCTGCCCGTAGCAGATGGTGGCGATGTCGTTGCGGATGAACTGCATGGTGTCGTAGATCGCGAACAGCCCCGTGATGTCACCGCCGGGGCTGTTGATGTAGATGTTGATGTCCTTGTCCGGGTTCTCGGACTCCAGGTGCAGCATCTGCGCGCACATCAGGTTGGCGATGGTGTCGTCGATCGGCGTGCCGAGGAAGATGATGTTGTCCTTCAGCAGGCGCGAGTAGAGGTCGTAGGCGCGCTCGCCCCGGTTCGTCTGCTCGACGACGGTTGGGACGAGATAGCTCTGGGGCTCGATCACGGACGCTCCGCTTCCTCGGTGTCGTGGGGGTGGTCGTGGCCGGCATGGTCATGGCCAGCGTGGTCATGCCCGGCATGGTCGTGGTCGTCGTCGGTGCCGAGGTCGACGTCGCCCGGGACCACGATGTCCTCCTCGGGCGGGAGCAGCAGCTCACGGTCGATCGCCGCACCCTCGGTGTCGACGACCTCGACGTGGCGCAGGAGCCACTCGAGCGCCTTGGCCTTGCGGATCTCCGCCCGCAGGCCCGACACGGCGTCGTTGCGCTCGTAGGCCTTGCGCACCTGGTTCGGCTTCTGGCTGACGCGCACGGCGATGCGGGCGTACTCGGCCTCGAGGTCTTCGTCTGTGATCTCGATGCCCTCCGCGTCGGCCACCGAGCGCAGTGCGAGGTCGACCTTCACCGCGGTGGCCGCGCTCCCCTTCAGGCCCTCCGTCAGGGTGGCCGGGTCCTGCCCGGTCATGGCCAGGTACTGCTCCATGGACACGCCCTGCGACTGCAGGCTGGTGACCAGGTCCCGGGCCCGGGTCTGCAGCTCGCCGTTGACAAGCGCCTCGGGCGCATCCTCCTCGACCAGCTCGGCCAGCGCGGACGTGGCCCGCTCCAGCAGCAGTTGCCGAGCGCTGTTCAGCCGGGATGCCTCCATCCGCTCCCGGATGGCGGCCCGCCACTCGTCGGCGGTCTCGAACTCGCCCAGGTTCTCACCGACCCAGTCGTCGCTCAGCTCGGCGGGCACGAGGGTCTGCACCTGCTTGACCGACACGCTCAGGTCGGCGGGGTCTTCGGTGCCGTTGGGCGTGGTGGAGAAGCTCAGCGAGTGTCCGGCCTCGGCGCCCGTCAGGCGCTCGTCGAAGTCGGGCGAGACCCAGCCGCGGCCCAGCTCGTACAGCCAGTCCTCGGTGTTGAGCCCGGGGACGGGATCCCCGTCGCGCTCGGCCTCGACGTCGAGGGTGAGGAAGTCTCCAGCCTCGGCCGCGCGGTCCACGTCGGTCAGGGTCCCGTGGCGGCGGAGCTCGGCGGTGACGGCCTCGTCCACGTCGTCGTCGGAGACGGACACCGGCGGCAGCTCCACCCGCAGGCCGGCGTAGCCGGGCACGATGATCGTCGGGCGCACTTCGACCGTGGCGGCGAAGGCCACCGGGCCGTCTTCCTCGCCGGCGGTGATGTCGACCTCCGGCGGGGAGATGATGTCGACGTCGTGCTCCTTGACGGCGTCGGCGAGGTAGCGGGGGATGGCGTCCTGCAGCGCCTGCTGCCGGGCGGGCGCGAGGCCGATGCGGGCCTCGAGGATCCGCCGTGGCGCCTTGCCCGGCCGGAAGCCGGGGAGCCGGACCTCGCGGGCGATCTTGCGGAACGCGACATCGATGTCGCGGTCGAACTCGGCCTCGTCCACCTCGACCTGCAGCTTGACCTTGTTGCCCTCGAGGGTCTCGACCGTGCTCTTCACAGGGCGGCGAGTGTACCGGCGGACCGGTCCGATGCCGGTTTGGCTTCGGGCCCGACCGGCGCGGGTCCGATGGGGCATGATGGCGACATGCCGACCTGGAAGCCCCACTCGCTGGCCCGGCCACGGCCGGACCAGCTGGACCTGCGGATCGGCGACAAGGTGACCGCCAAGGTGGACCTGCCCGGTGTCCCTGAGGGCACCGAGGGCAAGGTGATCCTCGCCAACGGGTTCAACTGGTTGCGTTATCGCGTGCGCTTCGACGGCGGTGTCGAGCTGCCGGACCTGGACGAGCGCCACCTCACACCCCGCGGCCGCACCGCCCGCCGCCTCGCTCGCAAGGCCGAACGAGCGGCGCGCGCGGGCTGAGCGCAGACTGCCCGGGCCGTCGAGGTTTGGTGAGCGGTCGGGGCGGAGCCGGCTAGCCGGCCGAGATGTTCAGCTGATCGATCCAGCCGGAGAAGCTGTCCGACGGGTCGGTCGAGCCGGGCTTCTTGCCGATGCTGACCGAGGTGCTGAAGCGCTCGACCGGGTTCACTGCGCCGAGGATGGACGCGTCGGCGTTCGCGGACACGCCGTCCACGACGGCGGCGAAGATGCCCTTGTTGAGGCGGCAGGCGAAGGAGTGCCGGGCGCCGTTGTCCATCCGGACCGTGGACTCCACGGCGACGACGTTGCGGCCGTCACCGAGGGTGCACACGAGGCGACCGATGCCGAGGCCGTTGCCCCGCATCTCGACCTTCCAGAAGCCCCCGAGGTTCGAGGCCCGCGCCTTCTGCACGATGTTGTAGGCCACCCCCCGAGCGCCGACGGGCAGCGTGCCGGCCGCGGTGCGACGGGCCTGCAGGATGCCGTCGACCGAGAACGCTCCGTTCCGGGGCTCCAGCTCGTGGCCGCTGTCAGCCACGGAGACCAAGCTGTCGGTGGCCGAGATCTGACCCACGAAGTTGCCCGCGGCGTCGACGTTGTTCACCCAGCCGGGGAACTCGTAAGCACTGCCGTTGAGCTTGACGGCGGGCCCGATGACCCCGTTGTTCGCCGGCGGCTTGGCCGAGTCCGTCATGACCCGACCGGACGTTTCGTTCATCCCCCAGCTCGCTGTCATGGCCGCCGGCAGGGGCGGAGGCGTCTGGTTGGTCGGCGGGCCGCAGGCGGCGATCGCCACCAAGGCGGCGGCCGCGGCTCCTGCCACGACTGACCTGTGCACGTACCTGTTCATTCTGAGGGTGCTCATGCTGGGCTTGTTCATTTCGTGCTCCGATTCCCGGGACGGCTGCACTCCGGCCGCCCAGCCACCGTCGCCTTTGCCACCAAGCATGGCACGAACCTGCCCGCGATCCTCAGGGTTCACCCGATCAGGGGCGCGGAGGTGCCGACTTCGCCACCGCTCGCCGTGGGATCGCCACGGAGGGTGCACGCCGTGCCCGGTTCGGCCAGGAGCGCCTCACCGCGCGCGGTCGACGTCGACCAGGCCGGATCGAGGCCCGAGCAGCGCAGCACCGTCGCCCCCGGCCCGTCGATCTCCCAGAGAACCGCCGGGCGCGTGCCGTGCCAGCGCAGCGCCACGGCCAGCGTGCCCGCGCCGATGGGGACCCGGTAGGCCTCGACGGCATGGCCGCGCCAAGCGGGCGGGAACGAGGCGGGGAACAGATCGACGGCGCCGGACCGCTCGACGGCGACGCGGCGCAGCGCCCACGCCAGGTCAGTGAGATCGCCCGCGGGCGCGAGGGGCACGGGCTCGACGTCGGATCGTCCGGCGCGCGCCGCGGCGACGTCCTCCACGCCGCGGCGGTGACCGGCGCGGCCGAAGACCTCGCCGGCGGCAGCCAGTCCCGCGTCGACGAGCCAGGGGACGGGCGCGGAACGGTCACGCGTCAGGCGAGCCAGCTCGTCGGCGGCGACGGCGGCGGCCTCGACCGACGGCTCCACGTCGACGCCCAGCCGGCCCAGCTCGGCCACGGCCACGAGGAACGGGACCGGTTCGTCCGCCGCGGGAGGCCCGTCGAGCAGGAGCCGGGACCGGAGCGTGGGCAGGGCGACCGCGGGCGATTCCGGCAGCCGGACGTCGGCTCCGACCTCCGTCTGACGCAACCAGCCCCTCACCACCTGCTCGGGCTTCGGGAGCCCCGAGGGGAGCAGCCCGGGCCCGGAGCGGTCGGGCGCGATCGCCACGACCACCGTCGAGCGGTGGCCGATCGGCAGCACGAGGGCGTCCGGGGGCGCGTCCCCACCCTGGACGGGCACCGTGGCCGGCGGGTGGGAGGTCAGCAGGTCACGCCGGCTGAGAGCGACGGCGATCGGTGCCGGCGATCGGTTCTCCAGCGCGACGACGGCGAGCCCTCCGCCGTCGGCGACCGCGTACACGGTCTGGACCACGTCGCCGCCGGGTACGCGGATGGCCGTCTCCACCACGGGGACGCCCTCCACCAGGCGCTGGCGGCAGGTCGGCTCACGAGCCGGCGTGTGCCAGCGGTCCTCTGCGGCCACCCACCAGTCGAGGATCACCGAGCCGTCCATGGCCACCAACGCCCCGCTGGGTGTGACCCGTGCCCGCCAGGTCCCGCCGACGATCCCGATCGTGTGGCCGCTCGCGGGTCCGGTCACCGTCGCCTTCTCGACGGGGGTGTCATGAACTGCCACGCGATGTCACATTCCGACACCTCCGTTCGCGAGCGCGTCACGGGGCGAGCTCAGGTTTGGCGTCCCGCTGCATGAGCGCGATCAGCGCCTCGCCGACGGTGCGGCCGCGGTGGCACACCTCGACGACCTGTTCGGTGATCGGCATGTCCACGCCGTGCGCCTCGGCCAGCGCCAGCACCGAGAGGCAGCTCTTGACCCCCTCGGCGACCATGTGCATCTCGCCCACGATGTCGTCGATCGACCGGCCCTGCCCGAGCTGGAAGCCGACCGAGTTGTTCCGGCTCTGGCGGGACGAGCAAGTGGCGATGAGGTCGCCCATCCCCGCGAGTCCGGCGAACGTGAGCGTTTCCCCGCCCAACGACACGCCCAGCCGGCTCATCTCCGCCAGCCCGCGCGTGATGAGGGTGGCCCTCGTGTTGTGGCCGAAGCCCATGCCCTCCGCCATGCCCGAGGCGATGGCGATCACGTTCTTCACGACCCCCGCGACCTCGCAGCCGACGACATCTGGGTTCGTGTACACCCGCAGCCGCATGGTGGCGAAGATGCGCTGGAGCTCGTTGGCGATGATCGCGTCGTCGATCGCCACCACGCTCGCCGCCGGCTGCCCGGCGAGGATCTCCTTCGCGAGGTTCGGGCCGGTGAGCACGGCGACGGGGTGCCCGGGCAACTCGTCGTGGACGACTTCACTCATGCGCTTCAGGGAGTCGCCCTCCAGGCCCTTGGCCAGGCTGACGATCGGCACCCACGGCCGGATGCACGGCACCGCCGCCCGCAGCACCTCGCGGAAGCCATGCGACGGCGTAGCCATCACCACGACGTCCGCCGCGCCGACCGCCTCCTCCATGGAGGAGGTGGCGAGCAACTGCGGCGGGAGGGTGAACCCGGGAAGGTACGACGGGTTGACGTTCTCGTCGTTGATCTGCTTGGCCAGCTCGGGGCGACGCGCCCAGAGGGTCGTGGCGGTGTTCTGCGCGGCGAGCGCGGCCACCGTGGTCCCCCACGAACCGGCTCCGATGACGGCGACACGGATCGGCACGGTCGGCAGACTACGGGCGGCCGTACACTCCGCTGGTGCGTCCTGCGGTGCTGGTGCCGGTGAAGGCCTTCGGCGCCGCCAAGCGGCGACTGGCGGATGTCCTCCCCGACGCGGACCGCGCCGAGCTCGCGCGCCGCATGGCCACCACCGTCATCACCGCCGCCCGGCCACTGACCGTCTACGTCGTGTGCGATGACGACGAGGTCGCGCGATGGGCGGAGGAGGCAGGCACCCAAGTGCTGTGGCGCCCGGGCCACGGCCTGAACGGCGCGGTCACGGACGGCGTGGCGTCGCTGGCCAAGCTGGGTTTCACCGATGTCGTCGTCGCCCACGCCGACCTGCCGTTGGCTCACGAACTCCCCCGCCTCATCCACCCTGGCCTCATCACCCTCGTGCCCGACCGCTACGACGACGGGACGAATGTCATCGCCCTGCCGGCCACCCTCGGCTTCCGGTTCGCGTACGGGCCCGGCTCGTTCCGCCACCATGTGGCCGAGGCGCGACGGCACGGCACGGGTGTGCGGGTGTGGCGGGACCCAAGCCTCGGCCTCGACGTCGACCTGCCCCGCGATCTCGACGAGCCCGCGGTGAGGGAGGTGCTGCCGTGGCTGCCAACGACCCCGGACAGCCGACGCTGACCACCCCGGCGGCGGGGGCGGGCATCGTCTCGATCGACCTGCCGGTGCCGTCGGTGGCGCTGGCGGTTGGCGCGCACCCCGACGACGTCGAGTTCGGGTCCGGCGGCACGCTGGCGAAGTGGGCGATGGCGGGATGTGTCGTCCACCACCTGATCTGCACCGACGGTGCGAAAGGCACCTGGGACGTCGACGCCGATACGGCCGCGCTCGTGGTGACGAGGCAGCACGAGCAACGCGCGGCGGCACGGGCCCTCGGCGCCACCGGCGAGGTGGTCTTCCTTGGTTGGCCCGACGGTGAGCTCGAGAGCGGACTCCGCCAGCGCTGGGAGGTCGCCTACTGGATCCGGCGCCTGCGTCCCGACGTGGTGCTCGGGCACGATCCGTGGAAGCGCTACCGGCTGCATCCGGATCACCGCCACGCCGGTCTGCTCGTGTGCGACGCCATCATCGCCGCGCGTGATCCTCACTTCTTCCCCGAGCAGCAACTACCCCACCACCGCCCGTCCACGCTGCTGCTGTGGGAGGCCGACGAGCCTGATCACGCCGAGGACGTGACGGCCACCGTCGACGCGAAGCTCGCCGCGCTGGAAGCGCACGAGAGCCAGTTCGAGTCGACGATGAAGGCCAAGGACGACGCGCAGCTCGCCGCGTTCCGGTCCCGGGTGCGCGAGCGCCTGGCCGACAACGGCTCGCGGGCCGGCCTGGCGGCGGCGGAGCTCTTCAAGCTCGTCAACGATCTCTGAACTGACCGGCCTCCCGGCCAGGACCGGGTGGCCCGGCGAAGGCCTGCGCGACGCGCAGCCACTCCTCGGCGAGCTCGCCACGCGCGTCCAGATCGGTGTCGGCATGATGCCGGCGCTGCGTCACGACGAGGCAGAAGTCCAGGGCCGGCCCCATGATGGATTCGTCCGCGCTGTCGTCCCACGCCCATCGCTCGCCGTTGGGACCGGTCAGGACGACCGCCACCGGCCGGTTGGGCGCCTCGAGGCCTCGCACGGCGTAGCTGAACGGCCGGGCCCGCACGCCGATGTGGGCGACGTGGCGCAACCGGTCGGTCGGTCGGCGCTCGGCGCCGACGGTATCCACGATGTCCTGCCCGTGGGCCCACGTCTCCATCAGCCGCGCGGTGGCGAACGAGCGGGCTCCCATGGGCGGGCCATACCACGGCACGCGGGTGGCGGGGTCAAGCGGCTCGAGCGTGGCCAAGAGCTCGCGGCGGCCGTCGCGCCACCACGCCAGCAGGTCTGGCGCGCTCATGCCCCGGCCCGGCTCGACGGACCCGTCCACTCCACCGGCCAGCAGCACCTCCACGCTGCGCGTGAACTCGTCCGGGTCGCGAACCGCCAGCACGGCGGTCCGGTCGAAGTAGCCGAGATGGCTGATCTGATCGCGGACCGACCAGCCGGTCGCCGGCGTCGGCCGGTCCCAGTCCGAGACATCGAGCCCGGCGACGACCTGATCGAGGTCCGCGTGCTCGGCCTCCAGGTCCCGGCAGATCTGCTGCATGGCACCATCGTGCCAGGCGACCTCTGGGCAGGCCCCCGGCCCGAAGCCAGTCCGCCGGAGCCGGACTCGCGGCTTCCGAACGCGCAAGCGGGGAGCCGGAGCTCCCCACTGCGTCGTCCCTCTCTTGGAGTGCTGAAGGCCCGAAGCCTCAGGCCTTCTTGGCGGCCGTCTTCCGGGCCGGGGCCCTCTTGGCAGTCGCCCGCCGAGCCGGAGCCTTCTTGGCCGTGCTCTTGCGAGCCGGAGCCTTCTTGGCCGCGGTCTTGCGGGCCGGCGCCTTCTTGGCGGTCGCCCGCCGAGCCGGAGCCTTCTTGGCCGTGCTCTTGCGGGCCGGCGCCTTCTTGGCAGTCGCCCGCCGAGCCGGAGCCTTCTTGGCCGCGGTCTTGCGAGCCGGGGCCCGCTTGGCCGTGCTCTTGCGAGCCGGAGCCTTCTTGGCTGCGGTCTTGCGAGCGGGCGCCTTCTTGGCGGTGGCCCGCTTGGCCGGAGCCTTCTTCGCTGCCGGCCGTCTGGCGGGCGCCTTCTTCGCTGTTGCCACTGTGTCCTCCGTGTGCGTCGGTGCTACTTGTTCAACTGGGCCTTCAGCACGGAGCTCGCGCTGAACTTCAGGGCGGTCGACGCCGGCACGTTCACCGGCGCTCCCGTCTGCGGGTTGCGACCGGTGCGCGGCGGCGCGTCGCGTGGTGCTGAACGAACCGAAGCCCGGCCATGCCACCTTGTCGCCGTTCTTGGCCTGCGAAACGACAACCTCGAAGAACGCGTCCACGGTGCGTTCCGCGTCCGCCTTCGAGGTGCCGGCCTTCTCGGCCACCGCATCGATCAACTCGGCCTTGGTCATGCTTGTTCTCTACCTCCTGCTGCTGGGGACGAAACTCAACGCATATCCCAGTGCGCGCGCACGCGCAAAGCAAGCATTCATCTAGTTGATTCTGCAACAACGCTTCGGAGCGGCCAATGACCCTACGACGACGCGGTGCCGGCGTGGACGGTTCTCGCGGCGGTTGGGTCGTCGCGAACGCGCACGTCGGTGCTCGTTCTCGACCGCCTCGAGTCACTTGTTGAGGATTCAACTATCGACGTCATCGGTGTCGACATGCCGATCGGACTGCCCGACGAGTGGGCACGCGCGGCAGACACCGAGGCCCGGCGGTTTCTCGGTGGCCGGCGCGCCAGCACGGTGTTCCCGACGCCGCCACGGCCGCTCCTCCACGAGACGGACTACGCCCACGCCAACAGCAGCTCGCGGCGACGACTTGGCCGGGGGTTACCGAAGCAGGCGTTCCACCTGCTCCCCCGCCTGCGTGAGCTGGACGATCTCGCCCGCAGCCAGCCCGACGACAGGCTGGTGGAGATCCACCCGGAGTGCAGCTTTCAGGCCCTGGCCGGTGCCACGTTGCCGTCGAAGCACACGCCCGAGGGCCGCGATGCGCGCCACGCCCTGCTGCGCCCGCTGTTCGGTGAGCTGGTCGACGTGCGGCCTCCCGGCACACAGGCCCACGACGTGCTGGATGCGTTCGCGGTGCTGTGGTCGGTCGAGCGCTTCTGTCGAGGCACGCACATCGAACACGGTGACGGCGAGCGGGACCGCTACGGCCTGCCCATGCGCATCGTCACGTGAGCCCGTCGGTGACGAATGTCCGCACCGCCTCGGCGACCACCGCCATCTCCTCCGGGCTCTCGTACTTGACGCGGGGCCAGAAGAATCCCCGGAGACCGTCCTTGCGTCGGCGGGGCACGACGTGCACGTGGAGGTGAGCCACGCTCTGGCTCACCACGTTGTTCATGGCGACGAAGGATCCGTCGGCCGCCAGCGCGGCCTGGACCGCTACTGCGACGCGCTGCACGCGCGTGAAGAACGGCCCCACGAGCTCGGCGGGGAGGTCGCCCAAGGTGACGACATGGGTGCGGGGGACGACGAGCACGTGCCCCTTGAACACCGGTCGGTGATCGAGGAACCCCACGGCCAATTCGTCGTCCAGCACTACCTCGGCCGGCTGTACGCCGGCGATCACGGCGCAGAAGAGGCACTCCGCCATCGCCGCAGTCTCGCCCGCGTGAACGTCGCGCGAACAACCGGGGACCATCCACCATCACCCAGAGGTGACGGACTAGGACAGCGCCGACGCACCCGCCACCCTGGAGCACGATGCCCAAGACGTACGTGTTGGACACCTCGGTCCTGTTGTCCGATCCGAGGTCCTTCGCCCGTTTCGAGGAGCACGAGGTGGTCGTCCCCCTCGTGGTGCTCGCCGAACTGGAGGCCAAGCGCCATCACCCCGAGCTGGGGTGGGCCGCCCGCCAGGCCTTGCGGGCGCTGGAGGACCTGCGCACCACCTACGGCACGCTGGTCCGGCCCTTGCCGGTCAACGAGCAGGGCGGCACCGTGCGGGTCGAGGTCAACCACCAGGAGCTGGCCGGCCTACCGGCCACGCTGCGGTCCGAGGCCAACGACCACCGCATCCTCGCCGTGGCCCGCAACCTGGCCAACGAGGGCGCAGAGGTCGCGGTGGTCACCAAGGACCTCCCGCTGCGGCTCAAGGCCAGCATCGTCGGGCTCGCGGCCGACGAGTACCGCAACGAGATGGTGGCCGACAGCAGCTGGGCGGGCTTCGCCGAGCTCGACGTACCTGCGGCCGTCATCGACGAGCTGTTCGCCGAGCGGGCCATCGACCTCGACGACCTCGACTCCCTCCACGGGGGCGGGGACCTGCCGTGCCACACGGGGCTGGCCCTCCACGCCGGATCCCAGTCGGCCCTCGCCCGCGTCCACCCGGACAAGCGGGCGCACCTCGTGCGCAGCGACGGCGCGGTGTTCGACGTCCGGGGCCGCTCGGCCGAGCAGCGCATCGCCATCGACCTGCTCAGCGATCCATCCATCGGGATCGTCAGCCTCGGCGGGAACGCCGGGACCGGCAAGAGCGTCCTCGCGCTGGCCGCGGGTCTCGAAGCCGTCCTGGAGGCCCGCACCCACCAGCGCGTCATCGTGTTCCGCCCGCTGTACTCCGTCGGCGGGCAGGACCTCGGCTTCCTGCCCGGCACCGAGGCGGAGAAGATGGGCCCGTGGGCGGCCGCGGTGACCGACGCCCTCGAGTCGGTGATGAGTCGCGAGGTCATCGAGGAGGTCACCAGCCGCGGGCTCGTCGAGGTGCTGCCCCTGACGTACATCAGGGGTCGCAGCCTCACCGAGAGCTTCGTGGTCATCGACGAGGCGCAGAACCTCGAGCGCAGCGTGCTCCTCACCGCGCTCAGCCGGCTCGGTCGTGGCAGCCGGGTGGTGCTCACCCACGACGTGGCGCAACGGGACAACCTGCGGGTCGGGCGCCACGACGGTGTGGTCTCGGTGATCGAGTCGTTGAAGGGTCACCCGCTGTTCGCGCACGTCACCCTCACCCGCTCCGAGCGGTCGCCCATCGCCGCGCTGGTGGCCGGGCTCCTCGACGGGGGCGCCCTCGACGGGTGACCTCAACTGAGGAGACGACGCACGAGGCCCCTTGTGCGGCGAGGCGGGTTAGTGTTAAATCGCTGTACCACGCGATCAATTCCGTTACAGTTGGCCGGAGGAGCGGTGAGAGCCAACCCCTCCCGGCTCCCGCCGCTCCTCACCGTACGAGCTCGACCGCCGGAGGATCGATGGCTCCCTTCGAGCCGCTCGACACCCACGACGCCCTGCAGCGACACCCCCACCACGGCGCCTTGGCCGACGAGGTCTTGGCCCACGAGGTCTGGGACGACGCGGCGTGCCGGGGTCAGACTCACCTCTTCTTCCCGCCTCGCGCCGAGCGCCCGCAGGCCAGGGTCCGGCGGGAAGCCCAGGCCCGGCTCCTGTGCGGGAAGTGCCCGGTGCAGCCGCAGTGCCGGCACTTCGCCCGCGCCAACCGCGAGTACGGGATGTGGGGGGGCGAGTCCGAGGAGGAGCGCCACCGGGCCGGCTTCACCGTGGCCGCGCCGATCGGCGTGCGGGCGCGCGCTGCGTCCTGTGCCTGAGCGCTCGCCGACCTGGCACGATGCAGGGATGGGTCCCGGCGACACCGTCACCAGCTTCATCCAGGCGATCGAGGGCAACGACCTCGAACGCGCGCTCGAGTTGCTCGACCCCGAGGTCGAGTACGACAACGTGCCGATCGCCAAGGTGCACGGCCCGGACGCGGTCAGGAACATCCTGGCCCCGTTCCTGGCCGGCTGCTCGGAGGTCGAATGGGTCGTCCACCGGCAGGTCGAGCAGGACGACGGGGACGGTTCGGGCACCGTGATGAACGAGCGCACGGACCGCTTCCGCATGGGTGAGGGCGAGCACGCGCGCTGGGTGGAGATCCCGCTGGCCGGCCTGTTCGCCGTGCGGGGTGGGCGCATCGTGCTGTGGCGGGACTACTTCGACGACGCGACGTTCCGCACCCAGCTCACCGGCGGGTGACCGCCCACGCCGCCAGGTCCGCGGCCGCTGCTACACCCCCTGCGTAGGGTGCGGGGCATGCCGGTAGCCACCGCGAGCACCCCTTCCCTCGCGGCCACCCGCTTCGCCGTGGTCGACGTGGAGACCAGCGGCCTGCGCCCGGACCGCCACCGGCTCCTGCAGATCGGGGTCGTCCGCATCACCGGGGACGGCACCGTCCTCGATCGGTGGGACACGTTCCTCCGCGCGCCCTGGCGCCCCGTCGGCGGACGGGACATCCACGGGCTCTCCCGGCGGACGCTCAGGGGCGCGCCCCGCGTGCGTCACGTGGCGGACCAGCTCGTCTCGCTGTTCGACGGCTGCATCGTGTGCGCGCACAACGCCGACTTCGACTGGCCGTTCCTCGCGCGCGGGCTACGGCGCGCCGGTCTCGCCGTCCCCGACGCGCTCCGCCTGTGCACTCTGCGCCTGTCTCGCTCGCTCGACCCTGAGCGCGCCCGGTCCCACCGCCTGGGCGACCTGTGCCTGCGCTACGACATCCCCCTCATCCGCGCCCACGACGCCGCCGCCGACGCGGAGGCGACGGCGATGCTCCTGCCGCGGCTGCTGGCAACGGCCGGCATCAGCGAGCGCGCTCAGCTCGAGCCGTACCTCGCCGGCACGACCACGGCCTGGACCGCTTCCGTCGCTCGAGCCGCTGACGCGGCGCCGGACCCGCTCAGCGGTAGAGCGCCAGCACCCTGGCCGCCGCCTCTGCCCCCGCCCGACGCAGCTCGGGTGGCTCCAGCACCTCCGCCGAGGGCCCAAGGCGCAGCAACAGGCGCTCCAGCCATCGCACCGACAACACCGGCAGCTCCACCACCAGGTGCTCGGGTCCGTCCGGTGTCACGCTCGTGACCGGGTAGCGCTCCGTCATCCAGGCCCCGTCGGTGCTCATGCGCAGCCGCACGAGCGAGGCGTCTGCGAACTGGCTCAACCAGTCCGGGGCCTCCGACGCGGGAGGGAGGTCGGCGGCCACCCGATCGCCCGTGTCGCGCACGGCCTCGATGCGGTCGACACGGAACCAGCGCTCCTCGCCGACGCCGTGGTCGAGCGCCTGCAGGTACCAGTGTCCGCGGTCGCCGACGACTGCGACCGGATCGACGACTCGCTCGGCGCGCTCACCGCGGTTGGCGACGAAGTAGGTGATGGCGAGGCGCCGACCCTCGTCGGCGGCGGCCCGGGCGGCATCGAGGAACTCCGGGTGCGGCACGTCGACCTGCAGGACCGGCGCACCTCCCAACACCGCGGCCACCTTGTCGAGCGCCCGGGCCAGCGGTCCCTGCGGGTCGGCACCGGGGAGCTCCAGGGCGGCACGCCCGGCCGCGAGGAGCGAGAAACCCTCCCGCGGGTCATGCGCAGCGGCCGGGTGAACAGGCGCGGGACACCGGCGTAGATGACGTCGTCCTCGACGAACAGGTCGATCATCTCGTCGACGTAGGGCGGGAGCCCGCAGAGCGCGGCCAGCTCGACGTCGTGGATGAGTTGCTCCCGGCCGACGCCGAAGCGCTCCGCCGCCTCCTCGACGGGAACCTGCCCCCGTTCCATGAGCCAGGGCAGCAGGATGAGGAGCCGGCGCAGCCGCGTGCCCGCCGGTTCCGGGCCGCGTCTCGATGGCGGGCTCACGCCCGACCCTGCCTCGATGGCGGGCTCACGGCTGCGCCCCGGCGATCTTCTCCAGCCAGCCGCGCATCTCTGCGCGCAGCTCTTCCGGCTCGAGCAGCTCGGCGTCCTCGACCAGACCCGCCACCCAGGCCCGCAGGGCCCACGGGTTGGCGTAGGGAACGGTGACGACGATGCTGCCGTCGGCCCGACGCTCGGCGACTGCTCCGTCGCCGAGGTGGTTGACGACGGTCGGCGCCTGCGCCGCGCTCACCCAGACCCGGGCCGACACGACCTCCCCCTCGCCGACGAGCTTCGCGTCAGCCGGGAACATGGCCGCGGGGTCGAAGCCCTCTGGGATGGTGAAGGCACCGCCAGGGCCGACGCTGACCGCTCCCTCGATACGGTCGACCCGGTAGGTCCGCACCTCGCCGGCATCGTGGTCGTGGCCCATCACGTACCAGAACCCTGACCGAGCCAGCAGACCGTAGGGATCGAGGTGCCGGGCCCGACCCCGGTACGTGAACCGTGCCGTCGCCCGCTCGCTGTTGGCAGCGAAGAGGATGGGCAGCGAGGGGGACGACGGGAGCGCGGCCACGATCGGCCGGTCCCCCGGCCCGCCCCCGGGGTCCGGCTGCGGGGGGCCGATCTTCAGCAGCGCGTCACCGCCCCAGTCCTCCCCGAGGTGGACGGTGGCCACGGCGAGCTGCAGCGCCCGCGTCTCCTCGGCAGTGAGGCCCAGGTCCGGCAGGGCGTAGCGCGACTTGTCGATCCAGTAGCCGGTGGCGCCGGCCTGGTCGCCGCTGAGGACGGTCTGCTCGAGGGGCACGCCCTCGTCCCTGAGCTGGCGCTTGTCCCGTTCGAACGCGGTGCGGCGCGCCGGGTCCTGCGCGGCGTACTGGCCCCGGAGCTCGTGGGTGATCTCGTCCAGAGTCAGCGGACGGCGGGTCTCCAGCAGGAGCGCCACCAGGTTGGTGAGGCGCTCGAGCGGATCGGTCACGGACTCGGCGGCGCGGGTTCTCCTGGCGGCGCCGCCCGTGATCGTTCGATGGCGTCACGCACCACCTTGACCACGTCGTCCGCAGTCGCGCCGGGGGTCAGCACCGCGGCCACGCCCTGCGCCGTAAGGAGCGGCACGTCGGGCTCCGGGATGATCCCTCCGACGATGACCGGGATGTCGGCGCCGCGGCCGCGCACCTTCTCGACCACCTTGGGCGCCAGCGTCATGTGGGCGCCGGACAGCATCGACAACCCGATCGCGTCGACGTCCTCGTCGACGGCCGCGGCCGCGACGGTGTCGGGCGTCTGGAACAGGCCGGTGTAGATGACCTCGAAGCCGGCATCGCGCAGCATGCGGGCCACCACCTTTACCCCGCGGTCGTGTCCGTCCAGCCCGACCTTCGCCACCAGCACCCGGTCGGTCATGCCTTGGCGTAGTCGTAGAAGCCGCGCCCGGCCTTGCGACCGAGCAGCCCGGCCTCGACCATGCGCGACAGCAACGGCGGCGACGCGTACAGCGGCTCCTTGAACTCCGCGTAGAGGCTCTCGGCAACAGCCATCGTCGTGTCGAGGCCGATGAGGTCGGTCAGGCGTAGTGGGCCCATCGGGTGGTTGCAGCCCTCCATCATCCCGGTGTCGATGTCCTCCGGACTGGCGAAGCCGGACTCCAGCATGCGGATGGCCGAGAGCAGATAGGGCACGAGGAGGGCGTTGACGATGAAGCCGGCCCGGTCCTGCGACCGGATCACCCGCTTGTGTAGGACGTCCGTGGCGAAGGTCGACGCCCGCTCGGTCGTCTCCGGCGAGGTGAGAAGCGACGTGACGACCTCGACCAGTCGCAACACGGGGACCGGGTTGAAGAAGTGGATGCCCACCACCTGCTCGGGCCGGCTCGTGGCCATGCCCAGCTTCATGATCGGGATCGACGACGTGTTCGAGGCCAGGATGGCCCGGCTGCTGTCCACCACCTTGTCCAAGCTGGCGAAGACCTCGGTCTTGAGGCCCTCGTCCTCCACCACGGCCTCGACCACGAGGTCGCGGTCGGCCAGGTCGGCCAGATCGGTCGTCCAGCCGACCCGGGAGAGCGCGGCGTCCCGGTCCTCCTCGGTCAGCTTGCCGGAGCGCACGCCCCGGTCCAGGCTGGTCGTGACCCGACGCTGGCCCGCCTCGACGGCGCCCGCGTCGACCTCCCGCACGACGACGTCGAGGCCGGCACGCGCGCTGACCTCGGCGATCCCCGAACCCATCAGCCCGCAACCGACGACGCCGACACGCTCGATCACGCCCTGTTCGCTCATGTGATCGACGCTACTGCGCGGGGCGGACGCGAGGTCGGGCGTGAACGCGAGATCGAGGCGCTTGAGCCCCCGCAACACGAAGCTCGGGTGGTACTCGAGGTGCTCAGGGTCGGTGAGGCGGAGGTCGGCGAGGCGGCGGGCCAGGTGCTCGAAGGCCAGCTGGAGCTCCAGGCGGGACAGCGGTGCACCGATGCAGAAGTGGATCCCCTTGCCGAAGGCCAGGTGATCCTTGAGGTTCGGCCGGTCCGGATCGAAGCGGTCGGGATCATCGCCCCACACGCTGGGGTCCCGGTTGGCGCCGGCGTAGACCACCACCACCCGCGCCCCCTTCGGTACGGGTTCGCCGTCGATCTCCGTGTCCTCGGTGACGACGCGGAACATGCCCTGCGTCGGCGCGGCCAGCCGGAGGACCTCCTCCGTCACCAGCGGCGCGCGGCCCACCGGGTCGGCCCGGAGCTTCTCCCACTGCTCGGGGTGCTCGGCCAGCAAGCGCACCCCCTCCGTGAGGGCCTTGGTGGTCGTCTCGTTGCCGGCCACCAGGAGCTGCTGGACGATCGACAGCATCTCGGCCATCTCCAGCGGACGGCGCCCGTCGTCGTCAGTGTCGATCTCCGCCTGGACCAGGTCGGTGAGCAGGTCGTCGGCGGGCTCGGCGCGGCGCCCTGCCAGCTGCTCGGCGAAGAAGTGCTGGAACTCGAGGATGCCCTCCTGCGCCTCGATGCGCCGGTCGTCGGAGATCACTGTGCCGATCGCCGCGATGGAGTCGTCGCTCCAGCGCTTGAAGTCGTCCAGGCGGTCGACCGGCACGTTGAGCACGTAGGCGATGACCTCGACCGGCAGCGGGACGGCGAAGGCGGTGACGAGCTCGACCTGCCCATCGCCGATCCAGCGGTCGATGAGGCGCTGCACGATGGCCTCGACGGGCTCCCGCAGCCCGGCGATGGTGCGGGGCGTGAAGTACGGCGCCACCGTTCCGCGGTACCTCGTGTGCTGCGGCGGGTCGCTGGTGAGCATGGTCGGCACGTTCGGCCAGCCGCGGCTGACGATCTCCTGGAGCTTCTCGACCACTGGGCCGCGGGGCGCCTCACCGGTGAGGAAGCGGTTCGAGAAGGTCTTGGGGTCGCGCAGGATGGGAAGGATCAGCTCGTGGCGGGTGACCAGGTAGAGGTCGGTGCCGGCGACCGGGAACACCGCGCCCTTCTGCTGCATCGCGCGGTAGTACGGGAACGGGCACTGCTGGATCGTGGCGTCGAACGGGTTGAAGCGATCGAGGTCGACGTCGGCGGCATCCCCCATCGAGCGCATTCTGGCAGCATGCCCACGGTATGGCCGAGCCTGCACCGTCGATCGCCGACGTCACCGCTGCCCTGACGGCACCGGGGCAGCTCTTCGAGATGGAGGAGGTGGTGATCGAGGGCCGTCCGACGCGCACCTGGAAGAACGCCCCGCCGTCGCTGCGGGCGGTGCTGGAGAGCAGCCGGGCCCACGGCGCGGCCGATCTCCTCGTCTATGAAGACGACCATCTGAGCTTCGAGGCGCACTTCCGCGCCGCGGCAACGCTCGCCCGCCGGCTGGTCGACGACTATGGCGTGCGCCCCGGCGACCGGGTGGCGATCGCCATGCGCAACTTCCCCGAGTGGTCGGTCGCGTTCTGGGCCGCGGCGTCGATCAACGCCGTCGTCGTGCCCCTCAACGCGTGGTGGACAGGACCGGAGCTGGAGTACGGCCTGGCCGATTCCGGTTCGGTCGTGCTGTTCTGCGACGGCGAGCGGGCCGAGCGGCTGGCGGGTCACCTGCCTGGCCTCGACGCGGTCCGCGCCACGATCGTCGCCAAGCCCGAGCCAGGCGGCGCACTGCCCGCGGCGGCCGTCACCTTCGAGGAGGCTGTCGGCGAGGTGGACGCTGCGGCCGAGCTGCCGCACGTGGAGATCGACCCGGAGGACGACGCGACGATCTTCTACACGTCGGGCACTACCGGCCGCCCGAAGGGCGCCCTCGGCACGCAGCGCAACATCTGCACGAACCTGCTGTCGCTGGTCTACGCCCAGGCCCGCGGTGCTGCTCGGGCCCGGCCCGCCGGTGAGCCGCCGGCGCCCGCGCCCGGTCCCAACGTCTACCTGCTCTCGGTGCCGTTCTTCCACGCCACGGGGTGCCACTCGATCCTCGTGCCCAACGTCGCGTTCGGCGGGAAGATCGTCATCATGCGCAAGTGGGATGCCGGCCGGGCGCTGGAGTTGATCGAGCGGGAGCGGGTGACGACGTTCGGCGGGGTCCCGGCCATGGTCTGGCAGGTCCTGGAGCATCCCGACTTCGCCACCCGGGACATCTCGTCCGTGCGGTCGATCGGGTACGGCGGCACGCCGGCCGCGCCCGAGCTGGTGCGCCGCATCGAGGCGTTGTTCCCCGGCCGGTCGCCGAGCAACGGGTACGGGCTGACGGAGACGAGCTCGGTCACCACCTTGAACGCCGGTGCCGACTACCTGCGCAAGCCGGACTCCGTCGGCGTGCCCGTCCCCGTCGTGGACGTGAAGGTGGTCGATCCCCTCGGTGAGCCGCTGCCGGTGGGCGCTGTCGGCGAGCTGTGGATCAAGGGACCCAACGTCGTGAAGGGGTACTGGGCCAAGCCGGAGGCAACGGCGGAGACGTTCACCGACGGCTGGCTCCACTCCGGCGACGTGGCCCGGCTCGACGACGAGGGCTTCGTGTTCATCGTCGACCGCGCCAAGGACATGGTGATCCGAGGCGGTGAGAACGTCTACTGCGTCGAGGTCGAGGCGGCGCTGTTCGAGCACCCGGCCGTCACCGACGCCGCCGTCATCGGCATCCCCCACCACGTGCTCGGCGAGGAGGTCGGCGCGGTGGTCCACCTCGCTCCCGGCCTGAGCGCCACCGAGGCCGAGCTGCAGGGCTGGGTAGGAGAGCGGCTGGCCGCGTTCAAGGTGCCGGTGCGCATCTGGTTCTTCGAGGAGCCGCTGCCCCGCAACGCCAACGGCAAGATCACGAAGCGGGAGCTGAAGGCCGACCTCCTCGACTAGCGGCGGCGGCCCGCGCCGGTCGGTCCGCCGGGGACATCCACTTCGACGAAATCGTCAAGTTGCCTTGACGCCGGCGATTCGACGTCGATTCGCCGACGCCGAACTGCGAGCAGATCGCGCCGTCAACAGCGCGTTCCGCTCACACTTCCCGTGGCGGACGCCTTCCCCACCGATTCGGTGTCGAATCGGTGGGAACAGTCGCTGGCCCGGCCCCGGTCGCCCAGGGTCCGGGCCGCCACCGCAGGCCGGGCCGCCCGCGCCAGGATGGCCCCGTGCACCCGATCAGCCGCCGGAGCTTCCTGGTCGGCGCCGGCTCGCTCCTGGCCGGCGGGGCGCTGGCCGCCTGCCGTGACAGCGGCGGGCAGGCCTCGACCACGGAGCCTGCGCCCGACCCGACGGCGTTCCCTGCCACGACCGGTGCGGCCCCGCCGACCAGCGCAATCACGACCACGAGCGCAGCACCCGTCCCACCGCTGCCCGGCGACCCGTTCACGCTCGGGGTGGCGTCGGGCGATCCGCTCGACGACGCCGTCATCCTCTGGACCCGGCTCGCTCCCGAGCCATTGGCGGCCGGCGGCACCGGGGGCATGCCGGCCGAAGAGGTGCCCGTCACGTGGGAGGTGGCCGGAGACGAGGCCTTCACCGACGTCGTGGCGTCGGGCTCGGCCACGGCCGGTCCCGACCACGCCCACACCGTGCACGTCGACGCCACAGGACTGGAGCCGGCGACCCCCTACTGGTACCGCTTCGTCGTCGGGCCCTACACCAGCCCGGCGGGCCGCACCCGAACGCTGCCGTCCGAGGACGACTCGGACGCCACGCTCACCCTCGGCCACGCCTCGTGCCAGCACTACGAGACCGGCTTCTATGCCGCGCATCGGGACATCGCGTCCGCCGGGCTCGACGCGCTCGTGTGGCTGGGCGACTACATCTACGAGGGCACGGCCCGGGCCGTCGGAGGGGCCGACGGCGCCGTGGTCCGCAGCCACGACGGACCCGAGCCCACCGAGCTCGCCGGCTACCGCAACCGGTACGCGCTCTACCGCAGCGACGCGGACCTGCAGGCCGCGCAGCACGTCGACCCCGTGGTTCGTGATCTGGGACGACCACGAGGTCGAGAACGACTACGCCGGGGACGCCAGCCAGGACGGCGTGGCGCCCGACGCCTTCCGGCTGCGGCGGGCCGCCGCGTACCAGGCATGGTGGGAGCACCAGCCGGTCCGCCTCCCACCGCCCGAAGGCGCCGAGTACGAGATGCGCCGGAAGTTCACCCTCGGCCCGCTGGGCACGGTGTTCCTCCTCGACGGCCGCCAGCACCGGACCGACCAGGCCTGCGGCGACGTCAAGCTCTCGCTGGATCCACCCTGTCCGGAAGCGTTCGACCCTGCTCGCAGCATGCTCGGTGCCGAGCAGGAGGCGTGGCTGTTCGCAGGGTTGGCGGACAGTCGTTCCACCTGGAACATCCTTGGCAACCAGACGGTCATGGGCGATCTCACGCTCGCCGGTGCCGTCCTCAACTACGACCAGTGGGACGGCTACCCGGCCGCCCGCCAACGCCTCCTCGACACCGTCGACCAAGGCGGCATCACCAACCTCGTGACGCTGACCGGCGACATCCACGCCGCGGGAGTGGCCGATCTCACGGTGGAGGACGAGAACGGCCGCCGGACCGTCGCCACGGAGCTCGTGACCTCCTCCGTGTCGTCCATGAGCAACCTGCCGGTCGGAGCCGAAGCGATCCTGGCCCAGTTCCCCGATGTCCGGTTCGCCGACGGCACGAGGCGGGGTTGGGTGCGCAGCACGGTCACGCACGACGCGTGGGAGGCCGAGTACCGGGCCGTGGAGAACATCGCCGACCCCGCCTCACCCGTCACCGTCGCCGCCCGCTTCCGCATCGACGCCGGCACACCCGGGGCCCGCCGTCTCGACGGCTGAAGGCAGCCACCTCGAGGGCCGGGGCGTGGCAGCCTGCGGGAGATGACCGATCCCGCGGCGACGCCTCCCGATCCGTACTCGGTGATCCCCGGACGCCCGGCCTGGTGGAGCCGCAAACACATCCGACCGTTCCAGGTGGACCCGGACGAGGCCGATCGCATCATCCAGAGCGCCGAGATGGCGGCCGTCTCGTGGGTGACCGCCAAGGCCGAGCCGGTGACCGCACTTCTCAACTACCTCTTCATCGACGGGCACATCACCATCACCAGCACCACCAACCGCTCGAAGTACAAGGCCTGGTCGGCCAACCCGGCCGCCTGCTTCTGCATCTGGGATCCGGGCGACGTCGAGAAGCAGCTCACCATCAGGGGCGAGATGGAGATCTTCCGCACGGAGGAGTTCCACCGCCGCTGGATCGAGGGGCTCATCCGCAAGCTGTCCCGCCGCGACGACCTGCCGGAGGCAGTCCTCGAGCGGCAGTTCCGCATGTTCGATGCCCCCGACCGCATGTACATGCGGCTGCACATCAGCCGCATCGTGAGCTACGACGGCAAGAAGATGCGTCAGGCCGAGAAAGAGGGCATCGACGTGTGGGACGTCACGCCGGAGCAGGCGGAGCAGGCGGAATAGGCGGCGGCAGCTCCTGGCCCCCCGCACCCGGAGGGCCCTCGTCGCCGGCCGGCGGCACGGCCCCGGCCTGCGCCTCGCGCTCCTCGATCTCCTCCTGCTCCTCCTCGGCCGCCGCGATCTCCGACTGGCCGAGGTAGCTGGACTCCAACAGGTGCCGGTTGGCCGACAACTCGGCCGCCGAGCCCTCCAGAGCCAGGTTCCCGTGCGACAGGACGTAGGCACGGTCGGCCACCTCGAGCGCCAGATGGACGTGCTGCTCGACGACCAGCACGCCTGCCCCCGTGGAGTCGGCGATGGACCGCAGGACAGGCAGCAACCGCTCCACGATGATCGGCGCCAGGCCCAGGCTCATCTCGTCCACCATGAGGAGCCGCGGCCGTACGGTCAACGCCCGGCCCATGGCCAGCATCTGCTGCTCACCCCCGGACAGCAGGCCGGCCCGGCGGGACAGGATCGGTCGGAGGGCCGGGAAGTACTCGAGCGCCTGGTCGATGTCCGCTGATCCCTTCGCCGCGCCCAGGCGCAGGTTCTCCTTCACGGTGAGGCCGAAGAACAACGAACGGTCTTCGGGCACGTCCGCGAGGCCGTCGCGGGCGACGAGATGCGGGCGACGTCCTTTCACCGACTTCCCGAAGAGCCGGATGTCGCCCTTGATGATGGGCAGCAGCGCCGACGTGGTGAGCAGCGTCGTCGTCTTGCCGGCGCCGTTGGGACCGAGGAGCGCGACCACCTCCCCCTCGCCGACGTGCAGGTCGAGATCCCGTACCACCGGCACGCCGTCGTACCCGGTCGACAGGTCTTCGATCTCGAGCAGCGCCGCCATCAACGATCACCAGGGTGGTCCGCGGACTGGCCCAGGTAGGCCTCGATCACCTTGGCGTCGTTGCGGATCTCGGCCGGCGAACCGTCCGCGATGACAACGCCGAACTCGATCACGTAGATGTAGTCGCACACCGTGAGCACCAGGCCCATGTCGTGGTCGACGAGCAGGATCGTGATGCCGGCGTCGATGATGCTCCGCAGCCGGGCGCCGAGGGCCTCGGACTCGGCGGTGTCCAGACCGGCCGCCGGCTCGTCCATGCAGACCAACTTCGGGCGAGCCGCCAGGGCCCGCGCCACGCTGACCAACTTGCGCTGACCCTGCGACAGCTCGTTGGGCATCCGGGCCGCCAGATCCCTGAGGTCGAGCACGTCCAGCGCGTAGTCCACGCCGCTCTGATCACGGGCTCGGCGCGGATGGACGAGGTCGCCGAGGAAGCTGCCGACCGACTGGCGCTCGGCGGCCACCTGGAGGTTCTCGCCCACGGTGAGATCGTCGAACAGCTCCAACGACTGCCAGGTCCTGCCCAGGCCGAGCCCGGCGCGCCGGTTGGCGGGCAGGTTCGAGACCTCCCGTCCGTCGAGGTGGATGCGCCCGGTCGTCGGGACGAAGCCGGTGATGCCGTCGATGAACGTCGTCTTGCCCGCGCCGTTCGGTCCGATGAGCCCGACGAGGCGGCCCGGTTCGACGACGAGGTCGACCGCGTTGACGGCCCGCAGGCCGCCGAACGTCACGGACATCCCGGTGGTGGTGAGGAGCGACATCAGCGGCCTCCCGCGCTCACGGGCAACGACCCGGACTCGGACTCGTTCGGCGATGGCGGCGGCTCTCCCCAGCGCCGACCGAAGAGATGCTCGACCTTCCTGGCGGCCAGGCTGAACGCGCCGGCCAGGCCCTCGGGGTTGTTGATGGCATTGAAGATGAGGCCGACGCCGCCGATGAGCGGGATGTACTCGGGCGCCAGGTGGACCCACTTCTCGAGCGCGGTGAAGGTCACGCCGTTCGGGGCGAGCGAGCCGGCGAGGATGGCGCCCAGGACGCTGGAGATGCCGCCGAGGTAGGCGAAGGCCAGGAACAGCAGCGAGTTGAGTGCCCCGAAGTAGAGCGGCGTGACGGAGCCGAAGCGGTAGCCGGAGAGGACACCGCCCAGGCCGGCGATGAACGCCGACAGGGCGAAGGCCACCATCTTCGTGGCGGGCACGCCGACGCCGGCCGCCGCCGACGCCCGCTCGTTGCCCCGCACGGTGAGGAAGCGCCGGCCGGTGCCGGAGCGCCGCACGTTGACCACGACGAGGGCCAGGACCACCACGAAGACGAGGCACAGCACGCCGAACCACACGTTCGGCGGGATGTCGTCGGTGGCCTTGATGCCGAACAGCCGGAGCCGGGTGTTGTTGGGCCCGAAGTCCTTGCCACCGATCTCGGGCGGCGGCACGGCGAGCGCGCCGGTCGATCCGGCCAGCTTCGGGTTCTTGAAGACGAGCTCCTCGATGGCCACCGCAGCCGCCAGCGTGACGACGGCCAGGTTGACGCCTCGCACGCGCAGGGCGGGAACCGCGATCGCCAGACCGAACAGGGACGCGATCAGCGCGGCCGCGATCGGCCCGAGCGGGAACGGCCAATCGCTGAAGTACTTGGAGAGCGCGAAACCGGCGGTGCCGGCGATCGCCCCCTCCGCGAGGGAGATCTGACCGACGAAGCCAGTGAGCACCACGAGTGACAGCGCGATCACCGCAAAGACCAGGGAGTTGATGATCGCCTGCCGCCAGTCGAAGCCGAGGCGGAACAGGCCGAGCAACGTGACGGCCACACCGAACACGGCCAGGGTCAGGACGTGGCGGGGCGTCGGCGCGAAGGGCAACCGCCCGCCGCCGATGGTCCCCCGCTCGGGCAGGCTCTTGCCGCGGGCGAACATGGCGATGACGATCACGATGAACGGCAGGGACTTCGCCACGCCCGCCGCAGGAAGGGATTCGACCGGGAACCAGTTCTTGGCGCTGTAGTAGACGGTCAGGACCTGGAGCATCCCGATGCCCAGGCCGGCGGCGACCGTGACACCGAAGGACGTGAAGCCACCCAGCAACGCCGCGCCGAGGGCGGGCACGATCAGCAGCGGCACGCTGATCGGGTCGAGGGTGGTGATCGGGCTCACGATGATGCCGAAGACGCCCACGATCACCGTGGCCAGCACCCAGTTGGCCCCGGCCAGGAAGTCCGGCGAGAAGCCGAGGACGATGGCGCCCTTCTCGTTCTCGGCCGCGGCGCGGGTGGCGAGCCCGAACCGGGTGAACCGGAACAGGGCGTACAGCAGCACCGCGAGCACGATGACGAGGGCGGCGAGGAACAGCTGGCTCTGCGGGATGATGACGTCGCCGAAGAGGTTGCGGGGCTTGTCGTCGAGTATCCGCTGCGGGAGCTGCGTGCCGCCGCCGAAGCGGAGCTGGATGATGGCCTGGAACACGATGAACAGTCCGACCGACGCCACGACCTTGGCCAGCGGCGGCGCGAAGCGCAGCGGACGGAAGACCAGGAAGTGCAGCAGAAGCCCGACGACCGCCGCGTAGACGATGGAGATGACGAGCGCAGACACGAATCGCTGCTGCTCGCCCGGCAGGTCGATGAACGTCGGCCAGTCGGGCAGGTCGATCCAGTCGGCCTTGTCCCGCGACGAGTTCACCACGCCCTCGATGAGGGCGAGCGGGTTCGGCAGCGGCGGCACCACGATGCGGCCCCTGGTCCGCAGCTCGTGGAACACGTAGCCGATGAAGATGGCGACGGCGCCCTTCGAGAAGTCGACCACGCCCGAGCCGCGGTAAGTGAGGACGACGCCGAGCGCGATACCGGCGATGAGCGAGCCGGTGCCCAACCCCAGGGCCATCTGGCTGATGAGCACGGTGTCCGTCGCCAGCCGCAGGACGATGAGCACGGCGGCAACGGCACCGATCACCAGCCACACGGTGCGAGCGCGAGTCCTGATGGTGTCCTCTTTCCCCGAACGTCCTGAAGCCTGCCGCTCTTTGCCTCGTGCGGACAGAGGGGGAGGGAGCGGGTCCTCCCCCTCCGTCACACGATTGGCGTCAGCCGGTGACGGCGGACGGGTCGATCGGCTTGCCGTTGAAGCCGTCGGCGATCGAGATCCACTCGCCGTCCTTGTACTGCTGGATACTCATCTGGGTGCCGCAGAGCGACGGGAACAGCGGGTTCTTACCGCAGGCCATGGGCCCCACGACGCCGTACATCGGGCCCGTGAAGGCCAGGGCCGCTTGGCGCATGGCATCCGGCGTGACGTTGTCCACCCCGATCTCGTTCATGAACTTCACGAGCGTGAGCGCGTTGCCGTACGTAGGCCCGGCGAAGCCGGTGTACTCGATGTTCTCGATGCCGTTGGCCTCGCCAAAGTCCTCGACCACGGACAGGTAGGCGTCGATCTCCGGGTTGCCCGGGATGAAGTAGCCGTACCCGTAGCCGCCGAAGTACCAGCCGTCGGGCACGTCGCCACCCTCACCGGTCTGCGCCAGGTGCTCGGTCATCGGGGTGCCGAAGCACAGACCCGTGGTCACCACCGGGGTGGTGATGCCGAGCTGCTTCGAGCGCGTCGTAGGTCCCGATGCAGCCCTGGATGGTGACCAGCGGGATGAACACGTCGGCGTCAGCGGCCCCGGCGGCCTGGATGGCCGGCGCGAAGTCCTGCGGCCCGGCGGTATCGGGGATCGGCACACCGGTGACAGCGACGCCGTTCGCCTCCAGGATGGGCTTGGTCAGCAGGTTGTACGCGGCTTGCCCCGCGGCGTTGTCCGAGTAGACGACGGCCGCCTTGGCGGGCTTGCCCTCAGGGAGCATGGTCGAGGCGTAGATGGCCATGCCCTGGATCACTCCGGGCGAGCCGGGCGTGAAGGCGAAGGCGTCCTTGGCCAGGAAGTCCGGCGTCGTCACCGGGTTGCCGATGAACACCGGCTTCTGCCCGGCCAGCGTGTCGTACAGCGGCTGGTTGCCGAGGACCAGCGTTCCCGTGAGCACGTACTGGACGCTCTCGTCGGCCAGCATCTCCTGTGCGCACTTCTGGCCGTCCTCTTCCTTCTGGACGACGCACTTCTTGATCTCCACCGGGCGACCCTGCACGCCTCCGAGTGTCGAGTTGATGTAGTCGACCGCGGCCTCGAGGCCGACGGTGTTCTCCGGGAAGGCGGGTGTGGCGCCTTCCTGGTTCACGTAGCCGATGACGACCGGTTCGCCCGCCGCCTCCGAAGCCTCGGCCGCGCCGACGTAGTCGAGACCGACCTGGTCCCGCTCGGCGTTGTCGCCACCCGCGGCTGCGCTCGTCGTCGTCTCCTCGGCCGGTGCCTCGGTGGTCTCGGGGGCCACCGTCGTCTCCTCGGCCGGAGCCGCAGTGGTGTCGGCCGTGTCGCCATCGCCGCTGTCCTCCGAGCACGAGGCGACCACCAGTCCGAGCGCGCATGCGACGGCCGCGAGCCTGAAGCTCCTTCTCACGTTGGATCCCCCTTGTCGATCGATGGCCCCGTACCGACATGCTCGCCGATCTCACGGCGGCCGTCGGCCCCGCCGGATTCAATCAGCCGGTCAATATGCCCGTCAACGATCGGGCCGCGCCAGCCCCGCACGCTGCACCGGAGGCGCGTCAGGGCGGCCAGCCGCCCCGCAGCGCCCGTTCGGCCAGGAGCTCCTTGAGGTAGGGCGGCTCGTCCTGCCCGGTCACTCGCCACCCCCAGGACGACGAGACCCGCCAGTGCGTGAAGCGCCAGAGACCGTCCTCCGGGTCCCGCACCGCGCTCCCCTCGTACATGCCTCCGCTGAGGTTGTGGTCCCTCGTGGACAGGAGGTACGACGAGAGGTCCGCGCTCATCGCGTCGGCGGCGACGACGATCGACGTGTTGGCCGCGTGATGCCGGTGCGTGCCCGCGGTCAGCAGGCTGTACACGGCGTTGATGGCGTCCCGACCGACCAGGTCCCGATCCTTGCCGCTCCCCGGTGGGAAGTTGCGCAGCTCGACGATCGCGTCCGCCGTGAAGAGCTCGAGGAGCTCCGCGGTCGCGGCGACGTCGATGCCGTGGAGGTACCTGTGCAGCAACCGGCGGACGGCGCTCTCGGCCTCCAGTCGGGCCACTCTGATGCTCAGGTCGTCAGGCGTGTCCACGGCGCGGAAAGTAGCGGAGCGGCAGGGTTCGTGCTCGTGCCCTGGTCCACAGCCCCCCTCACGGCGTCAGCCCTTGCGGTAGCGACCCACGGCGAGTGGCGCGAACACCGCGATGATGGCGGCGATCCAGAGCAGGGAGCGCGTCAGTGGACCCGCGACCGCTCCGCCCTGGCTGAGGGCGCGGATGGCGTTGGCAGTCTGCGTCACCGGCTGGTGGTTGGCGAACGTCTGCAGCCAGCCGGGCATCGCGGCCGTGGGGACGAAGGCCGAGCTGGCGAACACGAGCGGGAAGATGAGGACGAAGCCGGCCAGCTGGGCGGTCTCGGGCTGACCGGTCTTCAGGCCGATGAAGGCGAAGATCCACGAGAACGCGAAGCCGAAAAGCACGGCGAGGAGGATGGCGGCGACCGCGGGCAGGAACCCGTTGTGGAACCGGAAGCCGATCAACGTGCCCACGGTGACGATCAGGAGGACGACGAAGAGGTTGCGCACCGCGTCGGCACTGGTACGGCCGGACAGGACGGCCGAACGGGCCATGGGCAAGGACCGGAAGCGGTCCATGATGCCCGTGCCCATGTCGGTGGCCAGGCCGATCGCCGTCGACGTGGCGCCGAACGCGACGGTCTGCACCATGATCCCCGGCAACAGGTAGTCGATGTAGCTCCCACCGCCCGTCGGGTCGATGGCGCCGCCGAAGACGTAGTTGAAGAGCAGCACGAACATGATCGGCTGGATCGTGGAGAAGAACACGAGCTGCGGGGTGCGCAGGATGCGCAGCAGGTTCCGCCGGGCCACGGTGAGCCCGTCGACGAGAGCGGCGCGGCGCGGGAGGGCGGCGACGATGGCGTCGGGTGCGGGCGAGGAGACGGGCGCGCTGGTCGCGGTCATGTCGGGCTCCGCTCCGGGCGGCGGCGGGCGCGGCCGGGTGGTCCGCCGGCCCCGTTGCCCTCGACGCCGTCACCGTCGGCTGTCGTCTTGTGACCGGTGAGGGCGAGGAAGACGTCGTCCAGGGACGGCCGGCGCAACGCGAGGTCGGCGATCGGGATCTGCGCGTCGTCGAGCGCCCGCACCGCCTCGACGAGGGCGCCCGCTCCCGCTGCTGTCGGGATGGTCAGGTGCCGCCCATCGCCGTCCACCTGGGAGGGCTCGGCACCGAGGGTGGCGAGGGCGGCCACCACCCGAGCCATGTCCGCCTCGTGCTCCACCCCCACGTCGAGCACGTCGCCGCCGAGCGCGGACTTCAGCTCGTCCGCGGTGCCCCGCGCGATGACGCGACCGTGGTCGATCACGACGATGGAGCTGGCCAGCGCGTCGGCCTCCTCCAGGTACTGGGTGGTGAGGAGGACGGTTGTCCCGTCCCGGACGAGCTGCTTCAAGAAATCCCACAGATCGATGCGGGTGCGGGGGTCGAGGCCGGTGGTCGGCTCGTCGAGGATCAGGATGCGGGGCTGCCCGACCAGGCTGGCGCCGAGGTCGAGGCGGCGGCGCATGCCCCCGGAGTAGGTGCGCACGGTCCGGTCGGCGGCGTCCGTGAGCGAGAGACGTTCCAGCGCCTCCTCGGCCCGCTGGCGCGCCACGCGGGCGTTGAGCCGGTAGAGGCGCCCCACCATCTCGAGGTTCTCGCGCCCGGTGAGCATCTCGTCGACGGCCGCGTACTGGCCGGCGAGACCGATGACGGAGCGCACCGCCGTCGGCTGCTCGACGACGTCGAGGCCCGCAACCCGCGCCTTCCCACTGTCGGGCTTGATCAGCGTGGCCAGGACCTTGACCAGAGTCGTCTTGCCGGCGCCGTTCGGTCCGAGGAGGCCGAGCACGCTGGCCGCCGGCACCTCGAGGTCCACACCGTCCAGCGCCCGCGTCGCCCCGAAGGACTTCGCCACGCCCTGGACCTCGATCATCGGGCCGCTCCCGGGCACAGTCATGCGGTCCGTTCTAGCGGCACCGGGCGCTCATCCGGCCAGGCCGGAGGAAATGGTCGGCCAGTTACTGTACGCACCCATGGGAGACATCGATCTGGCCGAGGCCGACCGCCTGCTCACCACAACGCGGGCCGTCCGCAAGCGTCTCGACCTGACCCGGCCGGTTCCGCACGAGCTCGTGCTCGAGTGCATCCGGGTGGCCGTGCAGGCGCCGGCGGGGGGGAACATCCAGCGCTGGCGTTGGCTGGTGGTCGACGACCCGGAGACGAAGTCCGGCCTGGCCGACCTGTACCGCCGCGCCTACGCGCCCTACATGGAGGAGCAGCGGGCCGCCGTCGCCACGTCCGGCCGGACCGACGCCGACCGCATCATGTCGAGCTCGGATTACCTCACCCAGCACCTCCAGGAGGTCCCGACGCTCGTCATCCCCTGCTTCCTCGGCCGCCCGGACGGGCTTGCTCAGGGGATGCTGGCCGGCCTCTACGGCTCGATCCTGCCTGCCGTCTGGAACTTCATGCTGGCCGCGCGCGCCCGTGGGCTGGGGACGGCGTGGACCACGCTGCACCTGGGGTACGAGGCGGAGGCCGGCGAGCTGCTCGGCATCCCGGACACCGTCAGCCAGGTCGCGCTGATCCCCGTCGCCTACTACACGGGCGACACGTTCAAGCCCGGCACCCGCCGCCCCGTGGAGGAGATCACCTACCTCAACCGCTGGAAGCAGCCCATCGCCTGAGGGGCGGCGCAGCTCCCCCCGGCGTCTCAGCGACCCTGGGTGATGTACTCGTAGAGCGCCTGGTTCTCGCTCTCGAGCTGGCCGAGGCGGAACTTCACGACGTCGCCGATCGACACGATGCCGGCGAGCGCTCCCTCGTCGTCAGCCACGGGCACGTGGCGGATGCGCTGATCCGTCATCAGCCACATGAGCTGCTCCATGGTGTCCTTGTGGCCGCACGTCGTGACCTCACGGGTCATCAGATCGGCCACGCTGAGGTCGAGCGCGGCGGTCGAACGGGACCCCAGGCCGCGGACGACATCGCGCTCGGAGAGGATGCCGTCGATCGTGCGCCCGTCGGCCGACACGACCAGGGCCCCGACGCGGCGCTCGTTGAGCAGAGCGACCGCGTCGCGGACGCTGGCGTCAGGGGCGATCGTCGCCACCTCAGTGCCCTTCGCAGCCAGGATGCTCTGGACGTACATCGAAACCTCCCCGACGTCCCCTCCGTCGTACCAGGTCACACTAGTGAATCCCGCCGTTCAGGTCGTCGCCGGGCACCGTATTCGGCCGGGTGAGGGCGGCGGTGCGACCCATAGGGTGGGGAGTCGTGGACGAGCAACGGCGGGGCATCGCGCTGGGGCTGGCGGCCTACCTCGTCTGGGGCTTCCTGACCGTCTACTGGAAGGCCCTGCAGGGGCTCAACGCCTTCCAGCTCATCGGCGCCCGCATCATCAGCTCGTTCGTGCTGCTGGCAGCGTTCCTCGTGCTCACCCGCCGCTGGCGGGGTCTCGGCATCCTCCGGCGGGACCGCTCCGTCCTGGGGCTGGTGACGATCGCCGCGGTGCTGCTCACGGCCAACTGGACCGCCTACGTCTGGGCCGTCGTCCACGACGACGTCATCCAGACCGCGCTCGGGTACTTCATCGCGCCCCTCGGCACGGTCCTCATCGGCGTGGTGGCGCTGCGCGAGCACCTCCGTCCGGCCCAGAAGGTCGCCCTCGCCCTGGCCGCGGTGGCCGTGGTCGAGCTGACGCTGTCCTACGGGCGGGTGCCGGTGGTGGCGCTGATCATCTCGACGTCCTGGGCCTTCTACGGGCTCCTCAAGCGGCGCATCCCGATGGGCGTGTTCGAGGGCCTGACCGGAGAGACGCTCGTCCTCCTCGTACCCGCAGTGGCCGTCGTCGCGCTCCCCGCGGTCGCCGGCCACGGGCTGGCCACGCAGGGTTCCACGGGCCAGATGGTCCTGGTGGTGTTCTCCGGCCTGGCGACCGCGACCCCGCTCCTGATGTTCGCCGGCTCGGCCCGACGGGTGCCGTTCACCCTGCTAGGGCCCATGCAGTACATCGTTCCGACGATCAACTTCCTGCTCGGCGTGTTCCTCTACCACGAGCCACTCGCGGCCAGTCAGGTGGCGGGTTTCGCCCTCGTCTGGGTCGGCCTGATCATCTTCACGGTCGACAGCATCCGCGCCGCGCGCACCGCCCCGGCCGCGCCGGTGCCCGCTACCGTGGCCCCGTGACTCGCACCCTGCTGGTGGGGCTGGGCGCGGCGGCGGTCCTGCTGGCTGCGTGCTCCCCCGACAAGACCGAATTCCGCGACGCTGCCGCTGGCGTGATCGAGGGTGACCTCGCGGAGAACCTGGCCATCGAGGAGCTGGACGCGAGCTGCGAGGACCCCGGCTCGAAGGACGTGGGCACGACGTTCGTGTGCACCGCCACGACTCCCGACGGCGAGGAGCTCACCTTCAACGCGGAGATCCGGGAGGACGACGAGGTCTTCGTCTACACGACGAACTACGACCGGGTGGCGAAGATCCTCATCGAAGGCCAGTTGGCCTCGAGCCTGGGGGCGGAGAGCCTGACGACGGCGTGCGAGCAGCCCGGTTCGACGGAGGTCGGGACCACCTTCACGTGCACGGCCGATCTGGCGAGCGGCGACACCATCACCATCGATGCCCAGGTGCAGGAGGGCGGCGAGGTCGCCGTCCAGACGACCAACGTCCTGACGCCGGAGAACCTGGTCACCATCGAGTCCGAGGCGGCCCGGATCCTCAGCGAGCAGGTGGGCCAGACGCTGCCGGCGGAGAACATCGACTGCGGGACGGAGCCGATCGTCGCCGAGGCGGGCGAGCCGTTCGTGTGCGCGCTGATCGATCCGGCGGACGCCAGCAGCGTCTACGACGCCATGATCACGCTCGACGACCTCACCAACCCGACCCAATTGGACGTCGAGGTCGCCAGCGCGCCGAGGGGCTGAGCCTCAGGTAGACAAGACAGTGCAGGCGCTGATCCCCGGCGCGCCGTACACGTGGGTGAACGCGGTGCGAGGGTCATCCGGCACCTGACGGGCCCCGGCCCGCCCCCGGAGCTGCAGCACGCTCTCGTACACCTGCCGGAGGCCCGACGCGCCGATGGGCTCGCCGTTGGCGAGGCAGCCTCCGTCGGTATTGACGGGTAGCCGACCGCCGATGTCGGTCTCGCCGAGCTGGATCATGTCCTCCTGCTCGCCGTCCTGGCACAAGCCCGTCTCGGCCAGGTGCATCACCTCGGCCCCGGACTCGGTGTCCTGGACCTGCGCCACGTCGATGTCGTCGGGCCCGATCCCGGCCATCTCGAACGCACCGCGGGCCGCGTCGACGGTCGGGCTCGGCCCACGCTCGGGCGCCAGCCAGGGCGAGAACACCTCGAAGCTCCCGAACGGGCGGCTGCGCAGCACTGCGGAGCGGAGGTAGACGGGCGCGTCGGTGAAGCGCGACGCCAGATCGCCCCGGCAGAGCACGAGCGCCACCCCGCCCTCCCCCGGCGAGCAGAACATGTACTGCGTCAGCGGGTGCGAGAGCATCGGGCCGTTGAGCACCTCCTCTTCGGAGAGCGGTTTGCGGCGCCAGGCGTTCTCGTTCAGCGAGCCGTTGCGGAACGCCTTGACCGCCACCTTGGCCAGCGTGCTGGCGGTGATGCCGTGGTCGTGCATGTACCGCTGGATCTTCAGGCCGAAGAACTGCGTGGTCAGCATGAGCCCGGTGTCGCCGTACCAGTCGCCCAGGCCCCAGTCGGCGGGCTTGGGATCGAACGCGCCCCGCGGGTGCTTGTCGAACCCGATGGCCATGACCACATCGGCGGCGCCGGCGTTGATGGCGTTGTAGCCGCTGATCAGCGCGCTCCCGCCGGTGGCGCAGCCGTTGGCGACGTTGATGAACGGCACGCCGGTCAACCCGAGCGTGCTGACCATGGTGTCCGGCTTGCCCGCGGCGTCGGAACCGCCGAAGGCGAACTGGATGTCGTTCCACGTGCACGACGCGTCGGCCAGCGCCCGGCGCACGGCCACCGCGCCCTGCTCCATCCCCGTCGACTCGTGCCGCCCGAAGGGGTGGATCCCGGCGCCCACGATGGCCACATCGCTGCTGTTGCCAGCGCTCATGTCTGCTCTCCTTCCTCGACCGGCGCGAAGGCGAACGTCACCACCTCGGTCCCGTCGTCGTCGGTCGTGAACGGCACGATGACCAGCTCGACCGGCATGCCGATGGCCAGCCGGTCGGGATCGTTCTCGGTGAGGCGGGACTCGACGATCACGCCACCGGCAATCCCGTCGTCGCCATCGAGATCGAGCTGCACGTAGCCCACCCCGTAAGGTTCGAACGTCTGGGGCGTCTCCTTGCCCGCGTAGGGCGGCGACTTCGGCAGGAAGCCCTGGATCGTCCAGCTCCACAGCCGGCCCTGCCGGGGCAGCAGCACGTCCTCGACGACGGTCGACGACGTCCGCGGGCACGAGGCCTGCCTTGGGAAGGTGATGACGCCGCTCTCGGGGAACCGGCTGCCGATGAGTTGCGGCTCGTCGGCCGGCCAGGTGAACAGACCGGCGACGACGGGCCGTCGGACCGGGGACGTCACGGCACCCTCTCGGCGAGCAGCGTGCCACCGACCAGCCGCTCCAACACCGTGACCGCGGCCGCGTGGCGATCGGGGTCGCCGCTCACGTTGGAGAAGCGGGCCAGTCCGGCCAGCACGGCGTTGAGGAGGTCCTCCACCGCGGCGGGGTCCACGTCGGGCGCCAGCTCGCCCCGCTCGAGGGCGTCGCCGACGAGCCGGTGCATGAAGATGTTCGTGCGGGACACCATCGGCCGCAGCTTCTCACGGAGCTCCGGATGGCGCTGCACCTCGGGCGAGACGCCGATGACGAAGCCGGCCAGCGACGGGTCCCGGCGGTTCAGCTCCACGGCTGCCTCCAGCACGGCCCGGAAGCGGTCGATGAAGTTGTCGTGGACGAACGCCTTCTCGAACTCGCCGTAGACCAGGTCCTGCACCTGCCCGTACACCTGGCCGTAGAGGTCTGCCTTGGACGCGGTGTAGTGGTACAGCGCGCCGGTCGTCACACCGGCGTCGGTGGCGATGTCCCGGTTCGTCGTGGCGTCGTAGCCGCGGGAGGCGAACGAGCGCCGCGCCGCGGTGAGGATTCGCCCCCGGGTGAGGGTGGAGTCGACGGCCGGCGGCCGGCCGAGGCGGCGGGCGCTCGTCACGGTGCCTGCTCCGGGGCGTGAGCGGGGCCGGGGTCGACGGCGACACCGAACCGGACCCGGTTGTGGGCGTGGGCCAGGTGTTGCATCGAGAAGGCGGCCTTGAGCGCCGTGAGCTGGCCCTGCGCCTCCAGCGCCTGGTTGACGCTCTCCTTGGCCAGCTTGAGGGCGAAGCTGGGCCGTTGCGCGATGCGATCGGCGAGGTCCATCGTGAAGGACCGCAGCTCCTCCGCGGGCACGACGTGGTTGACCATGCCGAGCTGGCGGGCTTCCTCGGCCGTGACCCAGTCCCCCGTGAACAGCAGCTCCTTGGCTTTGCGGGCCCCGAGCTCCCACGGGTGGGCGAAGTACTCGACGCCGTTGACCCCCATGCCGACCACGGGGTCCGAGAACAGCGCGTCATCGGCGGCGACGATCACGTCGGCCACCCACAGCAGCATCAGCCCACCGGCGATCGTCTTGCCCTGGGCGGCAGCGAGCAGCGGCTTGGGCAGGTTCCGCCACCGCCAGCACATGTGGAAGTAGACCTCCTCCTCCCACGCCATGTGCCCTTCCTGACCGTCCCGCCCGAAGCCGCCGTATGGGCCGACGACGTCGAACTGCTTCATGCTCTCGGTGTCGCGCATGTCGTGGCCCGAGCAGAAGTGGGGGCCGTCGGCTTGGAGCACGATGACCTTCACGTCTTTGCGACGGCTGGCATCGTCGAACGCCGCGTTGAGCTCGTACGTCATGCGCTTGTTCTGCGCGTTGCGGGTCTCGGGCCGGTCGAGGGTGATCGTGGCGATGCCGTGCTCGCCCGCATCCAGGACGTCGTACCTGATGGTCTCGAACTCCATCGACCTCGCTCCGTCCCGCTCGACTGTAGAGGTCACGGATCCGCTGGGCCTGGTCCGGAGCTGGTCCGATAGTCGCCGAATTGCGCGTCGCGGGCGTCGAGCGCCGCGGTCACGCCCTTGGTCAGCTCTTGGAAGTAGGCCCGACTCGACCGCTGGTGGAAGCCGAGGGCGTTGATGTCGGCCGTGGCCCGCATGGCGTCGCGCATGCCCATGACCTCCATGGCCCGGTGCACGACGCGCTTGTTGAGGGCCTGGAGGTCCGGTGGCACCTTGGCGACCCGCGCCGCGACGGCCAGGACAGCCTCCTCGAGCTCGTCGGCCGGAAAGGCCCGGTTGGCGAACCCCGCCTCCACGGCGTCGACCCCGGACATGGAATCCCCCGTCAGCATGGACTCCATGGCCCGCCGCCATCCGAGCAGCCACGGGTGCCACGCCATGTCGGGCGAGCTCATGAGGCGCACGGGGGGGTACCCGATCTGCGCGTCCTCGGCGACGTAGACGAGGTCGCACGCCGTGGCCAGCTCGGTGCCGCCGGCCAGGCAGTAGCCGTGCACCTGGGCGATGAGCGGGCGTCGCCATGTCCATCATCTCGAACCAGCCCTGGAGCACGTGCCGGGCCCAGCTTCCGTCGGCCACGGTCGCCGGCCACGGGAGCGGTTCGTTGCGGTCCTGGGCGAGGTCGTAGCCGGCGGAGAAGCAGGGACCGGCACCCCGGATGACGATCACCCGCACCCCGGGGTCGGCGTCGCCGGCCCGGAGCTGCTCGAACAGCTGGGTCCGCAGCGCGTTGGAGAGCGCGTTGCGCTTGGCGGGCCGGTTGAGGGTCAGGCGGCGGACGGACGGTGCCGGGTCATCGGCCAAGCACCAGAGCGTCGCCAGGATCATCCGCGGCCGCTGCGTCCACGGGTGCTGCGTCCACGGCCGGAATCTAACCATCGGGTCAGTTCGGTCGAAAGCGGTCCGGGACGCGCCCGGGGCCGGTGGTGGTGCACCACCGGCCCCGGAACACTCACGATGCCGTGCGGATCACCCGCCGAAGACGCCGCCCGTCCCTTCGGCGTCGACCTCGACGCCCTCCGCGGTCTTGTAGCCCGTGGCGGCCGGGTCGAACTCGGCCATGACGCCGTACTCGGAGATGTACGCGTCGGACACGCCGTCGACGTGGGCCACGCCGCCGAGCGCCAAGGGCGCCTCGACGTCGAACGACCAGAACGCGTTCATGAGGTTGGCCCTGGTGAGGCCGCCCTCCATCGCCGCGGCGCGGGTCAGCGCATCGGTGATGAGGAACGCCGCGTTGTAGCCGGTGGCCACGTTGCCGATGTTGGGATCGACACCGGCGCCGAACTCGCCCACGTCGGCCAGGTACTGCTGCATCGCCGGGTCGTCCGCGAAGGCCGGATCGGCCGGATCCTTGAGCACCACCAGCGTGTGGACGTTGGCGGCCGCCTCACCGGCCGGGACCATGAACTGCTCGATGGCCTGGCAGGTGTAGGAGTTGATGATCGGGCCCGTGAAGCCGCCCTGGCGGGCGAGGGTCATCAGGCTGGTGCAGAACGTGGACGTCGTCCCGCCGATGATGACGTCCGGGCCGGCCGCCAGCAGCTGCGTGACCTCGTTCGAGAGGTCCGACGTGGGCTCGTGCACCACGTCGGCCACGATCTCCAGGCCTTCCGCCGGCAACAGCTCGGCCAACGCCTCCTTGTAGGTCTTGCCGAAGTCGTTGTTGAACGTCAACAGGGCGACCTTCGTGGCATCAGGGAACTTCTCCTTGATGAACTGCGTCCACACGTTCGCTTCGACCGTGTAGGACGGGATGCCGCCCGTGGTCCACGGGAAGTTGGCAGGATCGCCCCAGTTCGGGAAGCCCGTGCCGACCAGCGCCTGCGGCACGCAGGCGTCGGCGTACAGCTGCCGGGTGCCGGCGACGTTCGGCGTGCCGATCTGGAAGACCGAGGCGAACACCTGGTCGCCCTCGAGTGCCTCCTGCACTGCCGGAGCCGACTTCGCCGGGTCGTAGGCGTCGTCCTTGGTGATGACCTCAACCGGGTGGCCTTCGATCCCACCGTCGGCGTTCAGCTTGTCGAAGTAGACCTTCATGCCCTGGCCGATGACGCCGAAGGCGGCCAGCGGACCCGTCTGCGGGCCGATGAAGGCCAGCTTGATGGGCTCGCCATCCGCGAGCGCCGTCGTGGCCTCGGGCGGGCAGGCGTCGGTCGGCACCTGGAAGGCCGCCGCGGCCGGTGCGTCGGTGGCCGGGGCCTCAGAAGCCGGAGCCTCCGTCGCCGGGGCCTCCGTGGCCGGGGCCTCAGAAGCCGGAGCCTCCGTCGCCGGAGCCTCGGTGTCGGCACTTCCGCCGTCGTCGTCGCTGCCACAGGCCGCGGCGACGAGGGCCAGAGCGGTGATCGGCATGGCAACACGCCAACGCCACGATGGCTTCATCAGGTTCTCCCCCTTGTGGTTTGCTCGGTAGGTGACTCGTCTGCCCCCTGGTCGGCGATCATAGGCACCGGGACCGCCTCGGGGTCGGCCCGCCCGCCGGTCGTCGGGGTCGGAAGGCGCGGGATGATCATGAGGAACTTCGACCGCAGCACCCGTAGGCCGTAGATGATCCCGCCGGGCATGAAGAAGATGATGAGGACGAGCAGGATGCCGTAGAGCACTCCGGCTTCGGGCCCCTCGAGCTTGGGCAGAAGCGGGAGCGTCCCCTCGAAGGACCAGTACGGCAGCCACTCCACGAGCAGGCCGCCGATGAGCGGACCCAGGATCGTGGCCACGCCGCCGATGACCAGACCGGCGATGAACTCGATCGAGCGCTGGAGGCCGAAGCTGTCCGGCCCGATGGTCGTGGCCGCGAGGGCGAAGCAGCCTCCGCCGACGGAGGTCACGAACGCGCTCGTCGCGAACGCCAGCACCTTGTACTGGGCCGGGTTCACACCCGACACCGCGGCGCCGATCTCGTTGTCCCGCATGGCGATGAGGCCCCGCCCCACACGACTGCGCACGAGGTTGGACGTGAGGATGAACATCACGACCGCGACCACCACGACCGTGGTCAGGATCCAGTCGTTGTTCGTCCAGCTGTCCGGCACCCAGGACGGCGGGTCCCATCTGAACCCTCTCGTCGTCGTGACCTCCCCGCCCGTGATCGACTTGCCGTTGCTGCCACCGGTGAGGCTGGCGAAGTCGACGCCGAAGAAGTTGTCCGACTTGGCGATGGCGGGGAAGGCGAGCGCCAGACCCAGCGTGACCAGCGAGAGGTAGAGGCCGCGGATCTTCAGCGCCGGGATGCCGATGACGAAACCGATGGCGAAGCCCATGGCGCCTGCGATCGGGAGCGTGGCCAGGAACGGCCAGCCGTGGTCGGCCACGAGGATCATGGTCGTGTAGGCGCCGATGCCAAAGAAGAACGAGTGGCCGATGGAGATCTGGCCGGAGTAGCCGGTGACGATGTTGAGGCCGAGGATGGCCACCGCAAGGGTGATGCCCTGGGCCCAGCGGATGGCGAGGAAGTTCTCTCCGACGTTGGTGACGTAGAGGAAGCCGGCGAGGAGCAGGACCCAGCCCAGGGCCTGGAGCGCGCGGTGGGCCGTCGACCCGCGCTGGATGACGACCGGGAACCCCGTCATACCCGTTCCACCCGTTTGCTGCCGAAGAGGCCCTGAGGTCGGAAGTACAGGACGATGAGGATCACGAGCAGCACCATGACCAGCGACAGCTCGTTGCCGACGAACGTGAAGAGCGCCGGCGCGAATGTCTCGATGATCCCGACCAGCAACCCGCCGACCACCGCGCCCTTGATGGAGTCGAACCCGCCGAGGCAGGCGGCGGCGAACCCGAACAGCAGCACGGCCCCCATGAAGTTGAAGTCGAGGACGTTGCGGTACTGGGCGATGATGGCCCCGGCGATGGCGCCGATGCCCGCGGCCAGCGCCCAACCGAGCATCAGCATCCGCTTGACCGGGATGCCGACGATCAGCGCCGATTCCGCGTTGGCTGCCACCGCTCGATAACCCAGCCCCAGCTTGGTGCGCTGCAGCAGGAGGTTGATCAGCAGCACCAGCAGCCCCACGCTCACCCAGACGCCCAGCGCCTTGTAGGTGATGAAGAAGTTCGGCACCCGATCGGTGATGATGTCGATCTTGTCGTCGAGGCCGCCGGGGAACGGCGCCGGGATCGGCGTGCGGGGCTGGGTGCCCCAGATCGTCGCCGCGCTCCCGTTGAGGATGAACAACAGCCCCAGGGTGAGGATGACCGGCGCCAGCACGCTGCGGTTCTCCAGCGGTTGGATGAGGATGCGCTCGAACGCCGCGCCCACGAACATCGCCACGAGCACCACGATGACGATGGCGAGCCAGACCGGGAAGCCGTGCTCGACGGCGAGGACGAACACCAGGAAGGTGGTGAACATGGCCATCTCGCCCTGGGCGAAGTTGAGGTGCCCGGTGGTCTTGTAGATCATCACCACCGTCAGGGCCATGAGCGCGTAGACGGCGCCGTTGGCCAGGGCGTTGGACAGGTTCTGCAGGAACAGCGTCAGCGTGAGGAAGTTGTCCTCGATGCCCGGCACGGCAAGGATCATCAGGCCTCCTAGAACCCCAAGTAGGCGCGACGGACTTCGTCGTTGGCCCGCAGCTCGTCCGCGCTCCCGGTCACGACGATGGTCCCGGCCTCCAGCACGTAGGCGCGGTCGGCGATGCCCAGGGCGAGGCTTGCGTTCTGCTCGACGACGAACATCGTCACCCCCTCCTGCTCGTTGAGCTCGTCGAACTTCCTGAACAGGTCCTGGATGATGATCGGAGCCAGGCCGAGCGACGGCTCGTCGAGCAGGAGCAGGCGCGGCCGGCTCATCAACGCGCGGGCCACGGCGAGCATCTGCTGCTCGCCGCCGCTCAGGCTCCCGGCCTGCTGGCGCCGGCGCTCGGCCAGCCGCGGGAACATCTGGAACCAGCGGTCCATGTCGGCTCGGATGCTGGACCGCTCCTTGCGGGCGTACGCCCCGACCTCCAGGTTCTCCTCCACCGTCAGCTCGGGGAAGGTCCCCCGTCCCTGCGGCACGTGGGCGATGCCGAGCGCCGCCATCTTCTCCGGCCGCTTCCCGACGAGCTGGGTTCCGTCGAACTGGATGTCGCCCTTGGTGCCGACCATCTGGCAGATGGCGCGCACCGTGGTCGTCTTCCCGGCACCGTTGGCGCCCAGCAGGACCACGACCTCGCCCTCGTCCACGCGGAGGTCGAGCCCGCGGAGGACCTGCACCGGCCCGTACGCGGCGTGGACGTCGCGCATCTCCAGGAGCGTGGTCACGTCGGTGCTCCCGAGGTACGCCTCGATCACGAGCGGGTCGTTCTGCACGTCCTCCGGGCGACCTTCGGCGATCTTCCGGCCGAAGTCGAGCACGACCACCTTGTCCGAGATGCCCATCACGAGCTGCATGTGGTGCTCGACGAGGAGGACGGTGAGCTCGTGCTCGTCGCGCAGGTGCTGGATGGTCTTGGCCGAGCTCGTCGACCTCGGCGTGGGTGAGGCCGGAGGCCGGCTCGTCGAGCAGCAGCAGCTCGGGGCGCGCCGCCATCGCCCGGGCCAGCTCGATGCGCTTGAGCGTGCCGTACGGCAGCCCCATGGCGGGGCGCAGGGCGTAGGCGGTCAGGCCGAGGGACGCCAGGATGTCCATGGCCTCCTGCTGCAGGCGCCGCTCTTCGCGCCGGACGCCGATGCGCAAGGGAGCGGTGGCGAAGTTGACGTGGGTCTTGCTGTGGGCGCCGACCATGACGTTCTCGAGCACCGTCAGGCGCGGGAAGAGGGCCAGGTTCTGGAACGTCCGGGCGATCCCCAGCTTGGCGATGCCGTGGGCGGGCACGTCCAGGATCTCCTTGTCCTTGAAGTCCAGCCGTCCGCTCGTGGGCTGGTAGATGCGCGACACCACGTTGAAGAGCGTCGTCTTGCCGGCACCGTTGGGACCGATCAGGCCGCAGATCTCGCCCCGATCGACGGAGAACGAGAGCTCGTCCAGGGCGACGATGCCACCGAAGCGGACGCTCACGTCACGCACGTCGAGAACCGACAACGACTCACCATCCCCCATGCGAAGTCTCGCGGCACCGTAGCAAACGGGTCTGGGCCCGCCGGGACCTCGCCGCGGGCTGGTGGACCGTCGCCCGGTGCTCAGGACCGGCTCACGTCGAGACGATGACGCCTTCCCACGGACGGAGGTCGAGGCCGTCGGCGAGTCGCCGGCGGCCGCTCGCCGGCGGTCGACAGCAGGACGTCGCCGCTCGACGTCGACCCGCTGCGGCACGCTCGAGAAGTTGAGGACGACGGTGGTCGCCGCGCCCCGGCGGAAGGCCCAGACCCCGTCGGGTGACTCCAGCGGCTCGTACGTGCCGCGACGCAGGTCCTCGTGCTCGCGCCGCAGCGCCAGCAGGCTCCGGCAGAAGGAGAGCACCGAGTCGGGATCGTCCCGCTGCACCTCGACGCTGACGGCGTCGTTGTCGCCGATGGGCAGCCACGGCGTCGTCCCCGCGGTCGTGAAGCCGGCACCCTCGCCGCTCGTCCAATGCATCGGCGTCCGCTCGGGGTCCCGGCCCTCCAGCGCCGGCCAGTTGCGGATGCCCACCGGGTCCTGGAGCTGCGAGCGGATCATCGGGCGTGTCCGGCATGCCGATCTCGTCGCCGTAGTAGAGGACCGGCGTGCCTCGGATGGTCAGCAGCATGAGCAGCCCGAGTCGGATCCGGCGGTCGTCGTTCTGGGCCCAGCGGGTCGGGAACCGGCTGTGGTCGTGGTTGGAGCCGGTCCACACCGGCCACGCGCCCTCCGGGAGCGCGGCCTCGGTGTCGGCCACGAACTGGCGGAGCGGCTCGGCGTGGAACGGCGAGCGCAGGAACGGGAAGTTGAAGGCCAGCTGGAGCTCGTCGCCTTCGCCGTAGAAGCGGGCCAGGCGGGCCGATCCGGCCACATAGGTCTCGCCCAGCAGCAGGCGGGGCGGGTCGTACTCCTCGGCCAGCCGACGCCAGCGCCGCAGCACGTCGTGGAGCTCGGGCCGCTCGGCGTTGAAGCGCTCGGCCTCGTGGTCGACCCAGAAGTCGACCTCCGGGTTGTCGCGAAGGTGCTTGTCCTTCACGATCATGTGGCAGACGTCGATGCGGAAGCCGGCGATGCCGCGGTCGAACCAGAAGCGCAGGATCCGGTCGAACTCGTCCCGCAGGTCCTCGTTCCACCAGTTGAGGTCCGGCTGCTCGGCCACGAAGTGGTGGAGCCACCACTGCCCGGTCGTCGGGTCGAAGCTCCACGCCGGCGCGTTGAGGAAGTCGCTGCGCCAGTTGTTGGGCACGGTCCCGTTGGGATCGCCCGGTGGCGTGCCGTCGGCCCAGACGTACCAGTCGCGGTGGACCGCGTCGCGGGAGCTGCGGGAGTCCTGGAACCACGGGTGCTGATCGCTCGAGTGGTTCGGGACGAGGTCCATCACGATGTGCAGGCCCCGCCGGTCGGCCTCGGCCACCAGCTCGTCGAGATCGTCCAGCGTGCCGAGGTCGGCGTCGATGCCGCAGTAGTCGGAGACGTCGTAGCCCCAGTCCCGGTTGGGTGAGGGCGTGATCGGGCTGAGCCAGAGCCCGTCGACGCCCAGCCAGGCCAGGTGGTCGAGGTGGCGGGTGATGCCCCGGAGGTCGCCGATGCCGTCGCCGTTCGCGTCGGCGAAGGAGCGGGGGTAGATCTGGTAGAGGACGCCGTCCACCCACCAGGGCTGGGCGCCGGACGCCGCCAGGCCGCTCATGTGTTGGTCACGATCCGGGCTTCCGCGACCGCATCGTCGTCACGGATCAGGTCCACGACGGCCGCCGCGATGTCCTCGGGCGACAGCATGGTCAGCCCGGAGAGGATCGGCTGCAGCCACACGGCGGGCCGGGTGCCGTCCCCGGTGTGGAGGTTGGTCATGTCGGTGTCGACGACGCCGGGCAGCACGGCGTTGACCCTGATGCCTTCGGCGGCCAGCGGCGCGCAGGACTCGGTGATGCGGACGACACCCGACCTTCGTCGCGCTGTACACGGGGTCCGTCGGCATGGGCCGCAGCGCGGCCGTGGACGCGGTGTTGACGATGCAACCACCTCCCCGTTTGCGCAGCGCCCGTATCCCCTCCTGTGTCCCCATGGCGACACCGCCGAGGTTGACCGTGATGACCTTCATGATCCGCTCCAGCTCGGAGTCGGGCCAGATCGGCTCGCCACTGATCAGGCCGGCGTTGTTGTGGACGATGTCGAGCCCGCCGAAGGTGGACTCGGCCGCCGCGAACATCGTCCGCACGTCGTGCGGGAACGCCACGTCGACCTTCACGAACGCGGCTGCGCCGCCGAGGTCCTCCTCGATGCGCCGGACCGTCTCGGTGCCGCCGATGTCGTCGAGGTCGGCCACCATCACGGTCGCTCCCTCGGCGGCCAGGGCCACGGCGCTGGCCCGACCGATCCCGGTGCCCCCGCCGGTCACGAGGGCCACCTTCCCTGCGATGTCCATGACCCGATTCCTAACAGGCCGCGAGGAGGGTTCGGACCCCGACGCTGGCACGCTATGGGGGTGGGGACGGAGGCGCCGGAGTCGGCGGAGGATTCGCCGGGCGCCGGTGGCGGCACCGGCGAACAGGTCAGCGCCGACGAGACCGGGGCCCGCCGCCCCGTGGTGGCACAGCCCGTGGCGGCTCCTCGCGCTCGGCGCCGCGGTGCTCTTCCTCGGGCTGGCTGCCGGCTACGCGTTCTTCGGCGGCGACAGCGAGCGGAGCTCGGGGTCCACGGTCGACGTCGGGTTCCTGCAGGACATGCGGGCCCACCACGACCAGGCCGTGAGCATGGCCTTCACGTACCTGGAGAAGCCGGCCGGCGAGCAGGACCCCGTGCTGCGCTCGATCGCCAAGACGATCCTGGCCGAGCAGCAGTTCGAGAACGGCTACATGGTCGGGCTGCTGCTCGACATGGGAGCGGACCCGGCCAACGAGACCGGGCAGGCCATGGCCTGGATGGATCAGCCGGTCCCGTTGGAGCGCATGCCCGGCATGGCGACGGAGGCCCAGATGGACGAGCTGCAGGCGGCCACCGGCCCCGAGGCCGACGCCCTCTTCGTCGAGCTGATGACCGCCCACCACGAGGGCGGCATCCACATGGCCGAGTTCGCCGCCGAGCAGGGGAGCCGGCGGGACGTCCGCTCCCTGGCCGAGCGCATGGCCGCGAACCAGCGGGGCGAGATCGTCGACCTCCGCGACGCGCTCGCCCGCGCCCAGGCCTGACCCCGCGGAGGCTCGTCAGCCGGCACCTCACCGTTCGCCCGCGGCCCGGGCGAAGCGGAGGGAGCGCCGTAGCCTGAAGGGATGCGTCGTCGGATCGCGGTCGCGCTCGTCGTGTCGGGCCTGGTCGTGGCCTGCTCGACGCAGGTCGACCGCGTGACGGTCGGTCCGACGGCGGCGACGCCCGAGACCGCGGCGACGGGGACCGCCGGAGCACGCCGCGCCCGCCACGACGACTCCCCCGTCGACCACCCTCGCGCCCGCACCGATGGCGAAGGCGATCACCGACGCGCCTGCCGTGCAGGTGGCCGGCGCCCGCGCCGAGCAGGCCTACGACGCGTTCGTGGCCCAGGTCATCCTGGACCTCGATTCCTTCTGGGTCACCACGTATCCCAGCCATCGCCGGCGGCGCGACCTACGAGCCGCTGGAGCAGGGCGTGTGGCCGGTGTGGCCCGAGGCCGAAGGCGTGCCGGGCTGCGGCGGCGAACGGCGCACGAGCTACCCGGAGATCGAGGACAACGCCTTCTACTGCCCCGACGAGGACTTCATCGCCTTCGACGACGAGCTCCTCTTCCCCCGGCTGGAGGACGACTTCGGGCGCTACACGGTCGCCATGGTGCTGGCCCACGAGTGGGGCCACGCCATCCAGGCCCGGCTCGGCTCTTCGCTCCCGGGCGTGATCACCGAGCTCCAGGCCGACTGCTTCGCCGGCTCGTGGATGGACCGGGTGCGGGACGGCGGCGCGGCCGGTCTGCAGCTCACCGACCCGGACCTGCGGCTCGCCATCTCGGGGATCCTCGAGTTCCGTGACTCGCCGGGGACCTCGGCCGACGACGAGGGCGCCCACGGCAGCGCCTTCGACCGGCTGGGCAGCTTCCAGGACGGCCTGGAGGGCGGCGCGCAGGCCTGCGAGGCGTACGCGGCCTCCCCGCCGGTCGTGCTCGAGCTGCCCTTCAACAACCTCGACGACGCGCAGACCCAGGGCGACATGCCGCTCGAGACGCTGGTCAGCTCCGTCCCGGCCGACCTCGACCGCTTCTGGGGTGAGCTGCTGCGAGCGGTCCGGCACGACCTTCGGCGGGTTGAGCGGGACCGTCCAGAGCTACCCCGCCGGCGGCCCGTATCCCCAGTGTCGAGGGCTGACGACGTCGGACTTCGAACAGGGCGTCGTCTACTGCCCCAGCCCGGAGTTCGTCGCCTACGAGCTGGGCGGCGCCAACGCGCGGCTCCACACGACCATCGGCGACTTCTCGGTCGGTGTGCTGTTCGCCGACCGCTGGGCCGAGGCCGTCCAGCGCCGCCTCGGCCTGGGCACCGAGGGCGGTCCGGCCGCGCTCCAGCGCGATTGCCTCACCGGGGTCTGGGTGGAGGACGTGGTGCCCCGGCCGACGCGCCAGCAGGAGTTCAACATCTCGCCGGGCGATCTCGACGAAGCGGTCCGGACCTATCTGCTGTTCACCGAGGACGCCGAGGAGTCGGCCGAGGCCGCCCTGGCCCGCATCGGCTCGTTCCGCAGCGGCGTGTTCACCGGTCTGGAGAGCTGCGGCCTCTGACGCCGTCGGAGCCGGCAGTACCCTCGGCCGCATGGCCGGCGACCTGCAGACGCTCGCCGCCATCGACGTCGGCACCAACAGCTTCCACCTCGTCGTGGCCCGGGTGACGGGCGAGGACCGCTTCGAGGTCATCACCCGCGAGAAGGAGATGGTGCGCCTCGGCTCCGGTCGGGGTGACATGAAGCGACTGAGGCCCGACGCCATCGCCCGGGGCGTGGAGGCGCTGCGACGCATGAAGCAGATCGCCGACATCGACGGCGCTCCGGTCCGGGCGGTCGCCACGAGCGCGGTCCGGGAAGCGGAGAACCACACCGAGTTCGTCACCGCGGCACGGGAGCAGGCGGGCGTCGAGGTCGAGGTCATCTCCGGCGTCGAGGAGGCGCGCCTCATCCACCTCGGCGTGCTGCAGGCCGTGCCGGTGTTCGACCGCCGGCTGCTCCTGTGCGACATCGGCGGCGGCTCGACCGAGATCCTGATCGGCGAGCGGGGAGAGGTGCTCACCGCCCGCAGCTTCAAGCTGGGAGCGGTGCGGCTGACCAACCGCTTCTTCCCCGGTCAGCGGCTGCACCCGGGCGCGGTGTCGTCGTGCCGGGGGTTCGTGCGCTCGACGCTGTCGCCCTACAGCCGGGAGGTGGCCGGGCACGGCTTCGAGGTGGCGGTCGGCTCGTCGGGCACCATCCACGCCGTGGCCGCCATGGCGCAGGCCGCGACCGGGAGGCGAGCCGCCCCGCTCGTTCAACCGCTTCCGGCTCACCGCCGACGACGTCCGGGACGTGTGCAAGGAGCTGATCGCCGCGCCGAGCGTCAAGCAGCGCAGCCGCCTCGCCCGGGCTCGACGCCAACCGGGCCGACATCGTGCTGGCCGGAGCGCTGATCCTCGAGGGCGTGTTCGAGACGTTCGGCGTCGAGGAGCTGGAGTGCTCGGACTACGCCCTGCGCGAGGGCGTGCTGCTCGACACGATCCAGCGCACCCGCGGCGGCTCGCTCCACCACCTGCGGGACGTGTCACGGCGGAGCGTGGCGCACCTGGCCGCGCTGTGCGACGACGAACCCGAGCACTCCGCCCACGTCGCCCGCCTGGCCCTCGAGCTGTTCGACGGTCTGGTCGCCCTTCCGGACGTGCCCGCGCTGGAGGGCCTCGGGGAGCCGGCCCGCGAGTACCTCGAGGCGGGGGCGCTGCTGGCCAACGTCGGCCTCTTCATCTCCCACAGCCGCCACCACCTGCACTCGTACTACGTGATCCGCAACAGCGAGATCCTGACCGGGCTGACCGACGACGAGATAGAGATCATCGCCCTCCTCGCCCGGTACCACCGCAAGAGCGCGCCGAAGCCCCGCCACCGCGAGTTCGCCCGCCTCGACGCCGACGACCAGCACCTGGTGAGGGTCCTCTCGGCGATCCTGCGGGTCGCCATCGGCCTCGACCGCAGCCACGACCACCGGGTCGCCTCGACCGTCTGCCGGCGGGATGCCGACGGCATCGTGATCGAGCGTGGCCCCGGCCGGCACGCGGCGCCATCGATCTCGAGCTCTTCGCCGCCGACCAGCGCCGCGGGCTGCTGGAGGAGGTGCTGGGCTGCCGGGTCGTCCTCCAGGCCGCCTCCTGACGGGCCAGGCCGCGACGGAAGCGGCGGCGGCCGCCGTACGCTTGATGAGCCGGGTCCGGACACCCGGAGGTCCCGGAGGGCGAACTCGTGCGACAACTTGACCCCGTGGTGCCCGTTGCGAACGCGGGCGCCCCTCACCCGGGTGCACGGGCGCGGCGAGCCCTCGCCGGGCTGGCCGCGCGAGCGCTCGTCATCGGCCTGGCGGCATGCGGCGGTGGTGGCGGCGACGGACGCGCAGCTCCGGATCGCTCGTCCCCCCGCAGTCCCTCGCGGCCTCGACCACCGAGCCGCCCGACCACCGAGCCCCCGACCACGACGACGACCGACGACGACGGCCAGCGCCATCGCAGCGCCGCCCGTCACCGCGCCTCCGCTGTCGGACTTCACCGGGCGACCCGTTCTTCGACCCCGGCGACGCCGCCCCCGGAGCGCCCGGCGAGATCATCCGGTCCCGCCCGATCACGACGACGCTGCCAGGACGCCAACGTGTGGCAGGTCCTCCACTGGTCCCGCACCGCGGAGGACCAGCCGGTGGCGGTCTCGGCGACCGTCGTGGCCCCCACCGCGGCGCCGGCTCACCGCGCCCGATCTTCGCCTACGCCCACGGCACGACCGGCCTCGGCGACCAGTGCGCCCTCTCGGCCCAGATCGCCAACGGCACCGCGGTCGAGCTGAGCGTGCTCCCGGTGCTCGTCTCCCAGGGCCTGACCGTGGTCATCCCCGACTACCAGGGCCTGGGCACCCCGGGCGACCACCCGTACCTCGTCGGCCAGTCGGAGGGGCGCAACCTCCTCGACGGGATCCGGGCTGCGGGGCTCCTGGAGGGCACGGGCTCCACGCCCGAATCGAACGCGGTCGTCTGGGGCCACTCCCAGGGCGGCGGCGCGGCGGCCTTCACCGCCGAGCTCCAGCCCACGTACGCACCCGAGATCCCGCTCGTCGGGGCCATCGCCGGCGCCCCGCCGGCCGACGTGGCGACGTCAAGCCTCGGAGCGATCAGCCCGTCCTACCGTGGGTTCGTGCCCATGATCGTGGCCGGGCTGCGGGCGGGGTACCCGGCGCTCGCCGCCGACGACGAGGCGCTCGGCGCCGACGGCCGGCAGGCGCTGGCCGACGTCAGCGGGACCTGCGTGGGCGAGGCGCTGGCGGCCTTCAACGGCCGGGACGTCGCCGCCCTGTTCGCCGGCCTCCCCGTCGACCAGCCCCAGTGGCGCGACGCTCTCGCCGCCAACCGGGCCGGCGACCGCCCGACCGACGTGCCGATCTTCATCTACCACGGCGCCGACGACGACCTCGTGCCCGCCGGCCATGAGCGCCAGCCTCTTCGACCGCTACTGCGCCGCAGGGGTCAACGCGTCCCGCACGGTGTACCCGGGCACCGACCACGTGTCCGTGCTCACCGCGGCGTTCGGCGACATCGCCGCGTTCACGCTCGCCCGGTTGAGCGGCCAACCGGCGGTCAGCGGCTGCAGCTGACCCGGGTTGATCAGGGGCCCGTCAGGGCGTCGAGGTGGGGACTCCGACCCCGCCGCCCTGACCGACGGTGGTCGGTGTGGTCGTGGCCGCCGGCGTCGGCGGCGGGGTGGGCGGCGGAGGCGGCGGCGTCGGTGCCGGCGTCGCGGGCGGGAGCGTGGTGGTCGTGGTGGTGGTCGTCGTCGAGGTCGTCGTCGTGTAGCTCGGGTCGGGCGTGTTGAACGGCGGCACCTGGGCGCCGTACTCCTCCGGCTCCTTCACGCCGTCGAAGACGAAGATCTGGTCGCCCTTGGCCACGAGGCTCGGGAAGTAGTTGCCGACGTGCATGGGGATGCGCACGCAGCCGTGCGATGCCGGGTACTGGGGGACGTTCCCGGCTCCGTGCACGGCGATGCCGTAGTTGAAGTACACGGGGTTCCACATGCGGCCGAGCTCCGCGTCGCGCCAGCCGTCGTGACGGCGGTTGAAGTTGAACACTCCTCCGGGCGTGACCGACTGGCCGCAGATGCCCTTCTCCTCCTCGGTGCCGTCTTCCTTGTCCACCGTGACGACCTCGCACCAGCGCTGGTTGCTGCCCGAGGAGATGTGGGTGATGAGCAGCGGCCGGTCGTCCCGGAAGACGACCATGACCTGCTGGGGCAGGTACACCTCGACGTGGGTGGCGGTGCTGTCGGGCCGGAGGGGCGCCACGTTGAGCGGGTCCTGCATCTTGTCCCACATGGCCGGGGTGACCTGCCCGGT
>CAWHKS010000017.1:0-298726 GCA_963829955.1 uncultured Acidimicrobiales bacterium
CACCCCCCCGGAAGCGGAGCTTCCGGCGGGGACCCCGCAGCTCCCGCCGGGCAATGTGCGCTGCGCCCCCAAATCGCGGCCGCGCAGCCGCGCTGAGACCCCGGCACCGCCCGGAGTCATCGAGTGGCCCTGCGCTTCGGCACGGACGGGGTCCGCGGCGTCGCCAACGCCGAACTGACGCCTGAACTGGCGCTGGTCCTCGGCCGCGCCGCGGCACGCGTGCTCGCCGCCGACCGGGCGGTCATCGGCCGTGATCCCCGCCGCTCGGGGCCGATGATCGAAGGCGCGCTGGCCGCCGGCTTCGCGTCCGCGGGCTGCACGGTCGACCTGGTCGGCGTGGTGCCGACACCGGCGGTGGCGCACCTGTGCGAGACGGGCGGCGGCATCGGTGCCGTCATCTCCGCGTCGCACAACAACTTCGCCGACAACGGCATCAAGCTGTTCGCGCCGGGCGGCCGCAAGTTGCCCGACGATGTCGAGGAAGCCATCGAGACCGAGCTCGAGCGCGAGCTCGCCGGCGACGTCGGCGCCCGGCCGAGCGGCACCGGTGTCGGTGTGATTCGGCCCGACCACGAGGGCACCCGACGGTACGTGGACCACCTGGTCAGCCTGTTCCCGGACCCGGGGACGCTGACCGGCCTCGCCATCGCGCTCGACTGCGCCAACGGGGCCACCAGCACGATCGCGCCGGAGGTGTTCGACCGGCTCGGGGCGCGGGTGGTCGTTCGCGCGGCAGCTCCCGATGGTTCCAACATCAACGACCGCTGCGGCGCCACCCACCCGGAGCCGCTGGCCGACGCCGTCCACGACGGCGCGTTCGAACTCGGCCTTGCCTTCGACGGCGACGGCGACCGCTTGATCGCAGTGGACCACACGGGCGTCATCGTCGACGGTGACCACATCATCGCCATCTGCGCGCTCGACCTCGAACGCCGGGGGCTGCTCCGCGACCACACCGTCGTCGTGACGGTCATGACGAACCTCGGTTTCCGGCTGGCCATGGAGAAGGCCGGCATCCAGGTCGTGGAGACCGCGGTGGGAGACCGCTACGTGCTGGAGGCGCTGGAGGCCGGGCGATACTCGATGGGTGGCGAGCAGAGCGGGCATGTCGTGTTCCCCGACCTCGCCACCACGGGTGACGGCATCCTCACGGGCCTCGTCCTCACCGACGTGGTGCAGCGGTCGGGCCGGACGCTGGCCGAACTGGCCGCGGAGGCCATGACCCGCCTGCCCCAGGTCCTCGTGAACGTCCGCGTGAGCACGAACCCCGTGGCCCTCATGGATGCGGTGGCCAGGGAGATCGCCGCCGCTGAGGAACGTCTGGGGCACGAAGGCCGCGTGCTCGTGCGGCCGAGCGGGACGGAGCCCCTCGTGCGGGTGATGGTGGAGGCGGCCGGCCACGACGAGGCCGACGCCGTGGCCAACGAGTTGGCCGCCGCCCTGGCCGCCGCGTCGGTGGGGGGTGGCCGAAAGTAGCCTGACCGGCCATGTGCGGGATCGTCGCCATCCTCAGCCGGACTGGGGAACGCCCGACCCCCACCGACGCCGCGGTCCTGGAGGCGCTGGACGGCGCGCTGGCGGCGAGCTCGGACGCCAGTGGCTCGCTGGCGATGGTGCTCGACGCCGTGGCCGACCACGCAACCGTGGCCGACGGGTTGCTCCGCGGCGTGCCCGGCGTGCTGGCGCTGGCCGACCGTCCGGCGCTGATCCTGGCCGTCGAGGCCCGTCTCGACCAGCTCGACGCCTTCGTGGCTACCAGGGAGACCCTCGTCGAGGAGGGTGAGGGGACGTCCGGTCCGCTCGAGATCGCCGACATCGAGGAGACCAACGCCGCGCTGGTCAGGGCCAAGGACGTGCTGTGGGCCCTGCGGCGGGACCGCCTCCGTACGGCCGCCGCGGTGTCCGCGTTGGCCGGGCGCGACGGCCGGACCAGCACGCTGGCCGGCTTTTACGCCGTGCAGCTCGGACTATCCGCCATCGACCGGCTGGAGGTCCGCGGGCGGGACTCTGCGGGCCTCCACCTGTTCGTCTGGGACCATGGGCTCGACCTCGACGACCCGGAGCTGTCCGCCCGCCTCGCCGCCCGCGGGGAGGATCCGCTCTACCCGTCCGGCACGGTGCGGGTCACCGGGGGCGCCTTGTCGTTCGTGTACAAGGCGGCGGCCGAGATCGGCGAGTTGGGCGACAACACGGCCGCGCTGCGGGCGGCGATCCGCGACGACGGTCTGCTCCATCTCGCCCTCGCCGCGTCCGACGCGCGGGTCGCCGTGCTCGGCCACACCCGCTGGGCGAGCGTCGGCATCATCTCCGAGCCCAATGCCCACCCTGTCAACAGTGACGAGGACACCGGTGATGGCACGGTCGACACGGACGGGCCCTACGTCGTGGCCGCCCTCAACGGCGACGTCGACAACCACGCGGACCTCCGGGCGCGCGCCGCGCTCGTCATCCCGTCGCCGATCACCACGGATGCCAAGGTCATCCCCGCGCTCGTGTCCCGGGAGGCGCGCCGCGCCGGCCTGGTGGAGGCGTTCCGGCGGACGGTGAGCACGTTCGACGGCTCGGTCGCCATCGCCGCGGCCAGCGCCGACGAGCCCGGCCAGGTGCTGCTGGCCCTACGCGGGAGCGGGCAGGGCCTGTACGTCGGCCTCGCCGACGACCTGACGATCGTGGCCAGCGAGCCGTACGGGCTGGTGGAGGTGACCGATCGCTACGTCCGGATGGACGGCGAGACCCCGGCCCACCCGGACCAGCCGTTGAGCAACGGCCAGGTCCTGACGCTCACGGCCGCCGCGGCCGGCGAGCTCGACGGGATCGTGCGCCTGGCCTACGACGGCACAGCGCTGCCTGTCCGGCCCGACGAGGTCGTGCAGGCCGAGGTGACGACCCGCGATATCGATCGCGGCGATGCCCCCCACTTCCTGCTCAAGGAGATCAAGGAGGCGCCGCTCAGCTTCGCCAAGACCCTGCGCGGCCACATCGTCGAGCAGGACGGGCACCTGCGCGTCGCACTGGGCGACCAGGTCCTGCCTCCGTCGGTGCGGTCGAGGCTGGCGAGCGGCACCATCCGGCGGGTCCTGTGCATCGGCCAGGGCACGGCCGCGGTGGCGTCGCAGTCCGTCGCCGCACTGCTGGTCCGCCTGTCTCACGACCAGCTCGACATCGACCCCATCACGGCCACCGAGCTGTCCGGCTTCCACCTGCGGTCCCGCATGGACGACACCCTCGTCATCGCCGTCAGCCAGAGCGGGACCACGACGGACACCAACCGCACCGTGGACCTGGCCCGGGCGAGGGGGGCGGCCGTCATCGGCATCGTCAACCGCCGCCAGAGCGACCTGACGGAGAAGGCCGACGGCGTGCTCTACACGTCCGACGGGCGCGACGTAGAGATGAGCGTCGCCTCCACGAAGGCCTTCTACTCACAGGTCGCCGCCGGTGCGCTGCTGGCCTGTGCCATCACCGAGGCGGTCGGGTGCAGCAGCGACCGCGAGCGACACACGCTCCTCGCCGGCCTCCGCGAGCTGCCCGCGGCCCTGCACCGCGTCCTCGCGCTGCAGCCCGAGATCGCGGAGGTGGCCCGCCGGCTGGCGCCGTCCCGCCGCTACTGGGCGGTGGTGGGGAACGGACCCAACACGGTGGCTGCCGAGGAGATCCGGATCAAGCTCAGCGAGCTCTGCTACAAGTCGATCGCCTGCGACGTCACCGAGGACAAGAAGCACATCGACCTCTCCTCGGAGCCGCTGATCCTGGTGTGCGCGACGGGCCTGGTCGGATCGACGGCGGACGACGTGGCCAAGGAGGTCGCCATCTTCCGTGCCCACAAGGCGGCGCCCGTCGTCATCGCCACGGAGGGCGAGGAGCGTTTCCGCGCCACGCCGGCGGTCATCACCGTGCCCCGCGTCGAGCCGGAGCTGGCGTTCGTGCTGGCGGCCATGGTCGGGCACCTGTTCGGCTACGAGGCCGCGCTCGCCATCGACGCGCTGGCCCGGCCGCTGCACGAGGCGCGCGAGGTGATCGAGCTCGCGGTCGGGACGGGTGCGCCGGCGCCCGACGAGCTGCTCGACGGGCTGCGCGAGTCCCTCATCCCGCTGGCCCAACGCTTCTCGGACGGGCTGCGCAGCGGCGCGTACGACGGCAACCTGGAGGCGTCGACGGCGGTGGCGCTGGTCGGACGGCTGCGGGACATCGCCAGCGAGGCGCCACTCGAGTCCTACCAGCGGGAGTCCGGCCGGCTCGCCACGCCGGCAGGCCTCGTCGACGACCTGACCACTTCCCTGAGCCGGGCCATCGAGGAGCTGACGCGGCCGGTCGACGCCATCAAGCACCAGGCCAAGACCGTGACCGTCGGGATCTCCCGATCGGACGAGGCGCTGCTCGATCGGGAGCTCGTGCAGGCCGTCCTGGCCGCCGGTGCGCCGCGCGAGCGGCTGGGGTACACGACGCTGCGCTCGTTGGCCGCGCTCGATCCGGCGGTGGAGTCCGTCGTCGGGTTCACACGGTACGCGATCGAAGCGGACCCAGCGGACGGCGCGGCCACCATCGAGATCGTGGACCGCGGCGGCGTGTCATTGAGCGTGCCGTCGCGCGTCGACCGCAACCCGCAGCTCCAGGGCACGAAGCGGCGGGTGGCCATGGAGCGCGAGCTGCTCGTCGCCCGCGGCCGCAGCGACGGCCGGACCGTGCTGATGGTGCCCGAGGTCAAGGGTTCCCAGTGCACCGGCATCACCCTCGTGCACGCGGTCTTCGCCGACCGGCTGGCCGCGCCGGTGGCGCGGGCGGTGCTGCAGGGATGGGACCGCCGGTACGACCGGCTGGTCGACTGGGTCACTGAGACCGAGGGCGGTTTCCGGGACGACCTGCTGGCCGAGATCCCGGTGATCGACCTCCTCACGGTGCCGGTCAGCGACCTGGCCGAACTGTGGCGTCCGAGCTGACGCCGGCGGGGGAGGCGTCGAGCGGCCCGTGATCGGCGTGGGTCTCGACCTGGTCGACATCGAGCGGTTTCGGGCCGTGTTGGCCCGCCAGCCGGCGCTGCGCGAGCGCCTGTTCACCGGAGACGAGCTGGCCCTGGCGCGGGCCCGCCGGGACCCGGTGCCCGCGCTGGCCGTGCGCTTCGCCGCCAAGGAGGCGGTGATGAAGGCGCTCGGCGTGGGGCTGGGAGCGTTCGGCTTCCACGACGTCGAGGTGCTGAAGCTCGACTCCGGCGCGCCCGAGCTGCGGATCACGGGTGCCGCCGCCGTCCTGGCCGGCGAGCGCGGCGTGACCGGCTGGCAGATCTCGCTCAGCCACTCGGTGACGACGGCGGGAGCGGTGGTCAGCGCGCTCTGACGGGTTCTACCCTGGGGCGATGCCCTCCGTCGCCGAACCGACCGTCCCGCTCAGCCCGGGCGAGGTGGTCAAGGCGATGCGGGCCGCCCACGAAGAGGGGCTCCTGCGGGACGTGGCCGCTCGCAAGGCCCAGCTGCGCCAGCTCCGGCGGCTCTTGGTCGAGAACGAGGAGCGGCTGCTCGGCGCGCTGGCGGCCGATCTCGGCAAGCCCGCGATCGAGGCCTACGCGGCGGACGTCGGCTTCACCGTGCGCGAGATCACCGGGATCCTGGACCACCTCGACCGCTGGGTGAAGCCCCGCCCGGTCCACGTGCCGATGGTGACCCGGCCCGGCAAGGCCTGGGTCATCCCGGAGCCGCTCGGGGTGGTGCTGGTGATGGCCCCGTGGAACTACCCGATCCAGCTGTTGTTGGCCCCGGCCGCGGCGGCGCTGGCCGCCGGCAACCCGGTCGTGCTCAAGCCATCCGAGATCAGCGGGCACACGGCGACCGCGCTGGTCGAGCTCGTCCCTCGCTACCTGGACGAGCGGGTGGTGGCGGTGGTGACCGGCGGCGTCGAACAGGCGACCGCGCTGCTGGCCGAGCGCTTCGACCACATCTTCTACACCGGCAACGGCCGGGTCGGCCGCGTGGTCATGACCGCGGCCGCGCAGCACCTCACCCCGGTCACCTTGGAGCTCGGCGGCAAGAGCCCGGCCGTCGTCGCCGCCGACGCCAACCTGGCCGTGGCGGCCCGGCGCATCGCCTGGGCCAAGTTCCTCAACGCCGGTCAGACCTGTGTGGCGCCGGACTACGTCCTCGTCGACCGATCCGTGGAGCCCCGCCTGGTGGAGCTCCTGCGCAACGCGGTCGCAGACATGTACGGGGCCAATCCGCAGGCCAGCCACGACCTCGCCCGCATCGTCAACGACAACCACTTCTCCCGCCTCGTCGGCCTGCTCGACGCCGGTGGCTACGGCACGGTCGCCTGTGGCGGTGGGCACGATCGGGCCACGCGCTATGTCGCGCCCACGGTGCTGACCGGGGTCGATTCCGGCGCCGCGGTGATGGGCGAGGAGATCTTCGGGCCCATCCTCCCGGTGCTGGCGGTCGACGACGTCGACGAGGCCATCGCCTTCATCAACGGGCGCGACAAGCCGTTGGCCCTCTACGTCTTCGGCGGTGACGCCGCCACGACGAAGGTGGTCGAGCGCACCTCGGCCGGCGGAGTGTGCATCAACCACGCGGTGCTGCACGTGGCCCTGCCCGACCTGCCCTTCGGCGGGGTGGGCGAGAGCGGGATGGGCGCGTACCACGGCCAGGCCGGGTTCGACCGCTTCAGCCACCTGAAGTCAGTGCTGGCCAAGCCGACCCGCCCCGACCCGACGGTCCTCTATCCCCCCTACAGCCGCATCAAGCGCTGGCTCATCCGCCGCGCCGTGTGACGCCGCGGCTGCCGTGATCCCGGTCGTCACGCCCGCCGAGATGGGCGAGATCGACGCTGCCGCCCCCGAACCGGTGGAGGAGCTGATCGAGCGGGCCGGCGCGGCGGTGGCGCGCACCGCCGTCGCCATGCTGGGCGGAACGTACGGGCGGCGGGTGGTGGTCATCGCCGGCAAGGGCAACAACGGCAATGACGGCCGGGCCGCGGCGCGGCGGCTGGTGGGCCGAGGCGTCGCCGTGCTGGTGGTGGAGGCGGCCGAGGTCCCGGCCCGGATCGACGGCGCCGACCTGGTCATCGACGCCGCCTACGGGACCGGGTTCCGCGGCTCCTGGGACGCGCCGGACACCGGTGACGCGAAGGTGCTCGCGGTCGACATCCCGAGCGGAGTCGACGGGTTGACCGGGGCGGCCGGCGACGGCGTGCTCCACGCCGACCGCACCGTCACGTTCGCGGCGATGAAGCCGGGCCTGCTGCTCCCGCCGGGATCGGTCTACCCGGGCGAGATCGAGGTCGCCGACATCGGGCTCGATGTCAGCCGCGCCCGTGCCCATCTGGTGACCGCTGGGGACGTGAGCCGCTGGCTGGTGCCGCGGGCTGCCGACACCCACAAGTGGCATGCCGCGGTGGCCGTCGTGGCCGGCTCCCCTGGCATGTCGGGCGCGGCCCGGCTGGTGACAGCGGCGGCGATGCGGACCGGCGCCGGCTACGTGCGCCTCTCGACCCCGGGCGGGCAGCACGACCCCGGCGTGCCGACCGAGGCTGTGACCCGGTCGCTGCCCCCGGCCTCGTGGGCGGCCACGGTGACGAAGGACCTCGATCGGTTCAAGGCGCTGGTCGTCGGGCCCGGCCTGGGCCGCAGCGACGCCACCACCGCCGAGGTGCGCGAGCTGGTGGCCGAGGCCCAGGTGCCGGTCGTGGTGGACGGCGACGGGCTGTTCGCGCTGGCCTGGTCGGCCGAGGGCGCCGCGTCGCTGCTGCGGAACCGACCGGGACCGACCGTGCTCACTCCGCACGACGGCGAGTTCGCGTTGCTGGCCGGGCGCAAGCCGGGGGCGGACCGCCTGGCCGCAGCGCGGGCGCTGGCCACGGCGACGGGTGCGGTCGTGTTGCTGAAGGGGCCGGCGACCGTCGTGGCCGAGCCGGCCGGCGCCGTGCTGCTCTCGACGGCAGGAGACGAGCGGCTGGCCACGGCAGGGACCGGGGATGTGCTGTCCGGGATCGTCGGCGCCCTGCTCGCGCAGCAGGTCCCGGCGTTCAAGGCCGCCGCGGCCGGCGCCTGGCTGCACGGGCGAGCCGCGGCGAGCGGACCGGAACGGGGGCTCGTGGCGTCGGACCTGCCCGGGCTGCTGCCGGGCGTCCTGGAGTCCCTGTGACGGTGCCGCTCGCCGACCCCCGGCGCCAGGCCTGGGTGGAGGTGGACCTGGGTGCCATCGCCGCCAACGTGGGCGTGCTGGCCGAGACCGTGGCCCCGGCGGCGCTCTGGGTGGTCGTCAAGGCCGACGGCTACGGCCACGGGGCCGCTCCCGTCGCCCGTGCCGCGCTCGAAGCCGGCGCCGAAGGCCTGTGCGTGGCGCTCGTCCAGGAGGGGGTCGCCCTGCGCCAGGCCGGCATCCTGGCCCCGGTGCTCGTGCTGTCCGAGCAGCCCGAGGATCAGCTCGACGAGCTCGTCCGCTGGCGGCTCACGGCGACCGCGTACTCGCTCGATCAGCTGGAGGCGCTGGCCCACGAGGCCCGGGAAGCCGGGGGTGCGACGGTGCGGGTCCACCTCAAGGTGGACACCGGCATGCACCGGGTGGGCGCGCGCACGGACGAGCTCGTGCCCCTCGTCCAGGCGCTGCTGGCCCGGCCGGAGCTGCGTTGGGAGGGCTTGTGGACGCACCTGGCCCGGGCCGACGAGACGAGGGTGTCGACCACCGTCACCCAGCTCGCCCGGCTGGACGCCGCCATCGGCGTGATGCAGGAGGCCGGGTACCCGCCGCCGCTCGTCCACGCCGCCAACTCGGCCGGCGCGCTGGCGTGGGGACCGGCGGCCCGTCGCGACATGGTGCGGTCCGGCATCGCCGTGTACGGCATTCCCCCCGGCCCCGAGGTGGCGGCGGAGTGCGCCGAGCTGCAGCCGGCGCTGTCGCTGCGGGCCTGCGTCACCCACGTGCAGCGGGTGCCGCCCGGGGAGGGCATCTCGTACGGGCACCGACTCGTCCTCGAGCGCGAGGCAACGATCGCCACGCTCCCGCTCGGCTACGCCGACGGCGTACCCCGCCGGCTGGGGGACCGGGGCGGCGAGGTGCTGCTCGGCGGACGGCGCCGTGCGATCGCGGGGGCCGTCACCATGGATCAGCTCATGGTCGACTGCGGTGATGACTTCGTCGCGCCCGGCGACGAGGCGGTGTTGATCGGTGTGCAAGGCGGCGAGGAGATCACGGCCAGCGAGTGGGCGGAGCGGTTGGAGACCATCGCCTACGAGGTGGTCACGGGGCTCAGTCCGCGGCTGCCCCGCCGCTACGAGGGCGAGGAGCCCGAGCCGGCCTGAGCGCCGGACGCTCCCTGCCTGCTCATTAGCATCGTCCGGCGTGCCGGACGCCCTGGAGCTGCTCGCCGCCGAGGCGTCGACGTGCACGCGGTGCCGGCTCAGTGAAGGCCGCACGCAGGTGGTCTTCGGCATGGGCGACCCGGCGGCCAACCTGATGTTCATCGGCGAAGGCCCGGGCGAGCAGGAGGACCGCCAGGGCCTGCCGTTCGTGGGCCGCAGCGGCCAGCTCCTCGACCGGCTCCTGCGCGAGGAGCTCGGCATCACTCGCGACCGCGTCTACATCGCCAACGTCGTGAAGTGCCGGCCGCCCGGCAACCGCGATCCGAAGCCCGACGAGATCGACGCCTGCCGCCCGTACCTGCAGCAGCAGCTCGACCTCATCCGACCGGCGGCCGTCGTCACGCTGGGGCGGTTCGCGGCCCAGTGGCTGCTCGGGACCACCGAGGGCATCACCCGCCTGCGGGGCCGCAGCTACCCGTTCGCCCACGGCGTGCTGATCCCGACGCTGCACCCGGCGGCCGCGCTGCGGGGCGGGGCGGAACCACTGGGGCAGATGCGCTCCGATTTCGTACGGGCCAAGTTCGCGCTGGCCGTCGCGGGCGTGGCGCTGTGATCACCCTGCGGACCACGTCGGTCGACGAGACGAAGGCCGTTGCCGCGTCCGTGGCGTCGCTGGCGCGCCCCGGCGACCTCATCGTGCTGGCGGGCGAGATGGGCGCCGGGAAGACCGCGTTCGCGCAGGGGTTCGCGGCCGGTCTCGGCGTGCTGGATCCGGTCACCAGCCCGACGTTCACCCTCGTCCACGCCTACGAGGGGCGGCTGCGGGTGTACCACGCCGACCTCTACCGGCTGGAGCGCATGGCCGAGCTGGCCGACCTCGCGCTCGGAGAGCTGCTGGACGATGATGACGCCGTGGTGCTCGTGGAGTGGGGCGACGTGGTCTCGGCGGCGCTCGGGGCCGACCTCATGACCGTGCGCCTCGAATGGGTGGACACGGACGAGCCGGACGCCCGCCTGGTCTCGATCACCGCCACCGGCGACGGCTGGACCGCCCGGTGGCCGCGCGTCCAGTCGGCGCTGGCGGCCTGGGTGGCAGGCTGATCCCGTCATGTTGAGCTCCTCATGTTGATTCTGGGCATCGAGACGGCCACCGAGCAGGTGAGCTGCGCCATCGGTGGGCACGAAGGCGTGCTCGGCCTGTTCGAGGTGGCCCGCGGGCGCCGCCACGCCGAGCTGCTGGCCCCCGCCATCGAGTTCCTGTGCCGGCAGGCCGACGTCACCCTGGACGAGATCGGCGCCATCGCCGTCGATACCGGCCCCGGGCTCTTCACGGGCATGCGGGTGGGCATCGCCACGGCCAAGGCGATGGCCCATGCCCTGCGCGTGCCGGTCATCCCCATGACGAGCCTCGACCTACTGGCCCTGCCGCTGCGCCACGCCGACCGGCTCATCGGCGCGGTGATCGACGCCCGCCGCGGCGAGGTGTACCACGCGTCCTACCGGCAGGTCCCCGGCGGGGTGCAGCGGGTCGAAGGCCCGGCCGTCGGTCCGGTGGACGACCTGGTGGCCGACCTGCTGGCCACCGGCGAGGACGCGTTGCTCGTCGGTGACGGCGCCCTGCGCTACCGGGAGCGGATCTGTGCCGGTGCCCGCCGCGTGGAGTTCGCCGAACAGTGGCTGGCCCATCCCAGCGCGGCGCCGCTGGTGCAGCTCGCGCACGCCAAGGCGCTGCGGGAGGAATGGGTCCAGCCGTCGGAGGTCCAGCCGCTGTACCTGCGCCATCCGGACGCGGAGATCAACTGGGCGACCCGGGAGTCGGCGCGGTGAAGATCCTGCCGGAGCGGACGGGCCTGCCCGACGAGCCGCACCGTGCGGTGACCGTTCGCATCAGCCCCATGAGGCGGCGCCACGTCCGCAGCATCCTGAAGATCGAGCAGGTCGTCTACCCGCGGCCGTGGGCGGCGAGCGTCTTCGCCAGCGAGATCGACCAGGTGCCGCGGGCGCGGCGGTACTACGTCGCCCACATGGGTCGCCGCCTGGTCGGCTACGGCGGACTGCTGGTGGCGCCCGACTCGGCACACATCACCAACATCGCCGTCGACCCCGACTGCCGCCGCCAGGGCATCGCGTCGCGGCTGCTGCTGGCCCTCGCCCGCGACGCCGTCACCCGGGGCTCACCGGCGCTCACGCTCGAGGTGCGCGTCGGCAACGAGGGCGCGCAGGCGCTGTACCGGCGCTTCGGCTTCGCTCCGGCCGGTATGCGCAAGCGGTACTACGAAGGCACGGATGACGCCATCGTCATGTGGGTTCACGACATCGGCGAGCCCGCGTACCTCGCCCGCCTCGAGCGGATCGAACAGGCCATTGACGGTTCGACCGAATGGGAGCTGACGTGACGACGTCCGACGAGCCCGTCGACATCTCGTTGCGGGTCGCGCCACTCCGCCCGGTCGACTCGTCCACGCTCGTGCTCGGCATCGAGACCTCGTGCGACGAGACCGCGGCGGCCATCGTCATGGGCGGCCGCGACGTCGTCTCCTCCGTGGTGTCCAGCCAGGTCGACCTGCACGCCGCGTACGGCGGGGTGGTTCCGGAGATCGCCAGCCGGGCCCACCTCGAGCTCCTGAACCCGGTGGTGGCCGCGGCCGTCGTGGAGGCGGGCGTGGCGGAGAGCCGCATCGACGCCGTCGGCTGCACGGTCGGGCCGGGGCTGATCGGCGCGCTGCTGGTGGGGGTGGCGGGCGCCAAGGCGCTGGCCATGACCTGGGGTGTGCCGTTCGTGGGCGTCAACCATCTCGAGGCGCACCTCTACGCCGCGTTCCTCGAGGAGCCCGAGCTGGAGACGCCGTTCGTGGCGCTGCTGGTGTCGGGCGGGCACACGATGCTGATCGAGATGGTCGATCACGGCGTCTACCGCTTGCTCGGCCAGACCATCGACGACGCCGCGGGCGAGGCGTTCGACAAGGTCGCCCGCTTCCTGGGCCTCGGCTACCCGGGCGGGCCGGCCATCGATCGGGTGGCGATCCATGGCGACCCCGCGGCGATCGCCTTCCCGCGGGCGATGTGGCATGACGGCTTGGACTTCAGCTTCAGCGGCCTGAAGACAGCCGTGGTGAACCACGTTCGGGCCCACCCCGAGAGCTCGACGGAGCACGTGGCCGCCAGCTTTCAGCAGGCGGTGGTCGATGTCCTCGTCCACAAGGCATTGAAGGCGGCGAAGGCGGTCGGCGCGAAGGGCCTGGTGCTCGGCGGGGGTGTCGCCGCGAACTCGTTGTTGCGGATGCAACTGCTCGACGCGTGCGAGAAGGACGGGTTGCGTTGCCTCCTCCCCAGCCCGGCCATGTGCACGGACAACGCGGCCATGATCGCCGCCACCGCGTGGTACCGGTTGCAGTCGGACGGCCCGAGCCCGCTGGAGACGGGGGCGGTGCCGAACCTCCACCTCCCGCTGGCGCTGTGACCGCACACCGCGGCCAGCCGCCGTTGCGGATCGGGCCGCTCACGGTCGACCCGCCGGTCGTGCTGGCGCCGATGGCCGGTGTCACCAACGCGCCCTTCCGCCGGCTGTGCCGCCGGTACGGCGGCGGCCTGTACGTGAGCGAGATGATCACGGCCAGGGCGCTCGTCGAGGGCAACGCCAAGACGGTGCGCATGATCACGTTCGCGCCCGACGAGCAGCCCCGCAGCCTGCAGCTCTACGGCACCGATCCGGCCGTGCTGGGCGAGGCCGTCCACCGCTTGGCCGGCGGAGGCCTGGTCGACCACATCGACCTCAACTTCGGTTGTCCCGCCCCAAAGGTGACGCGGCGGGGTGGCGGAGCGGCGCTGCCCGTCAAGCGAGCGCTGCTCCGCGCCATCGTGCGGGCCTGCGTCGGTGCGGCGCAGCCGTACGGCGTGCCTGTCACGATGAAATTCCGCATGGGCGTGCGCGACGATGTGCTGACGTCCGTCGACGCCGGCCGCATCGGTGAGGAGGAAGGCGTGGCCGCGGTGGCGCTCCACGCCCGGACCGCCGAGCAGCTCTACTCCGGCGCGGCGAGGTGGGACGCCATCGCCGAGCTCAAGGCGGCGGTGACGGCGATCCCGGTCCTCGGCAACGGCGACATCCAGGAGGCCGCCGACGCGCTCGCCATGGTGGCCGAGACCGGGTGCGACGGCGTCGTGGTCGGCCGGGGCTGCCTGGGGCGGCCGTGGCTGTTCGGCGAGCTGGAGGCGGTGTTCGCCGGGCGCGAACCGGCGCCGGCCCCTCGGCTGGGCGAGGTGATCATCGTGATGGCCGAGCACGCCCGCCTTCTGGCCGATTGGCTCGGCGAGGACGGCGGGCTCCGGGACTTCCGCAAGCACACAGGTTGGTACCTGACCGGGTATCCGGTGGGTCCTGCCGTGCGGCGGCGACTGGCCGCCGTGTGCAGCCTGAGCGAGCTGGACGACCTGCTGGCGACGCTCGACCCGTCCCTCGGGGTGGTGCCGGGAGGGCTGCGAGCCCATCGCGGCCACACCAGCGGGCCCCGTCCGGTCCACCTCCCGCACCGCTGGCTCGACGACCCCGACGACCTCACGCCCCTGCCGAGCGAAGCCGACGCCCTCGTCTCCGGCGGATGAAGGGTCGTGTCCCGAGGCTGGTGTTGGCCTCGGGCTCGCCGCGCCGCCACCAGCTCCTGCGGTCGATCGGTGTGGACTTCGCGGTGATTGTGCCGGACGTCGACGAGACGCCGGCCGACGGCGAGGATCCGGTCGCCTACGTCGAGCGGGTCGCCCGCGAGAAGGCTGCGGCCGTGCGAGCCAGGGTCGGCGATGTCGTGCTGGCCGCGGACACGACCGTCGCCCTCGGATCGGAGATCTTCGGCAAGCCCGTCGACGGTGCCGATGCACGGCGCATGCTGCGGGCGTTGTCCGGTCGCACCCACGACGTCCACACGGCCGTGGCGGTGGGAGTCGCCGAGCGCGTGTCGTGCGCCGTCGTCACGACGCGGGTGACGCTGGTCGAGCTCACCGAGGACGACATCGGTTGGTACCTGGGCACGGGCGAGCCGCTCGACAAGGCGGGCGCGTACGCCCTGCAGGAGGCGGGCGGGCTGTTCGTGGCGTCCGTCGAGGGCAGTGCCAGCAACGTGATCGGCCTTCCCCTGGCCGTGGTGAGCGACCTGCTCACCCAGGCCGGCTTCCCGCTCTCGCGCTTCCGGACGGCCAGTCCGGAGCCGTGACGGCGTTCGCCGTCAGGGCAGGGCGGGGAAGTCCACGGTGGTGAAGAACCACAGCGCGGACGTCAGCCACAGCACGGCGAGCGCGGCGAACAGTGAGCCGCCGACGACGGGCACCGCCCAGCGCGGGAGGTGGGCGGTCCGGAGAGCGAGGAGCTTGGTCGTGATGGCGCCGTAGAACAGGCAGCCGGCGATGCCGTGGACGAGCTGGCGCGCTCCTGTGGTCTCGAAGCCCAGCGACCAGAGGCAGTGGTACGCGACCGGCAGCGAGATCAAGAAGGCCACAGTGCCGGCCCAGCGGTGGGCGAGCGGCACCCATCGCGGGTTGGTGTGCAGTCCCGGCAGCCGGCGGTACATCGCCAGCGCGGAGACGACCTGGAGCACAGCGAGCGCGAAGACGGCCGTTGCCAGCCACGACTTCATGGCACCGAGCGACGGGAAACCGAGGTCCAGGATGCGCTCTCCCGAGCCGTCGTGGACCCGGCCGTAGGTCCCGAGAGCGAGCGCCACCGCGCCGCCGGCCAGCGCCGGGGGGATGAGCGCGGCAGCCGAGCGGGGGGTGGAGGGGGACTCGGACAGGGCGGCCGCGGTGGCGTTCACGAAGGTCGTTACGCACGACGGACCGATGCGGTTCGTGTGGCACATGGCTCGCCGTTCGTCGGGAACCGGTCCACCCCACCCGCCCGTACGGTCGGCCATGAAGCTCACTGGATCGCTCGTCGTGATCGCCGGCGCTGGCCTGTTCACGGCCGGCGCCCTCGTGCTGAACGACGGCTCCTCGCCGGCCTCCTCCGCGGCGCCCGGCCCGTCCGCCGCGGCTGAGGCCACCGGTGTCGCGGGGGCCGCGGGGGCCGCGCCGCAGATCGAGATCAGCGGCTTCGCCTTCGCCAGCACGCCGGTCGCCCCGGGCACCACGGTGGTCGCCGCCAACCGCGACGCCGAGCCGCACACCGTGACCGCCGTCGACGGCGCCTTCGACAGCGGCCAGATCGCCACGGGGAACGCGGTGTCCTTCGCCGCCCCGCCGACGCCCGGCACCTACGAGTTCGTCTGCACCATCCACCTCTCGATGAGCGGCCAGCTCGTCGTGGCCTGACCCCCAGACCCGAACCACGACCCTAAGGAGCAGCCATGTCCAAGACCCGCATCCTCGCCTCGCTGGCCGCTGCGGCCGGCCTCACCATGGCTGCCTGCGGCAGCGATGATCCCAGCCCGTCCGCCGGCTCGCCGGCCCCGCCCCCGGCGTCCACCGTCGCCTCCTCCGCCCCCGCGATCGTGGAAGGCGGAACCGTGTCCGTGAAGGCGGCGGCGTCCCCGCTCGGCCAGATCCTCGTCGACCCCGAGGGTCGGACCCTCTACGCGTTCACCAACGACACGCAGGCCCAGAGCACCTGCACCGGCACCTGTGCCGAGGCGTGGCCGCCGCTGCGCGTCGCCGCGACCTGGACCGTGGCGCCCGGCCTCGACGCCGGCGTCTTCAGCACGGTCACCCGCGAAGACGGCACCCTGCAGCTGACGGCAGGGCAGTTCCCGCTGTACTACTTCTCCGGCGACGCCCGTCCCGGCGACGTGAACGGCCAGGGCAGCGGCAACGTGTGGTTCGTCGTGGACCCGGCGGCACAGGTCGTGACCGCCGCTGGCGCGACGGCCGCCCCGGTTCCCGCTCCGGCGCCCGCAGCGCCGGCGGCACCGGCGGCACCCGCGGCACCGTCGATCGTGGCCCGGGCGGCGGAGTCCCCGCTCGGCGTCATCGTCGTCGACGGCTCCGGCCACACCCTCTACGGCTTCACCAAGGACGACGACGGCACGTCGACCTGCGTGGACGCCTGCGCCGAGGCGTGGCCGCCGGCCATCGTCGAGGGCGAGCCGGCGGTCGAGGGCCTGGACCAGGCACTCTTCTCGACGGTCGACCGGCCCGACGGCACCAAGCAGCTGAAGATGGGCAAGTGGCCGCTCTACACCTTCAGCGGCGACGCCGGCCCCGGTGAGGTCAACGGCCAGGGCAGCGGCGGCAGCTGGTTCGTGGTCGCCCGCGACGGCACGCTCATCAAGTAGACGCCCGACGCTTCCCCCCACATGGAGGCCGCCCCAGCGGGGGCGGCCTCCGCTGTCGTTAGCACTCCCGACCTGCGGTTGCTAACGCCCGGCCTGATCGCGTAGCATTAGCACTCGCCCAGCCAGAGTGCTAATGCCGTGCTTACTGCCAATGGAGGCCTGCACCAATGAACCTGAAGCCGCTCGATGACCGCATCGTCGTCAAGGCGAACGAGGCCGAGGAGCGCACCGCGTCCGGTCTCGTCATCCCCGACACCGCCAAGGAGAAGCCCCAGCAGGGCAGCGTCCTGGCCGTCGGCCCCGGCCGCCGCTCCGAGCAGTCGGGCGAGCTGATCCCCCTCGACGTGAAGGTCGGTGACACCGTCGTGTACTCCAAGTACGGCGGCACCGAGATCACGGTCGACGGCGACGATCTGCTCATCCTCTCCAGCCGTGACGTCCTCGCCATCGTGAGCAAGTGAGCGGCTGACCACATGGCGAAGCTGCTGAAGTTCGACGAAGACGCCCGCCGCGCCCTCGAGGCCGGGGTGAACAAGCTGGCCGACACGGTCAAGGTCACCCTCGGCCCCAAGGGCCGCAACGTGGTGCTCGACAAGAAGTGGGGCGCCCCGACCATCACCAACGACGGCGTGTCCATCGCCAAGGAGGTGGAGCTGGAGGACCCGTTCGAGAACATGGGTGCCCAGCTCGTGAAGGAGGTCGCCACCAAGACCAACGACGTGGCGGGTGACGGCACCACCACGGCCACCGTCCTGGCCCAGGCCCTCGTGCACAGCGGCCTGCGCAACGTGACGGCCGGCGCCAGCCCGACCGGTCTCAAGCGCGGCATCGAGAAGGCCGTCGCCGCCGCCGTCGAGGCCATCAAGGATCAGGCCAAGGAGGTGGACGACAAGGCGGAGATCGCCCAGGTCGCTTCCATCTCGGCCGCCGACCCGGCCATCGGCGAAGTCATCGCCAACGCCATCGACAAGGTCGGCAAGGACGGCGTCGTGACGGTCGAGGAGTCCAACACGTTCGGCATGGAGCTCGAGTTCACCGAGGGCATGCAGTTCGACAAGGGCTACCTGTCGCCGTACTTCGTGACCGATCCGGAGCGGCAGGAGGCCGTGCTGGACAACCCGTACGTCCTGCTGCACTCCGCCAAGGTCACGACGGTGCAGACCCTCCTGCCCTTGTTGGAGAAGGTCATGCAGGGCGGCCGCCCGCTGCTGATCGTCGCCGAGGACGTCGAGGGCGAGGCCCTCGCCACGCTCGTCGTCAACAAGATCCGGGGCACGTTCAACTCGGCTTCGGTCAAGGCGCCCGGCTTCGGCGATCGCCGCAAGGCGATGCTGCAGGACATGGCCGTCCTCACCGGCGGCCAGGTCATCAGCGAAGAGGTCGGCCTCAAGCTGGAGAACGCCACGCTGGACCTCCTCGGCAGCGCCAAGCGGGTGATCATCACCAAGGACAACACCACCATCGTCGACGGCGGTGGCGAGTCGTCCGACGTGCATGGCCGCATCAACCAGATCAAGGCCGAGATCGAGAACACCGATTCGGACTGGGACCGGGAGAAGCTGCAGGAGCGGCTGGCCAAGCTGTCCGGCGGTGTCGCGGTCATCAAGGTCGGTGCCGCGACCGAGGTGGAGCTCAAGGAGAAGAAGCACCGCATCGAGGACGCGTTGTCGGCCACCCGGGCCGCCATCGAGGAGGGTGTGGTCGCCGGCGGCGGCACCGCCCTCATCCGCAGCCGTGACGCGGTTGCATCGGTGGTCGCCAGCCTCAGCGGGGACGAGGCGACCGGCGCCCGGACGGTCTGGGCCGCGCTGGACGCCCCCACCAGGCTCATCGCCGAGAACGCCGGCTTGTCCGGCGAGGTGCTGGTGCGCCAGGTGGAGGCCGAGAGCGGCTCGATCGGGCTCAACGCGCTCACGGGTGAGCTGGAGGACCTGGTCAAGGCCGGCGTCATCGATCCCGCCAAGGTCACCCGGGCCGCCCTGCAGAACGCGGCGTCGATCGCCGCCCTCGTCCTGACCACCGAGTGCCTCGTGGCCGACAAGCCGGAGAAGGCCGGCCCGCCGGCCATGCCGGGCGGCGGAGGCATGGGTGGCATGGGCGGCATGGGGATGATGTGATCCCCACGCTGATCCGACGCTGATCAGTGAGAACGGGCCCGGCCGCTGGACGGCCGGGCCCGTTTCGCGTGCAGACTGGCTCAGTGCGGGGCATCCCCTTCTCGATCCACCAGATCGCCGAGTACGCGCTCGGGCTGGGGCTCATCGCCCAGGCCGTACAGGGGAGCCAGGCCATCGCACCGGTGCTGCTCGGGGCCGCCATCCTCGCCTCGGCGGCCGTGACGGACGGGCCCGTCGCCGGCTGGAAGGCCGTCTCGCGCCCGGTCCACCGCGTGGTCGACATCACGCTGGCCGTCGTGGCGATGGTCCTCGCCTTCCTGCCCTGGACGAACGCTGATCTGGCCAGCCGCGCAGTCCTGGTGGTCACCGCGGCGCTGCTCGGACTGCTCATCCTGCGCAGCGACTACGCGCCGAAGGTGGTGCGGGAGCCGCGAAACCGGGGTGACGTGGCCGAGGACCTCGGACGTTCCGCGGGACGGATGGTCGGCCGCAGCGTCAAGGCCTACCGGGACCGACGAACCGGGCCACCTGGCTGAGCCGGCCTTAGCATGGCGCCCATGGAGACGCCCGTTCCCGATCCCGCCAAGCTGCTCGCCTACTGGGATGAGTGGGAGCGCGGCGACACGCCGCCCGGCCGGGTGATGGCCAACCTCAAGACCGCGGGGATGCCCGAGCTGCTGCGCCAGCTGGCGGGGTCGGACCGGCCGGCGGGGTGAGCGCTGGCGACCGCGGCGGCGGGCAGGTCATCCCCCGGCCCGAGGGGTGGCGCCCCGGCGGTCCGGCGCCGTGGACGGCGACCCGTGACGCCGGCCCGCTCGCGCTGGATGCCGTGATCGCGGCCGTCACTGCCCGAACGCGGTCGCGCGATCTGGCCCGTCCCGACCTCGACGACGCGCCGCTGTTCCCGGACGCCCGACCGTCCGCCGTACTGCTCGCGCTGCACGACGGCCCGCGGGGCGCGGAGGTGGTTCTCACCCGCCGCTCGCGCGACCTGCGTCGCCACCGCGGCGAGATCAGCTTCCCCGGCGGCCGACTCGACGACGGGGAGTCGCCCGAGCAGGGAGCATTGCGGGAGGCCCACGAGGAGGTGGCGCTCGATCCCGCATCCGTCGAGCTGGTCGGCCGCCTGTCCACGCTGGCCACCGTCGTCAGTCTCAGCCACATCGTGCCCGTGGTCGGCCGGTTGCAGGGTCGTCCAGAGCTGCGCCCGGCGGCGGCCGAGGTGGAGCGGATCCTGCACGTGCCCCTCGTGGAGCTCACCGAGCCCGGCGTGTTCAGGGAGGAGCACTGGGGCGAGGGTGCGCTGGAACGGTCGATCTACTTCTTCGAGCTGGTCGACGAGACCATCTGGGGCGCGACGGCCCGCATCCTGGCCGAGCTGCTCTCCGTCGCGCTGGGCGTCACGCCATGAGGCCGCGATGAGGCCGGCGATGCAGCCGCCCGTGCTCGAGCAGGGGCCGTTCACGCTCCGCCTGCCGCGGGCGGAGGACGTGTCGTGGATCTTCCACGCCTGCCAGGACCCGGAGATCCAGCGCTACACGATGGTGCCGGTCCCGTACCGGCCGGCTGACGCCGTGACCTGGGTGACGGGCGCCGCCGCCCGGTGCGCGACCGGCGTGGCTCTCGACATGATCGTGGCGAGGACGGAGACCGGCGAGCTGGTCGGCGCCGCCACCCTCCAGATCGCGGACGGTGACGGTGAGGCCGAGCTCGGCTACTGGGTCGACCGGGACGCGCGACGCGAGGGAGTGGCGACAGCGGCGGTCGCCGCGCTCGAGCGCCACGGCGCCGACGAGCTCGGCATCCGGTCGGCTCGGCTGCGCATCGCCGTCGAGAACGTGGCGTCACGACGCCTGGCGCTCGCTCTCGGCTACGAGCTGACCGGGCCAGACGACGATCCGTGCAAGGGGCTCGAGACCGTCTCCTACGTCAAGTCGCTGGCCAGCTCCTGAAGGAGCTGCCAGCCGGCCTCCACGTGCGGGCGCTGCGTGAGCCGGCCGCCCACGGAGAAACGCAGGAACGAACGCCCGTCGACCGACGACCGGGTGAACAACGCCCGCCCGGTGGCATTGGCGGCCTCGATGAGTGCGTCGGTGGCGTCGTTCCCGGCCGCGAGAGCCAGGCAGACCAGGTTCAGCGGATGAGGGGCGACGAGCACGAAGCGGTCGTCCGCCTCCACCCAGCCGGCCAGCTCCTGGCTCCAGGCCACATGGTCCGCGATCATGGCCTGGATCGGCGCCACGCCGTCCGTGCGCAGCGTGAACCACAGCTTCAGCGCCCGGAACCGCCGCCCCAGCGGGATCTGCCAGTCGCGGTAGTCGATCACCGCGCCCGCCTCGCCGGCCGCCGTGCGCAGGTACTCGGGCAAGATCGACAGCGCGGCCAGGAGCGCCGACCGGTCGGCCACCCAGAACAGGTCGCAGTCGAAGTTGACGCCCATCCACTTGTGCGGGTTGGTGCAGTAGGAGTCGACGGCGTCCAGGCCGTCGTTGACCCATCGGAGCTCGGGTCGCAGCGCGGCGATGCCGCTCATGGCTGCGTCGACGTGGAGCCAGAGCGCTTCGCGCCGGGTGATGGCGGCCAGCGCGGGCACGGGGTCGAACGCGGTCGTCGAGGTGGTGCCTGCCGTCGCGCAGACGAAGAACGGCCGCCGTCCCGCGGCCCGGTCCTCGGCGATGGCAGCCTCGAGCGCCTCGGGTCGCATGGCGAACCGCTCGTCGTGGGCGACGATCCTGAGGTTCTCGCTGCCGATGCCCGCCACCCGGATCCCCTTCTCGATCGACGAGTGGGCCTGGGAGGTCGCGTACGCGACGAGATCGCCCGGCGCGCCGGATCGGTTGCCGGCTCCGCCGGTCGCCCGCTCGCGGGCGGCCAGGATGGCGCACAGCGTGGCCTCGGACGCCGAGCCCTGGATCACCCCGCCACCGACACCGCTCGAGCGGAACCGGTCCGGCAGGCCGAGCAGCTCCACCATCCAGTCCATCATCAGCGTCTCGAGCTCGGTGCAGGCCGGGCTCGTGGCCCACGACATGCCGTTGACCCCCAGCCCGGCGGCCGCCAGGTCGCCGAGGATCGCCGGGTAGCTGGTGTTGGCCGGGAAGTAGGCGAAGAAGCTCGGATGCTGCCACTGGGTGAGGCCGGGCACGATCACCCGGTCGAGATCGGCCAGCACGGCGTCGAACGGCTCCGGCTCGGTCGGCGGTGCGGCCGGGAGCTGACTGCGCACCCATCCGGGCTCGAACGGCGAGGCGACGGGATGGCGCTCGATGCCCTCCAGATAGTCGGTGATCCAGTCGACCAGCGCGTAGCCCTGCTTGCGGAACTCCTCGGGCGTCATGCGGCCGAGCGTAACGACGGGTGACCCCGCCAGCTTCCGGGCCAACCGCACGAGCCGCAGGGTGCTGTCGTCGGCGTCGTCCGGTGGCGCGTCGAGTGGGAACCAGCGCAGGTCAGGCGACTCCTCGCTCGGGCGCTCGACCGCGCCGGGCGGGGCGACGGCCAGCCAGCGCACGTCGAGGTGCCGGTTCGGATGACCCCTCGGGCACTCGAGCGGGTGGATGTCGACATCCACCGGACCCGGCTGGAGCACGAGCCCGTCGATGCCGCTCTCCTCGACCGCCTCCCGCCAGGCTGTCGCGGCGAGGTCCACATCACCGTCCTCGCAGTGCCCGCCCAGCTGCAACCAGCGTCGGATCTTCGGGTGGAACGTGAACAGGGCCTTCCGGCGATCGGCGTCGACGACGAGGACGCTGCCGGTCAGGTGTCCGGTCGGACAGCTCCGCCACATGGCGTCGTCGTGCGTGGCCAGGTGCTCGAGGATCTGGTGGCGCAGGTCGCCCTGGGAGGGATCGGGCGCCTGCCAGCCCTCGAGGAGCGCGGTGGCGCGGGCCTGGAGAGCGTCGGGCGCGTCGGGCACGGCGGCGCAGCCTACGAGCGGGGTACCGTCCGCCGCGTGGCTCAGGACACCCAGGCCGACATCGATCCCGCCAGGTTCGTCACCCGGTTCGCTTCGCCTCGTGGCTTCCGCCAGGCCTACGTGCACGAGGGCGTGGGTGGCGTGCCTCTCGTCTGCGTCCACGGCTGGCCGGAGACGAAGCGGATCTTCTGGCGGGTCGTCGAACCGCTCGCCGAGGCCGGCTTCGAGGTGATCGTCCCGGACCTGCGGGGCTTCGGGGAGAGCGAGCTGGGTCCGGACGGCTTCCACGACGTACCCGCCCACAGCCACGACCTCTTTGCCCTCGTGCACGACCACCTCGGCCACGACGAGGTGGTGCTCGTCGGTGGTGACCTCGGCGGTCCCGTGGTGCAGGACCTCGCGCTGCGGCACCCGGACTGGGTGGCACGCATGGTCCTGTTCAACTCGCCGCTGCCCTACGACAAGGGGCGGATGGCCGGTCTGCGCACCCGGCCGGCGGCCGAGGCGGCCGACTACTTCATCCGCCAGGGCACCGATGCCGACGCGCTTGCCGCCGAGCTGGACACGCCCGAGCAACGCCGGCGCTACATCGCCACGTTCTACGGGAGCCGCTTCTGGGCCCATCCGGGGGCCTTCGCAGGAGCGGTCGACTTCCACACCGAACCGTTCGCGTCGGCGGCGTCGCTGCGGGCGAGCTTCGGCGGGTACGAGAGCGTCTTCGATCCCGCGGCGCAGAGCGAGCCGACGCTGCTGGCGCGGAACGAGCGGACGCCGACGCTGGTCCTGTTCGGGCCTGCGGACCACGTCCTTTACCCGGACTTCGACCTCATGGCCGCCGCCGTGTTCGACCAGCACGTGGGCCCGTTCCTGCTGCGCGACTGCGGCCACTTCGTGCCCTGGGAGGCGCCGCACGCGCTGGTGAGCGGGCTGCGGATGATGGCCGCCGACCTGCTCGCGGCGCGCCGTTCCGGGCCGCTGTCAAGGTCTTGATTTCGCAGGCGCCAGGGTGCAGGCTCGGAGCACCAAGCAGTCGCCGGACCCCAGGGTTCCGGCCTGGTTTGGAGGAGGTACCACCCAATGGTCACAGGCGTGAGCGAAGGGGACACTCCACCGGGCTGACACCGCGGCGACGCCGATGTGTCGCCGGCCACCGCTCACACCGGGTGCTCCCAACCTCGACCGGCACAGAACCGGATCAAGAGCACCTCCTGGACGCGATGGGTGGACCGACGATGCTGCGACGTCGCGGCACCTCATGACAAGCCCAATCGATGGCCTCGATCCGGCCGGGTGCGAGCTCGGATCGAGGTCATCGAACGTTTTCAGGCGAGCGCTTTCAGGGGACCTTGCCGGCGCGGCTCTTCTGGTGGCCGGCCCACAGCACCCGCCCGAAGATCGCCGCTGATCCCGCGGCCATGATTCCGAACAGCGCCAGCTGCGCCCAGCCGCCGCGGTCGCCGGAGTCGGACGGCTCGCGACCGCTGTTGGGTGCCGGGATCACCGAGCGGTCGTCCTGGTCGACGGGCAGCGTCGTGGTCGACTGTGCTTCCGCCGCGGCGGCGGGTGCAAGAAGCAGGGTGGCAGCCAGGGAGAGCGCGACGACGGTGCGACGGACCACCCGATCCACCGTAGACCTCGTTACCATCGCTCCATGGCTGAGGTGGAGATCGGTTTGGGCAAGTCCGGGCGGCGGGCCTACGGGTTCGACGACATCGCCATCGTGCCGAGCCGGCGCACCCGGGACCCCGAGGACGTCGACATCTCCTGGGAGCTGGACGGCGTGCGCTTCGAGCTCCCGCTCCTCGCCTCGGCCATGGACGGGGTCGTCTCGCCGGCCACCGCCATCGAGATCGGTCGTCTCGGCGGCCTCGGCGTCCTCAACCTCGAGGGGCTCTGGAGCCGGTACGAGGACCCGGACTCCCTGCTGGAGGAGATCGCCCAACTCGACGACGAGAAGGCCACCCGCCGGATGCAGGAGATCTACCAGGAGCCGATCATCCCCGGGCTGGTGACCGAGCGGATCCGCCAGGTTCGTGACGCGGGGGTGGTGGCGGCGGCCTCCGTCACCCCGCAGCGGACGGAGCAGCTGCTCCCGGCCATCGTCGCCGGCGAGCTCGACGTGCTGGTCATCCAGGGGACCGTGGTGTCCGCGGAGCACGTGTCGAAGAACCGTGAGCCGCTCAACCTGCTCCGGGTGATCCGCCAGTTCGAGATGCCGGTCATCGTGGGTGGCTGCGCCAGCTACCAGGCCGCGCTGCACCTGATGCGCACCGGCGCGGTCGGCGTGCTGGTCGGGGTCGGGCCCGGTCACGCCTGCACCACCCGTGGCGTGCTCGGCATCGGGGTTCCCCAGGCCACGGCCATCGCCGATGCCCGGGCCGCGCGCATGCGCCACCTCGACGAGACGGGGGTCTACGTGCACGTGATCGCCGACGGTGGCATGGCCACCGGCGGCGACATCGCCAAGGCCGTCGTGTGCGGGGCCGACGCCGTGATGATCGGTTCGCCCCTCGCCGCCGCAGCCGAAGCTCCCGGACGGGGCTACCACTGGGGCATGGCGACCTTCCACCCGACCTTGCCCCGCGGCGCACGCGTGCGCACCCAGGTGCGGGGGACGCTGGAGGAGATCCTGACCGGGCCGGCCCACGAGAACGACGGTCGCATGAACCTGTTCGGCGCGCTGCGGACCTCGATGGCGACGTGCGGCTATCAGACGCTCAAGGAGTTCCAGAAGGCCGAGGTCATGGTGGCTCCCGCACTGCAGACGGAGGGCAAGGCGCTCCAGCGGGCGCAACGGGTGGGCATGGGTCACTGACGGGTGGAGCCCGGCTTCGACACCGTCCTCGTCGTCGACTTCGGCGCGCAGTACGCCCAGCTGATCGCCCGCCGGGTGCGGGAGGCTGGGGTGTACTCCGAGATCGTCCCGCACTCGATCACCGCGGGCGAGGTGGCCTCCCTGGCCCCCGACGGTGTCATCTTCAGCGGTGGCCCGAAGAGCGTGCACGTGCCGGGCGCGCCCGTCATCGACGCCGGCGTCTACGAGCTCGGCGTCCCCGTCCTGGGCATCTGCTACGGGGCACAGCTCCTGGCGCAGCAGCTCGGCGGCTCGGTGGCCGCGACGGGCCGGGGCGAGTACGGCCGCACGGAGCTGGAGACGACGGGCGAGGCCAGCGTGCTGCTCAACGGCGACCAACCGGTCTGGATGAGCCACTTCGACTCCATCGTGCGGGCGCCCGCCGGCTTCAGCGTGACGGCCCGCACGGCGGACGTCGCCGTCGCGGTGCTCGAGGACAGCTCGCGGCGGATCCACGGCGTCCAATTCCACCCGGAGGTCGGGCACACCCCGGGCGGCCAGGAGATGTTGCGCCGCTTCCTGTTCGACGTGTGCGGGTGCCGGCCGACCTGGACGATGGCGTCGATCGCCGACACGCAGGTAGAGGCCGTGCGCCGTCAGGTCGGTGCCGGCCGGGCCATCTGCGGGCTGTCGGGAGGGGTGGACTCGGCGGTGGCGGCCGCGCTCGTCCATCGGGCCATCGGCCCGCAGCTCACCTGCGTGTACGTCGACACCGGTCTCATGCGCCAGGGCGAATCCGAGCAGGTGGTGGAGACCTTCCGGCGGCACATGGGCATCGAGCTCATCCACGTCGACGCCGGCGAGCGGTTCTTCGAGCGGCTGCGGGGCATCACCGAGCCCGAGGAGAAGCGCAAGATCATCGGCGAGCAGTTCGTGCGGATCTTCGAGGAGAACACGGGCGGGCTCACCGATGCCGAGTTTCTCGTCCAGGGCACGCTGTACCCCGACGTCATCGAGAGCGGCACGGCCCATGCGGCGGTCATCAAGAGCCACCACAACGTCGGGGGTCTGCCGGAGGACATGACGCTCGAGCTGGTGGAGCCGCTGCGAGCGCTGTTCAAGGACGAGGTGCGCCGGCTCGGGCTGGAGCTCGGTCTGCCCGACGAGATCGTCTGGCGCCAGCCGTTCCCCGGGCCGGGGCTCGGGGTGCGGATCATCGGCGAGGTCACGCCCGAGCGGGTGGCGCTCCTGCAGCAGGCGGACGCCATCGTTCGCTCCGAGCTCCACGACGCCGGGCTCGACCGGGAGATCTGGCAGGCCTTCGCCGTCCTCCCCGACATCCGCTCGGTCGGTGTGATGGGGGACGAGCGCACGTACGGGTACCCGATCATCATCCGGGCGGTGACGAGCGAGGACGCGATGACCGCCGACTGGGCCCGGCTCCCGTACGACCTGCTCGAACGCATGTCGAGCCGGATCATCAACGAGGTGCGGGGCGTCAACCGGGTGGCCTACGACATCACGTCGAAGCCGCCCGGCACGATCGAATGGGAGTGAACGTCGGTCTCGACGAGGAGCGGGTCTCGGCTTGGCTGTCCGCCAACCTGGCGGACGCTGTCGAGCCGTTCACGTTCTCACTCATCGCCGGGGGGCGCTCGAACCTGACCTTCGCCGTCTTGGACGGGCGCGGTGAGCGGTTCGTGCTGCGAAGGCCTCCGCTCGGGCACGTCCTCGCCACCGCCCACGACATGGGGCGCGAGCACCGGCTCATCTCCGCCATCGGCACGACGTCGGTGCCCGTGCCCCGCGCCCTGGGCCTGTGTACGGACGTGGACGTGACCGGTGCCCCGTTCTACGTCATGAGCTTCGTCGAGGGTGTGGTGCTCGACGACCCCGAGAAAGCGGAGCTCCTCACGGCCGAGGGCCGCCGGTCTGCCGCGTTCGACCTGATCGACGTGCTGGCCGAACTGCACCTGCTCGATGTCGACACCATCGGACTCGGCGACCTGGCCAAGCGAACCGGCTACGTCGAGCGGCAGCTCCGCCGCTGGTCGACCCAGTGGAAGGACTCCAAGACCCGTGAGCTCCCGGCGATCGAGGAGGTCGAGGCCCGGCTGCGCGCCGACGTGCCCGTCCAGCAGGCGGTCGCCGTCGCCCACGGCGACTACCGGTTCGGGAACTGCCTGACCGACCCGACCGCGGGCCGCATCGCCGCCGTCCTCGACTGGGAGCTGTGCACCCTCGGTGACCCGCTCGCCGACCTCGGGTATCTGCGGGTCTACTGGGCCGATCCCGCAGAGGGGGGTGGCGGTCAGGGTGGCCGGCACAACGACCCCACCGGCGCCGGGGGCTTCCCGTCCTACGACGAGCTGGTCGAACGCTACGCCGCCCGCACCGGCTTCGACGTCTCGGGGATCGATTACTACGCCGCGTTTGCCTCGTGGCGGCTGGCCGTCATCAGCGAAGGGGTCTACGCCCGCTACCTCCACGGTGCCATGGCCGACGACGGCTTCGATCTGGGCACGTTCCGGCAGGCCACCGAGGAGCTGGCCGAGGGCGCCCTGGCCGCTGTGCGCCGGCTCGGCCGCTAGAGACCGCACCAACGCCGGGTACCAGTCCTCCGGCGCCGTGCCGAGCTGTGGATCGGCCCGAGGTTGCGGGTGGTGACCGCCGATGGGCGCGTAGACGCCCCGACGGACGCGGACCACGCGGCCATGGTCGTGCTCGTAGCCGAGCGCGTCGGACAGGGCCTTCACGGGCGCCGATCCCGTGAGCGTGTAGCCGTGCAGGATGAGAAGGAGGTGCACGTCCCGTAGGGCCAGCTCACCATGCTGGTGCAGCAGCGAGTGGCACACCCGGCGGAGGTGTCGCCCGAAGAGCGGGCGGGCATCGGCCGCCTCGGGCGGCAGCGGCGCCTCATCGGGTCGCGGCGGGCGCCGGGCCCAGCCGTCGGGGATCGCCGGCCAGAGGAGCTCGTGGACGGCCAGCGCTTCGTCGTCCGCGAGCCTCTTCCGGCGCATCCAATCGATCGACTCCCGGTCGAGCGCGTCCAACGCGTCGACGGCGCGCTGGCGTCGGGCCTCGAGCATGTGCCGGTCGATCCACGCCATGCCGATCGCCCACCGGGCCGGGGCGTACGGATCGTCCTTGAGCCAGCGTGGGGTGGGTGGAAGGGCGCCGTGAGCCCGAGCAGTGGCCGGTGTGTCCAGCACGCGGGGAACAAGGCGGGATGGGTGGTACGTGGCGGCCATGTCGGCTCCCCTGCGTCGAGGATCATCGAGCGAGGGCGCCATCCCGTGACACCGACGGAGGGCCGCCTCTGAGGCAACCTGCAAGTGAGCGTCGCGCAGGGGTGTACCGCCGTTTTCTGCGCCCCTCCACCGACCCCATCACCTTCCGACCCATGACCTTCCGACTCCCGACCCCGCCGCCCCCTCTCCACGACCCCACCCGCTCCACTCGGCCAGCGATTCGACGTCGATTCGCCGGCCGAGGGATGGCAGCGAGATGTGGAGTGGATGGGTGGGGGTCGGGTGTGTCAGGGGGCTGGCCGACCGGCGGCGGTCGGCGGCCGCGACCTATCGATGGATCAGGAGAGACCTATCGATGGATCAGGAGATCCAGGCCTCGGCGGCGGCCAGCGACCAGCGCAACGCAACCAGCACATCGCCCGGCCGCTCCAGAGGTACGGGCAGGTCAACATCGACCGGCGGCCGAGGCGCTCGGCGTGGGCCTGCACACGAGGCGGAGAGCTCCCTGGGGGCCTCGGCCGATCTGGCGGTGATGGCGAACGACGCTGCACCCTGCCGATGCGCGCAGGCGCCAGCTGATGGCGCGGGGCCTGTCGCTCCTGCTAGCTGGCGAGAGCGACTCGATCCATCAGCGTCGACTCGCCCCGCACCTCTTCGGTGATCAACCACACCAGCTGGCCGATGTCGTAGCGCTCGAACGCGTCGAGACAGCCGGCCAGCCGCGCCCGGTCATCCTCCCCGAGGGTCGCGGCCACGTCCTGGTCGCCGTTCACCCCAGCGAGGGTCGCACGCGCGCGCTGCCGTGCGCTGTTGACCGCGGCCACGCTGGTGCCGAGCATTTCGGCCACGTCGCGTGCCCGCCATGCCAGCACCTCGCACAGGATGACCACCGCCCGCTGGCGGGCCGGTAGGTACCGGAGCGCGGCCGCGAAGGCGAGCCGGATCGACTCCCGCGTCGACACGAGCTCGGCCGGATCAACTTGATCCCCCCGGAGCTCGCCATCCGGCCACGGCCGCGCCCGCGCCCGCCCTGGCGCGTTGGTGTCCCCGTACGGATCGACCATCGCCGGACCCAGATCCATCGCCGCGACCCGCCACTCCGGCCTCCGCACCACGTCGAGGCAGACGTTGGTGGCGATGCGATACAGCCAGGTCCGCAGCGCCGAGCGCCCTTCGAAGCTGTCAAGGCTGCGCCACGCTCGCAGCATGGTCTCCTGCACGGCGTCGTCGGCCTCGGGCTGAGATCCGAGCATGCGGTGGCAGTGGCTCGTCAGCGCCCGGCGATGCTGCTCCAGCTCATCGGGACGCGTCCCCGCCACCCCGGACGTGAGCACGTTGATCATGAAGCCTCCTACCGACTCCTCGCCCACAACGATCACCCGGGGTGCTTTCGGCCGCCTGTGAGACCGCTGAAACGGACGTGGTTACCCTGGCGGACCTGTGGAGCTGGCCATCCTGGGACCTCTCGAGGTTCGATTGGACGGCCAGCCCGTCCCCCTGCGCAGAGGCCGCCCCCGGGTGCTCCTGGTCTCGCTGGTGCTGCGGGTCGGGCGGGTCGTGCCCACCGAGGTGCTCATCGACGAGGTGTGGGGCGACCAGCGGCTGACGAACGCCACGAACACTCTCCAGGTGCAGGTGTCGTACCTCCGCCGGGCGCTCGGCCTGGCGACCACCGGCGATCCGCCCGCCCTACGAACCGCCGCCGGTGGCTACCAGCTCGACGTCGAGCCGGACTCGGTGGACTCACACCGCTTCGAGCGGCTGGTGACGGCGGCCGCGGGGCGGCTGGCCACCGGGTCTTCCGACGCGGCGGCGCGGGCCGTCGCTGAGCTGGAGCAGGCGCTCGGCCTGTGGCGCGGTGAGCCCCTCCAGGACGTGGCGTACGAGCGGTTCGCCCGGGCGGAGATCGCCCGACTCAACGAGCTGCGCGCCGCGGCGCGCGAGTACGAGATCGATGCCCGCTTGCAGCTCGGTCAGCACGAGCTCGTGGTCCCCGCGCTGCGCCGGCTCATCGCCGAGCATCCGCTGCGGGAACGCCTGCGGGGCCAGCTGGTGCTGGCCCTCTATCGATCTGGGCGGCAAGCCGACGCGTTGCGGGAGCTCGATGTCGCGCGAGCCCAGCTCGTCGAGGAGCTCGGGGTGGATCCCGGTCCAGACCTCCAGCGCCTCCATCGAGCCGTGCTCGAGCAGCAGCCGAGCCTGGAATGGACCCCACCGCCGCCGAGCGAAGTCCGCCCCATCCCGTCGGTGATCGGCGGGGCCGGCCTTGCTCGCTCTTCCTCGGCTCGCCTGCCGGCACCGACGACGAAGTTGATCGGGCGCCACCTTGAGGTCCAGCGCATCCAAGAGGCGCTGGTCGACAACCGCATGGTGACTCTGAGCGGACCGGGCGGGGTCGGCAAGAGCCGGCTGGCGCTGGCCGTCGCCCACGAGCAGGCCGAGCGGGGCCCCGTGTGGCTGGTCGAGTTGGCCGATGTCGGCGACGGGCGGGTCGTCCCGTTCGAGATCGCTCGTGCCGTGGGCGTGGTAACGGAGGCCGATCCGTTCGAGGCATTGACGGTCAGGGTCGGCCAACAACCCGGTCTGCTCGTGCTCGACACCTGCGAGCACCTGATCGACGCCTGTGCCGCCGCCGCGCACCGGCTGTTGCGCTCCTGCCCGGCGTTGGCCGTGCTGGCCACCAGCCGCCAGCCCCTCACCGTCGCCGGCGAGGTCGCCTGGCCTGTCCCCCCGCTCGGGGTTCCTGCGCCGGACGCCTCGCTGGCGGAGGCCGGCGAAACCGAGGCCGTGCGTCTCTTCTGCGACCGCGCTCGCGCTGTGCGTCCCACGTTCGATCTCGACCGTTCCAACGCCGCCGACGTCGCCGCCATCTGCCGGATCCTGGACGGGCTCCCCCTGGCCATCGAGCTGGCCGCGGCGAGGATCACGGTGCTGTCGCCGGCCGCGATCCTCTCCCGGCTCGACGACCGCTTCGCGCTGCTCCGCAAGGTCGGTCGGGCCGCCGACGTCCGCCAACAGTCGCTCGACGCGGCCATCCGCTCCAGCTACGACCTGCTCGACGAGGACCAGCGCCACTTCTTCGAGCGACTGGGGGTGTTCGCCGGCCGCTTCAGCCTCGCCTCCGCTGATCGAGTGGCCGCCGACGGCCTCGGCACGGAAGCGCTCGAGCTGCTCAGCGCCATGATCGAGCGCTCGCTGGTGGTGGTCGACGGGGAGGACTCGTTCCGGGTGTTGGAATCCCTGCGGGCCTTCGTCCTCGATCGACTGGCGGTGCCACCAGTTGAGCTCGACGCGGCCCGGACCCGCCTGGCGATCTGGCTGGCCGAGTTCTGCGAGGCCTGGGTCATGCGGGCCCACCAGGCGGGGGAAGATCCGGTCTTCTCGCGGGTGCGGGCGGAGGTGCCCAACCTCCGGTCGACGCTCGAGTGGACCTTCAGCGGCGGCGATCCGATGCTCGGCGTCAGGTTGGTGTGCTCGCTGGCCTGGTTCTGGGGCGCCATCGGGGCCAACGAAGAGGCCAATCGCTGGCTGCGCACGGCGCTCGGTGTGCCGGACCTCGACGACGTGGTGCGGGCCCGGCTGTTGGAGGGCGTAGCGCTCCACGCCTTCTCGTCGGGGGACCTGCGGGCGGGTCAGATCGCGGCCGACGAGGCGGCGGGGTGCTGGGTGGCTTCGGGCTCGCCGGAGTCGGGGTTCGCCACCCTGATCTATCAAGGGCTGTCGCAGCGGTCGCGCCGTGAGCTCGACGCGGCGGCCACCACCCTCGACCGCGCCATCGGCATCGCCCGCGTCCACTACGGAGACTGGGCCTTGGCCGTGACCCTCTATTGGAGGGCCGCGGTCGCGGCCGATCAGGACGACGATCCGGTCGCCACCACTCTCCTCGAGCAGGCGCTGGCCCTCGCCGAGCAGGCCGACGACCGGAGGGCCGTCGGGTCGATCATCCACCAGCTCGGACGCATCGCCCTGCGCTCCGGCGATGCCGTCAAGGCCGCCGATCTCGCCCAGCAGGCGCTCGCCGTCCACGAGGAGGTCGGGTGGAACCCAGGGATCGCCGCCGCGGACGAGGCGATCGGGCGGGCGCTGGTCGCCCAGCACCGCCCTGACGAAGCCATGGAGCACCACCGTCAAGGTCTCCGGCGGGCGATCGAGGTTGGCGCCCCCGCCGGCACCGCCAAGCTGCTCGAGGGCCTGGCCGGCGCGGCGATCGCCGCCGGGGCACCGACGGCGGGCGCCGAGGCGTTGGGAGCGGCGAGTGCCCTGCGGACCGCCGCCGCCGTGCCCGCCAACGCCATCCAGCGCCGAGCGGTCGACCAGATCGCCACCGCGCTCAGGGCACAGCTGGGTGCTGCGATCTTCGAGGCCACGTTCCAGCGGGGTCAGGCGCTGGAGCCGAGCGAGCTCCTGGCGCGAGGACAGTCTCCGCTTCGATCGTGATCCGGACCTGACGGCTGACGAGCACCTCGCCGCCGGACAGGGTCACGTTCCAGGTGAGGCCCCAGTCCTCACGATCGATCACCAGGTCAGCGGCGAACACCGACCGGGCGGCCTGCCACGGATCGACCACCGTGCCGAAGTAGGTCACGTCGAGCTCGATGGCGTTCGTCACCCCGGCCAGCGTCAGCTGCCCGGCGACGTGGGCGAGGCGACCGTCCCACCGAATCCCGGTCGAACGGAAGGCCGCGGTCGGATGGCGGGTCACGTCGAGGTGTTCGGCCGACCGCAGGTGATCATCCCGCCCCGTCGAGCCCGACTCGACCGACGCCGTGGCCACCACCACCTCGACCGACGAGTCCGAAGGGTCCTCGGCCACGTGGACGTGACCGGACACCGAGGTGAAACGGGCCCGGACCGTCGCCACACGGAGCCGCCGGGCGGAGAAGCCGAGGAAGACGTGGTCCGGATCGATCTGCCACCGGCCGGCTGCGGGCAGCACTCGGCCGGCGACGAGTCGGGTTGATGTGGATACCGCGGGCACCGGCCCCGAAGGTGCGGTCTGACGCTGTCAGAACGCTGGCATCACGCTTTCGCGCCGGACTCTGGCCCCCCGGTCAGCCGGCGGCGACGGCTTGCTGGCGGGCGGTGCGGTAGTCGGCCTTGCCGTTGGGGGCTCGTGGCACCTGGGCCACGAACACGACGTGCTTCGGCGCCTTGTAGCCGGCCAGGTGCTGCTTGACCTCGGCGATGATCGCCGCCGCGTCGGCATCGTGACCCGGCAGCAGCGAGACGACCGCGGTCACGGACTCGCCGAAGCGATCGTCCGGGACCCCGACGACGAGACAGTCGTCGACGGCTTCCACCCGCTTGACGGCCTCCTCGACCTCCTCCGGGAACACCTTCTCGCCGGCGGTGTTGATCACCTGGCTCCCACGCCCCAGCAAGCTGAGCGAGCCGTCCTCGTTCACGGTGGCCAGGTCGCCCGGGAACGAGTAGCGCACGCCGTCGATGACCTTGAAGGTCCGGGCCGACTTCTCCTCGTCCTTGTAATAGCCGAGGGGCACGTTGCCTCCGGCGGCCACCAGGCCGATCTCGCCCGAGCCGGGTTCCACCTCCCGACCGTCTTCCATGAGCACCTTCGTTGTCGGCATCTGACTGAACTTGGCGGTGGCCGGCGGGACCCCGCGCATCGTGATGCTGACGCCCATCGAGCCCTCGGTCGAGCCGATGGCGTCGATCAGCACCGCGTGCTCGATGCGCTCCAGGAGCGCCTCTTTCACCTCGGCCGTCCACATCACGCCCGACGAGATGACCGTCGTCAGGGATGACGTGTCGTATGGCGTGCCCCGCTCAGCCGCTTCGTCCAGCGCCCGGATGATGGGCTTGGAGAAGGCGTCACCGACGATCACGATCGCGGTCGCACGGTGGCGCTGCATCGTCTCCAGCAACTCGTGCGGATCGAGCGACCGGCTCTCGAGCGTGATGACGGTCCCGCCCGCCAAGTGGGGGATGAACGTGCCGAGCCACACCCCGGTGCCGTGCATGAGCGGGCAGGCGGGGATGGAGATCAGGTGGTCCGCCGACTCGACGAGCCCGGCGATCTCGGCCGCGTCGGTGGGTGGGGCCAGGCCGAGCATCGGGTAGCCAGCTTCGACGAACCCGTTCGTGATCCCGCCCATGGCGTACATCACGCCCTTGGGCATCCCGGTCGTGCCGCCGGTGAAGAGCATGTAGATGTCGTCCTCTTGGCGCTCGATCCGCGCCATCGGCTCGTGAGCGGCGACGAGCTCGTCCCAAGGCACCGCGCCTTCGAACCCTTCGCCGTCGGCCGGTGGGCCGTCGTCGACGGCCACGAGCAGGCGAAGCCTCGGCAGGCGCCCGGCGACACGGGCCACCCGGTCGCCCAGGGACGTGTGGAACACCAGCGCCTCGGCGTCCGCGTTGTCGAGCAGGTACCACAACTCGTCGTCCAGGTACCGGTAGTTCACGTTGACCGCGACCCCGCGCATCTTGAACGTGCCGAACTGTGCTTCCAGGTACTCGTTCGAGTTGTAGAGGAACAGCCCGACCTTGCTGTCGGGCCCGAGCCCCGCGTCCACGAGCGCCGTGGCCACCCGGGCGGCGCGGTCGTCGTACTCCCGCCAGGTCCGGCTCACGCTTCCATTGACGATGGCGGGCCGGTCGGGCAGCGCGTCGGCGATCGATTCCCACACGGTGGCGAGGTGCATCTCCATCGCCGGGCATGATCGCGCAGTGCCGACCCACAAAGTCGACCCAGTCGAGCGATGGGCCGCGCAGCTCGAGGGCTGGGCAATCCCGCCGGAGATCCTGGCCGGCGCGTCCGAGCCGCCGTGGGGCTTCGATCCGGCCGAGTTCGCGGTGGACGCGAGCGGTCCGGTCGACACGGCGTCATCGGCCGTCGAGCGGGAGGTGCTCCCGCTCGACGGCTCGGTGCTGGACGTGGGCAGCGGGGGAGGGCGCGCGTGCCTCGTCCTGGCGCCCCCGGCCGGACTCATCCGGGCAGTCGACGAGAGCCAAGCGATGCTGGCCCTCGTCGAGCAGACGGCCGAGGAGCGCGGCATCGCCGTCGCCACCCACCAGGGACGGTGGCCCGATGTCGCCGGCTCGGTGCCTCCAGCGGACCTCGTCGTCTGTCACCACGTCGTCTACAACGCGCCTGACATCGCGCCGTTCCTGGTGGCGCTCACCGACCACGCGAGGCTGGCCGTAGTCGTCGAGCTCACCTCGGCCCATCCGATGACCGGGTGGCGCGACGCCTGGCGCCACTTCTGGGGACTCGAACGCCCGCCCGGTCCCACCGCGGACGAACTCATCGCCATCGTCCGCCAGCTCGGCTGGTCGCCGGAGACGTGGCGACGCCGGCGGTCGCTCGGGGACCTTCTCTTCCTCGACCCTGAGCGTGCCGTGCGCTCCACCCGCCGTCGGCTGTGCCTACCGGTCGAGCGCACGGATGAGGTGGCCGACTACCTCCGCGACCACCCGCTGCAGTGGCCGTCGGAGGTGGTCACGGTCCGATGGCCAGGCCCGGAACACCACTGATACGGTCCCTTGTCCGTGGGGCTGCGGACGGCCGTGGGTGTGGGCGCGTGCGGCCTTCTGCTGTCAGGGCTCGCGCTCGCCGGCCCGGCGAGCGCCTCGGAGATGGTCCGTCTCGAAGGCAGCCAGGTCGTCCTGCCTGCGGGAGTGTTCGCCCAGACGCCGGTCGCTCCGGACGCCCCCGTCGCCGTGCAGGTGCAGCTCCGGCTCCGAGATCAGTCCGGCGCGGACGCGCTGGCGCTCGCAGTGTCGACGCCGGGAAGCCCTGACTACCGCCGCTACCGGAGCGCGGAGGAGTTCCGGGCCCGGTTCTCGCCCACCGAGGCCACCGTCGCCCAGGTCTCGACTTGGCTGACGGGTCAGGGCCTCACCGTGACGTCTGTGCCCGCCAATCACTTCTACGTCGCGGCCGAGGGGACGGCTGCCCAGGTCGAGGCCGCCTTCTCCATCGGTCTGGCCACCGTCGAGGTCAACGGCGGGCCGCGGCGCGTCAACACCTCGGAGCCGGCGGTCCCGGCCGAGCTCGTCGCCGCGGTCGACGGCATCACCGGGCTCACGGAGGTCCTGGCCCACCCGACCCGCGTGGGCGGGGCCGACGAGGTCGCCGCCCCCGAGGCGGACCCCGCGGACCAGACCCCGACTGCCGCCCCCGCTCCCGGCACGCGCACCGCCGGACCCTGCTCGAACTGGTGGGGCGAGGACGATGCCGCCGGCCTCCCCAGGTACGGGAACGGCTATCCGGACCCGCTGGCGTGGGCGCCCTGCGGGTGGACGCCGCCGGAGCTCCGGCGGGCCTACGAGGTCGACGGCCCGGTCGACAGCGGCACCGACGGCTCGGGCATCCGGGTGGCCGTCGTGGGTGCCTACCTCTCGCCCACCATCCACGCCGACGCCTCGGCCTATGCCCGCCGCAACGATCCCGGGCATCCCCTGCCGAGGCGCCGGCTCGTCGAACAGGCCTTCCTGCCCGAACAGCTCCAGACCCCGTGCGGGATCGGCGGGTGGTACGGCGAGCAGACGCTCGACGTCGAGGCTGTCCACGCCATGGCCCCGGGCGCCACGATCCTGGCCGTCGGCGCACGGAGCTGCAGCGATCCCGACCTCCTCGAGGCCATCACCGCGGTGGTCGACGGCCAGCAGGCGGACATCGTCTCCAACTCCTACGGGTACGAGGGCGAGCTGCTCCCGGAGGCGTCGGTGCGGGCCGCGCTCCGGGTCCACACCCAGGCGGCGATCCAGGGCATCGGCTTCATCTACTCGTCGGGCGACGAGGGCGACTTGAGCAACGACCCGTCGTTCAGCGGGGCGCTCCCCTCCGCCGCGTTCCCCGCCTCGTCGCCGCTCGCCACCGCGGTCGGAGGCACCAGCCTGGGCCTCGCGCACGAGGGAACGGTCGCACTCGAGCGGGGTTGGACGACCGGTGCCAGCACGTTCGACCCCGCGACCAGGACATTCGTCCCCGGTGGCAAGGGCGCCTTTCTGTACGGCGCCGGTGGGGGGCCGAGCCGGCTGTTCGACCAGCCCCGCTACCAGCAGGGCGTCGTCCCGAGCGGGATCGCCGGCGCGCTGGGCGCGCCCAGGCGGCGCGTGGTCCCCGACGTCGGCCTGGTCGGTGACCCCAACACGGGCATGCTCGTCGGGCAGACGCAGACCTTTCCCGAGGGTGTCAGCTACGACGAGTACCGCATCGGCGGCACCAGCCTCTCGGCGCCGCTGTTCGCGGGAGTCATGGCGCTGGCCGACCAGCGGGCCGGGGTCCGCCACGGCTTCGCCAACCCGTGGCTCTACTCGCTGGCCTCGAGCCCGGCCCTGCGCGACATCGCGCCCGGCGACCGGACCGCGGTCGTGCGGCGCAACTTCGTCAACGGCGTGGACAGCTCTGGCGGGTTCACGGAGCCCACCGTGAGGACGATCGACGCCGATCTGCAGTCGCTGCGCACCCTGCCGGGCTACGACACGTTGACGGGCCTGGGTGCGCCCGCCGGCGCCCGCTTCGTGAACGCCGGCTAGCCGAGCCCGGGAACCCCGGGGAGCGGCACACCCCACTCGTAGGATGACTCCACCATGACGGTGGAGCTCAACCCCGACCAGCTCGACGCCGTCGTCCACACCGACGGTCCGCTGCTGGTCGTGGCCGGGGCCGGGTCGGGCAAGACCCGCGTCCTGACCCACCGCATCGCGCACCTGATCGGCGACCACGGCGTCGATCCCATGCGGATCCTCGCCATCACGTTCACCAACAAAGCCGCCGACGAGATGCGCGAGCGCATCGTGGCGCTCGTCGGCCCCATCGCCCGGAAGATGTGGATCAGCACGTTCCACTCGGCCTGCGTACGCATCCTGCGGCGGGAGGCGGCGGTCATCGGCTACCCGTCGTCGTTCTCGATCTACGACCAGGGCGACGCTCAGCGCCTGACCGGCTACGTCATCCGGGACCTGGCGCTCGACCCGAAGCGGTTCACGCCCAAGGGCATCCACGCGACGATCAGCCAGCTCAAGAATGACCTCGTGTTCCCGGCCGACGCCCGGGCCCGCGCCGCCAACATCTTCGAGCGCAAGGTGGCCGACATCTACACCGAGTACCAGGTCCGTCTGGAGCGGGCCGGGGCCATGGACTTCGACGACCTGCTGACGGTCGCCGTGCGCCTGTTCCGCGAGCACCCCGAGGTGCTGGAGCGCTACCAGGACCGCTTCGAGCACATCCTCGTCGACGAGTACCAGGATACGAACGGGGCCCAGAACGAGCTGATCCTGGCGCTCGGGGCCCAGCACCGCAACGTGTGCGTGGTGGGCGACTCGGACCAGAGCATCTACCGGTTCCGCGGCGCCGACCTGCGCAACATCCTGGAGTTCGAGGCCGCGTTCCCGGACGTGACCGTCATCGTCCTGGAGCAGAACTACCGCTCGACGCAGACGATCCTCGACGCCGCCAACGCGGTGATCGACAACAACAGCACCCGCAAGCCCAAGCACCTCTGGACCGACCAGGGGCACGGGTCCCGTATCGTCCGCTACCACGCCCAGGACGAGGGCGACGAGGCCCGCTGGGTCGCCCGCACCCTGACCGAGCTGCACGACAGCGAGGGCCATCGCTGGGGCGACATGGCGATCTTCTACCGAACCAACGCGCAGAGCCGCGTGGTGGAGGAGGCCCTGATGCGGGCCGGGACGCCGTACAAGGTGGTCGGCGGGACCCGGTTCTACGACCGCCGGGAGATCCGGGACGCCCTCTCCTACCTGCGGGCGGTCGTCAACCCGGCCGACGAGGTGAGCGTCAAGCGGGTGCTCAACGTGCCCAAGCGGGGCGTCGGGGACACAACAGTGGCGCGGTTGGACGCGTTCGCCCGGTCCGAGGGTCTCAGCTTCGTGGAGGCGCTCCGGCGGGCCGACGCGGCCGGGGTGAGCGGTCCCGCGGCGCGCGGCGTGACCGCCTTCCTGAACCTGCTCGACGAGCTCACCGAGCTGGTGCCGCAGGGCCCCGCCCCGCTCATCCAGGCCGCGCTTGATTCGAGCGGCTATCTGGCCGAGCTGGAGGCCGAGCACTCGGTGGAGGCGGCGGGACGGCTGGAGAACCTGGGCGAGCTGGTGGGCTCGGCCCGTGAGTTCGCCGACGTGGCCGAGTTCATGGAGCAGGTGTCGCTCGTCGCCGACGCCGACGAGGTCGACGGCGACGACAGCCGCGTCATCCTGATGACGCTGCACACCGCCAAGGGCCTGGAGTATCCGGTGGTGTTCCTGATCGGCGCCGAGGAGGGCATCTTCCCGCACATCCGGGCGCTCACAGAGCCCGACGAGCTGGAGGAGGAGCGCCGTCTCGCCTACGTGGGCATCACGCGGGCCCGCGAGCGCCTCTACATCTCGCACGCGTGGAGCCGCAGCCTGTTCGGCTCCACGCAGTACAACCCGCCCAGCCGGTTCGCGGAGGAGATCCCGGCCGAGCTCGTGGAGTCGATCGGGGAGTCCAGCCGGACCGGTGCCCGCGGCAGCATGCAGGGGAGCTACCGCCGGCGCGAGCGCTGGCGGCGAGGTGACGACGATCCTTCGTGGGTCGATCACCGTGAACGGGTCGTCGAGGCGGCGCTGGCCGCCGGGCAGCGGCCCGCTCCGAGCGCCCCGAGGCCGACCGGCGCCGAGTCCCTGAGCCTGCGGCTGGGCGACGACGTCCGCCACGGGACCTACGGCGAGGGGGTCATCGTCGACATCAGGGGCGAGGGCGAACGGGCCGAGGCCCGCGTGCGCTTCCCCGGGATCGGCGAGAAGACGTTCCTCCTCGCCTGGACTCCGCTCGAGAAGGTCTGAGCCGTTCAGCGTGCGGCTGGCAGCTCCACCCGGAAGGTGGCGCCGCCGCCGGTGGTGGCGCTGACCGACGGCTGGCCGCCGTGGGCGCGCACCACGGCGTCGACGATGGCCAGGCCGAGGCCGCTGCCGCCCTGCGCGCGGGAGCGGGACGGGTCGGCGCGGTAGAAGCGGTCGAAGACCTGGGCGGCCTGCCCCGGCGTGAGGCCCGGGCCATGGTCGATCACCTCCAGGATCGCGTTCGGCCCGCCGGCGCGCACGGTGATCTCGACCGGCGTGCCCGGCGGGGTGTGCAACCGCGCGTTCGAGAGCAGGTTGACCAGCACCTGCATCAGCCGATGAAGGTCACCCTCCACCGTCACCGGCCCGCTCGCCTCGACGGTGAGCACCCGCGACGGGTCGGCCACCCGGGCGTCGTCGACCGCCTTGGCCGCCAGCTCGGCGAGGTCGACGGGCTGGAGGTCCAGCGGGCGGCCCTCGTCCAGGCGCGTCAGCGTCAGCAGATCCTCGACGAGGCTGCTCATGCGGGACGCCTCCTCCTCGATGCGATCCATGCTGCGGCCCACCTGCTCGCGGTCGTCACCACCTCGGCGGTACAGCTCGGCGTAGCCGCGGATCGACGTGAGGGGCGTGCGCAGCTCGTGCGAGGCGTCGGCTGCGAACCGCCGCAGGCGGCTCTCCGAGGCGCGCTGGGCGGCGAAGGAGTCGTCGATGCGGTCCAGCATCGTGTTGAGCGTGGTGCCGAGGCGCCCGAGCTCTGTCCGGGGGGAGGCCTGCTCGATGCGCTGGCCCTGCCCCGGCTCCCCCTGCTCGGCGATGGCCTGAGCGGTGGCCTCCATGCGCCGGAGCGGTCGGAGGGCGAGGCCCACCAGCCACCAGGTGAGGAGGGCCACGCCCACGACGGCCGCCGCCATCGTGATCACCTCGATGGTGATCACCCGGCGCATCGTCGCGTCGACCTCGTCGAGCGACAGGGCGACGGCGAAGGTCTCGCCGGGGTTCCCGGGGCTGGCTGTCACCAGGACCCGGAAGCGGCCGGACTCGCCGCCGGGGGCATTGAACAGCTCGCCCGGGTCGGCCTCGGGTGTCGCGGGGAGCACCGGCGCGTTCGGGCCCCGGCCGTCGAGGAAGGAGCCGGTCCCGGTGCCGTCCGGGAGCCAGTGCCACACGAAGACCGGCGCCAGGTCGGGCGGCCCCGGCGGGGCGTCCGGTCCGTCCGTGCCGGCGGGCGCGTTCGGCGGCGGTACGGCGGGCAGCCCGCCGAGGCCGCCGCCCTCCACTACGCGCAGCGCACCGGGCGCGACGCCTCGGAGTTGCTCGTCCACCCGGTCGATCAGGAACCGCTCGACCAGGATCGGCACCGCCACCCCGGCCGCCAGCAGCCCGACCACGAGCGCGGCGAGCGCCAGGAGCGTCACCCGGAGCCGCAGCGACATCGGGACGTCAGCCCGAGGCGGACCGCAGGCTGTACCCGACCCCGCGCACGGTGTGGATCAGCGGCGGGTGGCCGGCATCGACCTTGCGGCGAAGGTAGGAGATGTAGGTCTCCACGATGTTGCCGTCACCGCCGAAGTCGTACTCCCACACGTGATCGAGGATCTGCGCCTTCGACATGACGCGGCGGGGGTTGCGCAGGAGGAAGCGCAGCAGCTTGAACTCCGTCGGGGTCAGGTCGACCCGCTGACCGGCCCGGTGGACCTCGAACGTGTCCTCGTCCATCTCCAGGTCCTCGAAGGACAGCCGGCCGGACGCCGCCTCCTGGTGGGTTCGTCGCAGCACGGCGTTGATCCGGGCTACGAGCTCGCCGAGGCTGAACGGCTTGGTGAGATAGTCGTCGCCGCCGAGGGTGAGGCCGCGGACCTTGTCCTCCACGGTGTCACGGGCGGTCAGGAACAGCACGGGGGTCCGGTGGCCCGAAGCCGCGAGCCGCTGCTGCACGGCGAACCCGTCGAGGTCGGGCAGCATCACGTCGAGCACGACGAGATGGGGGCGGGTGCTCTCCACCGCGGCGAGCGCCTCCCGGCCGTTCTCCGCGCTCGAGACCTCGAAGCCTTCGTAGCGCAGCACGGTCGTGACGAGCTCGCGGATGGCCGGCTCGTCGTCCACGACGAGGACCCGGGGCGCGGTCGCGTTCACGACCGCAGTCAACCAGGTCGCCCTCCCAGGATCCTGAGTCGTTCCTGGGCGTTTCCTGAGGGCGGCGGGGCGGGCGAAGATGGGGTGTGCTCGCCCGCGCCCGCCTGGCCTTCGATCGTGAGCTGACCCTCGGCGTCCTGGCCGGGCGCCTAGGAGCCGTGTACGGCCAGCGGACCATCGTCGACGAGGAGGGGTGGGTCGTCTCGTTCCGCGAGGCCGCTGATCTGGTCGAGCGCTGGTCCGGCGCCATCGAGGCGCAGGTGGAGCCTGGGGCCCGGGTCGTCCTGGCCGTGCCGAACGGCTACCGCCAGCTGCTGGCCACTCTGGCCGTGGCGCGGGCCGGCGGAGTCGCAGTGCCGGTCAACGTCCAGATGCGCAAGGCCGAGATCGATCACGTTGTGGACGACGCTGGTGCCACGCTCGTCGTCCACGACACGGCCGAGCTCGATCGGGCGCGACGGCGCACGCTGACGCCCCCTCCCGCCGTCGCCGGACCCGACGACCTGGCCGCCCTCTTCTATACGTCGGGGACGACCGGCCGCCCGAAGGGCGTGCAGCTCAGCCACCGGGCGCTGATCGGGGCTTCCCGGCTGGGGGCCCTGAACGTGCTGCCGGTGCCGACGGCCGTGTCCGCCCTGCCCATCGCCCACATCATGGGCTTCTCGGCCGGGCTGGGGTTCGCCATCGCCGGCGTCCCGGTCGCCGCCCTCCGGCGGTTCGACGCGAGCGCGGTGCTGGACCTCATCGAGCAGCGGCGGGCCCGGGTCTTCATCGGTGTTCCGGCGATGTACCGCCTGCTCATGGAGGACGGCGCCGCCGAGCGGGATCTCCGCAGCGTCCGCCTGTGGCTCTCCGGGGCCGATGTGATGCCGCCCGAGCTGGCCGAGGAGTTCCAGGCCATGGGGTCCTCCGTCGACCTGCCCGGCATCGGCCCGGTCGGGCGCGCCGCGTTCGTGGAGGGCTACGGCCTCGCGGAATCGGCTGGCGCGGTGGCGATGAAAGCCCACGTGCCGTTCCCCGGCCTGGCCGCGCGGGGTGGCGATGCCGTGGGCGTGCCGCTGCCCGGCGTGCGCTTCCGCATCAGGGACGGGGAGCTGGAGCTGAAGGCGCCCGGCGTCACCAGCGGTTACTGGGGTGATGCGGCGGCCTCGGCGGCCGCGTTGACCGACGACGGCTGGCTGCGCACGGGTGACCGCGCCGCGCCCGGCCTGTTCGGCACGGTCCGCTTTCAGGGCCGGTCCAAGGACGTCATCAAGGTGGGCGGCTACTCGGTCTACGCCGTGGAGGTGGAGGCGACGCTGGCCCGGCACCCGGCCATCGCCGAGGCCGCCGTCGTGGCGCTGCCGGACGCCCGCTTGGGCGAGGTGCCCGCCGCGGCCGTCCGACTGGCCCCGGGGGCGAAGGCGGCCCGCGCCGCCCGCGACCCCGAGAAGCTCCTCGCCGCGGCCGCGGCCGACCTGGCGCCCTACAAGCGGCCCCGCCGCCTCGTCGTCGTGGACGAACTCCCCCGCACCGGCTCCGGCAAGGTCCAGAAGGACCGCCTGCGCCCGCTGTTCCCGACCCCGGACGACTGACGACCTAGTCGGTCGGCTGCAGGTCGAGGGTGAGCGTGCCGTCGTCGTCGATGAGCACGACGACCCGCTCGGCGTCGGGCAGCTCGTCGGTGGTGAACGTCACGCCCGCGCAGTCCACGAGCTCCTTTGTCTCCCGGTCCAGCGAGACGAGGCAGTCGGACGCGTTCGCCGGCGGCAGCAGCGAAAAGACCCGCCAGCCCTCGAAGTCGGTGGCGCCGTCGTGGACGAGGCCGACCGGCCGCTCGCCTGCGGGGCCGCTCAGGTTGGGGAAGAGGATGGGCCCGTTGATCTCGACCGAGTCGGCCAGGCGGTCGACGCGGCCGACCTCGAAGACGTCGGCGCCGATACGGCGGTCGGCGTCGTCGGCGTTCCGGGTGATGACCACGGCGATGAGCCACAGGAAACCGAACAGCAGCACCAGCACGCCGAGACCGGCCAGGACCGGCACGACAGCGCGCGCCACGGGTGAGCGGAGGCGGGGTTCGGCCACGGGCGCCAGTGTGCCCGCTGAGGGTTGGAGCAGCACAGCAGGGGCGCGTAGGGTCCGCGTTCCGTGAACCGGCCCTATCGCGTGGTCGTCGCCAAGCCCGGTCTCGACGGCCACGACCGTGGGGCGAAGACGATCACGCGCGCGTTGCGCGACGCCGGGTTCGAGGTCATCTACACGGGCCTGCACCAGACGCCCGAGCAGATCGCGGAGACGGCGCTCCAGGAGGACGTGGACGCCGTCGGCCTGTCGCTCCTGTCGGGCGCCCACCTCACCCTGTTCCCGCGGGTGATGGAGGAGCTGAAGGCGCGGGACCTGGGCGACATCGTCGTGTTCGGCGGGGGCGTCATCCCGGCCGCGGACATCGCCACGCTGAAGGACCAGGGCGTGGCTGCGGTGTTCACTCCCGGCTCGTCCCTGCGGGATATCTGCCGGTGGCTCGAAGAGACCCTCGACGCGAAGGAGAAGGAGTAGGCGTGGACCTGTTCGAGTACCAGGGCAAGCAGTACTTCTCCCGCTTCGGCATCCCGGTCTCGCCGGGTGGGGTGGCCGTCACGGTCGACGAGGCCGTAGACGTCGCCGAATCCGTCGGCTACCCGGTCGTGGTCAAGGCGCAGGTCCAGGTCGGCGGCCGGGGCAAGGCCGGTGGCATCAAGCTCGCCAACGACGCCGCTGAGGCCCGTCAGCACGCGACCGCCATCCTCGGCATGGACATCAAGGGCCACGTGGTCCAGCGGGTCTGGGTGGAGAAGGCCTCGGACATCTCCGAGGAGTACTACGCGTCGTTCACGCTCGACCGCTCGGCCAAGAAGCACCTCCTGATGCTGTCCGCCCAGGGGGGCGTGGACATCGAGGAGGTGGCGGCCCGGGATCCGGATGCCATCGTCAAGCTCCACGTCGATCCCGTGGACGGCCTCTCTCAGGAGGCGGCACGCGCCGCGGCCGAGCAGGCCCGGATCAACCCGGCAGCGCTCGACGGCGTGGCCGAGATCCTCGTGCTCCTGTACCGCTGCTTCACCGAGGGCGACTGCGACCTGGCCGAGATCAACCCGCTCATCCTGAAGCCGGCCGGTGAGGTCCACGCCCTCGACGCCAAGGTCAGCCTGGACGGCAACGCCGAGTTCCGGCATCCGGAGTGGGAGGAATTCAAGGCCACCGAAGAGCTCGACGACCGCGAGCGCCTCGCCCGTGACAAGGACCTCCAGTACATCGGGCTGGAGGGAACCGTCGGGATCATCGCCAACGGCGCCGGCCTGGCCATGAGCACGCTCGACGTGGTCAACCAGGTCGGCGGCCAGGCGGCGAACTTCCTCGACATCGGCGGCGGCGCCAACGCGGACGTGATGGCGGCTGCGCTGGAGGTCATCAACTTCGACGACTCCGTGCGCTCGATCTTCATCAACATCTTCGGCGGCATCACCCGGGGCGAGGAGGTGGCCAAGGGCATCGTGGAGGCACTCGGACGGGTGGACCTGCGCGCGCCCATGGTCATCCGCCTGGACGGGACCAACGCCGACGAGGGGCGCCGCATCCTCGCCGACGCCGGGATCCCACCCGATCGCCTCATCACCAAGCCGACCATGCTGTCCGCCGCTGAGTCCGCCGTCGCCCTGGCCGGCGGCGCCGACACCACCGCCTGAGGAGGCTGCCATGGCCATCTTCGTCGACCAGGACACCAAGGTGCTCGTGCAGGGCCTGACCGGGGGCCAGGGCCGCTTCCACGGCCTGCGCAACCGGGAGTACGGCACGAACGTGGTGGCCGGGGTGACCCCCGGCAAGGGAGGGCAGGACGTCGAGGGCATCCCGATCTTCGACACCGTCGCCGACGCGGTGACCGTCACCGGCGCCGACGCCTCCTTCGTCGCCGTGCCGCCCAAGGCCGCGCCGGCCGCCATCCTCGAGGCCGCGACCGCGGGCATCGCCTTCGTCGTGTGCATCACCGAGGGCATCCCGGCCCAAGACGAGGCCCGGGTCTTCAACCAGTTGCGACGCGACCACCCCGGCACCCGGCTGCTGGGCCCCAACTGCCCGGGCATCATCAGCCCCGGCAAGTGCAACATCGGCATCACGGCGGGCGAGATCGCGCAGGTCCCGACCGCGGACGGGCCCAATGTCGGCATCGTGTCCCGCTCGGGCACTCTCACCTACCAGGCGCTCTACGAGCTGAAGCAAAAGGGGATCGGCGTGTCGACCTGCGTCGGCATCGGCGGCGATCCCGTCCCTGGGACGTCGTTCGTCGACTGCCTGGCCGAGTTCGAGAAGGACGCCGAGACCCACGCCATCATGCTCATCGGTGAGATCGGCGGATCAGCCGAGGAGGAGGCGGCCGAGTTCATCACCGCCTCGGTCACCAAGCCGATGAGCGCTTACATCGCCGGGGTGACCGCGCCCGCCGGCAAGAAGATGGGGCACGCCGGCGCCATCGTGTCGGGCGGAAAGGGCACGGCGCAGGGGAAGATGGACGCGCTGCGCGCTGCCGGGGTGCGGGTGGGTCTCAACCCGACCGAGGCCGGCGAGCTGATGGCGGTGATCGTCGCCGGGGACTGACGCCCCGCTCAGCCCTGGTGCGCCACCGGAGGTGGCGGTGGGGGCGGAGGCGGAGGAGGCGGCGGCATGGTGGTCGTTGCCTTCGTCGTCGTGCGGTCGGCCCCGGGGACGGCCAGCTGGTGGGAGCCCTTGCCGAGCAGGGCCATGACCGAGCCGGTGCCCATCGCCAGCGCGCCGAGGAACATCAAGATCCCCCCGAGCTTCAGCGACGCCCCGCCTTTGTCCATGATCAAGTAGGACAGCATGATCGCGGCGGCGACGATCCCCCAGGTGAAGCGGATCTGGCGCCAGTTGAACGTGAGGACCGGTTCCGGCAACTTCGACCCGGCCTGCTCCACGATGCCGGCGACGAGCATGGCGCCCCCGAGGATGGCCGGGATGGAGGCCAGCGGGAAGGTGCCGTTGCCCCACGCCGACACCCGGAGCCCACCGAAGCCCCAGAAGCTGAAGAACGAGAAAACGAACGTGATGGCGCCACCGATCACCATCACCAGTTCGGCGACCGAGATGTGCTTCCTCATACGCCCGAAACGGTAGCCCACGGGTCCCTGCCCACCGGGGGACCCCGGGTACCATCGGCCCGATGGGTCTGGCGGTGCTGGCGTCAGGGAGCGGCACCCTTCTGGAGGCCATCCTCGCCGACGGACTGCACCCGCTGGTCGTGGTGAGCGATCGTCCGTGCCGGGCCCTGGACGTGGCCGCCGGGGCCGGCGTGCCCGTCCGGCTGGTGGAGCGGCGGGAGTTCGGGCCCGACTTCGACCGGGCCGCCTACACCGACGAGGTGGTGCGGGTGCTCAAGGACGCCGGAACGGGGCTGGTGGCCATGGCCGGGTTCATGACCGTCCTCGGCCCGGGGGCGTTCGCGGCGTTCCCGGAGCGCATCCTCAACACCCACCCGTCGCTGCTCCCCGCATTCCCGGGCGCGCACGCCGTCCGGGACGCGCTGGCCTTCGGCGTCAAGGTCACCGGGTGCACGGTCCACGTGGCCACCGAGACGGTCGACCACGGCCCGATCCTCGCCCAGGAAGCCGTCCCCGTCCTGCCCTGCGACGACGAGGCCACGCTGCACGAGCGCATCAAGGCCGTCGAGCGCCGCCTGTACCCCCGGATGATCGCCGAGGCGGCGTCCTGATGAGTAGTGCGTTGCTGTCCGTCTACGACAAGTCGGGCGTCGTCGAGCTGGCCACCGGCCTGCACGAGCTGGGGTGGCGGCTGGTGTCGAGCGGCGGGACGGCGCGGGTGCTGGCCGGCGCCGGCCTGCCGGTCACCGACGTCGCCGACCTGACCGGGTTCCCGGCGATCCTCGGCCATCGGGTGGTCACGCTGCACCCTGCCGTCCACGCCGGCCTGCTCGCCGATCTCGACCAGCCCGAGCACCTCTCCGAGCTCGAGCAGCTGGGTATCGAGCCCATCGGCCTGCTGGTCGTGAACCTCTATCCGTTCTCCTCGGATCCGGGCATCGAACTGATCGACGTCGGTGGCCCGGCCATGATCCGCGCCGCGGCCAAGAACCACGCCCACGTCGGGGTGGTGATGGACCCGGCGCAGTACGAGCCGGTGCTGTCGGAGCTCCGGGCGGTGGGCTCGCTGTCGGCGCCGACGCGGCGCACCCTCGCCCAGGCCGCGTTCGCCCGGACCGCGGCCTACGACGCGGCCATCGCGGCGTGGATGGTCGGCTCGGCCGATGAGGCCGCCGCCGCCGACCCGTTGCCGGCGGCCCTCGACCTGCGGCTGGAGCGGGTCCAAGAGCTGCGCTACGGCGAGAACCCGCATCAGCAGGCGGCCCGCTACCGCCAGGCCGGGGAGCGGAGCTGGTGGGACGACGCCGTCCAGCACGGCGGCAAGGAGCTCTCGTATCTGAACCTGTACGACACGGAAGCGGCGTGGCGGCTCGTGCAGCGCTTCGACGAGCCGGCCGTGGTGATCGTCAAACACGCCAACCCCTGCGGGGTGGCGGTGGCCGGCGACATCACCAGCGCCTACGTGGCCTCCAACGCCTGCGACCCTGTCTCGGCCTTCGGGGGCATCGTCGCCGCCAACCGCCCGGTGCCGGCCGACCTGGCCGAGGCGTTGGCGCCGGTCTTCACTGAGGTGGTCGTGGCCCCGTCGTTCGACCCCGCGGCGCTGGAGGTCCTGGCGGGGAAGAAGAACCTGCGGGTGCTGTCCGCGCCGGCACCGTACGGATCGGGACTCGACGTGCCCGGCCTCGATGTGAGGGGCATCGACGGCGGGCTGCTGGTCCAGCAGGCGGATGCCGTCTCGCTCGACCGCGCCGCCTGGCGGGTGGTCACGAAGGCCGAGCCGGACGAAGACCTCTGGCGCGAACTGGCCTTCGCGTGGCAGGTCTGCGCGGCCGTCAGCTCGAACGCCATCGTGCTCACGCGTGCCCGTCAGGCCGTAGGCATCGGCGCGGGTCAGCAGAACCGGCTCGACTCGGCCGGCATCGCGGTCACCAAGGCCGCGGGCCGGGCCGAGGGCGGCTGCTGCGCCAGCGACGCCTTCTTCCCGTTCCGGGACGGGCTCGACGCCGTCGCCGCGGCCGGCGTGCGGGGCGTCATCCAGCCCGGGGGCAGCGTGCGCGACGAAGAGGTCGTCGCCGCCGCCGACGAGCGCGGCATCGCCATGGTCTTCACCGGGGAGCGCCACTTCCGGCACTGACTCGCCCGATAGCCTGGATAGGCCCTCATGACCCGGATCGTCGACCTTCTCGCGTCCGGCCGGACGTTCTCCTTCGAGTTCTTCCCGCCGAAGACGGATGGGGCCCAGCTCAGCCTGGGCCGGACCATCGCCGAGCTCGAGCCGCTCGACCCCAGCTTCGTCTCGGTGACCTACGGGGCCGGCGGGAGCACCCGCCAGCGGACCCACGAGGTCGTCAGCTGGGTCAGGCGGGAGACGGCGATCACGCCCATGGCCCACCTCACCTGCGCCGGTCATCGCCGCCCCGAGGTCGCCCAAATCCTGGAGGCCTACCGGGAGGCGGGGATCGACAACATCCTCGCCCTGGGCGGCGACCAGCCCGCTGACGAGGCCGACCGTCGCCCGAGTGACTACCGCTACGCGGCGGAGCTGGTCGAGGACGTGCGGGCCGCGGGACCGTTCAGCATCGGCGTGGCCGCCCACCCGGAGGGCCACCCCCGCTCACCGAGCCGGGCCGAGGACCGCCGCCAGCTCGCGGCCAAATTGGCCCGGGCCGACTTCGCCATCACCCAGTTCTTCTTCGAGCGCGACCACTACGTTCGCCTCGTGGACGAGGTGGCGGCGCTCGGCGTGACGAAGCCGATCCTCCCCGGGATCATGCCCGTCACCAACAAGGGTCAGGTCGTGCGCATGGCCGAGCTGTCGGGCACGGCCTTCCCGGGCTGGCTGGCCGAGCGGCTGGACGCCGTCGAGGAGCCGGAGGACGTTCGCCGCGTCGGCGTGGCGGTGGCGACGGAACTGTGCCGGGAGCTCCTCGACGCCGGTGCCCCTGGCCTGCACTTCTACACGCTCAACCGGTCGTCGGCGACCCGCGAGATCTACGCCAACCTGGGACTTCCTGTCGCTGCGGCGTGATCCAGTGCCGCTCTCGGCGCGACAGCGGACCGTAGGATCCGGAGGGCCCTGCGGCCCACGACCGACGTGACTCTCACCGCCCCCTCCCCGACGCGCGCCGAGCGCGTACACCCAGCCCGTCCCGTACCTCCCGGGTCTGGACGGCCTGCGCGCCTTGGCCGTGATCGCGGTCATCGTCTACCACGGCAACCCCAGCTGGCTGCGGGGTGGGTTCCTCGGGGTCGAGGTGTTCTTCGTGATCAGCGGCTACCTGATCACGATGCTGCTGCTCAGCGAGCACCGGCGCTCGGGCTCCGTGGGGCTCAAGAACTTCTGGTTCCGCCGCGCCCGCCGCCTGCTGCCTGCGGTGTTCACCCTCCTGTTCGTGGTCAGCGTCGTCAGCGTCCTCTTCGTGCGTGACGAGCTCGCTCGCCTCAAGGGCGACCTCATCGCCTCCCTGACCTACACGATGAACTGGCACCTCATCGTCGGGGAGACGTCGTACTTCGACCAGTTCGACCGGCCGCCGCTCCTGCGCCACCTGTGGTCGCTGGCCGTCGAAGAGCAGTTCTACCTGCTGTGGCCCCTGCTCCTCGTCGGCCTGCTGGTGCTGTTCCGCAAACGCCCGGACCGCCTGTTCGGCGCCATGCTCGGCCTGGCCCTCCTCTCGGCCGTGGCGATGGCGTTCCTCTACCGGCCGATCGACCCGTCCCGCAGCTACTACGGCACCGACACGCGCATCGGCGGACTGTTGCTCGGCTGTTGTCTGGCCGTGATCTGGCACCCACGTCAGCTGGAGGCGGGCGTGCCTCCGGTGCGTCCTCGGTCGGTCTCCACCGCCGGATGGGCCGGAGTCGTGGCCCTGGCGGCATTGTGCGTCTTCTCGACCGAGCGAGGCGCGTTCCTCTACCGCGGCGGGTTCCTGCTGGTGGACCTGGCGTCCCTGGCCGTCATCGCCGCCATCGCCCACCCGGGCGCCCGGTTCAACCGGCGCCTCGGCATCCCCCTCCTCGTGTACTTGGGGGTGCGGTCGTACAGCATCTACCTCTGGCACTGGCCGGTGTTCGCGTTGACGCGGCCCGGGGTCGACATCGATGCCGGGCCGGTGCCCGTGTTCATCCTGCGTGTGGCCATCACGCTGGTGCTGGCGGACCTCTCGTTCCGCCTGGTCGAGGCGCCCATCCGCAGCGGCGCCATCGGCCGGTGGACCGCCCGCTGGCGGGCCAGCCAGGGCGAGGAGCGATCGCGGCGCTCACGGCGGGCCTTCCTCGTCGGTGCGCTCGGCGTGACCTCGCTCGTCCTCCTCACGGGGGCCATCGTGCGGGCCGAGCCATCCCCCTCGTCCGCCAGCGACATCGAGCAGAGCATCCGGGCCGGTCAGGAGTTCCTGGAAAGCCAGACGACGATCGGCGGCGTGACCGGTGTGGACAGCGGCCCAGAGGGGAGCGGGGTGCCGTCCGAGGGCGCGCTGGGCACGGTGGCGTCAGTCCCGGCCGTCGGCACGCTCCCGCCCGTCGAGACGACCACGACCGTGGTGCTCCCGCCCATTCCGGTCATCGCCATCGGCGACTCGGTGATGCTCGGCGCCGCGCCGCAACTCGTGGGCGCGCTCGGCCCGGAGACCCACGTCGACGCTGCGGTCTCCCGCCAGTACCGGGCCGCCATCGACATCGTCCGGGCGCTGGCCGACCAGGGCCGGCTGGGACAGGGCGTGGTGCTACACCTGGGTAACAACGGACCGATGTCGGCCGAGACCTTCCGGGCCGTGATGGACCAGCTCAAGGACGTGCCGCGGGTCGTGGTCGTCAACGTGCGTGTCACCCGCCCGTGGGAGCCGGACGTCAACCGGGTCCTGGCCGAGCAGGTGCCCAGCTACCCGAACGCCCACCTGCTCGACTGGTGGGGCGAGAGCGCGATGCACGGCGACTGGTTCTACGAGGACAAGACGCACCTGAACCCGGCCGGCGCCAACTCCTACGCCCTGCTCGTGACCGCCGCGCTGGGCGACATCGCGAAGCAGCCCGCCCCGACGACGACCGTGGCGACGACCGTCCCGCCCGCGACGACAGCAGCCCCGGCGACGGCGCCCCCGACGACGGCCGCGCCGACGACCACGGCGGCCCCGCTCCCTGCGCCCGCTCCCGGAGGGTGACGCTGCGGGCAGAGCCCGCCTACGCTCGCCGGCATGACCGAACCCGCCCGAGTCGCCGTGACCGGAGCCGCCGGCCAGATCGGCTACAGCCTCCTGTTCCGCATCGCGTCCGGGGCCATGCTCGGCCCCGACCAGCCGGTCATCCTGCAGTTGCTGGAGATCACGCCCGCGCTCAAGGCGCTCGAGGGCGTCGCCATGGAGCTCGACGACTGCGCCTTCCCGCTGCTGGCCGGCGTCGTGCCGACGGATGACCCGGAGGTCGCGTTCGGCGACGCCGACTACGCGCTGCTCGTCGGGGCCATGCCCAGGAAGGCAGGGATGGAGCGCAGCGACCTGCTGTCGGCGAACGGCGGGATCTTCCGGCCGCAGGGCAAGGCGCTCAACGACGGCGCCAAGCGCGACGTCAAGGTGCTGGTGGTCGGCAACCCGGCCAACACCAACGCGCTCATCGCCCAGTCGAACGCGCCGGACCTCGATCCCGGGCGCTTCACCGCCATGACACGCCTCGACCACAACCGTGCGGTGTCGTTGCTGGCGACCAAGCTCGGCGTCCCCGTCACGGAGGTCAGCCGGATGGCCATCTGGGGCAACCACTCGACGACGCAGTACCCCAACCTGTTCCACTGCCAGGTCGGGGGCAAGAGCGCCTACGAGCTCATCGGTGATCACGAGTGGGTGGACGGGACGTTCATCCCGACGGTGGCCAAGCGCGGTGCCGCCATCATCGAGGCCCGGGGTGCGTCCTCGGCGGCGTCCGCGGCCAACGCCGCCATCGACCACATGCGGACGTGGGCCGCCGGGACCGCTGAGGGTGACTGGGTCTCGATGGCCGTGCCGTCGGACGGCAGCTACGGCGTGCCCGAAGGGCTGATCTCGTCGTTCCCCTGCACCTGTGCGGGCGGCGAGTACCAGATCGTCCAGGGCCTGGAGATCGACGACTACTCACGCGCCAAGATCGACGCCAGCGCGGCCGAGCTGGCCGAAGAGCGCGACGCCGTCCGGGAGCTCGACCTCCTCTAGGAGCTCAGTCCGGCGCCGCCGCCGTGCCCGCAGTGGCGACCCGGCAGGCCAGGGCCATCATGGCGTCCACGCCCCGCCTGAGTTCGTCGTCGCTGATGCGGGTGGACTCCTCGCCCTCGATCACGTCGCTCACGGTGAGGATGGTCAGCGCCTCAATCCCCCGGATGGCGGCGATCGTGTACAGGACGGCCGCCTCCATCTCCACGCCGAGGTGTCCCCGCTCGCGCCACCGCCGGAAGCGGGTGGGGTCGGGGTCGTAGAACACCGCGCTCGAGACGATCGGGCCCACATGGACCGTGGTGCCGCGCTCGCGGGTGAGGCGCACCGCGTCCTCAACCAGGCTCCAGGTCGCCGTGGGGGCGTGGGGTTCGCCGTTCGTGTACGTGAAGACCGTGCGGTCCTCGGGGGTGGCGGCGACGGCGACGACCGTGTCCGCCATCTGCATGCCCGGCTGGAGACCGCCGCACGTTCCCACCCGGACCAGGCGTCGCGCGCCGAGCTGGATGAGCTCCTCGAAGACGATGGCCGCGCTCGGGCACCCCATGCCCGTCGACTGCACGGACAATGGGCGGCCCTCGAAGGTGCCGGTGAAGCCGAGCATCCCCCGTTCCTCGTTGACGCAGCGGGCATCGGCGAGGAATGTCTCTGCGATGTAGGCGGCCCGGCGCGGGTCACCGGGGCACAGCACGGCCGGCGCGTAGTCGCCGGGCTCGGCCCGGAGGTGGATCGGCATGGCCCGACGGTAGCGACCTGGTGTGCTCAGCGGAGGAAGCGGCTGGTGGTGTTGTCAGCCAGGACCTTGCCCGCGGTCTGACACGTGGGGCAGTAGTGCACCGTGTAGCTCGAGTACTCGACTTCGCGGATGGTTTCGCCACAGACCGGGCAGGCCTCGCCGGTCCGCTTGTGCACGCCGCCGGGACGGTCGGCGGACGAGCTCATGTCGTCCCGCGTCCGCTCGTAGGCCAAGCCCTCGTCGACCGCGGCGTGGATGGCCTCGACGACGCGCTGGGCGCCGTCGGCACCCAGCTTGCCCGTTGGCGCGAAGGGGGAGAGCTTCGCTCTGTGGCACACCTCGTTGGCCAGCCGTCGGCCCAGGCCGGCGATGCAGTGCTGGTCGCGCAGGAAGCCGTGGAGACGCATCGGGTGCTCGGTGAACAGCGCGGCCAACTCCTCTGGGGTCACGGCCATGGCCTCCGGCCCGAGCGACCCGAGCGGCGGACCGGCGAGGAGCGAGTCCGGCGCCATGCACCAGACCCCGGCCTTGCGCTCGGTCCCGGCCTCCGTGAGGAGCAGCGCGCGCCCGTCGTCGAAGCGCCAGCGGGCCTGGCCGCCGCGGGGCTTGGCCGACTGCTTCTCGTCCTCCTTCAGCCGCCCACCCTGCATCAGGTGAACGACGAAGGTCAACGGCGGGAAGTCCAGCAGCAGGTACTTGCCCCGCCGGCCGACCTGCTGCAGCGGATGGCCGATCGCCTGCTCCGGAGGCGGGAGCGCCGTCTTGAGGGCGGTGAACGTGAGCGGCTGGAAGCGGGCCAGGCGGCTGCCGGCGTAGGCCTCCGTCAGGCGTTCGGCGTGCGCTTGGACTTCGGGTAGCTCGGGCACGGCCGCCTCTAGCGGTAGTCCGTCTCGGGGCGCACGGCGTTGAACACTCCGTCGAGCGCCCGGAACACGGGTTGGCTGTCGAGGAGCTTCTGCTGGTCGCCGGTGAGGCGGATGCGCCCGCCGATGAACGCCTCCTGCGCGTTGAGCGTGCCGATGGCGACGGCGACGGCTGTCTCCCAGTCCTGGACGAAGCGCACGTCCTCGGGCTCCGCCGCGCCCGGCACCGAAGCGCGCCGTTCCGTCGTCGACCTGCAGGTGGTAGGTGACCTCCCCCTCGGGCCCGTCCGTGACGACCTGCGTGACGCCCAACCGGGCGCCCGTCGACGCCTCCTGCATGGCTGCGCTGGCAGCGACCTCGGCAGTCAGCGCCTCGATCCACTCCAGGCTCAGGTACCGGAACACGGCGGACAGTCTGCCCGCCGCGCGTAGTGTCGGCCGCCGTGGTCGTGATCGGGAGCGGGACCAAGGTGTTCACGGCCGGGGTCGTGAGCGGCGAGCTCCGGGTCCTGGAATCTCCGGCGGACGTCATCGGGCTGATGGACTCGGGCGCGCAGGGCGTCATCGCGCTCGTGCACGACGCGGGCGCCACCTTCCTGGCGCCAATCTTCCACGAGCTGACCGGGGTCCTGTGCACCGGTGGCACGCCGCGCAGTCACATCGGCATCGTCAGCCGCGAGTTCCAGGTGCCGTGCCTGATGGCCTGCAGCTTCCCGGACGGCGAACCGGCGTCGGGTCGCCCCATCGAGCTCGACTGCTCATCGGCCGACGGAGAGCCCGGAGTCGTTCGTGGTTGATCCTGCAACCAGCGCGGCCCGCCGTGGCCATGTCGACGACCTCATCGCCTACCACGCGCCCATCTCGCGGGCGCTCACCGACGAGCGGACGTCACTCGAGTCCCGCCTCATCCCCGTGTCGGCCTACGTCATCACGGCCTGCATCGAGACCTATCTGCGCTATCCGGAGATGATGGCGGCCATCGACGCCCGGCTCCCGGCGGAGGAGATCGGCCGGCGGGCGCACCGCCCGGGCTGCCGGGTGAACACCGTGTCGCTGTGGTCGATCGCCAACTTCTGGCTCTTGGGACGCAAGGTCATGCGCATGGTCGATCCGGACGCGGCCGATGACGTCGATGCCGCGCACACCGTGCTCGACTTCTGGGAGCGGGCCGCACGGGGGTTCCGAGGCGACGGCACGCGCCAGGCGTGGGACACCGGCGGTGCCCCCGTCTACGAGGACGCGGTCGTCGCGCAGCTCGTCGCCGGCGCAGGCCCGGTCGACGGCGACGAGCGGGCCGCGGTCAAGCGGTTCAACGCCACGCTGATCGCCTACCTCTTCCTGCTGTACTTCGACACCAGGGTGGGGGCCGGCGACACCGGGCCGTACGCCCTGCCGGACGGCCGGGTCCTGCTCGTGCGGGACTACTACCAGCTCGCCCGCAGCGACTTCTGGTGGTCCGAGGTGGCTGAGGCGGTGCCGTTCTCGAACCTCACCGCGGCGCTCGTGCTGGACGGCGTCACGGTCGACCGCGTGACCGACTTCGGCACGAGCTACACCACGCCCGAGGACTACCTGGACCACCTCGTGGCCTTCGGCCTGTTCACGACCGATGGGGCGGCGGCGGGCGAGCTGCGCCCGGTCCCACCGGACGCCATGGACAGGATCACGGCCGCGGTCCGCCCGGCCCAGTCCGCCCTCTATCGCGCCGTGGCGGCCATGGACCGGCACGAGAAGATCCGCTGCGGCGCCTACGTCTACTTCTCGTTCCTGCGCCCGTTCGCCGCCGAGGCGGGCATGGCCGGCGACTTCGACTGGAGCGCACCCCGGGACATCCCCGGGCCGCTCTACGACCTGGTGTCGGCCATGGAGGGCGACAACGCCGGGGTGGCCGACGAAGGGCCGTACTACGAGCCTCTCTCGTGACGTGGACCGCGGCCGACGAGGGCCTCCACGCCACGAGCGCGGTGGAGGAGTGGACGTTCACGTTCTGGGCGGAGGACGGCGCGCTCGGCGCCATCGTCCTGCTCCGCCTCCTGCCCGTGGCGCGGCGCTGCTGGTACTGGTCGGCACTGTCCCGTCGAGACGCTCCGCTGCTGCACCTCGTGGACTGGGACGTCCCCCTGCCCCGGCCAGGCGCCGGGTTGGCCGTGCGCTCGGCAGGGCTCTGGGCCGACCACGTCTGCGAGGCGCCGTTCCAGCAGTGGACCGTGGCCAACGAGGCGTACGCGGTGGCCCTCGACGACCCCGAGGACGCGCTGGGCCGGGCCTACGGGGTCGCGTCGCCGATCGCCCTCGACGTCGAGTGGTACGCGGCCGGGCCGGCGTCGGCGATGCCGGACGGCTACGAGCAGCGCGGCGAGGTTCACGGCGTCGTCGAGCTGGGCGACGGCCGCCTCGAGCTGGACGGGCTGCCCGCCCACCGCACGCACCGGTGGGGTGACGACCTCACGATGCCGTCCGCCTTGCCCGCCCTCGCCCACCTCGGCCTGCGGGCCCCGGCCCGCCTGCCGGACGGCTCGGTCGCCGATCTGGTGCTGACCGCCGATGGCTGGCGGACCCGTGTGCCACGCTCCACCGCATGAGGATTGGGGTGTGAGCGAGTCGGGGACCGTCGAGAGCATCACGCTGGCCGAGCTGGTGCTCCACGGCGGCGAGATCGTCCACGAGGAGTACGGCCCGACCGCAGGCCCGGACACCACGTTGATCTCGTGGTCGACGGCCAAGAGCGTCACGCACGCGCTGGCCGGCATCGCGGTGCGCGACGGCCTCCTGGAGCTGGACGCGCCGGCGCCCGTGCCCGAGTGGGCGAGTGACGAGCGCGCGGCCATCACCCCCCGGCAGCTCCTGCACATGAGCTCGGGGCTGCGCTTCGTCGAGGACTACGTCGATGACTCGATCTCCCACTGCATCGACATGCTGTTCGGCGCCGGGCAGGGTGATGTCGCGGGCTACGCCGCCGCGCTACCGCTCGACCACCCGCCTGGTTCCGTCTTCAACTATTCGTCGGGGACGACGAACATCGTCTCCCGCATCGTCGGGGAGGCGGTGGGCGGTGGCGAGGCCGGCATGCGCGCATTCCTGCGGGACGAGCTGTTCGGCCCGCTCGGCATGACCTCGGCCGATCCCCGCTTCGACGCCGCGGGCACGTTCATCGGCTCGTCGTTCCTGTACTGCACGGCGCGGGACTTCGCCCGCTTCGGCCAGCTCTACCTGGCCGACGGCGTGTGGGACGGGCGGCGCGTGCTTCCCGAGGGCTGGGTCGAGTTCGCCCGGGCTCAGGCGCCGGTTCCCGTGGAGGAGGAGTTCGGCTACGGCGCCCACTGGTGGCTGTGGGACGCCCACGGCTTCCCCGGCACGTTTGCCGCGCACGGGTACGAGGGCCAGTACATCATCGTGCGGCCGGACCGGGAGCTCGTCGTCGTCCGACTCGGCAAGACCCCGGTCGAGGTCCGCCCGCCCGTCATCGAGCGTCTCCAGGAGCTCCTGAAAGCCTGGTAGCGCTATTCAGCGTCGAGGGACTCGACGACGTCGTGGCTGATGTCCGAGGCCATGTCCTTCGCCTCGCGGCGGTGCTTGATGAGCTCGATGGCGACGGGCAGGAGCGAGACGGCCACGATCACGATGATGGCGATCTCGATGTTGTTCTTGACGGCTTCGATCTCGCCCAGGTAGTAGCCGAGCGTCGTGACGCCCGCACCCCACAGGACCGCGCCCATGATGTTGTACGTCACGAACGTCCGGTACCGCATGGTGCCGACGCCGGCGACGATCGGGGCGAACGTCCGCACGATGGGGATGAAGCGGGCGAGCACGATGGTCTTGGGGCCGTACTTCTCGAAGAAGCCGTGTGCCTTCACCACGTTGGCGGGGTTGAAGAAGCGGGACTTGGGCCGGTCGAAGAGGGACGGCCCGACCTTCTTGCCGAACCAGTACCCGACCTGGTCGCCCAGGAAGGCCGCCGTCACCACGCACAGGATGACGAGGGGCAGCGGCGGGAGCCGCTCGCCGCCGGTGGTCGAGGACAGGAAGCCGGCGATGAAGAGCAGGGAGTCGCCGGGCAGGAAGAAGCCGAAGAAGAGCCCCGACTCCGCGAAGACGATGGCCGTGAGCAGGAGCAGACCGCCCTGCTCCAGCAGCTTCTCGGGGTTGAGCAACCCCGCGGCCAGGAGACTCGAGAACACGAAGGACGGAGGCTATCGCCGGGGCCTGGCGGGGGCCGGGCGCGGAGCGGGCCCGGGGCCGGTACGGCCCCGGGCTCTGCTCTGTTCCCCCCGGCTGTGGTCGCTCAGACGCCCGTGGTGGCGGGCACGGCGGCCGGCGAGCCCGCGGCCATCCCCGGCGCCTTGCGCTTCGAGAACGCGACGGCGGCGATGAGCACGACCAACGACACGCCGGCGATGGTGAAGCGGGCGGCGTCGTTGTCCTGCAGGTTGATGATGGCCGGCAGGGTCAGCAGCGCCACCAGGTTCATCACCTTGATGAGCGGGTTGAGCGCCGGCCCGGCGGTGTCCTTGAACGGGTCGCCGACGGTGTCGCCGATCACGGCCGCCTTGTGGGCCTCGGAGCCTTTGCCTCCGTGGTGGCCGTCCTCGATGTACTTCTTGGCGTTGTCCCATGCGCCGCCGGCGTTGGACAGGTAGTTGGCCATGAGCTGGCCGGTCAGGATGACCGCGGCGAGGAAGCCGCCGAGGGCGGCGTAGCCGATGCCGAAGCCGATGATGACCGGCGACAGCACCGCCAGCAGCGCCGGTGTGGCGAGCTCCCGCAGCGACGCCGCGGTGCAGATGTCGATGACCGGGCCGTAGTCGGGTTCCTTCTCCCCGGACATGATCTTCCCGTCGGCGAACTGCGACCGGACCTCCTGCACCACCACGCCGGCCGTGCGCCCGACGGCCCGGATGGCGAGCGCGGAGAACAGGAAGGCGATCGAGCCGCCGACCAGGAGCCCGATGAACGTCTTGGGTTCCGCAACGTTGATCTGGGTCAGCGGGTCCCTGAAGAGCTCCGAGCCCACCTTTTCCAACTCGAGCTCGGTGCCGATCGTCTCGATGTACGACGCGAACAGCGCCACGGCGGCGATGACTGCCGAGCCGATGGCGAAACCCTTGGTCACGGCCTTGGTCGTGTTGCCGACCGCGTCGAGGCTGACCATGATCCGCTCGGGCTCGCCATGGAACTCGCCCGACATCTCGGCGATGCCGGCCGCGTTGTCCGACACCGGGCCGAACGTGTCCTCGCTGACGATGACGCCGGTGGTCGCCAGCATGCCCATGCCGGCGAGCGCCACCAGGTACAGCGAGAACTGCAGGTTGCCGTCGCCCAGCAGCAGCGCGGCTCCGATGGCCGCCGCGATGGCGAGGATGGCGTACACCGAGCTCTCCAGACCCGATGAGGTCCCGGACAGCACGACCGTGGCGGGCCCGGTCTCGGACGACTCGGCGATCTCCTGCACCGGCGCGTACTCCGTACCGGTGAAGTACTCGGTGAGGCGGCTGACCACCTGGGCCAGGACGAGGCCGACCAGTACGGCCGCGAAGCACCGCCAGCCCTCGTTGCTCTGGTCGTTGCCGACGTAGATGAGCGCGAACAGGAGGGTGCCGACGACGGTGAGCACCCCGGCGGTGAGGAAGCCGCGGTTGATGGGCTTGAGCGCGTTGGTCTCGCCCGGCTTGGCTCGCACGGCGAAGACGCCTGCGATGGAGGCCAGTACGCCGATGGCCCGCACACCGAGTGGGAACACGAGCCCGAGCGCGGGGTTGGCGCCGATGGAGTTGAAGGCGGCCACGCCGAGGATGATCGAGGCCACCAGGGTGACCTCGTAGCTCTCGAACAGGTCGGCGGCCATGCCGGCGCAGTCGCCGACGTTGTCTCCGACGTTGTCGGCGATGGTGGCCGGGTTGCGCGGGTCGTCCTCCGGGATGCCGGCTTCGACCTTCCCGACCAGGTCCGCCCCGACGTCCGCCGCCTTGGTGAAGATGCCGCCGCCCACCCGCAGGAACAGGGCCAGCAGGGACCCGCCGAACCCGAAGCCGATCAGGATCGCCGTGGCGGTGTTCTGGAAGATCATGATGATCACGGTGGCGCCCAGGAGGCCCAGGCCGACCGTGAACATCCCGGCGACCCCGCCGGTGCGGAAGGCGATGCCGAGCGCCTCCGGCATGGAGCCGGTCTTGGCGGCCGCCGCCGTGCGCACGTTGCCCCGAGTGGCGAGGGTCATGCCGATGTAGCCGGTCAGACCGGACATGAGGCAGCCACCCAGGAAGGCCAGGGTCCTGGCGGTGCCGGACAACCCGAAGCTGAGCGCCTCCGTCCCGTCGGGCTTCTCCACCGCGACCGAGGTGAGGAACACCACGATGACCAGCGGGATGAGGATGAGGGCGATCGTCTTGAACTGGCGGCGGAGGTATGCCGACGCGCCTTCCTGGATGGCCAAGGCGATCTGCCGCATCTTCGGCGTCCCCTGGTCCTTCTTCAGGACGCCGTTCATGAGGGCGAAGCCGACGGCGATGGCGAGGAGCGCCGACAGCGCCGAGAAGATCAGGATGGCCCACTCCGCGCCGGCGAGGGTGAACTCCTGGTAGCCGCCTTCGGCGGCGAATACTGATGACACCGGTGGTTGCTCCCGGATCTGTTGGTGGTGAATGGGACTGCGCCCTTGGCACATCCCGCCCGGGCACGGCGAGCGATACTAGAGAACGGGGGTCGTCCGGCGGAAGCGGGCCCTGACGGGGACCTGACGCCGCGGCGCCCACCGGGACCGCTGTCGCAAGGCATCGCAACGACCGAACGGCGCCATCACCACAAGCTTCGGGCCGTCCCGTCGGAAGTGAGGTCATGGCCTCTTCCTGGTACTACGTTGCCTCGCGCCGGTCACAGGAGGTGCGATGGCACAGACGTTGAGCCCCTCGCCGGGCCCGGTCGGCTCCCAGCCCCCCTCGCGCGGCCCCGTCACGGGCACCGCGGTCGCCCCCGGACCGGCGCGCAGGCGCGCGCCCTTCGTGGTCGAGCTCTACCGGAGCGCGCTCGGCAAGAAGTACGTGATGGCCATCACCGGGATCGTGTGGATGGGCTACGTGCTGGCCCACATGGTCGGGAACCTCAAGGCGTTCCTCGGCCCCGAGGACCTCGACCACTACGCCGAGTTCCTCCGCGAGCTGCTGGTGCCGATCTTCCCCCGCACCCTGACGCTCTGGCTGATGCGGCTCGGCCTGATCGCGGCGATCCTGCTCCACATCCACGCCGCCACGGCATTGACGATCATGAACCGCAAGGCGCGGCCCGTCCGCTACCAGAGCCATCGGGACTACGTGGTGGCGACGTTCGCCAGCCGCACCATGCGCTACACGGGCGTGCTCGTCCTGCTGTTCCTGTTCGTGCACCTCGGCGACCTGACGTGGGGCTGGTTCAACCCGGAATTCGTCCGCGGCGAGGTGTACCGGAACATGGACGCCAGCCTCTCCCGGTGGTGGATGAACCTCTTCTACATCGTCGCCAACCTGGCCCTGTTCCTCCACCTCTGGCACGGCGGCTGGAGCCTCTTCCAGAGCCTCGGCTGGAACAACCCTCGGTTCAACAAGGCCCGGCGCTGGTTCGCCCTCGGCTTCGCGGCTGTCGTCGTGGCCGGCAACATCGCCCTGTGCGTCGGGGTGCTGTCCGGCGTGATCGGACTGTGAGGTGGTCAGCGTGAGCCCCGACCTCGAGAGCACGCTCGACCCCGTGCTCGATCCCAAGGCGCCGGCCGGCCCGATGGCCGAGCGCTGGTCGACCTACAAGTTCGACGCCAAGCTGGTCAACCCCGCCAACAAGCGGCGTTACGAGATCATCATGGTCGGGACCGGACTGGCCGGCGCCGCCGGCGCGGCGACGCTGGCCGAGCTCGGCTACAAGGTCAAGGCCTTCACCTTCCATGACTCTCCCCGCCGCGCCCACTCGATCGCCGCGGAGGGCGGTATCAACGTGGCCAAGAACTACCGGGGCGACGGCGACAGCATCTACCGGCTCTTCTACGACACGGTGAAGGGCGGGGACTTCCGCTCCCGCGAATCGAACGTGTACCGGCTGGCCGAGGTGTCCGGGAACATCATCGACCAGTGCGTCGCCCAGGGCGTGCCGTTCGCCCGCGAGTACGGCGGCCTGCTGGACAACCGCTCGTTCGGCGGCTCGCAGGTCTCGCGGACCTTCTACGCCCGCGGCCAGACGGGCCAGCAGCTCCTGCTCGGTGCCTACCAGGCGCTGGCCCGGCAGGTCGGCCTCGGCAACGTCGAGCTCTTCACCCGTTGCGAGCTGATCGACATCGTGGTGGTCGACGGGACGTGCGCGGGGATCGTCACGCGGGACCTGCTGACCGGCGAGATCACCTCGCACTCGGCTCACGCGACGGTGCTGGCCACCGGCGGGTACTCCAACGTGTTCTTCCTCTCGACCAACGCCATGGGCTGCAACGCCACCGCGGCCTGGCGGGCGCACCGGCGGGGCGCGTTCTTCGCCAACCCGTGCTTCACGCAGATCCACCCCACCTGCATCCCCCAGAGCGACGAGTTCCAGTCGAAGCTCACGCTGATGTCGGAGTCGCTGCGCAACGACGGCCGCATCTGGGTGCCCAAAGATGCCGACGACAGTCGGCCTCCGAGCCAGATCCCCGAGGACGACCGCGACTACTACCTGGAGCGGATCTACCCGAGCTTCGGCAACCTCGCTCCCCGCGACATCGCCAGCCGCGCCGCCAAGCGCGCGGTCGACAGCGGCCGCGGCGTTGGTCCGTTGAAGAACGGGGTCTACCTCGACTTCGCCGGTGCCATCGGCCGCGTCGGCCAGCACGTCATCGAGGAGCGGTACGGCAACCTCTTCGAGATGTACGAGCGCATCACCGACGAGGACCCGTACCGCGTGCCCATGCGCATCTATCCCGCGCCGCACTACACGATGGGCGGGCTGTGGGTGGACTACGAGCTCATGACCACGATCCCCGGCCTGTACGCCGCTGGCGAGGCCAACTTCTCCGACCATGGCGCCAACCGCCTCGGCGCGTCGGCGCTGATGCAGGGGCTGGCCGACGGCTACTTCGTGCTGCCGGCGACGATGGGCAACTACCTGGCGCCCCGGCTCGGCACCAAGCCCGTGCCCACCGACCACCCCGCGTTCCAGGCCGTCGAGCGGGAGGCCCGGGTCCGGTACGACGGCTACCTGGCGACCGGGGGACGCGCTCGGTCGACTGGTTCCACCGCGAGCTGGGCCGGATCATGTGGGACTACTGCGGGATGGAGCGCACCGCAGAGGGCCTGGAGAAGGCGCTGGCGGAGATCCCGGCGCTCCACGAGGAGTTCCGCAAGGACCTGCGCGTGCCGGGTGGTCCCGGTGTCAACCAGTCGCTCGAGAAGGCCGGCCGGGTGGACGACTTCTTCGAGCTCGCGGCACTCATGTGTCGGGACGCCCTCGACCGCAAGGAGAGCTGCGGCGGCCACTTCCGGGCCGAGTACCAGACGGAGGACGGTGAGGCACGGCGTGACGACGAGAACTACGCCTACGTGGCGGCGTGGGAGTGGACGGGTGAGCCCGATCGACCTTCCTTGCACGCGGAACCACTCGTGTTCGACGAGGTGCATCTCGCCGTGAGGAGCTACAAGTGAGGACGCTGAACCTGACGCTCAAGGTGTGGCGGCAGGACGGGCCGGACGACGCCGGCCGGTTCGAGACGATCGACGCGCCCGACGTGCTCGACGACATGTCCTTCCTGGAGATGCTCGACATCGTCAACGAGCGGCTCACCAACGAGGACCGGGAGCCCATCACCTTCGACCACGACTGCCGGGAGGGCATCTGCGGCACGTGCTCGCTGATGATCAACGGCCAGGCCCACGGCCCGCAGCGGGGCACGGCCACCTGTCAGCTCCACATGCGCAAGTTCGCCGACGGCGACACCGTCGTCATCGAGCCGTGGCGGGCCGCGGCCTTCCCGGTCATCAAGGACCTCATGGTCGACCGCTCGGCCTTCGACCGCATCGTCGAGCAGGGCGGCTTCATCACCGCGCCCACGGGCGGGGCCCGCGACGCCAACACCATCCCGGTCCCCAAGTCGGTGGCCGACGCGTCGATGGACGCTGCGCAGTGCATCGGCTGCGGCGCTTGCGTGGCCGCCTGTCCGAACGGCGCGGCCAACCTCTTCACGGCGGCCAAGGTGGCGCACCTCAGCCTGCTGCCGCAGGGCCAGCCCGAGCGCTACGCCCGGGTGGACGCGATGGTGCGGACCATGGAGCAGCACTTCGGTTCCTGCACGAACCACGGCGAGTGCGAGGCGGCCTGCCCGAAGAGCATCTCCATAGACTTCATCGCGCTCATGAACAAGGACTACCTCAAGGCCCAGCTCGCCAACCGCCGGTATCTGAGCCGAGCATGAGCAACAGCACCGGCGCTGCCGGCGGCGGTGCGATCTACGCCCTGGGCATCTTCGGAGCCTGGGTGTGGTTCTGGCAGCAGGCCGACAACTTCTGGGAGTACGTCCTCGCGATCTTCCAAGGCCTGCTCTGGCCGGCCTGGATGGTCTACGAGGTCTTCGAAGCTCTCGCCCGCTGACGGTCACTGGCCTCGGCGTCCGTCGATGCGCTCCCGCAACAGGTCGGCGTGACCCATGTGGCGGGCGTACTCCTCGATCATTCCGACCAGCACCTCACGCAGCGACATCAGCCCTCCGCCGCTGCCGTGTTGGTTCAACGGATCGTCGCCGGTGATGTCGAGACTGGGCGCCTCGGCCACGAACCGTGTGGCGAAGTCAACCTCCGCACGCCAGGCGTCCCATGCCTCTGCAACCACCTGGGGGTCGGGATCAGCACCATCGAAATCACCGTCACGGTCCGTGTCGGAGCAGAACAGCCGGGGCACGTCCTGCCCCGCCATCATCACCCGGAACGTCTCACGCTCCATCTCGGCCAGATGTCGCACCAGTCCCAGGAGGGACATCGTCGACGGCTCGACGGAACGCCGCGCCATTGCCTCGGCATCAAGTCCTGAGCACTTCAGCTCCAATGTGAGGCGTTGACAGCGCAGCGCTTCGACCAGCGTGGTGCGCTCGTCACCCAACGTCAGTCCGTTCTCGCGCGGGTCGTCGTCGGACGGCTTGCCGTCCGCGGTGAACATGTCGGCTCGTCGCGTCGTGCCCATGATCGCGATCATCGCGGCGCGCAGTGGGGACCTCATCAGCAATAACGAAGCCGAACGCAGGGCTGCAAAGGGCACGCGCCGACCTCGTGCAATTGGAACCGCGCCGCCTCAGCCGGCCCGCCGAAGGGCCATCCCGGTGGGGGACGGTTCTCGCCGCCTACCGTCTCGGCAGGCGAGACTGAGCACGGCGAGACCGATTGGCGAGGGATCGCCGTGGGGGATCACCGTGGCCAACAGCGGGTTCACGTGGGTTTCGCGCTCGAGGGCTCCCTCGGACAGCGGATGGTCAGGGACTCGTGATCCTCGTCTCGTAGCGGTTGGTCGCGGCGTCGTCGCCGGCCACCAGGTCCAGGTCGAGCACGAGCGGGCCTGGCGCGTCGGGCACGACGGCCTGCACGGTGCCGACCCGTACGCAGGAGTCGGCGGGCAGGTCGCCGACCCAGCGCCAGCCCTGGTCACCGCCCGGCCAGGACAGGACGGCCGACACGGCGGCGTCCTCGATGGCGTCGCGACGGTCGCTGATGACGTGCACGTCGAGGGCCAGCGCCTCGCCGGCCACCACGCCCGCCGGTAGGCGGTCGGCGACGACGATGACGGGCCGGCAGGCATCCGACACCACGTGGTAGGCGAGCTTGGCCGCCCGATCGTGGCCGAGAACGGACCATGTGACGGCCGGTGCGGCGTCGGCCAGGCTGAACAGGCAGAAGCCGCCTGTCGGCCGGTACTTCAGCCGGCGGAGCGTCTCGATGTGATGCCGCAGCAGGCGGGCCTGGTACCGCTGGGTCGCGTCCTGCCACGCCGCGAACGTCTCGTAGCGACCGGGAGGGACCCGCTCGTCGAACACCCACTTCTGCAGGCTGTGACGCTGCTGCAAGTGGTCCCAGTCCAGGTCGGGCCAGCGCTCGGGTTCCATGAACTCGGCGTCCGTCGGGATGGCCTGCGCGCCGAACTCGCTCACGAAGCGGACCATGCGAGGCCAGGCGGCGGCGAAGCCGGGGAGCTCGCGCTCCTGCCCGTGGTACCAGCCGAAGTAGAGGTGGCTGTCCGTGCCGTCGAGCTGCGGCAGGTGGGGCGCGACCCCGCTGTGCGCGATGACGGGGCGGGAACCGTCGGCTCGTTCGAGCGTGCGCTTGATGCGGGCATCGAGGATCGAGCGGTTCCAGCTCGGCAGCTCCTGCCCGGCGGCGAAGGCCATGGCGACACGGCTCGTGATCGGCTCGCCGGGCGGCACGTCGATCGCCACCGGCTCGTTGTGACCGCACCAGATCGCCACCGACGGATGGTGGCCGAGCAGGTCGACCGCCTCCTCGGCCTGGCGGGCCGCCTGCTTGCCGACCGAGCGGGCGTACCCCCACTGCAGCGGGAGGTCCTGCCAGATCAGCATGCCGAGCTCGTCGGCCGCCTCGTACAGCTCGGGCCGCGTGATGTGGCCATGGATGCGCAGCAGGTCGAGGCCGGCGTCGGCGGCGAGCGCGACGTCGCGGCGCAGGTCGTCCGCCGTCGCCTCGGCCAGCGCCATGCGCGTCGGCCCGGCGTTGGCGCCCTTCAGGAACAGCCGCTCGCCGTTGACCGTGAGCGTCCAGTGGTGCATGGCGACCTGACGCAGCCCGGTGCGAACGGCCCGGGCATGACTGGGCTCGTGGTCGACGGACACCGTCACCTCGAGCTGGCCGAGAGGCTGATCCCCCAGGGCCCGAGGCCACCACAGCTTCGGGTTGTCGACGCCGAATGTCCACTCGACCGAGTTGGTGCCCTTGGCGAGCGGGTGCTCCAGCTCTCGCTCGACGATGCCCTCCAGCGTCGTGCGGACCCGCACGGTGCGGGCATCGTCGCTGTCGAGCTCGGCCCGGATCATGACGTTGGCGCGCGCAGGTTCGGCGTCGCGGCACAGGACACGCAGGCGGTTGATGCGCACCGGTCCGGTGCGCTCGATCCTCACGTCACGCCACAACCCGCCCGGGTTCCACGTGGGGTCCATGCAGTCCCAGTGCTGGAAGATCCCGGTGAGGTTGCGCTTGGCCCGGCGATCGGCAGGAGGGCTGCAGGCGACCTCCACGGCGAGGACGTGCTCGGCGCCGAGGCGGGCCAGGTCGGTGATCTCGTACGAGTGGGGGAAGAAGTAGCCCTCCGGGTCACCGAGGTAGGCGCCGTCGAGGAAGACGTCGGCCTGGTAGAAGACGCCGTCGAGCACGACCCAGTGGCGGGCCCCCGCCGGCCCGGCGTCGAGCTCGAAACGGGTGCGGTACAGCAGCGGCCCATCGCTGCTGGAGAAGGCCGGGACCGACCGCCAGTGGCCGGGGACGGCGATCGGCTCCCACTCGTCGTCGTCGTAGTCGAGACCGAGGGCTCCGCGGCGCAGATCGTCGTCGGCGAGCGCGGCGCGCCACGTGCCCGAGAGGTCCATCGCGGGTCAGGGTAGGCGAGCCCCTGCCGCTGGCTCGGCCCCGAACCTCCGGCGGTAGGGTCGAACCATGGCCTCAGCCCCCCGTACCCCCGCCCCCCCGGCGACCACGCTGGGCGAGCTCCGGGACTCCGGCTGGCAGTCGGTCCCGGTGAAGGACGAGATCCGGCGCAACGCCGTGGCCAAGGTGGCCGCCGGCGAGCCGCTGTTCGGTGGCCTCATCGGCTACGAGCAGACCGTCATGCCGCAGCTCGAGAACGCGACGCTGGCGGGCCACGACATCATCTTCCTCGGCGAGCGCGGCCAGGCGAAGACGAGGATGATCCGCTCGCTCACCGGCCTGCTGGACGAGTGGATGCCGATCGTGGCCGGCAGCGAGATCAACGATGACCCGTACCACCCGGTGTCGCGCTACGCCCGGGAGCTGGTGGCCGAGCACGGTGACGCCACGCCCGTCACGTGGGTCCACCGCGACGAGCGCTACGGCGAGAAGCTGGCCACGCCGGACACCTCCATCGCCGACCTCATCGGCGAGGTCGATCCCATCAAGGTCGCCGAGGGGCGCTACCTGTCCGACGAGCTCACGTTGCACTACGGACTCGTGCCGCGGACCAACCGAGGCATCTTCGCCCTCAACGAGTTGCCGGACCTTGCCGAGCGCATCCAGGTCGGCCTGCTCAACGTGCTCGAGGAGCGCGACGTCCAGATCCGTGGCTACAAGATCCGCCTCCCGCTGGACGTGGTGCTCGTCGCCTCGGCCAACCCGGACGACTACACCAACCGCGGCCGCATCATCACGCCGTTGAAGGACCGCTTCGGCAGCCAGATCCGCACGCACTACCCCCTCGAGATCGAGACCGAGGTCGCCATCATGCGCCAGGAGGCCCGGCCGGGCGCGGTGGGCGACGTCCCGGTCCGCGTCCCGGGCTACCTGGAGGAGATCGTGGCCACCTTCTCCCATCTCGCCCGCAGCTCCAGCCACGTCAACCAGCGCTCGGGCGTGTCGGTCCGACTCTCGGTGTCCAACGTCGAGGTGCTGTCGGCCAACGCGCTTCGACGCTCGCTGCGGGCCGGCGAGAAAGAGGTCGTCCCGCGGGTGAGCGACCTCGACGCCCTGGCCTCCTCGACGTCGGGGAAGATCGAGATCGAGACGCTCGAGGAGGGTCGTGAAGGCCCCATCGTCGACAACATGATGAAGGGCGCCGTGCTGACGGTATTCAAGCAGTACCTGACGCCCGACCAGCTCCGCGGTGTGCTGACGGCCTTCGAGGACGGCATCGTGGCCCACACGGGCGAGGACGTTCCGTCCGCGCAGCTGGCCGAGCTCGTCACCAGCGTGCCCGCCCTGCGGGAGCCCGTGGAGCTCATCACTGGCGGCGACGAGTCGCCCGCGGCGGTGGCAGCCGCCGTCGAGTTCATCCTCGAGGGCCTCCATCTCTCGAAGCGGCTCAACAAGGACGCCAGCGGCTCCCGGTCGACGTACCGCAGCCGCTCCTGACGCCCGGGGCCACTACGAGAGTTGGGTCACCTGGCCCGACTGCCCGTCCACGCGGACCCGGGCGCCGTCGGCGATGGTGTTCGTGCCGCCGCCCGTCGCCACGACCGCGGGGATGCAGAACTCGCGGGCGATGACGGCGGCGTGGCTCATGGCGCCGCCCGCGTCGCACACGAGCCCGCCCAGCGACGGGAAGACCACCGACCACACCGGTGAGGTGGTCGGGCACACCATCACGTCGCCCGGCTGGATCAGCTCGAAGTCGTCCTCGTCGAGCACGATGCGAGCTGTCCCCTCGTAGGCCCCCGGCGAGACGCCGATCCCCTGCAGCACCCCCTCGGAGATGCGGGGCGAGTCGAGCGCGGCCACCTCCTGCTCGGCGTACCAGGTCAGCGCGGCCAGGTGCTCGGCGGCGGCCCGGGGGAAGCCCCGCAGGTCGGGCGGGACCAGCCCGGTGCGGTCGACGCCGGCGTCCTCACCGAGCATCGCCGGCGGCTCCTTCGTGGCCAGCCGCTCCCGTTCCTCCCGCCGAGCCATGGCCAGCTGGCTGACGCGGGCGGCGTCGGTGCCCTCGTCGAGGGAGACGTGATCCGGATGGCGGAGCACCTGGAGCACCTCGTCGAAGGTGAGGTCGAACACATCCTCGGGCCGGTACAGACCGAGGCGGACGCCGATGTGGAGCCCGAGGCGCCGCAGGCCGGCGAGCGGCACCCCGACGGTCGTAGCGCCGTTGCCCTCCCGCAGAGGGAAGACCTCCTGCGCGCGGGCCAGCCGGCGGCGGGTGAGCGAGCTGTTGCCGAGCGTGGCGATGAGCCGCGCCTCGGCGCGGGTCCGGGTGGCCGCGTGGCGGGCGGCGACATCCTCCCGGTCGCCGGCCGCGCCGGCAGCGCCCTTGAGTTGGCGCAGCAACCACTCCGGCCGATCGACCACGGTCGGTGCCGCCACCTCGTAGCGCACGGCCCGCTGGCCCCAGAGGTCCTGGTACCCCTGCAGGGCGCCGGCCACGGCGGGCGAGGTGGCGGCCAGGTCGGCCAGGGTGGCCGCGCGCTCGAGCGCCGGCATCGCGCCCTCCGAACGCACGAGGTCCACGATGGCGAGCTGCGCGACTGCGGGATCCGTCGCCGTGCCCGAGAGGCCGACGAAGAGATCCATGATCTCGGGCACCGGCCAGCCGTGGTCGCGGCAGAGGTCGAGCCCCAGTCGGCCGATGGCGTCGACGCCGGCGGCGTGCAGGCGGGCCCGCCAGATGAAGCACTCCTCGACGAAGCGGAGCTGCTCCTCGAGGCGGGCCGCCACCTGGTGCGCGGTCAGCGCGGCCAGGTCACCGGCCAGGAAGCCGCGTCCCCGCTCCAGCAGGTCCGTCTCGATGCCACCCTTCCATTCCGCCACGGTGTGGCCGGACCAGTCGGCGACGTCGGCGGCATGGGCGGCGGCCAGCCGGCGGCGCAGCTCGGGGCGCACCCGGCGCAGGACAGGCACGAGCCAGCGGGTGGTGCGGGCCCGCCCACCGAGCGGCACCAGCGCCATGTAGACGCGACCGTCGAACTCCCGCGCCGCCACCCCGTCGAGGAGGACACCGGTCTCCTCCATGACGCGCGCGACGACGGCCGGCTCCATCGTGGTGAAGAGCGCCGCAGACCATCGGGTGACCGGTTCGGGGAACCGGACGGCTTCCAGTCTCCAGACCAGGCCGTCGGTCGCTTCATCGGCCACCGGGCAACGCTAGTCGTGCCGCGTCGGTCCGGCTGGCGTGTTCAGGTGACGACGGGGCTCAGGTGACGAAGGGGGACCGGGTCCAGAGCTCGCCGGTGTCGTTGCGCCCCTGGACGATGGCGGAGCCGGAGAGACAGCCCACCGTGAGAGGGGACGGGAAGCCTCGCAGCTCGATGACGCCGTGCGGCGTGGCGGTGACGCCCGGCGGGAGCTCGAGGGTCTGGTCGGCCGGGACGAGGACCTCGCCGGGCCCGGCCGCGTCGCAGAGGCGGGACGCGAGGTTGACGGCGGATCCGATGTAGTCGTCGCCCTCGAACAGCAGGGCCAAGCCGGTCGCCATGCCGATGCGCACCGACAGGGGGTCGCAGGCCGCGGTGGCCTCGCGCTCCAGGTCGAGCGCGAAGGCGATCATCCCGTCGCGGTCCATGGAGACGACCATGCAGCCGTCGCCGAGCCACTTCGCCACCCGCACCCCGCGATCCGAGGCCAGGCGTCTCGTGATGGACCGGAAGTCGCCGAGCACGCGCGCCGCGGCATCGTCGCCGTTCTCGGCGGTGTAGTTCGTGAACCCCGAGAGGTCCACGAAGGCGAAGGTGCGCTCGACCCGCATGGCTCCAGGATACCGGAGCGAGGTCGCAAGTGCTTGCTAAAGTTTGCACTCCTGGCGAACGCTCGATGAACACCGGATGGCACCGGCCCCCGCCGGCCCCGCCGCGAAGGCCGGCGCGGGGTGGCGATACCCTCCAGCCATGGTGTCCAGGTTCACCTACTCCCGGTGGGACGGCACGCAGGTCGGCTTCGAGCTGGACGCCGACAGCATCCTGGAGGAGATCACCGACGACCTGCTGTACCACGGTGACCTCAACAACGCGCTCAGGCGCATGATGCAGAGCGGGTTCCGGGACCGCAACGGCGAGCGCCTGCAGGGCCTCCGGGAGCTCATGGAGAAGCTCCGCCGCCGCCGCGCCGACCTGTTGGAGCAGAACAACCTCGGCGGGGTGTACGACGACATCGCGCAGGAGCTGCGCGACATCATCGACCAGGAGCGCCAGGCCCTGGACGACCAGGTCCGCCAGGCCCGCGACAGCGGCGACGAGCGCCGCAGTGAGCTGGCCGAGAGCTCGGCCATGGAGCGCAACCTCGAGCTCGACATGCTGCCGCCCGACCTGGCCGGGCAGGTGCGGCAGTTGCAGGACTACGAGTTCACGTCGCAGGAGGCGTCGCAGCGGTTCGAGGAGCTGCTGGACCAGCTCCGCCAGCAGCTCATGCAGAACTACGTGAACCAGATGTCGTCCGGGATGCAGAACGTCAGCCCGGAGCAGATGCAGCGCCTGAAGGACATGCTGGCCGGGCTCAACGAGATGCTCGAGCGCCGCGAGCGGGGCGAAGACCCCCGGTTCGAGGAGTTCATGGAGCGCTTCGGGGACTTCTTCCCGGAGAACCCGCAGTCGCTCGACGAGCTGCTGGAAGTGATGGCGCAGCGCATGGCCGCCATGCAGGCCATGTTGAACTCGATGACGCCCGAGCAGCGGGCGCAGTTGCAGCAGCTCATGGACGAGCTCTTGGAGGACATGGACCTCCGCTGGCAGATGGACCAGCTCGGCCAGCACCTGCGTTCGCAGTTCCCCCAGATGGGTTGGGACCGCTCCTACAACTTCCAGGGGATGGACCCGCTGGGCTTCTCCGAGGCCGTCGACATGATGCAGCAGCTCGGGGACATCGACCAGCTCGAGAACCTCATGCGGGGGTCGGCCAACCCGGGCGCGCTGGCCGAGGCCGATCTCGACCGCGTGCGCGACCTCCTCGGTGACGACGCGGCCCGCTCGATGGAGCGGCTGGCCGAGCTGGCGCGGATGCTCGAAGAGGCCGGGCTCATCGAGAATCGCGAAGGGCGGCTGGAGCTGACGCCCAAGGGCATCCGCCGGATCGGTCAGAACGCGCTGTCCGACCTGTTCACCAAGCTGGCCAAGGACAAGATGGGCCAGCACGAGGTGATCCGCACCGGTACCGGCCACGAGCGCAGCTACGAGAGCAAGCCCTACGAGTTCGGCGACCCCTTCAACCTCGACCTCCACCGCACCATCCGCAACGCGGTGCGGCGCCAGGGGACTGGGACGCCGGTGCGGCTCTCGTCGGACGACTTCGAGATCGAGCTGACGGAGAACATCACCCGTTCCTCGACCGTCCTCATGCTCGACCTGTCGCTGTCCATGCCCATGCGGGACAACTTCCTGTCGGCCAAGAAGGTCGCCATGGCGCTGCACTCGCTCATCAGCAGTCAGTTCCCCCGCGACTACCTGGGGATCGTCGGGTTCAGCGAGGTGGCGCGGGTGCTCAAGCCCGAGCAGCTCCCGGAGGTGAGCTGGGACTTTGTGTACGGCACGAACATGCAACACGCCTTCGTGCTGAGCCGGCAGCTTCTGGCCAAACAGTCAGGGACCAAGCAGATCATCATGATCACCGACGGCGAGCCGACGGCCCACATCGACCGCGACGGTGACGTCTTCTTCAACTACCCGCCCGTGCCCGAGACCATCGAGGCAACGCTGCGGGAGGTCGCCCGCTGCACCAGGGATGGCATCCGCATCAACACGTTCATGCTGGACGCCACCGGCTATCTCAAGGCTTTCGTGGAACGGCTCACGCAGATGAACCGCGGCCGGGCCTTCTTCACCACGCCCGAGACGCTCGGCGACTATGTGCTGGTCGACTTCATCGAGCACAAGCGCCAGCAGTCCGGCCGCGGCCACCGCGCCAGCTGACCAAGGGCGACGCCGTCGCCTCGGGTTTGCAGATGGAACATCTGTTCGCTATACTGACCGCATGCCGACGGCGGATTCGGTGCTCAAGGCGCTCCATGAGGCGATCGACGAGTTGGCGGTTTTCGACGCGCCAGGGCTGGCGGACGACGAGCTCCACGAGCTCGTGGTCGCCGTGCAGCGGGAGCGGGCGCGCCTGGGAGCGGTGGCCGCGCAGCTGTTGGGCCGCTGGGATGCCCGCCGGATCTGGGCTGGGGACGGCTCGCGCAGCGCGGCGGCACGGTTGGCGCGCGAGACGTCCTGCTCACCGGCCACCGCCGGGGTCGAGATGCGCCGGGCCCGGCAGCAGCGGGGCCTGCCGGCGACCATGACCGCGATCGGGCGAGGCGAGCTCTCGCTCGATCACCTCGATCTGTTCGGCCGGGCCAACCAGGCCCACCGTGCCGCCTACTTGGCCCGCGACGAAGCCTTCCTCGTGGAGCAGTGCACCAGGTTGCGGTTCGCGCCGGCCACCCGGGTCATCGGGTACTGGTGCCAGCGCGTCGATTCCGAAGCAGAACAACCCGAGCACGCCGGCGAGACCTTCGACGACGTCCACCTCCACGCCGCCGCCACCATCGGTGGGACGGTCGTGGTCAGCGGAGCCCTGGACCCAGTCGGCGGCGCCGCGGTGCTGGACGAGTTGCAGCGCCTCGAACACGAGCTGTACCTCGCCGAGCAGCGCGACGGCACCCTCCGCACCGCGGCGGCGCGCCGAGCCGCGGCTCTCGTCGTCATGGCCCAACGCTCAGCCACCGCCCCCGCCGGCGGCCGCCCACCCCGACCGTTGTTCACCGTCCTGGTTGGAGACACCGCGTTCACCGAACTGTGCGAGCTCGCCAACGGCACCATCATCACCCCGCGCCAGTTGGCCCCCTGGCTTGGTGCGGCCGAGCTGGAGACGATCCTGTTCGACGGAGCGTCCACCGTGGTCTCTGTCTCCCACCGGCGCTCGTTCACCGGCGCGGTCCGTCGCGCCGTCGAGGTCCGCGACCGGCACTGCCAACACCCCGCCGGGTGCGACATCCCCGCCAACAACTGCGACGTCGACCACATCGTCCCCCACTCGAGCGGCGGCGAGACGAGCCAGTTCAACGGCCGACTCGAGTGCGCCACCCACAACCGCCACGCCGACCTTCACGATCAACAACGCCGACCCCCGCCCCACCCGACCGATCACCCGCCTCGACGAACTGCGCGGGCGCATCCGCTGGCGCGTGATCCACGACGACGCGGTGGACGGCGGCCCGGCCGGCGACGCGTCCATGCCGGCGGTCGAGGTGCTCGCGTTGGCCGCTGCGCTCGATGGCGCGACGTGATCGGCAGCCCATCGCGGCGCATGGCCGCCTGCATCGGCCCGGACCGATGGGCCGGTCGAGAGACCTCGATGCACCCCCCGGGAAGGATGCCGCCATGGCTACGAACGACCAGCGTCGGGCCGAGCCCGACCGCTCCATTGCGAGTCTCATCGCCTCTCACGGCTTCGCCGTCAACTCCATCGGCTACGGCGTCTGCTCGGTTCCCGGCTGCCGCTGCGCGCCCCGCGTGCGGCATCCGTGGACCTACACGGTCGGGCTGACCGAGGTCGGCCAGCCCGAGCTGGTGCTCATGGGGTTGGACCCTGCGCCGGCGCATTTCGCGATCAGCTGGGTGGCCAACGAGGGACGGGCCGGCCGGCCCGTCCCGCTCGACCAGCCGGTCTCGCTCGAGGGCGCCGGTTTGAGGGTGCTCGACGTCCCGGACGACTGGGTGCTCGCCGACCTCGACCGGATGGCCGGGTGGTTCGCCCACTACGGCAGCAGTACGACCTTCACGTCGCTGCCGGAGATCCGCCAGGTGGTCTGGTCGGACCCGTCTGGATGGTTCCCAGATGATCCGCAGTGTGCCGACTGGGTACGCCAGGAGCAGCCGATCTTGCGCGAGGCACCGCTTCACTACCCCAAGCGGGTGGCCGGCCCGCTGGAGCGCCACCGACGCCGCCGACGCACCGGATGACCCGAGGACGCGGGCCGCCGGCCGAGCATCCAACCCTTGGCGGCTCTCGATTGGACAGACTGGGGTCCTATGGTCGAAGGGGGAGCGGAGGCGGGCTTCGCGCAGCTGTACCGGGAGAACTTCCGGCCGTTGTTCGGCATGGCGACCGCACTGGTTGGGTCGCGGGCGCAGGCCGAGGAGGTCGTCCAGGAGGCCTTCGCCTCGACGTTCGACCGCTACGCCCACCTGACCGATCCGCAGCAGGCCGTCCGCCGGAGCGTCCTGCGCGGGTGTGCGACACACAAGCCCGTTCCTGACGATCCGGAGCGTGCGACCGAGCGGATCATGGGCCGCGTCCGCGGGCTCCCGCGAGGGCAGCGCGACGTCATCGCCCTGCACCACTCGTTGGGGCTCGACCTACCGGACGTCGACCGCACGCTCGGCCTCGAGGACGGCACCGCGGCCGAGCGCGCCGAGGAGGCGGGGGCGGCCCTGCGCTCGTCACTGGCCGTCGGCGACGACCTCGACCACGCGCTCGACGACGGCGTTCCATGACACGACCCAGCAGCTCGGGCACGTGCTGGCGCGGCCGGGCGACGCGCAGCGCCGGGTCTACCGCCGGCGGAGGATCAGGGTGCTGGCCGGAGCCGTGACCACGCTCGTGCTCGTGGTCGCCGCCTTCTTCCTGCTCCGCCCCGACGACTCCGGCGGCGAGGACCTGAGCACCAGCGGCACCGAGCCCTCCACCTCGGACGGTCCGTCGACCTCGCAGGCCGCCACGACGACGACCATCGCGGCCACTACGACCACGGTCCCGCCCACGACAGCCGCCGAGCTCGCGACCTACACGGTGGTCGAGGGCGACGGGTGGCTGGTCATCGCCGAGAAGATCGACGTTCCCGTGGAGCGGTTGCTGGAGGTCAACGGCGCCAGCATCGAGGACAGCCTTTTCGTCGGCCAGGAGCTCAAGGTTCCGCCGCCGGCCCCCACGACCTAAGGCACCCGAGAGCCTCAGCGCGCCGCCGTTCCCCTTGCGGAGGCGGGCGCAATGGTGGAGAATGACACTCGTGGAATCACAGCGGTGTAACTACACACCTGTGCTCCACCGTAGCCAGCATGGCGTCGATCGCATGGGATCCCCCTCTACCAGGGCGTTTCGGCCGACACGCAGGGAGGCCACACCATGACGCACTACAACATCGTCAACATCCGATTGGACGACCGGAGCTGGCAGGACCGGGCCAACTGCCTGGGGGTCGATCCCGACCTCTTCTTCCCTGAGCGGGGAGCCTCCACCCGGGAGGCCAAGGAGGTCTGTCGCGGCTGCGTGGTGCGCATGGAGTGCCTCGAGTACGCGCTCGTCAACGGCGAGAAGTTCGGCATCTGGGGGGGCATGTCCGAACGGGAGCGCCGGCGCCTCCGCCGCCAGCGGGCCCAGGCCGCCCGCCGCCCGATGGTCACGGCCTGAGGCCCGACGTCACGGCCTGAGGCCCGACGTCACGGCCTGACGCGGGCCGCGCGTTCCGCCAGCCGGGCCTCGATCGTCCGATCGGGGGCCAGATCGAGCTCCGGCCAGCGCGCCCCTGGCACCGCCTGCAGCACCGCCTCGGGCAGGAGACCGACCAGCTCGGCACCGTCGATCCCGGCTCCCGCGGCGCGCGCCTCGTGCCTCACGAGGTCGTAGGCGGCGCCCGGCCCGATCTCGAACGGGGCCACCAGGTTCATGCTGACTTGTGCGCGATCGCCCACGGCCAGCCCGAGGGCCCGGATGGCCGGGCCGCGTACGGCTGACGCCACCCGGCGAGCCAGCGGAACATCGCCGCCGGCGAGCCAGACGTTGTACGCCACCAGCACGGGGCGGGCCCCCACGCACACTGCGCCGGCTGTCGGGTGGGGCCGGTCCGGCCCACGATCGGGGCGACGCGTGGTCCAGGCGTCGCGTCGGAGCTCGGGCAGCGTCGGGTCGCCCGGGCCCGGCCCGTAGAAGAAGCAGGGCAGCCCCAGCTCGGAGGCCGCCCACGCCGCGAAGCCGTCGCGCGCCGCCACCGCGTCGGTCAGGTCCGACCCATCGAGCGGAACGAAGGGCACGACGTCCACCACGCCCAGACGGGGATGGACGCCCTCGTGGGTGCGCAGATCGAGGAGGTCGGCGGCCTTCCTGGCCACTGCCCGTGGCGCGTCCTCACCGACCAGGGTCAGGACGGCGCGGTGGTGGTGGGGGTCGTGGTGCAGGTCGAGAAGCTCCTGCTCCGCGGCATCGGCGAGGCGGTCCAGCACGTCCGGCCGGCGTCCTTCGCTGACGTTGACAACGCATTCCAACACCGGTCCATCCTGCACTACCCGCCTGAGGGGTCAGGTGGTACGGTCGGCCGCATGGGTGCACAGGAATGGCTGATCATCGCCGTCGTGGTGCTGGTCCTCTTCGGTGGGTCGCAGCTTCCGAAGCTGGCGCGCAGCCTCGGTGAAGCCCAGAAGGAGTTCAAGAAGGGCGTCACCGACGTCAACAAGGACGAGCCCTCCGCAAAGAGCGAGCAGTCCACGAAGACCGAGCAGTCCGCCAAGCCCGCCGACGACGCGTAGCTCCCCGCCGGGAACCGGCGACTCCTGAGCGACGTTTCAGGTGACGGACCCGTCAGAGGGTGACGACGACCGCGTCCCCACGTGGGAAGAGGTGGCCCGGGATCACGGGCGGTTCCTCTACACGGTCGCCTACCGACTGACGGGCAACCACGACGACGCACAGGACCTCGTGCAGGAGGTGCTGCTCCGGGTACGCCGGGGCCTCGCCACCTTCACGCCCGGTTCGCTGGAGGGCTGGTTGAGCAGGATCACGACGAACGCGTTCCTCGATGACGTGAGGAAGCGCCGCCGGCGGCCACTCGAGGTGGTCCCGGACCTGCCCGAGGCCCTGGTCGGCGTCGACGCCGATCCCGACGCCGCGCTCGCCGCGCAACGGCTGCCCGACGACGTCCAGGACGCGCTGCGCGCCCTCCCGCCCGACTTCCGCGCCGCGCTCGTGCTGTGCGACGTGGTGGGCCTCGACTACGCCGAGATCGCCGACACGCTCGACATCCCCGCGGGCACCGTCAGGAGCCGGATCCACCGTGGCCGGGCCCTGTTGCGCAAGGAGCTGAGCGCGTGAACGGGGAGTCGGTGCACATGGGCGACTTGCTCAGCGCCTACGCCGACGGCGAGCTCACCGAGGCCGAGCGGGCCGCGGTCGACGCGCACCTCCCGGCCTGCCCGGCCTGCCGTCAGGAGCTGGAGGCCACCCGCCGGGTGAAGGCGTGGGTCGCCGACCTCCCCCCGGTCGACTCCCCGTTCGGCTTCCTCGAGCGCATGCTGCTCGACCCCAGTGGGCCCCGCCGGGGCCGCGACCGCTGGGTCATCCGGGCCGGGGCCGTGAGCCTGGCCGCCACGGCCTCCATCTGGCTGGGCGTGGTGGGTCTCACCGGCTTGACCGGGAACCGGCCGGGTGGTCTGCCCGCCCTCAACTCGCTGGTCAGCCTCCACCAGGAGTCGACGCCAGCGGAGGATCCCGCCGCCGACCAGGCCGATCAGCAGCAGATCGAGCAGGAGGCGGCCGCACTCGGTCTGCCCCTCTCGATGGGGGACTACCACCTGCAGTCGCTGATCGACGCCGGCCAGCCCCAGCAGGCGACCTACACCAGCGACGGCCAGATCCTGTCCGCCTTCGTCTTCGAGGGGTACGACGTCCTCGAGCGCCGGCTCCCCGCCGGCTCCGAAGGTTGGTTGCTCAACAGCGGCCGGGCCTGGATCGTGCCCGCCGAGCCGTCACCGATCGTTCTGGCCCAGGTCGGAGCCAACGTCGTGGTCCTGGTCGGCCCCGATCCGGCTCCCTCGATGGCCGACGACCTCGAGCCCCGCCGCCCCGACCCGTCCGTCATGGACCGGATCCAGGGGGCTGGCGAGGGTCTCCTCGAGGCCTTCGGCCTGGGCTGAGCGGGCTGAGCGGGGCTGAAGGGTCCCTGGGGGACCTCAGGCGCGGCGCGGCGAGCGCACCACGCAGCGTGGGTGTGACGCGGCGCGGCGAGGTCGACTAGTGCGCCAGCGCCAGACGGCGGCGCTTCAGGATGCGGCGGCGCTCCCGCTCGGAGCAGCCTCCCCAGACCCCGTGCTCGATGCGGTGCGAGAGCGCGTACTCGAGGCAGCTCTCGATGACCGGACAGGAGGCGCAGATCTTGCGGGCACGGTCGACCCCCACCCCGTCAGAGGGGAAGAACGTCGCGGGCGGGTGGTTTCGACAGTTGCCCTCGGCCATCCAGCCGGTCAGCATCTCATCCATCATCGGCTCCTCGCGGGTACGCAGCAATCACGTCGCTCGCCCGCTTCCAGTTCCCAGTGTGCCTGGGAGATCTCAGGAACTCGACGTTCTTCGCCGCCGTTCTGTTCCCGGATGGACGATCAATACAACCACGGAGAGACCCCGATGGCCAACTTCTTCGACGATTCCGGCCCCTCCCGCGAGCCTGATTTCCCGCCTCCGGCCCTTCCCGCCCACGCCACGCGTCGGGTCCGCCCCGGTCTGCGCGGCGCGGTCGCCGGCGGCTTGGTGGGCGCCCTCGTGGCCGGTGGCGTGGGCTTCGCGGCCGGCCGGCTGGCCGCTGAGGACCACCCCACTGTCGACGCGGCGGTGGTCCAGGCCGCCCCGGCAGCACTGACGGACGGCGCCCTCGACCTGCGGAGCCTGCTGGCGAAGGTCTCACCCTCCGTGGTGTCCATCCAGCTCGGACAGGCCTCCGCCGACGAGGTCGTGCAGTTCGGGGCCGGGTCGGGCGTCATCATCTCCGACGACGGGCTCGTCCTGACGAACGCCCACGTGGTGGACGGCGCCGACGTGATCCAGGTGCGGCTGAGCGACGACCGGACGATTCGGGCCGATCTCGTCGGTACGTCCCCGAGCCACGACATCGCCCTCGTGCGCCTTCGCGAGACCGAGGACCTCCAGCCCGCCACCCTCGGCTCCTCCGAGGCCGCCCAGGTGGGCGATCAGGTGGTCGCCATCGGCAACGCCCTGGCGCTGGGCGACACCCCCACGGTCACGACCGGCATCATCTCCGCCAAGGGCCGCACGCTCCAGGACGGCGAAGTCACCCTCGAGAACCTCATGCAGACCGACGCTGCCATCAACAAGGGCAACTCGGGTGGCCCGCTGCTCGACGCCGCGGGCCGGGTCATCGGCATCAACTCGGCCGGTATCCCGGGAGCTGAGAACCTGGGCTTTGCCATCGAGATCGACGCCATCCGGCCGCTGATCGATCAGCTCCGGTCTGGCGAGGGCACCGAGGTGGAGGTCCAGGCCTTCCTCGGCATCACCAGCGCCGAGACGACGCAGCTCACCCCGGCAGAGGCCGAGCAGCTCGGCGTGAGTGGTGAGGAGGGTGTCGTCGTAGTGAGTGTCCAGCCCGAGTCGGCCGCGTCCGACGCCGGCCTGCAGCCCGGGGATCTCCTCCGGACGGTGGGCGGCACCACTGTCGCCGGACCGGAGACGGTGCGCGACGAGATCCGCGGGAACGAGCCCGGCGCCGCCATCCCGATCGAGGTCGAGCGTGACGGCAAGCTGACCACGCTTTCGGCCGTCCTCGGTTCCCAGCCCGTGACGGCGGTCGGCGGCTGATGACGGCCGGGCGCCGGTAGCATCCTGCGGCCGAACCAACCGGAGGTGCAGATGTCGACAGTGAACCCGGCCGTCGAGCCGCCCGCGGGGCACGCACGCGTGATCTTCCTGGGGCCCGTCTCGCCGCACTGGGAGATCGACAGCGACTTCGGCGATCGCAAGGTCATCGAGGAGTTCCGGGCCCGGGCGCTCGCTCGCCTCGTCCTCCTGCCCCGCGACGATCCGCAGTTCCGGCGCAACCGGGAGCGCATCGTGCGCGACGCTGAACGTGAGCGCATCGTGCTCGAGTGGGATCTGGGCCTTCCCGAAGGCGAGGAGATCTGACGGTAGCGATGTCCCATTCTGAGGACGCGTTTCCGGACGGATACGCTGCCGCCGTGTCCTCCCTGGTGGATCCGCCTCCCGGGCCACCACCGCGGCTGCTGAATCGGGAGCTGTCGTGGTTGGACTTCAACGAGCGGGTGCTGGCCCTCGCCGTCGGCGACACCATGCCCCTCCTCGAACGGCTCAAGTTCTGCGCCATCTTCACGTCCAACCTGGACGAGTTCTTCCAGGTGCGGGTGGCCGCGCTGAAGGACCAGGTGGCGGCCGGCCTGACCCAGCTGTCGCCTGACGGCCGGTCGCCCGGGCAGCAGCTCATCGAGATCGGTGACCGGGTCGAGGTGCTGGTGCGTCAGCAGGAGGACCTGCTCATCGATGTCCTGATCCCGGCCATCGCCACGCATGGCATCGTCCTGTGCCGCTGGTCCGACCTCGATCTCGACGATCGCAAGCATCTCGACGAGGTGTTCGACGAGCGGGTGTTCCCGGTCCTCACGCCGCTCGGCGTGGACCCCGCCCACCCCTTCCCGTACATCTCCAACCTGTCGCTCAACCTGGCCGTTCTCGTCTACGACGCCCAGCACGACCAGGAGCGCTTCGCCCGGGTCAAGGTGCCACCGACGCTGCCCCGGTTCATCGGTCTGCCGGACGGCGAACGGTTCATCCTCCTGGAGGACCTGATCGCGGTCCACCTCGACGCCCTGTTCCCGGGCATGACCGTGGTCGACCACTGGATGTTCCGGGTCACGCGCAACGCCGACCTCACCGTCGAGGAGGAGGAGGCCGACGACCTCCTCGCCGCGCTCGAGATGGAGCTTCGCCGCCGGCGCTTCGGCCGCGCCGTCCGCCTGGAGATCGAGGCGGGTGCCTCCGAGAAGGTCCTCGCGCTCCTCGTCGACGAGCTCGACCTCACGGAGGACGACATCTCCTTCCACCGGGCGCCGCTCGACCTCACGGGGCTGTGGGCGTTGCACCGGCTGGACCGGCCCGAGCTGAAGGATCCTCCCTGGCCGCCGGTCACCCAGGCACGCCTGGCCGAGGCCGTCGAGGAGGAGCGCAGCCTCTTCGAGGTCATCCGGGGCCAAGACGTGCTCGTCCACCACCCCTACGACTCGTTCACCAGCTCCGTGGAGGAGCTCATCCGGCAGGCGGCCGACGACCCGGACGTCCTGTCCATCAAGGTGACGCTCTACCGCACGTCGGGTGATTCGGCGATCGCCCGCGACCTGATCCGGGCCGCCGAGCGTGGGGTGCAGGTGGCCGTCCTGGTGGAGCTCAAGGCCCGCTTCGACGAGCAGCGCAACATCACCTGGGCCAAGCGCTTCGAGGAGGCTGGCGTCCACGTCGTCCACGGCGTCGTGGGCCTGAAGACCCACTCGAAGTGCGCGCTCGTCGTGCGGGACGAGCCCGAGGGGCTTCGCCGGTACGCCCATATCGGAACCGGCAACTACAACTCCTCCACCGCGCGGCTGTACGAAGACCTCGGGCTCCTGACCTGCGATCCCCAGATCGGTTCGGACCTCAGCCAGCTCTTCAACAACCTGACCGGCTTCTCCCGCGAGGACCCGTACCGGCGTCTGGTCGTGGCGCCCCGGTCGCTCCGGCCCCGTTTCGCGGACCTGATCGCCCGGGAGGCCGCCTTCGGTGCGGACGGCCACATCACCATGAAGATGAACTCTCTCGTGGACCCGGAGCTCATCGAGGCGCTCTACGCGGCCAGCCAAGCCGGCGTGAAGATCGACCTGATCACCCGCGGCATCTGCTGCCTGCTGCCGGGCGTGCCCGGGGTGAGCGAGAAGATCCGCGTCCGCTCGATCCTCGGCCGCTACCTGGAGCACTCCCGCATCTACGTCTTCGCCAACGGCAACGGGCGCGGCCGGCCGGTGTACTACATCGGCTCCGCCGACCTGATGCCTCGCAACCTGGACAAGCGGGTCGAGGTGCTGGTGCCGGTGACCGTGACCGAGCACCGCCAGAAGCTCGACGAGGTGCTGTCCTCCGCGCTGGCCGAGGACACCCGCTCATGGGAGCTGGGACCCGACGCCCACTGGCGGCCGGTCGGCTGGGACGGTGGCGACTCCCAGGCCTTCCTCTACGACATGGCCCGACAACGGGCCCGGCGGCTCGTCCGGCCGTGACGGGCTCGGGCGACGACCCGCTGCCTCACGAACGCGAGGCCAAGGTCTCCGTGTGGCCCGGCTTCCGGGTGCCGGACCTCCACGCCTTCGTCCCGTGGGTGGTGACCGCGGACCCGAAGGAGCAGGTGCTCGACGCGCGGTACCTGGACGCCGAGGACCTGCGTCTGCTGCGCATGGGCATCACCTTCCGGCATCGCACAGGCGAAGGGGATCCGGACGGCCGCTGGACGCTCAAGCTCCCGGCACCCAGCGAGGGCGTGATGCTCGACCGCTTGGAGCTCGAGGAGCCGGGTCCTCCCGGTCCGCCGCCCGCGCACCTGGCCGGCCTGGTCAAGGGTCTGTTGCGGGGCGCAGCGCTGGTGCAGGTGGCGCACCTCCAGACCCATCGCACGGTCGTCCCCATCACCGATCAGGCCGAGCGGCCGCTGGGCCTCCTCAGCGATGACGTCGTGTCGGCCCTCGACGGCGACCGAGTCGGCCTGCGCTTCCGGGAGATCGAGGTGGAGGCGGTGGCGGGCGCCCCCGACTCGGTCGTGACCGCCGTGGTCGACGCGCTCCGAAAGGCCGGGGCCGGTGAAGCTGACCACGTGCCCAAGCTGGCCAAGGCGCTCGGCCCGCGGGCGCTTGCGCCTGGTGACCCGGACGTGGGCCCGATCGGCAAGGACGCCACGACGCACGCCGTCTTCCGAGGCGCGGTGGCCTCGGCCGTGCGCCGCCTGCTGGTCCACGATCCCGTCGTACGGCTGGATGCCGGCGACGAGGGAGTGCACCAGGCCCGCGTCGCCACCCGCCGGCTGCGCAGCGACCTGCGCACCTTCCGGCCGCTGCTCGACACGCCGGACGAGCCGCCGGCCCTGGCCCCCCTGCTCGAGGAGCTGCGGTGGCTGGGAGGGCTGCTCGGCGCCGTCCGGGACGCCGACGTGCTCGGGCAGCGCCTGAGCGAGGTGGTGCGCGACCTGGACGATCCGGACGAGGAGGCGGCGCAGGGCCTGCTCGACCGACTGGCCGCCGAACGGGCGCCGCTGCTCGACGAGCTGCACGGCGCGCTCGACAGCGATCGGTATGTGCGGCTCGTGCAGGCGCTGGTCGAGCTGGCCCTCGACCCGCCGCCCCTCGATCGCGCCGAGGAGCCGGCGCGGACCACCATGCCGGAGCTGGCCGCCCTCCCGTGGGACCACCTGGTCCGCCGGGTGGGGCGTCTGGACCACAAGCCGGCCGACGAGGAGCTCCACCGCGTGCGCATCCTGGCCAAGCGGGCCCGGTACGCGGCCGAGGCGGCGGCCGTCGTGATCCCGGCGGCCGGCCGCCACGCGTCCGCCATCGCCGACCTGCAGAGCGTGCTGGGCGACCACCAGGACGCCGTCGTGGCCGAGGCCTGGCTGCGCCGCGCCGTGGCCGAGGGCGCGGGAGGCCCCGAGTCCTTCGCCGCCGGGCTGTTGGTCACGATGGAGCGTGAGCAGGCGGCCCGGTACCGGAAGCGCTGGCGGTCGGCGTGGACGGACGCCAGCGGCAAGAAGCTCACCGCCTGGCTGGCGGGGTGACCGGCGGCGACGCCCCGATCCTCGCCGCCGGTGGCGTCCTGTGGCGGCCGGCCCGGGACTCGTTCGAGATCCTGCTGATCCACCGCCCCCGCTACGACGACTGGACCCTGCCCAAGGGCAAGGTGGACGCCGGTGATGCCGACCTCGAGGCCACCGCGCAGCGGGAGATGTGGGAGGAGACCGGGCTGCGGGGCCGGATGGGTGCCGACCTCGGCGAGATCCACTACGAGGTCAAGGGCCGCCCCAAGGTCGTGCGCTACTGGGCGATGGAGCTGACGGACGACGCCGCGCCGCCGTTCGAGGCCAACGACGAGGTCGACGAGCTGGCCTGGCTCCCGCCCGACGAGGCCCGCGCCCGCCTGGTGTACCTGCCCGACGCCGAGATCGTCGACCGCTTCCTCGCCTCCTGGGTCTAGCGGCCGCCGGGGCTCCTGTAGTGGGCGAGTTCGCCCACGCTTCGTCGCCCGTTCACCTCCCGTCCACCCGGGCCGAGGGAGTTGGACACGCAGGCTTCCTACCGTCGCAGCCGTTCCCCGACCATCAAGGAGACCGGCACGTGAAGACACCCCTGCGGCGCAGCCTCCTCGGCGGCGCCATTGCCCTGTCGCTCGTGGCAGCGGCCTGCGGCAGCGATGACAACAGCTCGGACCCGACGGATGCCCCGGCGGGCGACGCCACGACCACGGCCGGCGGCGCCGCGGCCTCGGAAGCGCCGGCCTCGGGGGGTGGCGGAGGTGGGGCGGTCAGCGGCTCGGTCGTCGTGTCCGGCTCCTCGACGGTCGAACCCATCTCGATCGTCGTGGGCGAGAAGTTCAAGGCGGCCAACCCCGATGCCGGCGTGACCGTCGACGGCCCTGGCACCGGTGACGGCTTCCAGCTCTTCTGCGCCGGTGAGACGGACATCTCGGACGCCTCCCGCCCGATCAGCGACGAGGAGATCGCGGCCTGCGAAGGCGCCGGCATCGAGTACACAGAGCTGGCCGTCGGCATCGACGGCTTGACCGTGGCCACCAACCCGGCCAACGCGGACGTCGAGTGCCTCGACGTGCCGGCGTTGTACGCCCTGCTCGGCCCGGAGTCCGAGGGCATCGACAACTGGAGCGGCGCCAACGAGCTGGCCACAGAGGTCGGCTCCGCCTACACGAGCCTCCCCGACGCCGACCTGGTGATCTCGGGTCCGGGTGAGGAGTCCGGCACGTACGACAGCTTCGTCGAGTTCGCGATCGCCGACCTGGCCGAGGAGCGTGGCCAGGACGTGTTCACAAGGGCCGACTACAACTCCAGCCCGAACGACAACGTGATCGTCCAGGGCATCGAGGGGTCGGATACCTCGCTCGGCTGGTTGGGCTTCGCGTACTACGAGGCCGAGAAGGACCGGATGAAGGCCATCGCCATCGACACCGGCGACGGGTGCGTCGCCCCGAGCGTGGAGACGATCGGCGATGGCTCGTACGGTTTCTCGCGGACGCTCTACATCTACGTGAACAACGCCAAGGCTGCGGAGAACCCCGCCGTGAAGGCGTTCGTCGACCTGTTCCTCTCCGAAGAGGGTCTGGCCTCTGTGACCGAGGCCGGCTATGTCGCCCTGCCCGACGATCAGTGGACGGCGTCGCAGGACGCCTGGGCGGCCGTCGGCTGACCCTTCCTAGACTGCGGCCGGCCGGGGATCACCCCCCGACCCGGCCGGCCGCACCTGGGACGTCCACCATCGACCGATCCTGAGGACTGCCATGGCCGTCAAAGCGCCGCCGATCCGAACCGTCGCCGACCTACGCGGTGACGCCCGCCGCCTGCGCAAGGAAGCCGCGGTGCGGGCACTGCTGTTCCTGGCGGCGTTCTTCTCCGTCGTCGTCAGCGCGCTGATCCTCTGGTCGCTGTTCGACCGGGCCATCGACTTCGTTCGGGTCGTCGACCCGAGCGCCCTGTGGGACTCGGGCTGGTATCCCCGCCGGGGTCGCTTCGACCTGCGGACGGTCGTCGTGGCGTCGTTCATCGTCGGTGGGATCGCCATGCTGGTGGCCGCGCCCATCGGGGTCGGGGCCGCCATCTACCTGTCGGAGTACGCCAAGCCCCGGGTGCGCCGCATCCTCAAGCCGATCCTGGAGATCCTGGCCGGCGTTCCCAGCGTCGTGATCGGCGTCTTCGCGCTCGAGCTTCATCGGCCCGAACATCGTCCAGCCCCTGTTCGAGTCACCGTCCCAGTTCTCGATGATGGCCGCCGGCATCGGCATCGGCCTCCTCGTCGTGCCGCTCGTGGCCTCGATCTCCGAGGACGCGTTGCGATCGGTCCCCGACGCCCTCCGGGAGGCCAGCTACGGCGTCGGGGCCAAGAAGGCGGGCACCGTCCTGCGGGTGGTCGTGCCGGCCGCCATCTCCGGCATCGTCGCCGCCTTCATCGTGGCGACGTCCAGGGCCATCGGCGAGACCATGGTGGCGGCACTGGCCGCCGGCGCGTCGGGCGGGGCGCAGTTCACCGCCAGCCCGACGGATCCCGGCCTCACCATGACCGCGGCCATGGCTGCCCTCGCCAGCGGCACGGACCAGGTGCGAGGCGACTCGTTGGCGTTCCCGAGCCTGTTCTTCGTGGGCCTGCTCCTGTTCGTCATGACCCTGACCCTCAACATCATCGCCGGCCGCTTCGTCGGCCGCGTACGCGAGAGGTACTAGCAGTGGCTGTCGTGATCGACCCCAAGGTCTCGCCCGGAGACGCGGTGCGGGCCGAACTGCGGGCCGGCAGGCGCGACGTGAGGGGTCTGGTCTTCCAGGGTCTGCTGCTGCTGTGCCTGCTCCTCCCGCTCCTCGTGCTCGTACTCCTCCTGACAAGGGTGATCTCGCAGGCGTGGGGTGTGTTCCAGGACCGGGGCGGTGACTTCCTCACGTCCGGGCTGGCGTCGGACCCCGCGAACGCGGGTGTCTGGCAGGGTCTGGTCGGGTCGCTCGGCATCGCCGTGGCCTGCGTCCTCCTCACCTTCCCGGTCGGGATCGGTGCGGCCATCTACCTGGAGGAGTACGCCCGGCCGAGCCGTGTCACCCGTTTCATCCAGCTCAACATCCGCAACCTGGCCGGCGTGCCGTCGGTGGTGTTCGGCATCCTCGGCCTGATCATCTTCGTGCAGGCCCTCGATCCGGTCACCGGGGGGAGGAGCGTCATCGCGGCAGGGCTCACCATGGCGGTGCTGGTGCTCCCCATCGTCATCATCACCACCGTGGAGGCGCTCGAGCGCGGTCCCCAACGCTCTGCGCGAGGCCGGCTACGGGGTCGGCGCCACGCGGTGGGAGGTCATCAAGGACCACGTCCTGCCGTACGCCGCGCCCGGCATCCTGACCGGCACGATCCTGGCCCTGGCCAGGGCGCTCGGCGAAGCCGCCCCGCTCATCCTCGTGGGCGCCGTCTCGGGCCTGTTCAGCGCTCCTGGCGACGCCGGCCTCCTCGACCGGCTCCAGGGTCCCTTCACGGCGATGCCGTACGTGATCTACAACTGGGCCCAGCTGCCGCAACAGGAATTCAAGGACGAGCTCGTCTCGGCAGCCATCCTCGTGCTGCTCTTCGTGGTGCTCCTGGCCAACGGCACAGCGGTCCTGCTGCGCAACCACTACGAGAAGAAGCGAGGCTGACGGTGAACGACGAAGGAGTGACGACCGTGGCCACCGACCAGGAACCCGCCCCGCTGCACATCACGGCGCCCACACCCGTGGTGGGGCACCACGTGGGTCTGGGGGACGAGCCGGAACGATCCATCGTCTTCCAACTCAAGGACGTCGCCGTGTACTACGGCACGTTCCGAGCGGTGCGCGACGTGCAACTCGACGTGGCCAAGCACGAGATCACCGCGTTCATCGGCCCGTCCGGCTGTGGGAAGACCACACTGCTCCGCTGCTTCAACCGCATGAACGACCTCATCGAGACCGCCCGTGTCGAGGGCACGATCCACTACCACGGGGTCGATCTCTACGCCCCGGGGGTCTCGGCGGTCGAGGTCCGCCGCCGGATCGGCATGGTGTTCCAGAAGCCGAACCCGTTCCCCAAGACCGTGTACGACAACGTTGCGTACGGCCCCCGCCTGCTCGGCGTCAAGAAGAAGTCGGAGCTGGACGAGGTCGTCGAGCGTTCGCTCCGCGGCGCGGCGCTGTGGGACGAGGTGCGCTCCCGCCTCAAGACGTCGGCACTCGGCATGTCGGGTGGCCAGCAGCAACGGCTGTGCATCGCCAGGGCCATCGCCGTCGAACCGGAGGTGATCCTGATGGACGAGCCCTGCTCGGCACTGGATCCCATCGCCACTGCTCGCATCGAGGAGCTGATGCAGGAGATCAAGCAGCAGTACACGATCGTGATCGTCACCCACAACATGCAGCAGGCGGCCCGGGTCAGCGATCGCACGGCGTTCTTCACCACTGAGGTGAGCGAGGATGGTGACCGGCGCACCGGGGTGCTCGTCGAGTTCGACCGCACCGAGAAGATGTTCTCGAACCCGAGCGACGAGCGGACGGAGAACTACGTGACAGGACGGTTCGGGTGAGCGATCTGCGCAGTGCCTACCACCAGGAGATCGAGGACGTCCGCAGCACGATCGTGCGCCTGGCCGGCTCGGTCATCGAGGCGATCCCGCGGGCGACCAGCATCCTTCTCGAGGGCGACCTCGAGGGAGCCGACTACCTGATCTCGGCCGACGACGAGATCGACGCCCGGACCCTCGACCTGGAGGAGGAGATCTACCGGCTGATGGCGTTGCAGGCGCCGGTCGCCGTCGACCTCCGGGTGCTGGTGTCGGGGGTGAAGATCCTGGGCGAGATCGAGCGCTCCGCTGATCTTGCCGTCAACATCTGCAAGGCGGCCCGCCGGCTGTACGGGCACGGACTCGACCCGCGCCTGCGCGGCCTCATCACGAAGATGGCCGAGCAGGCGCAGGCGCTGTACACGGCGGCCATCGACGCCTATGTGGACAACGACGCCGCCAAGGCGGCCGCCATCGACGACATGGACTCCCTGCTCGACGGACTCCAGCGCGAGTTCATCCAGGTGATCTTCGAGAGCCACGCCGCGGGTCGAATCGACCTCCAAGTGGCGGTGCAGCTGGCCGTCGTCGCCCGCTTCTACGAGCGCATCGGGGACCACGCCGTCAACATCGGCGAGCGGGTGCGGTACACGGTCACGGGCTGGTTGCCGGAGCATGACGGCGCCGCCCGGTTCAGGGCGCGTCGGGACGGCTCGTCCGTCGCGGAGACCGCAGAGGTCGAGGGTTAGGCGGGTACGCGTGGCCTGGGTCGTCCTGGCCGCCGTGATCGGGGCCGCTGTTGGCACGCTCGGCGGCGCGTGGTGGCAGCGGAGTCGGAGCGAGGTGGAGGCGCGGCGGGATCGTGCGCGGCTGGTCGGCGCGGAGTCCGGCATCGCCGGGCTCGAGCAGGTGCGGGCGGAGCTGCTGGCGTCCATCGACAGCCTTCCGCAGGGGGTGGTCATCGTCGGCCGTGACGGTGAGGTAGTCGTGCGCAACCGTCAGGCCGAGCACATGCTCGGCGTGGCGCACCTCGACGCTCTCGTCGACGAGTCGGTCGAGGAGCACCTCCGGGCGGCCAGCGCCGGCCTCGAGACGGCCGACACCCTGGATGTGATGGGGCCCCCGCGGTGCACGCTCGTCATCCGGGGCTCCGTCGTGTCGGTCGGCGGCCAGCAGGTCGGTGCCATGTGCACGATCGAGGACGTGAGCGAACGGACCCGGCTGGAGTCGGTGCGCACCGACCTCGTCGCCAACATCAGCCACGAGCTGAAGACTCCTGTCGGCGCTATCGCCCTGCTGGCCGAGACCCTGGCCGACGAGGACGAGCCGGAGGTCATCGCCCGCCTGGCGCCCAAGCTCACTGCCGAGGCCGAACGGCTGTCTCGCATCATCGACGAGCTGCTGGAGCTCTCCCGCATCGAGCTGGGCGAGTCGCTGACCGAGGTGGTCGACGTCGGAGCCGTCGTCCGCGAAGCCGTCGCGCTCCACGCCCCCCTCGCGCAGATGAGGAGCATCCCGGTGCGACTGACGGACGCGGACCCTGGCGCGGTGGTGGCCGGCAATCGCCGCCAGCTGCTGTCGGCGGTCGGCAACCTGCTCGAGAACGCCATCAAGTACTCCGACCCGGACGCTCCGGTGGAGATCACAGTCGGGCTCGACCGCCAGGAGGTGGTCGTGGAGCTGCGGGACCACGGCATGGGGATCCCCCAGCGGGATCTCGACCGGGTGTTCGAGCGCTTCTACCGCGTCGACAAGGCCCGCAGCCGCGAGACAGGCGGCAGCGGCCTCGGCCTGTCGATCGTCCGTCACGTCATGGCCAACCACGGCGGCCAGGTGAGCGTGGCCTCCATCGAGGGCGAGGGCTCGACGTTCACGCTGCGGCTCCTCGCCGCGGTGCCCTCCGCCCGGCCCGACGTGGCTCAGGCAGGCTGACGTGACCGAACAGACGACCGTGCTGCTGGTGGAGGACGAGGAGTCGTTCATCGACGCGCTCACCGTCGGCCTGCGCCGGGAAGGGTTCCGAGTGCAGGTGGCGCGTGACGGCGCTCAGGCCCTGGACTTGTTCGACGCCGTCAACCCCGACCTCGTCCTGCTGGACGTCATGCTGCCCCGCATCAGTGGCATCGACGTGTGCCGGCAGCTTCGCAAGCGCAGCCAGGTGCCGATCATCATGGTGACCGCCAAAGGAGCCGAGATCGACACGGTCGTGGGCCTCGAGATCGGAGCGGACGACTACGTCACCAAGCCCTATCGCCTGCGGGAGCTGGTGGCCCGCATGCGGGCGGTGCTGCGCCGCGCGCCGCACGACCGCTTCGACGACCTCAGCGAGGGAGTCCTCGAGGTCGGCGACGTCCGCCTCGACCCCGACCGCCATGAGGTGGCGATCCGCGGTCAAGCCGTGTCGATGCCGCTCAAGGAGTTCGAGCTGCTCACGATCCTGCTGGCCAACGCCGGCCGGGTGCTCACCCGCGACACGCTCATCGACCGCGTCTGGGGCTCGGACTACGTCGGCGACACCAAGACGCTCGATGTCCACGTCAAGCGGCTGCGCAGCAAGATCGAGAGCGACCCCGGCAACCCCACCCGCATCGTCACCATCCGGGGTCTGGGCTACCGCTACGAGGCTCCGCGGGCGTGAGCCCCATGCGACGGCCATGAGCCCCATTTGACCGCCCTGAGCCCCGTACGACGGCCCGAGGCCCCGTACCATGACGCCGTGACGTCGCCCGCCTCGTGGGACCCGGTCCCAACGGATCGGACTGCGGCCATGCCGCGGGAGTTCTCTCGCCGGCTCATCGTGCCGCCGTTCACCTGGTTGGCCCGGACCCACGCCGCGGCGGCCGCCGGCGACGCCGCCGTTGCCATCTCGCTCGCCGGCTCGCTCTTCTTCGACATCAGCCCCGAGGCCGCCCGGGGGAAGGTGGCGCTCTATCTGCTGCTGACCATGGCGCCGTTCGCCATCGTGGCTCCGATCCTCGGTCCCGCGCTCGACAGCATGCGGGGTGGGCGGCGGCTGATGGTGATCCTCTCCTGCCTCGGCCGCGCCATCGTCACCGTGTTCCTCATCATGAATCTCGACAGCCTGTGGCTGTTCCCGCTGGCGTTCATGTTCCTGGTGCTGTCCAAGGCCTACGCCGTCTCCAAGAGCGCGTTGGTGCCCACCGTCGTCACCGACGACACGGAGCTGGTGGAGGCCAACTCGAAGCTCGGGCTGCTGGCCGGCATCGCCGGTGTCGTGGTCGTGCTCCCCGCCGTGCTCCTCAAGCTCATCGACGTCCGGGTCACCCTTTGCCTCGCTTTTCTCCTCTACCTGCTGGCGCTGGGCCTCGCCACCCGGCTGCGGCGGGTGGTCGTGGCCGCCACCCCGGCCGGTGCCGAAGAGCGCGAGGAGCTGCGGTCGTCGGGAGTGGTCCTGGCCGCGTCCGGGATGGCCATGGTCCGCGCCACGGTCGGCTTCCTCACCTTCCAGCTGGCCTTCCTGCTCCGCGGCCAGGACGCGTCGGTCGTGTGGTTCGGCCTGATCCTGCTCTTCAGCGCCATCGGCACCATGGCCGGGAACGTGCTCGGCCCGGTACTGCGCCAGCGGGGCGTCCACGAGGAACGGATGCTGCAGTTGGCCTTCGCGCTCATCGCGGTCGGCGGTCTGGTGGCGGCCTACGGCGGGGGACAGGTCAGCGCCGCGCTCCTCGCCGGCGCGGTGGGCGTGGCGGCGGCGTTCGCCCGGCTCGCCTTCGACGCCATCGTGCAGCGCGATGCACCGGATGCCAACCGGGGCCGGGCCTTCGCACAGTTCGAGACCAAGTTCCAGATGGCCTGGGTCCTGGCTGCGTTCGCTCCCGTCCTCATCCCGATCCCGAGGATCGTGGGCTTCCTGATCGTGACGGTGCTCGCAGTGGTCGCACTGGTGTCCTACGTCGTGGGCTGGCGGCACATCCGCGAGGGCCAGCCACTGCCGCCGACCCTGAGCGCGCGGGTGCGGTCCAAGGTGAAGGAACGCCGGCGGGCGCTGAAGGAGCACGAGGAGCTGCCGCCCCCGGACCCTGGGTCGCAGCGTTAGCGAACGTCAGGTCGCCGGGGGCTCGTCCCCGTCAACCTCGAGGCGGGCCAGCCACAGACCGGGGGCATCGACCTCGGGCGGCGTGGGCAGGGCCCGGGCCGAGCGCCAAAGCCGGCTCAGACCGTCGTCGCCCTCTCGCTCGATCACTCCGCTGACGAAGGCCCGGCCTCGTTCGACCTCCGCGTGGGTGAGCGAGAGGCCCAGCAAGCGCTCCAGGAACACGTCCTCGCTGCCCGCTTCCAACCGGCGGCGGCGGACGGCTTCGGCGATCTGACCTCCGCCGGACATCAGCCCGGCGGCGGCGCGGTCGACGGTGTGGTCGACGAAGCCGACGACGACCGCGATCAGCGCGTCGAGCCGGGGGCGCAGACGCTCCTGCTCGGGTGAGCGGACGGCGCCCAGCAGGACCTCCGGGTCGCCGAAGAGCTGCTGCAGCTCTCCGAGGGAGTCGGAGCTGCCGAGGTCGAAGGAGCCGAGGCGCTCGCTGACAGCGCCCGGATCGGGTCGGAACCCTCCGGCGTGGTCCCGCAGGAGCTGTTCCAGTTCGTCGCGGACGTGGGGGACGCCGAGGACGGCGTGCGAGGTGATCTGGTGGAGGCACACCCAGAGCAGGACCTCCTCTTCCGGAAGGCTCCAGTCGCGGGCGAACTCCTCGATGGTCCCGGGCAGGACCTGGATCTCGCTGGAAGGGGGCCGCGGGAGCGGGAGGTCGTACTGGCCGAAGGACCGGCGGGCCAACCGGCCCACCATCGAGCCGATGGCCATGCCGAGCATGGTGGGCGCCACGAGACCGAGGAGCTGGCCCAGCATGGCCAAGCCGGCATCGTCGCCGGGCAGATCCTCGCTGCCGAAGGGCTCGAGTCCGCCCATGGCGGTGATGGTCGGCGTCTGGCCGAGCGAGCCGGCCAGCGTCTCGAACAGGGGCCGGTAGGCGTCCAGGGTGTGGGACGTGAATGCGGTGCGGTTGACCGGGACGATCTCGATCGTCCGTCCGCCGACGGCGGTGTCCAGGCCGGTCGCCTGCTGCACGTGGAGCTCGGCCACCCGCCCCAGCTCGGCGACCCTGAACCGAACGGCCGGATCCACGTTGGGTTCGGCCTTGCCCTCGGTGGCGTTGCTGTAGGCGAGCTGGCGCGCCGCCTCCCACTGGATGGATCCCTGGTTCTGCAGCATGCGGGCCAAGTCACCCAGGAACGGGATGCTGCCGAACGGGTCGGTCGGCTCGGGTTCCACGAGGTCAATCTACGCGGGCTGGGTGGCCCTCCCACCGGGCGTGGGAGAGTGGGACCGTGGACGGGGAACCGCGCCGGAGCGTCGTGGTCGTCACCGGTGCCTCGGGCGCCATCGGCCGCCGGGTGGTCGCGCTGCTGGCGGAAGCTCCGGACGTCGACGCCGTCGTCACGCTCGACCGCCGGCCGGCCGCCGTGGGTCACCCCAAGGTGGAGCATCGCCCGGTCGACCTGCGCCGGCCCGACGTGGCGGTCGAGATGACCGAGCTCGCCGGGGGCGGCTCGGTCGAGGCCGTCGTGCACCTGCCGTTCGCGGCGAGCGCCATCCGTCGCCGTCCGGGCACCCTGGCCACGGAGGTGACGCGCCGGGTGCTGGACGCGGCGAGCGCCGGCGATGTCCGCCACCTCATCGTGCTGTCGACGGCGACCGTGTACGGCGCGTGGCCCAACAACCCGGTCCCCATCACCGAGGACGCGCCGTTGCGTCCCGTGCCCGACTTCGCCTACGCCGTTGGCCACGCCGAGGTCGAGCAGCTGGTCGTCGACTGGGCCGACGCGCGGCGGGACCGCACGGTGGCCGTCCTGCGGCCGGTCACCGGCTTGGCCGAGGACGGCTCGTCGTGGCTGGCCCGGGCCCTGGCCGGCGGGGCGGGGGTGCTCGCGCCCGAGGAGGATCCCCCGGCCCAGTTCGTGCACCTCGACGACATCGCCAGTGCCATCGAGCTGGCCCGCCGCCGTCATCTGGACGGCACCTACAACGTGAGCCCCGACGGGTGGATCGCCGGGCCGCGCCTGCGGGCTCTGGCCGGGTCCAAGCCCCGCGTGCGCCCGCCGGCCTGGTTCACCCACTGGATCGCCAACCTGCGTTGGCGCTTCCAGCGGGGGCCCATCCCGCCCGGCCTGCTGCCGTACATGACGACCAGCTGGCTGGTGGCCAACGACCGGTTGAAGGCCGAGGGCTGGCAGCCCCGCATCACGAACGAGCAGGCCTTCGTGGCGGGCACCGACACCCGCTGGTGGCAGATCCTCACCCCGAAGCGCCGCCAAGAATTGGCGCTGGGGCTGGCCGGCGTCCTCGCTGCCGGCCTCGTCACCGGCGCGGTCTTCGCCATCCGGGCCGCGGTGCGCCGTCGCCGGGCGATGCTCTGAGCCGACCGGCTCAGGTCTACGAGGTCTGGCGTCTAGGAGTTCTGGCGGGCCTGGAGGACGGCGACCAGCTCGATGCGCTCGCCGGCCCGCACCACCATCAGGCGCACGTCGCTCCCGGCCTTGCGCTCTCGCACCAGCAGCACGAGGGCGTTCATCGAAGAGACCGACACATCGTCGACGGCGACGACGATGTCGCTCTCCTGCACCCCGGCGGCCGCGGCAGCCCCGTCGGGCTCGACAGAGAGGACATATGCGCCTTCGACGGCGGGCGTGGGGGCCGCGGTCGTCACCGGCGGCGCCGGCTGTGCGGTGGGGGGCGCGGCCGAGGTGGTCGTCGTCACTTCGCCATTCGGCGCGGCCGCGCCGAGCATCGACGAGGAGGATGCCGAGGACGATCCGGCGGCCGCGGCGCCCGACGTCGCCGGCGGTTGGCTCGTCGTGCCGTTCTCGTTGGGTGAGGTCGCGCTCGATGCGGCATCCTCGGGTCGGGCCGTGCGGCCGGTGAGCCCCAGCCACGGGAGGCGGCGCTCGCCGTCGGCCCCGGCCGGCTCGGCGGCCGCTTTGGCCAGTTCGATAGGGGCGGCGAGGAGCGCCGTGGCGTCGTCGTCGTCAGCGCCGATGCAGATGCCGACCGCCCGCCCGTCCCGGTCGAGGACGACGGCGCCGTCGTCCACGGGCTCGTCCATGCGCAGCCGCATCAGGTGCTCCATGTGGGTGCCGTCGTCAGCCATGGCGTCCACGCCGACCTCGACGACCTCGCCCGGGATGTTGGTCCCCGCCGCGGTCACGGGATCGCCCGGCACCAGGGTGGCCGCCTGCCCGCTCGCCACTGTGGGCGTGGGCTGCGCCACCTCGACCACCGCGGTACCCGACGCTTGATCCACGAACACGACCTGGGCGCGCTGTTCGGTGCCGTCGGGCATCACCGCGGTGACCTCGGTGACGCCCTCCACGGCCTTGGCCGACACCACGAGCTGGCCGGTGCCGAGCGCCGCGGCCGTGGCCGAACGCCGCTCGGAACGGCCGTTCACGACGAGCTGCACGAGTCCCTCGACCGCCGACGTCGCCACCGCCGAGGTGACCGGCGCGGTGACGGCGGTGCCGAGTCCGGTGGTGGTGGTGGTGGCGATCGGCGTCGTCACGGCGCTCACCCGGACCACGGACGTGGCCACATCGCTCGTGGCCGGCTGGGCCAGATGGGCGACGTAGGCGGCCAGGACGGCGCCCGCGGTACCGATGACCGCGGCCAGGACGAGGACGACACGACCCCCGCCGGGAGCGGGCAGGAGCGCCGGACGAGCGGGCGGCAGCGGGCTGGCGCCCAACTCCGACGGGTGGCGCCACCAGCGTTGGTCAGGCGGCAGGTATTCGCCTGGACCGAGCTCGTCGCCGTCCTCGGGCCAGTCGCTCGCCTCCACGACGGCGCACACTATCCAGGGGTGTCCGCGAGCGGGCCGCGGCCACCGGGGCTTTGCCGCCGGGCTCGCGGGGGTAGACGTTCGCGGCCGCAGCACTAGCATCGATCCTCGTGCGCGAGCCCGCGGAAGGACACGATTGGCTGGCACTGACCGCCGACGAGTTGCCCGTCGGCGCGGCCTACGACTGGGTCGTCCGCCCCGACTGCGGCGCCGTCGTCCTCTTCTCGGGGACGGTCCGGGATCATGCCGAGGGCCGGTCCGGGGTCACGTCCCTCACCTACGAGGCCTACGAGGAGCACGTTCTGAGCAGGCTGGAGCGCATCGCCGAGGAGCTGCGCCGGCGCTGGCCGGATGTGGGCAGGGTGGTGCTCTGGCACCGCACCGGAGCGTTGGCGTTGACCGAGTCGTCGGTGATCGTGGCGGTGTCCGCGCCCCACCGGGCAGAGGCCTTCGAGGCCGCTCGCTTCGGCATCGACACGTTGAAGGTCACCGCGCCCATCTGGAAGAAGGAGACCTGGGGCGCCGACGACGCCGGCTGGGCCGTCGGCGCGCACGACATCCGGGACGCAGCCGAGATGAGCGCAGCGGAACGCCCCGGCCCCGCCCAGGTGTCCTGATGCGCAACCTGCTCTACCTTCTCGCCGCACTCGCCGTGATCGCGCTCGGGATCCTCGTGCTGGCGCTGCGGGCTCGGGAGCCGAAGGGCTTCGACTCCGGCATCAAGGCCCACCAACGTCACATGGACGCGCTCTCCACCGAAACACGGCGGGACTCGACTGGCATCGACCGCATCCAGCCCGTGCGCCGCGTCGACCCCCTCGCCGGACCGCGTCCTCCAGATGATGCCGGTGACCAGCCTGGCTCGACCGGCACGGAGGACTGAGCCCTGGCCCGCGACCTCGCCATCGACCTGGGTACTGCCAACACGCTCGTCTACGCCAAGGGCAGGGGCATCGTCCTGAACGAGCCGTCGGTCATCGCGCTCAACCGGCAGACGGGTGAAGTGCTGGCCACCGGCTACGACGCGTGGAAGATGATCGGGCGAACGCCCGGCTACATCGTCGCCGTGCGGCCGTTGCGCGGGGGTGCCATCACCGACTTCGAGATCACCGAGCGCATGATCCGCCTGCTGCTCCACCGCGTCGGTGTCACGCGCTTCAACCGCCCGCGGGTCGTCATCTGCGTCCCGTCGGCCATCACGGAGGTCGAGCGGCGGGCGGTCACTGAAGCGGCTCGGCGGGCCGGCGCGATCGACGCCCAGCTCATCGAGCAGCCGATGGCGGCGGCCATCGGTGCCGGGCTGCCGATCGACGCGCCCGTGGGCAGCATGGTCATCGACATCGGCGGCGGCACCACCGAGACGGCGGTCATCTCCCTGGGCGGGATCGTGGCCCTGGAGGCGGTGCGCATCGGTAGCTTCGACATCGATGCCGCCCTCCAGACGTACATCCGCCGGGAGTACGGCATCGCCATCGGCGAGCGCACGGCCGAGGAGATCAAGGTCGCCGTGGGCTCGGCGGATCCGACGCCGGACGAGAGCCACGCCGAGGTGCGAGGCCGTGACCTGGTCAGCGGCCTGCCGCGGGTGGTCGTGCTCAGCCCGGAGGAGGTGCGGGGCGCCATCGAGGAGGTCGTCAGCTCGATCATCGAGAGCGTCATCCGCTGCCTGGCCAAGGCCCCTCCCGAGCTCTCGCAGGACTTCCTGGTCCGCGGCGTCAACCTGGTCGGCGGCGGCGGCATGCTGCGCGGGCTGGACCAGCGCCTCTCGCGGGAGACGAGGGTGCCGGTGGAGCTGGTCGATGCCCCGCTGGAGTGCGTGGTGCTCGGCGCCGGGCACTGCATCGAGCACTACGACGCGCTCAAGGGCATCTTCATGGGAGCCCGGCGCTGAGTGAGCGAAGCGAGCTCCATGTCACGGTGCGACGTCATGTACGACGTCGACGGCGACGTCGGCGTGATCACGCTGCACCGGCCCGAGGCCCGCAACGCGTTGACGTGGGGCATGTACGCCCGTCTGGAGGAGCTGGTGCGGGAGGCGGACGTCCGCTGCCTCGTCGTCACCGGCGCCGATCCGGCCTTCTGCTCCGGCGACGACGTGCGTCAGGTGATGGGCGGTGGCGACCGCCCGCCCCCGCTTGCCACCCGGGAGGGTGGGCCTCGGCTGACGCCCGCCGCTGACGCGCTGCTGCACACCGACATCCCGATCGTCGCCGCTGTGAACGGCGCCGCCGTCGGCTGGGGGATGGAGCTGGCGCTGCTGGCCGACCTGCGCGTGGCCAGCGAGCGGGCCCGCTTCGGCGAGCTCTTCGTGCTGCGCGGGCTGGTCTCCGATGTCGCCGGCCTGGGCCGGTTGGCCGGGCTGGTGGGACGGGAGCGGGCGGCCGAGTTGCTGTTCACCGGCGAGGTGATCGATGCCTCCGAGGCGCAGCGGATCGGCCTCGTCGGGCGCGTGGTCCCTCACGACGAGCTCCTTCCCACGGCGATGGAGCTGGCGCAGCGCATCGCCGCCAACCCGCCACTGGCCGTGCAGCGGCTCAAGGCCGGTCTCCGCCAGGCCCTGGACCCCGACTGGCGCGAGCTCGGGGCCTGGGTGTCGTCGAGCCTGGCCGAGCTGTTCGCCACCGAGGACCACAAGGAGGGCGTGCGCGCGTTCCTCGACAAGCGCCCCGCGACGTTCGAGGGTCGTTAGGCGGGGTCCAGCCGGAACACGGAGCCGCCGATCGACAGGACGTATACCTCGCCGGTCGCGTCGGTGCCGAAGCTGACGATCTGCCCGGGCTCCTCGGAGATCGTTGCCGCATCAACGAGCTGACCGTTGTCGGCCACCAGCGCGTTGATGCCCCGGGCGCAGTAGTCGCCGAACAGGAACGCGCCGCGCAGCGCGGGGATCGCTTCACCGCGGTAGACGACGCCGCCGGTCACCGAGCAGCCGCCGTCCTCGTGCCGGTACTCGAAGATCGGCGGCCAATGGTTGGGTGACTCCTGGTCCTCGTTGTAGCGATCGGTCCCCTCGAAGGCGCTCCAGCCGAAGTCGGTTCCTCGCCCCGCGCCCTGTGCGGCAGTCACCAGGTCGATCTCCTCCACCGCGTTCTGGCCCACGTCGCCGATCCAGAGGTCTCCGGTGGCCGGATCGAACGAGAACCGCCACGGGTTGCGTAGCCCCGCGCTCCAGATCTCGGGCAAGGCAGCCACGCCGTCGGCGAATGGGTTGTCCGCGGGGATGGTGTACGGCCGGTCGCCGCTGGGCCGGGGGTCGATGCGCAGCAGCTTGCCGAGCAGCGTGCGAGGGTCGAGGCCGCGGCGCTCGGGGTCGCCGGCCGATCCGCCGTCGCCGTAGCCCAGGTAGAGCAGGCCGTCAGGGCCGAAGAGGATGTGGCCGCCGTTGTGGTTGCCGTAGGGCTGGTCCAAGGCGAGGACTTCGCGCCTGGTGGCTGGATCGGCGGTCCCTTCCGGCCCCGTGCCCATGGCGTACTCGTCCACCCGGGAGTCGCCGTCGTTGTTCGTGTAGCTGGCGTAGAGCAGCGTGCCGTCCGGCGAGAACGCCAGGCCGAGAAGGCCGCGCTCGCCGGCCGACTCGGTGAGGTCGGTCATGTCGAGGACCTCCAGCGGATCGCCGCCCGTCAGGGCCAGGATCCGCCCACCCTTTTCGGCCACGTAGAGCGTGCCCCCGCGGTCGACGAGGGCGACGGGCTCGTCGAACGTGCCGATCTCGGCCAGCTCCAGCCGCACCTCAGCCAGGTTCGGCCCCTCTGCTGGCGGGGCAGCCGGCGGAGTGGTCGGAGTGGTCGGAACGGTTGTCGCCGCGACTCCGGGGCTCGTCGGCGCGGACACGACGCTGGACGCGGCGGTGGATGGGGTCGGGAATCCCGTGTCGCCCGATGCGGTCGCGTCGCTGCGGCAAGCAGCCGCGAGGACGACGAGCACGGCCCCCAGCGGGAGGGTTCGGGCCATCGCGCCAGCCTGCCCGATCGGGACGGCGTGTGTGGGGTCGGGACCCGGCTAAGGGTTGACCACCCGGATGAGTCCCTCCTGGACGACCGTCACCACGAGCCGGCCGTCCTGCGTGAAGATGTGGCCCATGGCCAGGCCACGGGCATCGGACGTCGAGGGCGTCCACTGGTCGTAGAGGAGCCACTCGTCGGCCCGGAAGGGCCGATGGAACCACATGGCATGGTCGAGGCTGGCCATCTGGAGCTGCTCCGCCGTCCAGTTCGACAGCCCGTGGGGGAGCAGCGTGGTGTCGAGCAGCGTCATGTCGGAGGCGTAGGTCAGCAGGCAGGCGTGGAGGACGGGGTCGTCGGGCAGCCGGCCATCGGCCCGCAACCACACCCGCTGCTGCGGGTGCTGCGGCCCGCGGCGCTCGACCGGGATGGTGTCGACGTACCGGGTGTCGATCGGCCGGGGCAGGTCGTACCACTCGCCCAGCAGTTCCTTGTGGGGCGCCATCCGGGTCATGAAGTCGGGGAGCGTCTCGGGGTCCGGGAGGTCGGGCCCCATCGGCTCCTGGTGGTCGAGCCCCGGCTCGGCACGATGGAAGCTGGCTTGGAGGTTGAAGATGGCCTTCCCGTGCTGGATGGCGACCACTCGGCGCGTCGTGAAGCTCTTGCCGTCGCGGATGCGGTCGACCTCGTAGAGGATCGGCACGGTCGGGTCGCCGGGGCGCAGGAAGTAGGCGTGGAGCGAGTGAATGACGCGGCCGGGGTCGTCCACGGTCCGGGCGGCCGCCACCAGCGCCTGGCCGGCGACCTGTCCCCCGAACACCCGCTGCCGGTTCTCATCGGGCGAGACGCCGCGGAAGATGTTGACCTCGATGGCCTCGAGGTCCAGCAGGGCCACGAGGTCGTCCAGCGGACGCGAGCGGTCGGAGTTCCGGCGCCGTGGGCTCACAGGCGGCATGTTGACACGTCGAGGGCGACGGCCGGCAGAGGTGCCCCGTCCAGTCGTTGCACCTGCCACAACACCCACGCCTCGTTCTCCCAGACCTTCGTGATGTGCCCGGTGGCTGCGGCTTCTTCGTCCGTGAGCGCGCACTGCGCGTACTCGCTCGCCTTCGCCATGGCGTACCAGTCGCCCCGCTCCAGCATCACGGGGAGGGACGAGCCGGCGGTGATGGCGTCGCGGTCCGTGAAGAGGTTGAGCGCGGGGCCGGAAGAAGACGATCGTGTCGTCCGGCCCCGTGAACGTGTTCACCGCCGTGAACATCTCCCGCGAGGCGGCCGACGAGGGCCCTTCGATGGCGCGGGGGTAGGTGCGCCAGTAGTCGGAGGCGTTCGCCATGCCCAGCCCGTGCAACGCCACCAGCGCCAGCAGGAACACGTGGCGGGCCTGGATCGGCCAGCTGCGGATGTCCGCGCCCCGCAGGCCCTGAGCGGCGAAATAGAGCAGGAACGGCACCACGCCGAGCAGGTACCGGCCCTCGCGGTAGGGCAGGACGAGGTAGATCGTGGCGAGGCCGACGGTGAAGACGCTGAGCGGGAGGTCACGCCGTCCGGCGAGCAACATCCCCCCGAGCGCGAGGACGAGCAGGAACACGATCAGGCCGAGCAGTACCGTCCCGTGCACCTTGTCCTTGATCGCCAGCAGCTCGGCCATCGTCTGCCGGTAGAAGCCGTCGTTCGTCTCGAAGTTGTGGCCGCCGAGCCCGCCGGACAGGGTGAGCGCGCGTCCGGCGTCGGTGGGGAGGAGAGCCCGGATGCCGAAGCCGACCGCGGCCGCGCCCAGCCAGGGGAGGGCGAGCGTGGCCAGGCGGGCGATCCACGTGCCCGCCCAGTCGCGGCGGTGCTCGTACAGCACGACGAGCTGGCGCGCCGCGAGCGCGCCGAGCAGCACGACGCCCTCATTGCGGATGTTGGTCGTGAACCCGATCAGCGCTCCGGTGCCGAAGAGTGCGGCGAGCAGCCCGACACCAGGCGGGCGGCGGGCCAGCCGGTCCGCACGGTGGGTGCTCTCGATCGCCAGCAGGCCGAGCACTGAGAAGCACAGGAAGGGGAACTCGGTCAGGACGGTGTTCGTCCAGGCGGTGTAGAGGTTGTCGAGGGCCAGCGCGGCGATGATGAGGACCGCGCCCAGGCGGTCGATGCGGTCGCGGATCAGCACGTAGAACCCGGTCAGGAAACCGAGGTAGAGGACGACCTCGAGCAGCTTGAACGCCGTGAAGCTGAGGCCGAAGAGCGCGTAGAGCGGCGCCAGCAGCAGGGGGAAGCCCCAGCCGTACGTGTACGGGCTGAACGACTGCCAGGCCGAGTTGTCCACCGTGAACTGGTTCTGCCGGTACACCTCCTGCACCTCGCCCTTGACGAGGGCGCGGGCCTGGTTGATGTAGAGCGAGAAGTCGTCTCCCCAGTCGTGCCCGGGGCGGAGGAGGAAGAGGCAGAAGACGAAAGTGGCCGCGAGCACGACGAGGAAGGGCCCGTCCTCCGCCCAGAGTCGCGACGCCCGGGCCACGGGCGCCTCCCACGACCGGCGGGCGGCGGGCTGGTCCCGGTGGTCGGCACGATCGGGACCGCCGGCACGATCGGCGCGGTCCGGGAGCTCGCGCTCCTCCTGCCCCGCCACGACCGGCATGCCCGAGATTATGGTCACGCCGTGACCGCGCTCGACCTCACCCCGGACCAACTGCTGACCACGACACGCGCGGTCCGGAAGCGGCTCGACTTCTCCCGCCCCGTCCCGGACGATCTGGTCCGGGAGTGCGTGGCCGCGGCGCTCCAGGCGCCGTCGGGCTCGAACAACCCGTCGATGGCCTTCGTCGTCGTGCGCGACGAGGCCAGCCGCCCGCGCTCGGCGAGATCTACCGCCAGTGCTACGGCATCTACCGCACGCTCGACGGCGTCTACATCCGATCGATAGACAAGGGCACCGACGACGCCAACGCGCAGCAGGAACGGTCGGCCGATTCCGCCGACTTCCTCGGCGAGCACATGGGTGAGGCGCCCGCGCTGGTCGTGGCGTGCACCACGGGGCTGCGGCTCGACGGTGTGCCGGCGATGATGGCGGCGTCGCTGCTCGGCAACATCCTGCCGGCCATGTGGAGCTTCATGCTGGCGGCCCGGGCCCGCGGCCTCGGGACAGCGTGGACCACCGTGCACCTCATGCAGGAAGAGGCGGTGGCGGAGCTGCTGGGTATCCCCTTCGGCGAGGTGCAGCAGGTGTGTCTCTCACCGCTGGCGTTCACGGTCGGGACCGACTTCAAGGCGGCGGATCGCCCCGAGCCCGACAGCGTCATCCACTGGGACCGCTGGTAGCGCACGGACCCGACGCCGTCGTGGATCCGATCCTCCGCGCCGCGGCACTGGCCGCCACGGGGTTCATGCCGCCCGAGGAGGGCGACGCGCTGCACGAGGCCGCGCTCTTCGGCGCGCACGCCGTGCCGGGCGCGCCTTTCCTGGAGGTCGGGTCGTACTGCGGGCGTTCGACCGTCTGGCTGGGCGCCGCGGCGCGTGAGACGGGCACGGTCGTGTTCGCGGTCGACCACCACCGGGGGTCGGAGGAGAACCAGGCCGGGTGGGAGTGGCACGATCCGGCGCTCGTCGACACGGGGAGCGGCCGGATGGACACGCTGCCCCGCTTCCGGCGGACGATCAGTGACGCGGGGCTGGAGGACGTGGTCGTGGCCGTCGTCGGCTCCTCGCCCGTCGTCGCCGCCCACTGGGGCACCCCGCTGGCCCTCCTCTTCATCGACGGCGGCCATGGGTCCGAGCCTGCCCGCGCCGACTACGCCGGCTGGGCGCCCTGGGTCGCTCCTGGAGGCCTGTTCGCCATCCACGACGTGTTTCCGGACCCCGCCGACGGTGGCCGCCCGCCCTACGAGGACATCTTCCTGCCGGCCCTGGCCAGCGGCCTGTTCGAGCAGCTCTCGGCGACCGGGTCGCTGCAGGTCCTCCGCCGCCTCCCGGCCCCTCCTGCCTGACCGCGCCTCGGCCGCCGAATCGACGTCGAATCGGCAGGCGAGAAGTCTGAGCGCGGTGAGTCGGAAACGGGGCGATCGGCTCAGAGACCGCGGGTCAGCGGGTCAGCGGGAGCGGGCGGGCAGGAAGATGCCGCTGGCGGCGGACGCGCCGCTGATGGCGTCGGCGGCCAGGATGACGGCAGCCGCCGTGTACGCCGTCCGCTCACTCTCGGGGAACTGGATCCGTTCGGGGTGCACGAGGCCGGTCCAGTACGAGCCGTCGTCGTGGCGGTGGGCCCTGGTCCAGCTCAACAGGTCGGTCGCCGTCGCCTTGTCCCCCGCGGCGGCGTGCGCCATCGCGCACTCGGCCGTCTCGGCCGCGGTGACCCACGGCTCGTCGGCGACGCACCGGACCCCGAGCCCCGGCATCACGAACGTGTCCCACGCGCCACCCAGCCGCCGCTCGGCGGCCACGCCCTCGAGGACGTTGCAGAGCACCGGGTAGTACCAGTCCATGGCCCATCGGTCCTTGGGCTCGAAGGACTCGGGCCGTGTGCGGATGACCCTGCCCAGGGCGGCGAGCGCCAGGTCCCAGCGCGGGCGCTCGACGCCGACGATCGAGGCCAGGCCGAGTGCGCAGTCGAGCGCGTGGTGGATGGACGACGAACCCGTCAGCAGCGCGTACTCCCACGGGCGCTCGTCCACCTCGCGCGCCCAGACGATCTCGCCCCGCTCGGTCTGCATGGACAGGACCCAGTCGATGGCCCGCTGCACCGCCGGCCACATCCGCTCCACGAAGTCGACGTCCTGCGTGATCAACCAGTGGTGCCAGACACCCGTCGCGATGTAGGCGCAAACGTTGGTGTCGAGCTTGGCGTCCTCGACCACGACGGCCGAGGTCTCGGCGTCCTCGATGTAGTAGTTGTGCCAGCTCCCGTCCGACCGTTGCATCTGCAACAACCAGTCGTATGCCAGCGACGCCTCGTCGAGCCGGCCGGCCACCGCCAGCGCCATGGCCGTCTCCACGTGGTTCCAGGGATCGCAATGGCCGCCCGGGAACCACGGGATCATCCCATCAGGCCGCTGGAGGGCGGCGATGGTCTCGGCACTCTCCTCGACCTCGTCAGCCGTGATGACGCCGTCGACCTCGGGGAGCACGCGCTCGCTCACCGTCCGCCGCCGGGCCTGGACCGGGCTTGCGGGCGTAGACCACCACGCTCTTGCCGAGGACCGGGTTGAGTGCCTGCTCGGTCAACCGCGTCGTCCGGGGCGCCTTGACGATGTCCCACTCCAGGACCCTTCGGTAGGCCGCCACGGCCCGGTGCGAGCCGTTGCCCGGTCCGACCGCGCAGCGCAGCCACCAGTACGGCGAGTGCAGGGCGTGTGCCCGGTGCGACGACGACGGCTCCAACCCTGCGGCGCGCATCCGGGCGCGAACGTCGCCGGCGCGGTAGATGCGGACGTGGCCGCCCTCCACGAACGGAGCGTGGTACTCGTCGGACAGCCGCCAGCACACCTGTTCCGGCAACCACGCGGGCACGGTGACGGCCATGGTCCCACCGGGCCGGAGGACTCGGGCCAGCTCGTCGAGCGCGGCCTGGTCGTCCTCGATGTGCTCCAACACCTCCGAGGCGATGATCCGGTCGAACGCGTCGTCGGCGAACGGAAGCAGGGTGCCGTCGCCCTGCACCGCTCCGGCGAGCGACGCCGTGCCCACCTCGCGTGCGTCGGCCATCGCCCCGAAGGTGTTGCGGACCTCCTTGAGCTCGGCCTCCGCGTAGTCGAAGGCCACGACCTGAGCGCCGCGACGGGCGGCCTCATAGGCGTGGCGGCCGAAGCCGCAGCCCAGGTCCAACAGCACGTCTCCCGGCTGCAGGCCGAGACGCTGGTAGCGCACGGTGAGCATCAGGAGTGCCCGGCCTGACGAGCCTGGGCCAGCTTGGCCTGGTTCTCCGGCCGCGCGAGGACCTCCCGGTACTGGTCCACGGTCAGTTGCGCGCAATGGCGCCAGCTCCAGCGCTCGACCACCCGCTGCCGGCCGGCCGCGCCCACCCGCGCCCGCAGCTGCTCGTCGGCCAGACCACGGGCGATGGTGTGCGCCAGCGCCTCCGGGTCGCCGGGCGGGCAGCTCAGCACGCTGTCACCGTCCGGCCCCGTGACCTCGGGCAGGGCGCCGCCCGTCGTCGCCACCAGGCAGGTGCCGGTGGCCATGGCCTCGATGGCGGGCAGCGAGAACCCCTCGTAGAGGCTGGGTACGACGGCCAGGCTGGCCTCCGCGTACAGCTCGACGATGCGCTCGTCCGGGACGCCCGAGACCCAAGTGATGGAGTCCGCCAGGCCCAGCCGCTCGATCGTGGCCTCGGCCCGGCCGCCGGGCTTGGGTCGACCGATCACGGTCAGGGTGATGTCCTGCTCGGTGCGCAGCTTGGCCAGGGCCTCCAGCAGGTAGGACAGGCCCTTCAGCGCGACGTCGGCAGAGGCCGTGGTAATGAGCCGGCAGGGCACGCGGGTGATGGACCGCTTGGGGCTGAACAGGTCCGGGTCGACACCGACCGGGACGAGCCGCATGCGCCCGGGGTCGACGCCCATGTCCTCCTGGATGTCCTTGATGGAGTTCTCGCTCACCACCACGATGCGAGGCATCCGGCGGGCGACGCGGGCCTGCATCTTGACGAACGAGTACCACCGGCCGACGCCGATGCGCTTGCGCCGCGTCGGCGCGTGCTCCATCTCCAGGCGCCGGTCCACGGTGATCGGGTGGTGCAGGGTGACGATGGTCGGGAACTGCTTCTCGATGGCGAGGAGGCCGTACCCGAGGCTCTGGTTGTCGTGCACCAGGTCGAAGTCGGCCACCCGCTGCTTGAGCTCCTGCCAGGCCCGGACGCTGAAGGCCAGCGGCTCGCTGAACTTGCCGGTCGAGAACTGCAGGACCTCCACCACGTCACCCAGGTGCTTGATCTCCCAGTAGGCGGGGAAGCGGCCGGGGTACTGGTCGTTGAAGATGTCGAGGCTGGGGAGCTTCGTCAGCCGCACGCGCTCGTCGAGCACCGGGTAGGGCTGGCCACCGAGCACCTCGACCGAGTGGCCGAGATCGACGAGCGCCTTCGTCAGGTGCCGGGTGTAGACGCCCTGGCCGCCGACGTGAGGTTTGCCCCGGTAGGACAGGTACGCGACGCGGAGCGGATCGTCTGGCCCCGGGTACATGAGAGGCGAGCCTACCGTGGGGTAACCGGCGCCGACCCAGGCCGCGGGGCGCCCGCGCGGTGCCGTTGGGGCACCAGGCGCCTACGGGCAGGCGGTGACGACCAGCGTGGTGGAACCTTGGCCGCTGTTGCCCCGGCCGTCGACGGCCGTCACCGTGACGGTCCATGTGCCTGCGCCCGTCAGCGGCCCCAGCGGCGCCTCCCACGTCCCCGGCTCGGCCGCGCGAGCGATGCGTTCCCGGTCGCTCCGGGTCCCGTCCACGTCATCACCGCGGACGACACCACGGACTCGTCGATCACCGCGGCGCGCACGACCGCCGTGAGGTCCTTGTGGTCGGACGGGCACGTGGCGGCGTCGGCCAGCCCGGCCGGTTCCACACCGAGCTGCACCACCGGCGATCGCTCCACCCACCAGCGCACGGTGATCGGTACCGCCTGGCCGGCGCCGAGGACCGCCACGGTGGCGGCGTACTCGCCCTCGATGAGGCCGGCCCGGCTGACCGAGATGACCACGTCGGCCGTCGTCGCCGGGCCCATCGAGCCGCCCGGCGTGGCGGATACGAGGCCGTTGTCACTGGACGTCGCCCAGTCGAGCTGTTGGCCGCCGCTGTTGCCGATGGTCACGGCGCCCTCGGTGCGATCACGCCCGAGGTCCACGACGGAGGCGGCCACCTCCAACCGGGCCGGCGGAGGAGGCGGCGGGGTCGGGAGGGTGGGCGGCTGCGTGTCGGGTGCGAACGTCGGCGGCACGGGGAACGTCGTGCTGGTGGCCACGGCCGTCGTCGTGCTGGCCGGGGCGGTGGAAGCGACCGTGATCACGGCCGGTGTGGTGCCCGGTGAGAACTCGGTGCCCACGGTCTCGAGCTGGCTGTCGTCGTCGCCCCCGGCCGTCACCAGCAGCGCGGCGACGCCGCCGGCGACGACCAGCACGGCCAGGCCACCGGCCAGCGCACCCCACGACCCTTCGCCCCGCATCTCCGATCCTCCGTCAGGCCCAGCTCACGACCATGGACACGGACAACGGCTTCCCCGGCTCGACGACATGCGGGGCCAGGTTAGGGCCGTCGGGCGGCCCGGTCTGGGGCTCGATGCACACCGCGTGCTCGGGCGTGTAGATCACCCAGTGGTCGGTGTCCGAGCTCACCGTGGCAGTGAGGCCGTCCTCGAACGTGAGGCGAGGATCGGCGGCCAGCTCGACGAAGCAGTCGTCCCACGGCCGGGGGTCGGGCGGGATCAGCGTGCCGTCCGGGATCCCCTCGCCGTTGCGTCGGTACTGGCGCCCGGGACGGACGTCGAGCTCGACCGGTCCCGCGAACCACGGGTGGAAGCCGGCCGTGGCGGGCATCGGTGCGTCCTCGGCGTGGATCTCCAGGGTGCAGCGGAGGGATCCGGGCGCGAGCTCGAAGCGCTGGCGCGCCCGTCCGGGGAACGGCCAGTCCGGCCCGAGCTCGGTCACGATCGACCCGTCATCGTCCACCCTCCAGGCGCGACGGTAGACCGTGCCGTGTATCGCGTGGGGGGCGGCATCGATGGGGAGCTGGTACGTGCGCCCTTCGAACGTCAGGCGGCCCTCGCGTAACCGGCCCGCCCACGGCGCCATCGGGTAGCAGCCCCAGAGCATCGGCTCGGCCCCCGGGCCACCGGTGATCAGGCGCTCCCGGCCGGTCACGACGAGCGAAGCGAGCCGTCCTCCGGCCTCCAGGTCGACGCGGGCGGTCGCATCGGGCCCGGTGAGCTCGATCACGGTAGGGTCCCCGCCTCGTGCGAGGGCTGGTGCAGCGCGTGACCCGGGCGAGCGTGACGGTGGGCGACGAGGTGGTGGGCGCGATCGGCCCCGGCCTGTGCGTGCTGGTCGGCGTCACCCACGGCGACGGGGCGGACCAGGCCCGCAAGCTGGCGGCGAAGCTGTGGCACCTGCGGATCATGGCCGACGACGAGGGCGTCATGAACCGCTCGGTGGCCGACACCAGCGGCGAGGTGCTGGTGGTCAGTCAGTTCACGCTGTACGGGGACACGTCGGGTGGTCGCCGCCCCTCGTGGATCAAGGCGGCCGGCCCGGACGAAGCCGAACCGCTGGTGGAGACAGTGGCCGACGAGCTCCGCGCCCTCGGAGCTTCGGTGGCGACCGGCCGCTTCCGCACCGACATGCAGGTCGAGCTCGTCAACGACGGGCCTGTGACGCTCCTCCTCGAAGTCGACTGACCTCCGCGTCGGGGTCGGCCTGAGCGGCAGCTCGGCGATCGTCCCGGCGGGCGAGGAGCAGGCCGAGCACGACGACGGCCAGCGCGGCGAGCACGAAGGGGATCTCGCCGAGCCCGCTGTAGATCGTGCGGCCCTCGCGCAGGGGGACCTCCCGTGTCCGTACCGCCTGTTCGCTGATGCCGGTCCGGTCGAGCACGTCGGCCTCGTCGGTGACGAAGGCGGAGAAACCCGTGGGCGCGACCTGCACCTCCCACCGCCCCTGCTCCAGCGCCCGCAGACGTGAAGATGCGACCTGCTGCGTCTGGAGCACGGTGCCCGTGTAACTGGAGCCGTTCGTCGGGTTGATGAGGACGGTGCCGCCGTGCGAGACGCCGTCCCGGGCCCGACCGCCGAAGAAGACCTCCCAGGAGATCATCACCGCCAGGCGTTCGCCCGAGGGCAGGTCGAGCACCGCGGGCGCGGTGCCGGGCAGCGCGTCGCGAGGCACCAGGTCGGTGGGTGCCCCGACCGCCCGCAGGATCGACCGCAACGGCATGTACTCCCCGAACGGGACCCGGCGCACCTTGTCGTAGCGGCTGGAGATCTCGCCCTGTGGCGTCACGATCACCTGGGCGTTGGAGAAGTGATCACCGGCGTCCTCCGTGATGCCGACGCTGAAGGGCGCGTCGAGCCGCGCCGCCTCGGCGGCCACCTCGGCCAGCTCCGGGCTGGTGGCGAACTGGGTCACGTCGATGACGTTCTCGGGCCAGACGACCAGATCGACCGGTTCCGTGATCTGGCGCGTCGCCTCCAGGTGTCGCTCGAACACCTCCCGCGGATCGGTGTCCGAGGCGCGGGTCCCCTGCGGGCCGCCGCCCTGCACGAAGGCGACGGTCAGCGTGTCGCCGGCTTCATGGCCGGACGGGGCGCCGGCGCCGAGCAGCACGAGCACCACGGGTACCGCGGCGAGCACGGCCGCCTCGCGCCACGAACGCTCCCACGCCGCGGCGAGCGCGCTACCGGCGAGGAACGCGAGCCAGGTGATGAGGATCACGCCGCCCAGTCGGGCGGTCTCGCTCAGCGGCGAGGCCGCCTGGCTGATGCCCAGTGACGCCAGCGGCACACCGCCGAAGGGCCAGGCGAAGCGGACCGCCTCGGCCACGGTGAGGGCGGCCGGGAGCGCGAGGCGGCGCCAGCGCCCGGCCGGGGCGATCGCCGCCGCCAGGCCCAGGTACGCGGCATAGGCCGCCACAGCCACGATGTAGCCGGGCGGCGAGAGGAACCACATCCAGCCCATGCCGGGACCCAGCCAGCCGAGCCCGAACAGCCACGTTCGGGTGAAGCGTGAGCGCCGCGGCCGCTCGGCGATCAGCCGGTCGAGGATGGCGATGCCGACGAAGGCCAGCGGCCACCAGCCCCACGGCGGGAGGGAGAACGCGACGAGGGCGCCGGCCCCGAGCGCGGCGGCGCCGGCCGCCGGCGAGCGCCGTGTGAGGTTGGCCACGAGCGGCCAGGCTCAGGTGCCCGCCAGCCTGGCGAAGACGATGAAGCGTTCCCTCGTCGACCCCGGCGGGTGGCAGGCGAAGAGCGTGGCGGTGTGGGCCATGCTCTGGTTGATGACCCAGACGTCGTTGGGCGTCACCACCTGCGCGCCGGTGACGATGTAGGAGTGGCGGACGCCTGAGTAGGTGAGGGCGATCTCGTCACCGGGCACGAGCTGGTCGATGTCGCGGAACGGCCGGTCGTGGCTCACCCGGTGGCCGCCGACGACCACGTTGCCGAGGCTGCCTGGCATCGCCGTCCCCGGCCAGTGGCCGGGGCCGCGGTCGAGGGTGGGGAGCGACACGCCCTCCCACAGCGCCCGGTTGACCCCGAGCTTCGGGATCTCGATCGTGCCCAGTTCCATTCCGGGGTCCGGCGCCTCCGGATCGGGCGGCGGCTGCGGGGTGGGCAGCGTGGCCTGGGTCGTGGTGGTGGCCAGCGTCGTCGGCACCGTGGTCGTGGCCGTCGTGGCCGCCGTCGTGGCCGTGGTGGTCTCGGGTGCTGCCGTCGGGGCGACTGTGGCGGTGGCCGTGTCCGCGACGTCGGTCCCGGCGTCCGATCCGCACGCCGCCGTGCCCAGCGTCAGCGCCGCCAGGGCCACCGCGGCCGCGGTGCGGCGAGCGGATCCGAGCGGGCGCATGGGTGCACAGCCTAGGAGGTACCTGCGGGCGATGACCGGCCGCCGTGGCCGCCGGCGCGCGGCCCCGACGGACGTCACGCCGGGTGTCGACCGATGGTGGCCAGTGCCGCGCTGGCCGCGGCCTGGCCCTGTGCGATGCAGGCGGGGATGCCGAGGCCGCGGTAGGCCGCCCCGGTCAGGTGCAGGCCTGGAGCAGCCGTCGCCACCAGGCCGTCCAGCCGGTCGATCCGTTCGCCGTGCCCGGGCGCGTACTGCGGCATGGAGCTCCACCAGCGCGTGATGCGGACCTCCGTGGGTTGGCCCGTGAGGCCCACATGACGGTCGAGGTCGTCGAGGACGGCCGCGGTGAGCTCGCCGTCGTCGAGCTCCAACGCGTGCTCGTCGCCGGCCCGGCCCGCCGAGACCCGCAGCAGCGCCTGGCCCGGCCGCTGCCAGTGCGCCCACTTCGACGAGCCCCACGAACAGGCCGTGATCGTGCGCTGTTCGGTCCGGGGCACGAGGTAGCCGCTGCCGTCGAGCGGCCGCCCCACCGCTGTGGTGGGCAACGCCAGCGTCACCATGACGACGGAGGCGTACGCGATCGTGGCCAGGATGTCGGCGGCCTCCGCGCTGACCGGCCGGATGAGCGCGGCGGCGGCGGCCGCGGGCACGGTCAGGACCAACGCGTCGGCGTCGAGCGGAGCGGGCCGGCCGGTCACCATCACGGACCAACCTCCGCCCGACCGTGGTTCGAGAGCCTCGACCGCGGCACCCGGGCAGACGGTCCCGCCCGCGTCCTCGATGGCCCGGACGAGGCGCGGGACCACCGCGCTGACCCCCGACCGAGGGGTGAGGAACACCGCTTCGCCCTTGGCCGGCCGGGGGAGCGAGCGCAGCCCGAGCAGCAGGCTGCGGTGGCCGGCCAGCGCGTCGGCGAACTGCGGGGAGACGGCTCGGAGGCTCAGGTGGTCGGCGTCGCCGGCGTTGATGCCGCCGACCAGCGGTCCGACCAGGCGGTCCAGCACCTCGTCACCGAAGCGTGAACGCACGGTGGCGCCGAGGTTGTCGTCCGTGTCGCGCCGGGGGACGAGCGGCTCCAGCGCCGCTCTCGCCTTCCCCCGCCAGGACAGGAGGCCCGAGCGCGCAAGGGGGGCGAGCGCCGCTGGCGCGCCGAGGACCAGCCCCGGGGGGAGGCGGTGGAGGGTCCCACCGGACCAGACGTAAGGCGGAACCGATTCGGGCGCCACCAGCTCGTCGCCCAGGCCGACGGCACGGGCCAGGTCGACGGCGGCCGGGTTGCGGGCCAGGAACATGTCGGCGCCGGCATCCACGTGGGGCAGACCGGCGAAGGGCCCACCCTGCAGCTTCCCGCCCGCCGTGGGGGCGGAATCGAGCACCGTGACCACCGCTGGTTCGGCCGCGGCGAGGAGGGCGTGGGCTGCGGCAAGACCGCTGATCCCGGCGCCGACGACGACGACGTGAGGTGTCGCGGCGGGCATGTCGCTCAGGTCTCACTCTCGGCCAGCGCGATGACCCGGACGGCCAGGGCGCCGAGCACGGCCGGGTCGTCGTTGACGCAGGCGGTGCGGGCGAAGGCCAGGCCGGCGTCTTCCGCTCGCTGACGGGCCTCGATGTCCAGGTCGTACAGGACCTCGAGATGGTCGGCGACGAAGCCGCAGGCGCACACCAGCGCGCCGTCCGCGCCACCGGCGGCCAGCTCCTCGATGACGGTGAGGATGTCCGGACCCAACCAGGGCTCCGGCGTCCGTCCGGCCGACTGCCAGGCCACCCGCCAGCGGTCGGCATCGAGCTCCACTCGGGCAGCGACCGCCGCCGCGGTCCCGGCGAGCTGGTCGGGGTAGGGGTCGCCCATGCCCAGGATCCGCTCGGGGAGGCTGTGCGCGCTGAACACGACGGTCGTCCCGGCAGGGAGGCGGCCGAGCTCGGCCATGACTGCGCCGGCCAGGAAGTCCAGGTATGCCGGCTCCAGGTGCCAGCTCCGCACGCCGCGGAACGGCAGTCCGGCCGCGAAAGCCGCCGCGCCGGCCCGCTCCAGGTACTGCCCGACCGACAGGGCCGACCAGTGGGGGGCCAGCACCAGGCCGACGACGTCGTCCACGCCCCGGCCGGCGAGGGCGGCGACGCCCGCCTCGATGGTCGGCTCGGCATGCTTCAGACCCAGACCGACGTCGAACCGACCAGGCCGGCGGGCGTCGAGCTCACTCTGGAGCCGCGCCCGCTGGGCCTCCGTCCGCTCGGCGAGGGGGGAGACCCCGCCGATGGCCTCGTACCGGTGTACGAGGTCGGCCAGCTGCTCGGGCGTCGGCGGGCGGCCACGACGGATGTCGGTGTAGTAGGCCTCCACCGCTTCTGGCCCCCTCGGCGTGCCGTAGGCCATGAGCACCACGCCGGTGCTGCCACTCATCGACAGGGGGTCACCGACGGGTGAGCTCGTGAACGGTGGTGACCACCTGCTCCAGGATCGCCGGATCCGTCTCCGGGAGCACGCCGTGACCGAGGTTGAAGACGTGACCCGGCCGGTCGCCGTTGGCCGCCAGCACCTCGCGCACCTTGGTCTCGACGACGTCCCACGGGCTCAGGCACACGGCCGGGTCAAGGTTGCCCTGCACACCGACGGCCCGCTCGCCGGCGGCGGCGTCGATGCGCCGGCGGGCCACGTCGAGCGGGGTGCGCCAGTCGACCCCGACCACGTCCGATCCGGCCCGGGTCAACAGGCCCAGCAGCTCGCCGGTGTCGACGCCGAAGTGGATGCGGGCCACGTGGAGGTCGGCCAGGCCCTCCAGGACCCGCCGGCTGTGGGGGAGGACGTAGCGCTCGTAGTCGGCCGGCGCCAGCGCCCCGGCCCAGGAGTCGAAGAGCTGCACGGCCTGCGCCCCAGCGCCGACCTGGCTCCGCAGCGAGTCGAGCGCCAAGCCGGCCAGCCGGTCCATCAGTTCGTGCCAGAGCGCCTCGTCGCCCAGCATGAGGGCCTTCGTGCGGGCGTACGTGCGGGACGGCCGGCCCTCGACGAGGTAGCTGGCGACGGTGAACGGGGCGCCCGCGAACCCGATCAGCGGCACGACGAGCTCTTTGGTCAGCAGCCGGACGGTCTCGAGGACGTACGGCGTGTCCTCGTCGGGCTCCAGCGGGCGGAGGCGGGCGAGGTCGGCCCGCGTGCGGAACGGCTCGGCGACGACCGGCCCGGTGCCCGGGGCCACGTCGACCCCGAACCCGATGGCGTGGACGGGCACCACGATGTCGCTGTAGAGGACGGCGGCGTCGACGCCGTAGCGCCGAACGGGCTGGAGCGTGATCTCGGTGGCCAGGTCCGGCTGCCGGATGGCCTCCAGGATGCTGCCCTCGCCCCGGATGGCCCGGTACTCGGGCAGCGAGCGGCCGGCCTGGCGCATGAACCACACGGGCGTGTGCGTCGTCGGCCGGCTCCGGCAGGCGGCCAGGAAGGCGGCGTCGGCGGGAGCGGTCATCGGCGCGCACGCTAGAGGGCATCGGGGCCGTTCGACGGACGGGCGGGGGCACCGCGGGCCCGCATCAACCCGGCTCGAGGTCGCTGAGCAATGCGGGAGACGGGCGGCTAGGGTGACACGACCCCCCCAAGGGGCACGCCGACATGACCGTCCGACACAGCACGAAGCGCAGCGGAGCCTCGAGCGACCCGGTATGACGCAGCACCCCGATCTGGCCCAGGAGCAGGCGTACGTGGATCGCGCGTACGAGTGCCTGGAGCGGACCCGCCAGGACGCCTGGAAGCTCCGCGACCTCACCGAGGCCGGCCTGGGCGGCACGTTCCAAGCCCGCTACGAGCGGGAGGTCTTCGACGAGGCCCTGGTGACCCGCCTCACGCAGCTCGATCTCGGGCAGTCGGCGCTGGTCTTCGGCCGCATCGACCGGGCCGGTGAGGACGGCACAGCCGGCGAGACGTACCACATCGGCCGCTTGGCGGTGGCCGACGAGGAGCGGGAGCCGGTCGTCATCGACTGGCGGGCGCCGGTGGCCGAGCCCTTCTACCGGGCGACCGGGCGCGACCCGATGGGCCTGGTCCGCCGGCGGCACTTCGCCACCAAGGGCCGGCAGATCCTCGCCATCGAGGACGAGCTGTTCGGCGAGGGCCACCTCGGGGTGACGGGCGAGGGCGGCCTGTCGGGCTACTCCACCCTGCTGGCCGCGCTGGAGACCCGCCGCACCGGTCAGCTCGGCGACATCGTCGGCACCATCCAGGCCCAGCAGGACGAGATCATCCGCTCCCCGCAGCCCGGCGTCCTCGTGGTCCAGGGCGGTCCGGGTACCGGCAAGACGGTGGTGGCGCTGCACCGGGCCGCCTATCTCCTCTACACGTACCGCTTCCCGTTGGAGGACCAGGGCGTCCTCGTCGTCGGTCCCAACCGGGTCTTCCTCCGCTACATCGACCAGGTGCTGCCCTCCCTCGGCGAGGCCGGCGTCGACCTGGTCGTCTTGGCCGACTTGGTGCCCGACGTGGAACTCGGCGCCTCGGACTCCCGCCCGGCCGCCCGTGTGAAGGGTGACGCCCGCATGGCGAGGGTGCTGGCCAAGGCGGTGCACGACCGCGAGCGCCCGCTGCGGGAGGACCTGGTCGTCCCCTACGGCGTGACCACGCTGCGTCTGACCGTCGCCGACAGCGACCGCATCGTGAAGGCGGCCCGCCGCCGGTTCCGCCGCCACAACGCCGCCCGGCGGTTCGTGGAGACCGAGGTGTTCACGGCGCTGGCCGACAGCAGCCACATCGAGACCACGCCGGACCGGGTGCGGGACCGCACCCGCCACCTCGACGAGGTGCGCGAGGTGTTCGAGCGGATGTGGCCGGTGCTCACGCCGGCCGAGCTGCTCCACGATCTTTTCGGCTCCCGGGCCCTGCTGCGCCTGGCGGCATCGAAGTGGCTGTCTGATGACGAGTGGATGGCGTTGCACCGCCCGCGTCACACCAACGGCCAGCCGGTCGTCTGGTCGGAGGCCGACGTCGCCCTGCTCGATGAGGCCCGCGAGCTGCTCGGCCCCCGGGCCGGCCGCAGCACCAATGGGGCCGAATCCGAGATCCGCACGTATGGCCACATCGTCGTGGACGAGGTGCAGGACCTCACGCCCATGCAGCTGCGGATGGTGGCCCGCCGGTCGCTCAACGGCTCGATGACCGTCGTCGGCGACATCGCCCAGGCCACGGGGCCGTTCGCGCCCGACGACTGGAGCGAGGTGCTGGCCCACCTTCCGGACCGCCGGCCGGCCCGCGTGGTCGAGCTGACCATCGGCTACCGCATCCCGGGCCAGATCATGGCCATGGCCAACCGCATCCTGCGGGTGGCGGCCCCGCAGATCGTGCCGCCCGACGCGGTGCGCGAGGGCGATGCCCTGCCGGACGTGCGGCGGGTGACGGCCGACGACCTCGGCGCCGGGGTGGTCGCTGCAGTGGGGGCGCTCCAGGCCGAGCTCGGCGACGCCGGCATCGCGGTCGTCGCGCCGGCCTCGACCGTCGACGTGGTGGTGGCGGCGCTGGAGCGAGAGGGTGTGCCGTTCGGGCTGGCCAGCCGTGGCGGTCTGTCCGCCGACGTCACGGTGGTGCCCATCGATCTGGCCAAGGGCCTGGAGCTGGACGGCGTGGTGCTGGTCGAGCCGGCCAAGGTCGTGGCCGAGGAACGGCAAGGCCTTCGCGCGCTCTACGTGGCCCTCACCCGGGCCACCCGCCGCCTGGCGATCGTCCACGCGGACCCTCTCCCTGAGGCTTTGGTCGAACCGTCCAAGGCGAGCACTTCAGTCTCCTGACGCGCCGCCACCGAACGTGGTCAGGGTGGACGACCTCGGGATGTTCAGGTAGCCTAACACCAGTCCTATGGCTCTCGTCTGCCACTGCCGCTGCGTCAACGACCGGGTGATCCGCACAGCCGCGCTCGCGTCCGGCGGCGACCTCCGTGCCACCCAGGCGCTGTGCGGCGCCGGGCTCGACTGCGGCGGTTGCCTCGACGCGGTCGAGGACGCGGTCGATCGGGTGCGCACGATCGAGCACCGGACGGCCGCCTTCTCCGTCGCCTGAGGACCTACGGGCACCCGGTTAGGGTGCCGCCATGCAAGGCGACGATCGCGTCATCGAAGCGATGAACGAAGTCCTCACGGCTGAGCTGACGGCCATCAACCAGTACTTTATTCACGCCAAGATGTCGGCGAACTGGGGCTACGAGCGCCGGGCCGAGCACCTGCGCCACGAGTCGATCGACGAGATGAAGCACGCCGAGCGGCTCATCGAGCGCATCCTCTACTTCGAGGGCACGCCCAACATGCAGCGGTTGTTCCCCGTGCAGGTCGGAGAGTCGGTGGAGGAGCAGTTGCGTCTCGACCTGGGTGTCGAATACGAGGCCGTCCCTCGCCTCAACCACGGCATCGCGTTGTGCGTCGAGGTCGGTGACAACGGCACCCGCGAGATGCTGGAGGACATCCTGGTGTCGGAAGAGGAGCATGTCGACTGGCTGGAGACCCAGCTGGAGACGATCCGGCAGATCGGCATCGAGAACTACCTCGCGCAACAACTCCGTTAGGCGCGCCGCCACTGTTGACGAGTGGGGCCGCGCTGGCGCTCAGGCGGTGACGAGGATGCGGGCGCTGGCGAAGCTCCCCACGCCCACGTGGTTGCCGTCGATCTCGACGGTCATGGTCCCGTCCGGCGAGGCCGCGGTGACGCGGCCGCTGTGCCCCGGCTGGATGGACGACGACTCGAGGAAGTCGAGCAGCCCCGGCGTGAACTCGAGCTCCTCGGGGATGCGGGTGACCGTGAAGATGGTCCCCACCTCCACATCGACCAGCCGGGTGGCGTCGGGCGCCTCGTAGTCCGAGCCCGGGATGGGGTTGCCGTGCGGGCACGTGGTGGGGTCGCCGAGGACGCGGTTCATGGCCTGCTCGACCTCGGTCGACATGACGTGCTCCCACTTGCCGGCCTCTTGGTGGGCGTCCGCCCACGACAGGCCGAGGATGTCGGTCATGAAGCGCTCGGCCAGACGGTGACGGCGCACCACCCGCTCGGCCAGCTCCAGGCCGGCCGGCGTGAGGGCGATCTTGCCCCGCTCGGAGTGCGCCAGCCCCTCGATCTCGAGGCGCTTGATCATCTCCGACACCGCGGGACGGGAGACGTGGAGCCGGTCGGCGATGCGCGCCTGGATGACGTCGACGTCGTCCTCGTCGAGCTCGTAGATGCACTCGCAGTATTCCTCGAAGGCGGGATGATGCTCTCCGGGTGCGGGCATGCGCTCAGCCTACTGCTGGGTGCGCCGTGCCACGCTGGTGGGCATGAGCGCGATCGAGCAGAGCTTCCGGCAGAAGACCCCCGCATCGGCCGAGCACGCCGCCGCCGCCCGTCGGGTGATGCCGGGCGGGGACACGCGGGCCGCCGGCCACCACCCGCCCTACCAGCTGACCATCGTGAAGGGCGCCGGCCCGTGGCTGACCGACCTCGACGGGAACCGCTATCTGGACCTGATCGGGAACTTCACCAGCCTCGTCCACGGCAACGCCTACGCGCCCATCCTCGATGCCGCCCGGGCGGCCATGGACGACGGCACGAACTGGCCGGCCCGCAACCGTCACGCGGTCTCGCTCGCCGAGGAGATCGTGGCCCGTGTGCCGTCGGTGGAGCAGCTCCGCTTCACGAACTCGGGCAGCGAGGCGACGATGCTGGCGGTCGAGATCGCCCGCGTCGCCACCGGCCGGCGAAAGGTCTTGATGGCCCGGTACGGCTACCACGGCTCCGCGCCGCACTTCGAGTGCGGGACCTTCGGGCACGAAGGACCGGACACGCTGCTCGCCACCTACGACGATCCGCCGCGTTCGAGGCGGTGCTGGCCGAGCGGGGTTCCGAGATTGCCGCGGTGATCCTCGAGCCCGTGATGGGCTCGGGCGGGCTGGTCGCGGCCTCGGCGGAGGGGCTGGAGACGATCGCGCGGGCGGCACGGGCCGCCGGCGCGGTGTTCATCTTGGATGAGGTCATCACGCTCCGCCTGTCGCCCGGCGGCGCGCAGGCCGTGTTCGGCGTCTCGCCGGACCTGACCGCGATGGGCAAGATCATCGGCGGCGGCTTCCCGGTCGGCGCCGTCGGCGGGCGGGCCGACCTGCTCGCGCTGTGCGACCCGGACAAGCCCCGGCTCTTCCACTCCGGCACCTTCAACGGCAACCCGGTCACAACGGCCGCCGGCCTGGTGTCGCTGCAGCACCTCACCGCGCACCAGATCGACCTGATGGCCACGCGCGCCGCGGAGCTCGAGACGGTGCTCGCCAAGGCGGCCGCCGGTATCGGTGTCCCGCTGAGCATCCGCCGGTCCGGGTCGATGCTGCAGGTCTTCTTCAGCGAGGTCGCACCGAACGCCACGAACGAGCGGACGGACGGCGCAGCGATGACCACGTTCCACCTGGCCGCTCTGAACCACGGCGTCTTCCTCGCACCACGCGGGCTGCTCGCCCTCTCGACCGTCCTCGACGACGAGCTGCTCGGTGAAGCCGGCGACCGCCTGGGCGCGGCGATGACCGACCTCGCCGCGGAGACCGTCGGCTAGGAGTCGAGGGCCAGTCGGACACCCGTGGCCAGGGCGGTGCCGATCCCGTCCACATCCGGCTGCCCGCCCCACACGAGGAGCTCGCTCCCGGTCCACGCCGCGCCGGCACTGGCGCGCGGCTCGGGCAGGTCCGGCAGAGAACGAGCAAGGCCGGTGTCGGGGTCGAGAGCCCCGACAGACGCCCGCACGGTCGTGGCGTCCACCCCGCCCACCTCGATCAGCTCGCGGCCGGTCCACACGCGCTGCTCGCCGTAGCGAGGGTCACCGTCCATCTGGCCGGCCGGCGACCACCGCTCGGTGTCGAGGTCGAAGGCCAGCGCGGCGGTGCTCCGGTCCTGGGCGAAGGTGCCGCCGGCCAGGAGCAGCCCGTCGCCGATCGGAAGGAGGTCGGGCTGCATGCCTGGGACCTCGGTCGGGGCCGGCGGGAGCGATCGCCAGGTGTCGGCGGCCGGATCGAACGCGGCGGTCGGCGTCGGGGCACCTTCCGGGCCGACACTCATTGGCATCCCGGCGGCGACGACGACCTCGTCGCCGTCCCAGGCCGCGGCCGGGCCCATGCCCGCCGGCAGCGAGGCAGCCGGGAGATCACGCCAGGTCCCCGTGGCGGGGTCCAGGCCGGCGGCCAGCGGCGGCTCCGTGTACCGCCGGTACGGATGGCCCCAGAAGATCAGCTCCGTCCCGGTCCAGGTCATCGTGACGTCGAGCGTGTCGCCCGCGCCGTCGGGAGCCGGGTACACCTCCCAGCCGTCGCTGGCCGGGTCATAGGAGAAGATGGCGGCGTCCGGAGGAGCGTTCGTGGCTTCCGAGGTCGTACCCCGGACGAGCACCCGCTCGCCTGTCCACACGGCGTCGTTGGACAGGCCCGTGCCCGGGGCCGCCGCGATCGGGCGCCAAGTGTCCGTCGCCGGGTCGTACGCCGCGCCGTCGACGAACCGGGTGACCGCCAGCGCCCGGCCGTCTGAGGTCAGCGCCTCGGCGGGCTGCCCCGGCTCGGCCACATCGTCCCGGGTGCCACCGACCACCAGCAGCTCCTCGCCGGTCCACACCACGGCCGGCTCGACCCGTCCGGCCAGTGGCGTGGGCGCCATCGCCCGCCAGCCGGCTGGCGCCGAAGGCGCGGCCGCGGAGTCAGCGGAGTCGGGCGCCGACACCGCCGCGGGGGAGGTCGCGCTTGTCGTCGCGGTGGATCGGTCCGAGCGCGTGCCCGAATCACAGCTCGTCACCAGTGCGCCGGCCACGACGACCGCCACCATCACGCGCACGCCCCCACTACACCACAGCGCCCAGGGACGTTCCCGGCCTCACTCCAAGCCGGCCCCCCCTGGGTTCTCGCGGCGATGTGTTGCGCAGCGCGGAACTGAGCGCCGCGAGAAGCCGCTCGGGTGAGGTTCGGCCGACCGGCCGTCGGCCCGCCGACCCGCCGCCCGCCCGGCCGGAACCGTGCGACACCCCGTGGGTAGCGTGGCGGCATGGCCGACCACCCGGTCTTGGAGCGGTTCTCGCCGGCGGTCCGGGCCTGGTTCGGCACGTCCTTCCCCGAGCCGACTCCCGCGCAGGTCAAGGGCTGGCCACCCATCGCCGATGGCGATCACACGCTGATCTGCGCGCCGACGGGCAGCGGCAAGACGCTCACGGCCTTCCTCTCCGCCATCGACCGCCTGGTCACCAGCCCGGTGCCGGAGAAGACGCGCCGGACCAGGGTCCTGTACATCTCGCCGTTGCGCGCCCTGGCCTTCGACGTCGAGAAGAACCTGCGGGCGCCGATGGCAGGCATCGGGCTGGCCGCCGAGCGGGACGGCCTCGCCTTCACCGCGCCGGTCGTGGGCGTACGCACGGGCGACACCAGCGCCAAGGACCGTCAGGCGCTCATCCGCCGCCCGCCCGACCTGCTCATCACCACCCCCGAGAGCCTCTATCTCATGCTCACGTCCTCCGCCCGGGAGACGCTCACCGGGGTCGAGGTGGTGATCATCGACGAGATCCACGCCCTCGCGCCCACCAAGCGCGGCGCGCACCTCGTGCTGTCGCTCGAGCGGCTGGAGGAGGTCACGACCGTCCCGCCGCAGCGCATCGGCCTGTCGGCCACCCAGCGCCCGCTGGAGGAGGTGGCCCGCTTCCTGGGCGGTTGGGCGGCCCCGGGCGAGCCCCGGCCGGTCACGATCGTGGACGCCGGCATCAGCAAGCCGCTGGAGGTCGAGGTCGTCATCCCGGTAGAGGACATGGGCGACCTGGGGCAGGAGGTGGCGAACCCGGAGTTGCGCAGCGGGCCGGCCAGCGCGGCCATGGCTCCGGTCCGCAAGAGCATCTGGCCGTCGATCTACCCGCGCATCCTCGAGCTCGTCCTGGCCCACCGATCGACGATCATCTTCTGCAACGCCCGCCGCCTGGCGGAGCGCATGGCGGCCCGGCTCAACGAGGCCGCCGAGGCGCAGGGCGTGATCGATCCGGCCGAGGCGGGCGGGGTCGAGTTGGTGAAGGCCCACCACGGCTCGCTGGCTCGCGAGCAGCGGGTGGTGATCGAGGACCAACTGAAGCGGGGCGAGCTGCGGGGGCTCGTGGCGACGTCCAGCCTCGAGCTGGGCATCGACATGGGCGCGGTCGACCTTGTCATCCAGGTCGAATCGCCGGGCGCGGTCAGCCGCGGGCTGCAGCGCATCGGCCGGGCGGGACACCAGGTCGGCGAGCCCAGCCGCGGCTACATCTTCCCCAAGCACCGGGGAGACCTGGTCGAGGCCGCGGTCGTCGCCCGCCGGATGCACGACGGGCTCATCGAGGCCACCCGCTACCTTCGCAACCCGCTCGACGTCCTCGCGCAGCAGATCGTGGCCCACGTGGCCGTGGCGCCCTGCTCCGTGGACGACCTGTCCACCCTCGTGCGCCGGTGCGCGGCATTCGCCGAACTCAATGACGACCTGCTCGTCAACGTGCTCGACCTGCTGTCGGGCCGCTACCCCAGCGAGGAGTTCGGTGAGCTGCGTCCGCGCATCGTGTGGGATCGCGTCGGCGGCGAGCTACGCGCCCGCGACGGGTCCCGCCGCCTGGCGGTGACGAGCGGCGGGACCATCCCCGACCGCGGGCTGTTCGGTGTGTTCCTCCCCGACGGCACCCGCGTGGGCGAGCTCGACGAGGAGATGGTGTACGAGAGCCGGCCGGGCGAGACGTTCCTGCTCGGCGCGTCCACATGGCGCATCGAGGACATCAGCTTCGAGCGGGTGGTCGTGACGCCGGCGCCCGGGCAGCCCGGCAAGATGCCGTTCTGGCACGGCGACCGGCCCGGGCGGCCGCTGGAGCTCGGCCGGGCGCTCGGCGCCTTCCTGCGCGAGGTGCGTGAGCTCCCGCCGGCCGTCGCCGAGGAGCACCTGCGCGACCGGTACGACCTCGATGCCTGGGCCGCCGCCAACGTGGTGATGTACCTCACCGAGCAGGTCGAGGCGACCGGCGTCGTCCCCGACGACCGGACCGTCGTCGTGGAGCGCTTCCGTGACGAGATCGGCGACTGGCGGGTCTGCCTGCTCAGCCCCTTCGGCACGCCCGTGCACGCGCCCTGGGCCATGGCCATCGAACGGCGTCTCATGGAGCGGTACGACCTACCGGTGGAGACGATGTGGAGCGATGACGGCATCGTCATCCGCCTGCCCGAGGCCGCCGACGACCTGCCCATCGAGGAGCTGCTGATCGACCCCGAGGACATCGACGAGCTCGTCGTCTCCACGCTTCCTCAGACCTCTCTCTTCTCCGCCCGATTCCGGGAGTGCGCGGCCCGGGCCCTGCTCCTGCCTCGGCGCCGGCCCGACACCCGCACACCGCTCTGGCAGCAGCGCCAGCGGGCGGCCGACCTCCTGGCCGTGGCGGCCAAGTACCCGAGCTTCCCCATCCTCCTGGAGGCGAGCCGCGAGTGCCTGCAGGACGTGTTCGACGTCCCCGCCCTGCGGGAGGTCCTCGGACAGCTGCGCAGCCGGCAGGTGCGCCTGGTCAGCGTGGACACCGCCAAGGCGTCGCCCTTCGCGCAGAGCCTCCTCTTCAACTGGATCGCCGCGTACATGTACGAGGGCGACGCGCCGCTCGCGGAACGTCGCGCCGCGGCGCTGGCGCTCGACCGGGACCTGCTGCGGGAGCTGCTCGGCGCGGAGGAGCTGCGCGAGCTGCTCGACCCCGGTGTCCTCGCCGACCTGGAGCTGGAGCTGCAGTGCCTGACGGAGGGCCGCCGGGCCCGCAGCGCCGACGAGCTGCACGACGTGCTGCGCCGCCTGGGCGACCTGTCCCCGGCCGAGCTGGACCTGCGCACCGAGGGCACCGGCCCGGCAGCCGGATGGACGGCCGAGCTGGTGGCCGAGCGCCGGGCGATCGTCGTGAGGATCGGGCCTGAGGAACGGGTGATCGCGGCCGAGGACGCGGCCCGTTATCGGGACGCGTTGGGCTGCGCCATCCCCGTCGGGCTACCGGTGGCCTTCACGGACCCGGTCGCCCGCCCGCTCGAACAGCTCGTCGGGCGGTACGCCCGCACCCACGGCCCGTTCCTGGCCGACGCTCCAGCCCGCCGCTTCGCCCTCGCCTCGGAGCGGGTGCACGGCGCCCTCGCCGCGCTGGAGGCGGAGGAGCGCCTGGTGCGCGGGGAGTTCCGTCCGGACGGGTTGGAGCGCGAATGGTGCGACGTGGAGGTGCTGCGGCAGCTTCGCCGGCGCTCCCTCGCCGCGCTGCGCCGCGAGGTCGAGCCCGTCGAGCAGGAGGCGCTGGCCCGCTTCCTGCCCACCTGGCATGGCATCCCCGCCCAGCGGCGCGGGCTCGATGCCCTCGTGGAGACCCTCGGCCTGCTCCAGGGTGCGCCGCTCGTCGCCTCGACCCTCGAGCGTGACGTGTTACCGGCCCGGGTCCTCGGCTACCGCAGCGGCGACCTCGACGACCTGTGCACGAGCGGCGACATCGTGTGGGTGGGGGCCGGTTCTCTCGGAGCTTCCGATGGCCGGCTCCGCCTGTGTTTCCGCGACCAGCTCGCAGCCATGATCGGGGGTACCGGAGGAACCGCTGGAGGGGCCGAACCCGAGCCACCGGACGGGTTGGTGCACGCGGCCATCCGAGAGCACCTGCGCGCCCACGGCGCCTCCTTCTGGAACCAGCTCCGCGGCGCGGCGCCCGCGGGCTCGGACACAGAGCTCCTCGCCGCGCTGTGGGATCTCGTCTGGGCCGGTGAGGTCACCAACGACTCGCTGGCCCCGTTGCGGGCCTTCCTGTCCGGGGGCCGCGGTGGCCGCACTGGTGGCCAGGCCGCGGCCCGCTCGGCGACGCGTCCTCGCGGTCGCCCGAGGCCCGGTCGCCTGTCGGCCATCGGCCCGCCGGCCGGCGCCGGCCGCTGGTCGCTCGTCACGCCGTTGCTCGAGCCCCGTCCGACCCCGACCGAGGCCGCGCACGTCACCGCCCTGCAGCTCCTGGAGCGCCACGGCGTGCTGACTCGGGAGGCGGTCCTGGCCGAGGGTGTCCCGGGCGGCTTCACGTCCGTGTACGGCGTGCTGAAGGTGCTGGAGGAGCGGGGTCAGGTCCGTCGCGGCTACTTCGTGACCGGGCTGGGGGCCGCGCAGTTCGCTTTGCCGGGCGCCGTCGACCGCCTGCGCTCGGTGCGGGAGGGCCTGGACGATCCGGCCGGCGTCGAAGTCGGCGGGGACGCCGAGCCGCCCCTGATCCTCGCCACCACCGACCCGGCCCAACCCTACGGCGCCGCGCTCGCCTGGCCGGAGTCCGCCGGACGGCCGGCCCGGGCCGCGGGCTCCCTCCTGGTCCTGCGGGCCGGACGGCCGCTCGTCTGGCTGGATCGCCGCGGCCACCACCTGGTCCTCTTCCCGATGGCGACCGTCGACACCAGTTGGACCGACGCGCTGGCATCATTGGTCAAGGACGGGCGCCTCCGCTCGCTGGAAGTGCGCACGGTGGACGGCCAGCCCATCGCGGACAGCCCGGACGTCGCCTCAGCCCTCCGGCGGGTGGGGTTCGCCGACGGTTACCGCGGCCTCGTGCTGCGGGGCGGCTAGCCACGGGACAGATACGGCCAGGTCGCCGCGAGGACGCGTTCCATCCCGGTCCGAGCCGCGTAGCCTCGGACCCATGCCCGAGGGTGACACGATCCACCGGTCGGCCACGGCGCTGCGGGCCGCGCTGCTGGAGAAGGTGATGACCGGGTTCGACGCGCCACGTCTCACCGGCCCCCGCCCGTCGCTCGGCGCGGTCATCGAGCGGGTCGACAGCCGGGGCAAGCACATCGAGATCGGTTGGGACGACGGAATCGTCCTGCACACGCACATGCGGATGACCGGGTCGTGGCACCTGTACCGGCCGGGGGAGCGATGGCGCAAGGGCACGCGACACATGCGGGCTGCCATCGAGGTGGACGGGTTCGAAGCCGTCTGCTTCAACGCCCCCGTGGTGGAGACGTTCCGCGTCCGGGACCTGGCCCGGCACCCCGGTCGTCGTCTGCTCGGGCCCGACCTCTGTGACACCACCGTCGACGTCACCGGCGCGGTGGAGCGCATCCCGCAGTTCTGCGACGAGACGACGACCGCGGCCGAGATGCTCCTCGACCAGCGCGTCGCCGCCGGCGTCGGCAACGTCTACAAGAGCGAGGTCCTGTGGGCCTGCGGCGTGCACCCGCTGACACCGGTGGGCGCGCTCGATCCGGACACCCGCTTCGCGCTGTTGGACACCGCGGCGGCGTTCCTCCAGGCCAACCTCGACCAGCCCAGCCGCACCACCCTGCCCGGCAGTCCCGAAGGCGTGGCGGTCTACGGTCGCTTCGGCAAACCGTGTTTCCGCTGCGGCACCCCGGTCGAGGTCCGCCGGCACGGTGAGCAGTCCCGGGTGACGTACTGGTGCTCGAGCTGTCAGCAGCGGGAGGTGCCGGTGACCCCGGCGTGGGCGGCCGACGATGCGCCGACCCCGGTCGATTTCGACATCGCCCGCGACCGCCTGCGCACCCCGCCCATCAGCTTCGACGACACGGGCGATCTCTCGGGCGAGATCGACGACGAGCAGGTCGAGCCGGCGCTCGAACGCCATCCGGCGGCGCAGCGCCTGCTCGGCGGGTTCACCCCGCGAGGGCCGGAGCCCAGCTTCGTGGACCCGTTGCTCGGCCGGGAGAGCTCCTAGCCCTGCCGGTCCTTCGCCGGCCGCAGCTCCTTGCGCAGCACCATCTTGAGCCCGCTCCAGGTCTCGTCGATGGCGCACACCTTGACGTCCACCCATCCGGTGGGCAGGAGGTCCTCCCGGAAGGTGTCCTCGGTGAGGTCGGTCGGGACGCCGCTCGAACGCTTCGGCCACGCCACCCACACGACCCCTTCCGGGCCCGCCGCCGCGGTGAGGGCGGGCCAGCGCCGAACGACAACGGTTCGGCGGGTGAAGAAGGCGAGCACGAGGTGCAGCGGCGCGCGCACGCTCTGCTTCCAGCGCACGCCGGGCGGCAACGGTGCCAGCAGATCGGCGAGATCCTCAGGCACCGCGCCGGTGGCGGCGATCGTGGCCCCCTCCTCGATCCCGAGCTTGCGGGCCAGGGGAGCGCCGGAGTAGCCGCTCATGCCGCTGCGGTCATGTGGTCGCGATGGCGTCCAGGATGTCGACCTTGGTCGCCTTGCGGGCGGGATAGATGGCGGCCACGACGCCGATCACGAAGGCGAGGACCAGCACGACGATGATCGCGCGCCACGGCACGGTGAACGTGTTGAGTCCCTCGCTCCGTAGCGCGACGACGATGGCGTAGCCGAGCAGCAGCCCGACGATGATTCCCTGCACCGTGCCTAGGGCAGCCGTGATGACCGACTCCCAACGCACGCTGGACCGCACCTGCGATCGTGTCATCCCCACCGCCCGCACGAGGCCGAGCTCCCTGCGGCGCTCGAACACGCTGAGCACGAGCGTGATGACGATGCCGACCGCGGCGATGATCACCGACAGCGCGAGCAGGAGGTAGATGATGTTGACGACCTGCTGGATCTGCCCGGCCTGGGAGTCGATGTAGTCCGAGCGGCTCTGCAGCTCTCCGTTGGGGAATCCCTCCGCCACCTGAGCGATCGCCGCTTCGGCATCGGCGTCGCTCGTGCCCTGCGCTTTCGTGATGAAGACAGAGAAGTCGTAGAGATCGACGGTCGTGCCGTCGAAGAGATGGCGGTCGACGGTGATGGCGCCGGCCAGATCGTCCCTGCTATAGATGCCCTGCACTGTCAGATCGCGAGGCGTGCCGTCGGCCAGCGCGAGCTGGAACGGGGAACCTACGCTCAGCCCGTCCCGATCAGCCTTTCCTTCGCTCAGCAGGACGCCCTCGGGCGTCAGGTCGGAGACGTCGCCGGCGACGAAGTCGAGGTCGAAGACCCCGCCGACCGTGGCCGGGTCGACCACGGTGATCTGACGCCCCTTGCCGTCGACGGTGGCGTAGTTGATGCCGATGCCGGTTGCGGTTTCGACCTCAGGGAGCTCGTTCAGTTCGTCCGTCAGTTGCGGGCTGAGACCACCGAAGCCGAAGCTGTCCGTGCTGATCACGAAGTCGCCGGTGAACTGCTCGCCGAAGATCTCCCGCACCGAGTCCCGGATCGACGACGCCAGCACCGACACTCCCGTCACCAGGGCCACGCCGACGACCAAGGCGGCGGCCGTGCGGGCCGTCCGCTTCGGGTTTCGGGCCGCGTTCTCGGTGGCCATCGTCCCCGTCACGCCCTTCATCCTGGTGATGGGCCGGCCCAGCGCCTTGGCCACCGGCCGGGCGATGAGCGGTCCGAGCACGAAGAGCGCGATGAACAGCAGCAGGACGCCGAACGCCAGGGCGAACACCGCACCGTCGGCGAAGAGCCCGACCAGGATCAGCGCGACGCTCAAGGCCAGCAGGGAGAGCCCGACGATGGTCCGGCCCTTGGTCGTGCTGGTGGCCTCGACCGCGGTGTCGCGCATGGCCGCCACCGGCGGCACTCGACCGGAGCGCAGCGCGGGGAGCAGCGCGGACAGCACCGTCACGATCAGGCCGACGACAATTGTGATGATCACCGTGCGCGGGAGCAGCACGAGGCCCGACGAGGGCAGGTCCAGGCCCAGCGCGGAGAACGCCTGCTGAAGGCCCATGGCGAGGAGCATGCCGAGGCCGAGGCCGAGGATCGAGCCCACCAAACCGACGACGACCGACTCGACCAGCAGCGAGACCGTCACTTGGCGCCGGCTGGCGCCGACGGCCCGCATCAGCGCGTTCTCCCGCTGGCGTTGCGCCACCGTGATCGAGAACACGTTGTAGATCACGAAACAGGAGACGAACAGCGCGATGAACGCGACGACGGTCAGGAAGATGCTGAAGAACTGCAGGCCCTCTTCGACCTGGCTCTGGTTCTCCTCGGCGATCTCTGCGCCCGTGAGCACCTCGGTCTCGCTGTCCGGCCCGAGGGCCTCTTCGATGCTCGGGGCCAGCTGGTCGTCGGGGACCGTGCCGTCGCCGACGACCTGGATCGAGTCGAGGAAGCCGGGCTTGCCCACGAAGTCCTGGGCGGTGGCCAGATCGAAGAGCGAGAAGGTGGCGCCGCCGGGCGAGTCGGCGTCACCGAAGCGGGCGACGCCGACCAGGGTGAACTCGCGCGCGCCTGTCGTGCTGGCGATCTGGATGGGATCACCGATGGAGAAGTCGCCGTCGTCGGCGCTGGCCTTGTCGATGGCGACCTCGCTGGACCCGGTCGGTGGGCGACCCTCGACGAACTCCCACGTCTCCAGCTCGCCGGACAAGGTGGAGGCGCCGAACGTCGGCGCCGCCGCCGCGCCGGACACCAGCGGCTTCCCGTCCTTGCCGATGATCGAGGCGAAGCCCGAGACCTCGCCCTGGGCGTCGGCGACACCGGGCACGGCCGCCACCTCGGCCACGAGGCTCTCGGGGATGCGGTCGCGCTGCTCGGCACCGAACTCGGCCTCGATCACGTTGGACGAGCGCACGAAGGCGTCGGTGTTGCGGAACACGTCCGCGAACAGCGAGTCGAACGTGGACCGGATGGTGTCGGAGAAGATGTAGGTCGACGAGAGGAACGCGGTTGCGATGACCACCGCGAGCGCCGTCATCAGCAGGCGGGTCTTGTGGGCCAGGACGCCCTTCAGGCTGATCTTGAACATGGACTCAGTCCGCGAACTGCTTCAAGCGGTCCAGCACGCGGTCGGCCGTCGGTGCGCGCATCTCGTCGACGATCTTGCCGTCGCCGAGGAACACGACCCGGTCGGAGTAGGACGCCGCCGTGGGGTCGTGCGTGACCATGACGATCGTCTGCCCGAGCTGCGACACGGCCTCCCGCATGAAGCCGAGGATCTCGCCGCTGCTGTGACTGTCGAGGTTGCCGGTCGGCTCGTCGGCGAAGATGATGTGCGGCCTCGTCACGAGGGCGCGGGCTACGGCGACGCGCTGCTGCTGGCCACCGGAGAGCTCGCTCGGCCGATGGCGCAGGCGATCCCCCAAGCCGACCGTCGCGACGACCTGGTCGTACCACGCCTTGTCGGGGTTCTTGCCGCCGAGGGCCAGAGGCAGGGTGATGTTCTCGGCCGCGTCGAGGGTGGGCAGCAGGTTGAAGGCCTGGAAGACGAAGCCGACCTGGTCCCGCCGCAGCCGGGTCAAGGCCTTGTCGTCGAGCGTCGACAAGTCGGTGGACCCGATGTAGACCTTGCCGGAGGTGAGGGTGTCGAGGCCGGCCAGGCAGTGCATGAGCGTCGACTTGCCCGAGCCCGAAGGGCCCATGATGGCCGTGAAGGCGGCCTGTTCGAAGTCGATGGTCACGCCATCCAAAGCCCGGACGACGTTCTCGCCCTTGCCGTACAGCTTCATCGCTTCGACGGCGCGGGCGGCCACGGGGACGGTCTCCGCCACAGGAGCGGCAGAAGGGGCGGGGAGGCTGGACATGGGTCCATCATCGCTCACCGGGAAGGGGGGGCCGAGCCGGGGAACCGGCCGCCGATTGCCGTACGCTTCCCGGTGGATGTCCGTCTGTCCTTCGTGCGCGGCGCCCTATCCGGATGGCGCCCGCTTCTGTCCGAACTGTGGCCACGACCTGGGGCGGACGCGCGGGGAGGAGCGGAGGGTCGTCACCGTCCTCTTCGCCGATCTCGTCGGCTTCACCGGCCAGGCCGAGCGGATGGACCCCGAGATGGTCAAGACGCTCGTGGACGGCCTCTTCCAGTGCCTCGTGGAGGACGTGACCAGCTTCGGTGGTCGGGTCGACAAGATCCTCGGTGACGCCATCGTCGCCCTGTTCGGCGCGCCTGTGGCCCACGAGGACGACGCCGAGCGGGCCGTTCGGGCCTCGTTGCGAATGCAACGATCGATCGTCAAGCGGGTCGCCGACCTCGACCTGCCGATCCGCATGCGCATCGGCATCAACACGGGTGAGGTCCTGGTCGGGGCGTTGCGCGCCGGCGGCGACTACACCGCGATGGGCGACGTCGTGAACATCGCGTCGCGCCTGCAGACCGCGGCACCTCCCGGTGGTGTGCTCGTCGGTCCGGCCACCCACGCCGCCACCGAAGGTGCCATCGCCTACGAGCCCATCGGCGAGGTCGAGGTCCGCGGGCGCGAGGAGAAGGTGGTGGCCTGGCTGGCCATCGAGCCGATCACGCTGCCCGGTCGGCGTCGCCGGCGCGTGCCGGTCCCGTTCGTGGGCCGCGAGCTGGAGCACTCGCTGCTGGTCGACACCGTGCGGATCGCCCATTCCCAGCGCCGAGCCGTGCTCGCCGTGATCGAGGGCGAAGGCGGGATCGGCAAGACCCGCCTCGTCGAGGAGGTCCTGACCGGGCACGTCAGGCCCCAGGGCGGCACCGTGCTGGTGGGGTCGTGCGTGCCGTACGGAGAAGCCAACCGCTGGTGGCCGATCGCCAGTGCGCTGGCCCCGGTGCTCGACGTCGACCTCGGGGCCGTTCGCCCGGAGCTGCGCCTCAACCTGGAGCACCGCCTGGCCGACCTGATCGGCCCGCCGTCCGATCAGGAGCACCGCGACGCGCTCGTCAACGGGCTCCTCCACCTCTTCGGGCAGCCGTCACCCCTCGACGGCATCGATCCATCCCGCACGCACCAGGAACTGATCCGAGCCGTGCTCGCCGTCCTGGCCGCGCTGGTGGCCAGCGGCCCGCTGACCATGGTGGTCGCCGACCTGCACTGGGCCAGCCTGAGGGTGCTCGAGCTGCTGGAGGCCGCCCTTGCCCGCCTCGCCTCCACGCCGTTCGCGCTCGTCGCCACGACTCGGCCCGGCGGCGAGCTCCCGGCTCCACCCCGGTCGGCCCGCCTCACGACGCTGGCGCTGCGGCTCGAGCCGCTCGATCCCGACAGCGCCACGGAGCTGCTGGCCGCCATGCTGGGCGACCGCGCCACGGGCCGGCTCGCCCATGAGCTGTACGACCGCAGCGGCGGCAACCCGCTCTTCCTGGAGGAGCTGGCCGAGCTCGTGGCCTGCGGGGGCCAGACGGACCAGTTGCCCGATTCGCTCCGGGCGCTCGTCGCCGCCCGTCTGGACGAGCTGCCCGCTGACCAGCGCGCCATGCTCGACAACGCTGCCGTCCTCGGCTCGTCCGGTTCGTACGGCGGGCTGGTGGAGTTCGGCCAGGCGCTGGGCCAGAACACCGCCCGCTCACTGCTGGACGCCCTGGCCGACGCCGGGCTGCTGGAGGTCGAAGGCGGGTGGTGGCGGTTCCGCTCGGCCAGCGTCCGCGAGGTCGCCTACCACATGATCACGAAGGCGGATCGCGCCCGCCGCCACATCGGTGTGGCCAAGGCCATGACGGCGGACGCGCACTACGCCGCCCGACCGGACGTCGTCGCCCACCACTGGGCCACCGCCGCCGAGCTCACTGGCGAGCTGGGGGGCGGGCGTCTGCCCGGTGTCCCCCGTGACGTGGTTCAGCAGGCGGTGCGGGCGCTGCTGGCCTCGGCGACCAACGACGTCGACCGCCTCTATCCGCGCCCGGCCATCGGCCAGGTGGCTCGGGCCCTCTCGATCGGCGACTGCGATCTCGATGGCACGACCCGCCGGTCCCTCGTGCTGACCAGGGCCGCGGCCTGGGTCGAGCTGCGGCAGTTCCCCGAGGCCGAGGCCGACCTCCAGGCCGTGGTGGACGAAGCCGAGGGGGAAGGAGACCTGGGCTGCGTGGCACGGGCCCGCTCCGTCCGGGCGGAGATCGCCCGCCTGACCGGGCGCTATCAGGATGCGCAGGCCGAGCTGAGCGCCGCGGCCACCATCCTCGACCAACTCGGAGACCGCCACGAGCTGGCCGGAGTGCAGCGGGCGTGGGGCATGAACTCGATCTTCGCCGGCCAGTTCGAGGACGCCGAGGTTCACCTCGACCTGGCCGAAGCGTTGTACGACGCCGAGGGCGACCGTCGGGGCCTGGCCTGGGTGGACCAGCACCGGGCCTGGGTGTCGTTCGTGCGGGGCGACGTGGACGTGGCCGACGCTCGGCTCACCGCGGCCGCAGCGGCACTGAAGGACCTCGGCGACCGCGGTGGTGTGGCCTGGGCGCTGGGTCTGCTCGCCTACGTCCGGCTCTTCCAGGGGCGGTTCGCGGAGGCGGAGGAGCTCGGCCGGGTGGTCGTCGAAGAGGCGGCCGAGCGGGGCGACCAGTGGGCCGAGGCCATGCTCGTCACGCTCCAGGCGCTCCTCGCGTTGTGGGGCGGGCGCATCGACGAGGCGGCCCGGCGGGCGGGCGAGGCCCAGCGCATCTTCCGGACGATCGGTGACCGGTACGGCGAGATCCAAGCTGCGGCGACGATCGCCCGGACGCTCGCCGCCCAGGGCCTCAGCGTGGACGCGCTGCGTACGGCCGAGGAGGCCGTCGGGCTGGCGACACCGATCGGTCAGGGGACGCTGGCGCAATCGGTCACCGCGTCGGTGGCGATGTACGCCGGGCAGTCGGCCAGGGCCATCGCCCATGCCCACCTTGCCCTCGATGCACCGGACGTGCCCCCTGGGTTCGGGTACGACTCGTTCGTCACGCTCGCCCTCGCCCACCTGCAGCAGGGCGAGGTCGACACCGCGATGACGTACGCCGAGAAGGCGGTGGCGACCCGACCGGATCATCCGAACGGCACCCAGGCCCTGGCGCTGGCGACTGCCGCGATGGGGCGACCGGCGGAGGCCGTCGCACTGGCCGAGTCGGTGGCCGAGATGCGATCGGCCACCTACATGGACCGCTTCCTGGCCGGCCTGGCACTGGCTCTCGGCCAGGCCCAGCTCGGGAAGGGCCCGGACACGATGGAGGCGTTGGAGGCGGTCGAGGTCGCCATCGAGGCCACGGATGACGCCGCAGCGCCCGTGCTCGTCCAGTTGGCGCGGGCCGAGGCGCTCCATGCGCTCGGCGACGACGCCGGCGCCGCGCTGGCCCAGGAGGAGGCCGACCGGCGAGCCGAGGTGCTCGACCTCGACCCCGCTCCCTGGCAGCTGGCCTTCCGCCTGGTGGCAGGAGGAGACGCCGAGCCGATGTCGAGCGACTGCTCCCCGGCCGGCCCGCCCTGACCGAGCGCGCGCGGCCGGCCAGTGGCCTGATCGTCGGCCGCTTCTGCCCGCCGCACCTCGGCCACAGCCACCTCATCACCAGCGCTGCCACGCAGGTCGACCGGCTCGTGGTGTTCGTCAACACGCGCGACGGCGAGGTCGTGCCGGGGGAGTTGCGGGCTCAGTGGCTCGCCGACCTGCACCCTGAGGCCGCGGTGGTCGAGGTGCGCCACGACCTGGACACCGACTTCGGCGACGAGGAGCTCTGGCGGTGCTGGATCTCGCTGTTCCGCGCCCGCTGGCCGGAGGAGCTAGGGGTCGAGGGCCCGGCGGTCGTGTTCTCGTCGGACCCGTACGCCGACGAGCTGGCGCGGCGCCTCGGCGCCATGTGCGTGGTCGTCGATGCCGACCGCGCGACCGTGCCCATCTCGGCCACCCGCATCCGCGAGCAGCCGGCCGAGCACCTCGACTACTTGGCCCCGCCGGTCCGGGCCTGGGTCGCAGCCAACTGGCTCTGACGGCAGCACTTGCATTAGGTGACCATTTGGTCACATGATTGCCGGGTGGACGAGGACCCCGTCTTCCGGGCGCTGGCCGACGGGCACCGCAGGGCCCTCCTCGACGCGCTCTACGAACGGGACGGGCAGTCGCTCGGCGCGCTGGCCTCGACCCTGCCCGCGATGACCCGCTTCGGCGTCGCCAAGCACTTGGCCGTGCTCGAGGCGGGAGGGCTGGTGGTGACCCGCCGCGTCGGCCGCTCGAAGCTCCACTACCTGAACCCCGTTCCCATCCGCTTGATCCACGACCGCTGGATCTCGAAGTACGCCGGCCCGTGGGTGAGCGCCCTCACGGACCTGAAGCACCGACTGGAGCACTGATGCCCAAACCGCGGCACATCCACGAGATCTACATCCGCACCACCCCCGAACGGCTGTGGGAGGCGCTGATCGATCCCGAGAGGACGGAGCGTTACTTTCGGGGCTGGGCCGTCCGCTCGACGTGGGCGGCGGGCGCTCCGTACGAGTACCTCGACGGTGCCGAGCGGGCGGTGGTCGGTGAGATCCTCGAGGCCGATCCGCCGCGGCGGTTGGTGATGACGTTCACGTTCGCTCGCGACAGCGACGCGGCCGCCGAAGCGCCGAGCCGCGTGACGTGGGAGATCACGTCGGTCGGCGAGGCGTGCCGGCTCACCCTGGTGCACTCGGACTTCGGCGGCTTGTCGAAGACGTGGACGATCACCAGTGTCATGTGGACACCCATCCTCTCGGGTCTCAAGACGTTGCTGGAGACCGGTTCGGCGCTCGGGGCGGTGCCCGACGTCGACCCGGACGCCGTGACCACCACCGACCTCGACGCCGAAGGGCACCGCGACTTGGGCGCGGCGACCAACCTCGAGGTCTGGGATCTGCTCGGCCGCGTGGAGCGCAGTCCCGAGGACGACGAGACCATGCTCCGGGCCGCGTACGCGTCGGCCTATCACTGGGCGCTGGCGGCCCGGCGGACCGACGCCAGCGAGGCGCGCGGCGAGTGGATGCTGAGCCACGTCCACGCCGTCCTGGGTCGGGCGGAGATGGCCGAGCACCATGCCCGCCGCTGCCTCGCCGTCGTCGATGCCGCCGGCCTCGAGGACTTCGACCGCGCCTACGCCCACGAGGCCATGGCGCGGGCGGCCGCGGCGGCGGGCCGGACGGCCGACGCTCAGCAGGAGTCGGCCCTGGCCGCCGCGGTCGCCATCGCCGACGACGAGGACCGCGCCATCTTCCTCGGCGATCTGGCCGCGGAGCCCTGGTTCGGCGTCGAGCTCCCGACCTTCACGACGCCGTAGCCCCTGCCCGACGTCGCCCTCCGGCGATCGGCTCGTAGCCTCGTTGGAGGTGAAGCACCCACGGTCGATCCCGACGGGCGGGCGCCGGTGGATGGGCTCGTCGCGCGTGGATCCGTCCGGGTCCTCTTCGGCTGTGGTCGTGCCGGGTATCGCTGTCCAGTCGCCGGTCGAGCGTCAGGCGGGTCGTGCCCGGGCAACCGCTCTGAGCAGGGAGAACGGCCGGCGTGTCACGCTCGCAGCCCTGGGCTTAGGTGTGTTGCTCGTGGTCGCCGCGTGCGGGCCGCCCCCGCCGCCGCGGTCACCGGTCCAGACGACCACGGTGCCGGCCCAGCCGCCGTGCACGGTCGACGACTCGGCCTGGAGCTCGTCGGCGGGCGGCTCCGGAGGCGCGGCGGCGGTGGCCGAGGACCCACCGGTGCTCACAGGCAGTGAAGAGATCACCACAGCGGCCACCGAGGCGGTGAAGGCCGCGACTCGGGCCGGAGCCGACGAGGTCACGGTGGTCGCCATCGACGACGCCGGGCGTCCGTCGATCGAGCCCGTCCCTCTCGCCGACGCCGTCGAGGTGGCGCTCGCCACGGCCGAGACCCTGGACCTCGTGGCGGTCGAGGCGCCCTCCTTCGCGCAGGCGCTCGAGACGACACCGCCGCCGGCGCCATCCGATCCGGACGTCGACAAGCAGTGGGCGATGTCAGCGTTCCCGTTCAGCGCCCTCTGGTCGTGCGGCAGGGGCGCCGGCATCACCGTGGCCGTCGTCGACTCGGGCGTCCAGGCCAACCACCCGGACATGGCCGGTCGCGTCCGCCCCGGCGCGGCGATCGTGAGCGGGGATGTGCAGTCCGGAGCCGGTGGCACCGACGTCAACGGTCACGGCACCCACGTCGCCGGCATCATCGCCGCCGGGGAGAACGGTGTCGGCATCGTCGGCATTGCTCCACAGGTCACGATCCTCCCCGTCCGCGTGCTGGACGCGCAGGGCGTTGGCCCGAACTCGGACATCGCGGAGGGCATCACGTGGGCAGTGGACCACGGCGCGAAGGTCGTGAACGTGTCGATCGGTTCGGACACCAAGGCCGCGTCGGTGACGGCTGCCGTCGGCTACGCCGTGACCCACGGCGTGGCGGTCGTGGCCGCGGCTGGCAACGGTGGGCCCGGGGGCAATCCTCGCTATCCGGCGGCGCTGCCCGAGACCGTGGCTGTCGGAGCGCTCGGCCAGAACGGTGACGTGGCGTCGTACTCGACCACCGGGTCGTACGTCGACGTCACCGCGCCGGGCTCGGACATCTACTCGACGAAGATCCCGTCCAAGTGGGGTTTCAACACCGGGACGTCGATGGCGTCACCCCACGTCGCCGCCCTCATCGCGCTCATCATCGACGCCCGGGGTGCCATCTCGCCGGCGAACATGCAACGCCGGCTGACCTCGACCGCCACCGACGCCGGACCGCCCGGCTTCGACCCGGCCTACGGCTGGGGGTGCATCAACCCGATCGCCGCGGTCAACGCTCGCTGACGGGCTGGCACCATGAGGTGATGACGGCCGCCGTCGAGGAGGCGCCCGGCCCGGTCCGAGCGCCACCCGTGGAGGGGCGCCTGCTCGGCATCGACGTCGCCCGGGCCGTGGCGCAGCTCGGGATGCTGATCACGCACTACACGTACTTCGACGGCAGTGGCGGCGACCTGCGGGGCGTGACCAGGTTCTTCAACGGCAAGGCCATGCCGCTCTTCGTGTTCCTCGGTGGACTGGGTTTCACGATGCTGACGCGCCGTGCCGCCCACCCGGTCGGTCAGGCACTGGCCCGAGGCTCCGTGCTCGTCGTGATCGGGCTCCTGCTGGTCGAGCACGCGCCGCTCATCGCCGTGATCCTGCAGTTCTACGGCCTGTTCTTCGCGCTCGGTCTGCTCGTCCGGCGCCTGCCGGGGGTGTGGCTCCTCGTCCTCGCAGGCGTCACGACGATCGTCGGCGGGTGGTCGTGGCTGTACCTGGCGCCGGACCGCGTCCGCTACGGCGGGTGGCAGGGCTGGGAGACCGTCACCGACCCACGTCCGCTCCTCATCGATCTCCTGGTGTCAGGCAGCTACCCGGCCCTGCCCACCTTCGCGTTCTTCCTGGTCGGGATGTGGGTCGGACGGCAGGCCCTCGGCCGCCGGCAGGTGCAGGTGCTTCTCGTCGGGGCCGGTCTGGCGCTGGCGCTCGCCGGGTACGTCGGTGGCGAGATAGTCACCCGGGCGACGACCGACCGTCAGGAGCTGACGCGGACCGTCGCGCTCGACGAAGGAGCGGCGGCGGAGCGGATCGAGGATCGGGTCGAGCGCCGCGGTGACTCCCGCCGGGACGCAGTGCGGGTCGTGGTTCGTGAACGGGAACGGGCCGCGGGCACCGCGCCGCCGGCTCGGCTGGCCGACCCCGTCGGTCACGGCAAGATGCCGGCCTGGGTGATCGGTGCCACCGGATGGTCGCTGGCCGTCGTCGGGCTGAGCCTGCTGGCGTACGCACGACGGCCGCGGCTGCTGCATCCCGTCGCCTGCGCCGGCCAGCTGGCGCTGACGTTCTACGTGCTCCAGGCCCTGGGCCTGCGATGGTGGTACACGGAGGAGTGGTCGAAGCAGTACTCGTACGCAGGGCAGCTCGTCGCCTGCTTCGTGTTCTTCGGCGTGTTTGTTGCGGTTGCAACCGCCTGGCGACGCGTGCTCCCGCGCGGCCCGCTGGAGGCCTTGCTCCGCCTGTCCGGGATGGCCGGCTCCGCCGTGGCGGCACGGCTGCCCGGGGGGTCGGGCCGCTAGCCTCTCGTGGCCCGCCCCCGTAGCTCAGGGGATAGAGCGTCGGTTTCCTAAACCGTGTGCGAAGGTTCGAATCCTTCCGGGGGCACGCGAAAGTCCTGGTCAGGGGCCATGCCGTCGGCAGCGGCACCGGCATTGTCCATCCAGTTGTCCATCTTCGGGTCGCCGGCGAGCTAGTCGGGGGGCTCGATCGGCAGGTCGAAGAGGTCGTTGACCAGGGCGTCGAGCTCGGCCACCATCACGATGGGGCGGAGACGCACGTGTCGCTCGGCGTACCTCTGCACCCTCCGGCCAGTTGGTCAACGAGTTGTTGACCCTTTCGCGGCGACGCAGGGACCGAGTACGACGGGGAGAACGGGCACGAGCCCGCCCATCACACGTTCGAGGACGCGCGATAGCGGACGGTCGCCGGGGTCGTGGGCATGTGCCAGGAACGGCACTTCGAGGATGCCCTCGGCGCCCGTGGGCGGCGCGTTTGCGGACGCGCGTTTGCGGAGATCGCGTAACGAACGCGCCGTTTGGGTTGACCGGCACTTGGGAGACGGGAACGCGCTCGGGATCGAGCGCGTTGGAGGTGGCGGGTTGTCGGCGGCCGCCGCGTTGCACGCGAGGCGAGGCCGACCGGCATCCTGGGTGCGTCGTTGGCCCGTCCGCCGCGCGTTGCAGGACGCTTCGCACCGGACGCGATGGCTTTGGCGCCGGGAGCGCGATCTCCCGAATGCCGCGAGTCATCGATCGAAAGGCCCTCGATCGCGTGCGCATCACCGCCGACGGTGAGGGGGCCGGTCATCGACTCCACCCGCCACCAACGACGACGCCGTCGACATGGGTGAGTGGCGAGCGACCGTGCGGCGGGGACATCGCCGCAGGTCTGCCAGCACGTCCCTCCGCGACGGTGAGGGGGCGCAATCGCGTTCGCGGCAGACTGCGAGGATGGGCGAGCGGCCGACTGGAACGGTCACCTTCATGTTCACCGACGTGGAGGGTTCGACGGCGCATTGGGAGCGACATCCCGCGGAGATGCAGCCGGCCCTCGCCGCCCACGACGAGGTCCTCCGCTCCGTCATCGAACGCAACGGGGGTGCGGTCTTTGCGGTCGGTGGCGACGGTTTCGCCGCCGCCTTCGGGCGGGCGGACTCGGCGGTTGCCGCGGCTGTCGACGCGCAACGGGCCCTCGCCCGGCTGAGCTGGCCCGGCGGTCTGGAGCTGCGCGTCCGGGTGGGGCTGCACACGGGCGAGAGCCACGAGCGCGACGGCGACTATTTCGGGCCGGCGGTGAACCGGGCGGCGCGGGTGATGGACGCGGCAAACGGGGCGCAGATCCTCCTCAGTTCCTCGACCCGGGAGGTCGTGGGTCACGAGATCGGTACGGCGGCGACGCTCGTCGACCTGGGAGTCCACGAGCTTCGCGACGTCGTCGAGCCGATGCGGCTGTACCGAATGGAGGACCCGGCGTTCGTCAGCGACCGGCGCCCACCTCGAACGGGGAGCGTGCGCGCCGGAAACCTGCCGACCGCACCCGGTGTCCTGGTCGGACGGGACGCCGACGTGGAGGCAGTGATCGCCGACCTCGCTGTCGGGAGGGTGGTCACACTCACCGGAGTGGGCGGCATCGGCAAGACACGCTTGGCGTTGGAGGTCGGCCGCAGATTGCAGGCGGACCGGCGCGACGGCGTCTGGTTCTCCGCCCTCGAGACCGTCGCCTCCCCGGGGGCGATGCTGCGCTCGCTGCTCGGCACGTTCGGTATCGAGCCCCGCGCCGAACGTGATGCGGACTCGCTGGTCGAAGGCCTCCGCTTCCGCCACGCCCTGCTGATCCTCGACAACTGCGAGCACCTCTTGGACGCGATCGCAGCGACCACACGCCTCATCGTCTCGTCCTGCCCTGGTGTACAGATCCTTGCCACGTCTCGCCAACCACTCGACATCGACGGTGAGCGAACACGGCGCACGTCGTCACTGAACCTCGACGATGACGGGCCAGCCGTGACCTTGTTCCGGCTGCGCGCCGAGGAGGCCGGCGCCGTGCTCGACCCGACGCGAGACACCGCGGCGATCGTGCGGATCTGCCGCCGTCTCGACGGGATCCCGCTGGCCATCGAGCTCGCCGCGGCACGGGCGCGGTCGCTGCGTCCGGTGGACCTCGCCGATCGTCTCGACGACATGTTCCGGCTGCTGACCGGGGGCAGGCGGGGGAGCGTCGAACGTCATCGGACGTTACGGGCGGCGCTCGACTGGTCCCACGATTTGCTGCCCGAAACGCAGCAGGTCCTGCTGGCGCGACTGTCGATCTTCGCCGGCTCGTTCCCGCTCGCCGCGGTGAGCACGGTCGGCGGCGGTCCGATCGAGGGGGAGGAAGTCGTCGATCTCATTGACGGGCTGGTGAGGCGATCGTGGGTCGATCCCGTTGGCGAGGGCGACGAGAGTCGCTTTCGGTTGCTCGAACCGGTCCGCCAGCTGGCCGCCGAGAAGCTCGCCGCGCGCGGCGCGACCGAGGCCGCCCGTGCTGCGCACACGAAGTGGTACCTCGAGCGGATCGTCGATCTCAGCGATCGGTGGCGGGCCGGGGACGACCAGGGAACGTGGCCGATCGCGTCTCGCGAGCTGCCGAACCTGAAGGCGGCATTCGACCACCTGGTCGAGACCGGGCGGATCGAGCAGGCCCAGCAGTTCGCCGTCGCCGGGTACGGGCCCATCGACCTGCACTTCGACACCATCCCGGTGTATGACTGGGCGCCGAGAGCGGCTTCGCTCGATCTCTCCCATGTCGGTCCCTCGACCGCGTCAGTGTGTGCCATGGTCGCCTGGGGCGCGATTTCCCGCGGCGACCTCGAGGGCGCGGCCATCTGGCTGCGCCGCGGCGCGGCGGCCATCGAACACGGCTCCCGCGACGACGGCCTCGTCGTCGCCGCGGCGATGCACCACGTGGTGTTCGGTGGCCAGCTCGCCGTGGACGATGAGTTCCTTCGAGCGCGGCACGGACGACGCCCTGCGTAGCGGCGAACTCGATCGGCAGGTCTGGGTGCTGGCGTACGCCGGCCGGGCCGACGAGGCATTGACCGTGGCGCGGAAGCTGGGCAACAAGCTGCTGATCGCACTGGCGCGGGTCGTGGTCGTGCTCACCGCCAGCGCCCGAGACGGCGACGACGAGGAGTCACGGTGGGAGGCTCTCGAGTCGTACTGGGAGTCGGCGCAGCGATGCCATAGCTACCTGATGGTCAACCAGGCCGCGCACTTGCTTGGCGCCGCCCACATCCGTGCCGGCGCGGCGATCGACGGGCTGCTGCTCCTGCGGGCGCCCGCCCGGGACTGGCTCCTGCGCGGCGACACCCGGGTGTGGGGCGTGCTGCACTCACTCGCCACCGGTCTCGCCGCCAGCGGCGACCTCACGGCCGCCGCGCGCCTCGCGGCTGCGATCGGCGACCGACCCCTCACGTTCGTCTCCGACGCGGAACGAGTTCAACTCCGATCCCTCGTCGATGCCGGCCTCAGCGACGAGGATGGAGCCCGGCACCGAACGCGCCGGGCGGGAACTCGACGCCGGTGCCGCTGTCACCGAGGCACTCCAGCGAATCGAGGCCCTCGTCCCATCGAACACGACGGCAGCCAGGCCCACGGACGCCGGCGCCGGCGACCTGACGGCTCGACAGCAGGACGTCGCCACGCTCGTCGCCCGCGGCTTCACGAACAAGCAGATCGCCCACCGGCTCGGCATCAGCCGCTTCACGGCCGAGACGCACGTGCGCAACATCCTCGAGCGCCTCGGCGCCGCCAGCCGCGCCGAGATCGCCACCTGGGCGGCTCGACGGCAGGATTGACCGGCACCGCCGAGTCATCGGACCAGGTGGGTGGCCGCGTACCTGATCTCAGCGATGGTGGTCGACCGCCTCCGTCCCTACGGTCGTCGGGCGAGAGCGCAGAAGGGAGACGACGATGACAGCGACCCAAACCTCCGACGACAGGGACTACAAGGAGACCGTCCGCCGGGAGTGGACGGCGGCGGCGGCGGGATGGCGGAAGTGGTTCGAGATGCACGAGGCCGAGGCCGCTGGTCGCGCCGTCACCTCCGCCCTACTGGAGCGCGTCGGGCTGCAGCCCGGCGACGTGGTGCTCGACGTCGGAGCGGGCTACGGCGAGCCGGGACTCAGTGCCGCCGCCCTCGCCGGGCGTGACGGTCACGTCACCTGCCTCGACATCTCGGGCGACATGCTCGCCCTCGCCGAAGAACGGGCGCGGGCCGCCGGCCTGTCGAATGTGCGGTTCGTCGAAGGCGACATCGAGTCCGCCGAGCTCGCGCCCGGCAGTTACGACGTCGTGCTCAGCCGTGCCGCCCTCATGTACGCCAGCGACCCGCTCGCAACGCTGCGCCAACTCCGGCGATCGCTCCGAGCCCGTGGCCGCCTGGCCGTTGCCGTCTGGGCCACACCCGACAAGGTGGCGTTCGCGACTCCTGTTCCGATCATGCTCGAGGCGCTGGGAATCGATGCCCCCGCCGGCGGCCCCGGGCCTTTCGCCCTTGGCGAACCAGGAGCCCTCGGCAACCTCGTCGCGCAAGCCGGTTTCACCGATGTGGCCACCGGCACGACGGTCGCCGTGTACGAGTTGCCCGACCGGGAAGCGTGCACCCGCTGGCTGCAAGATGTCGCTCCGCCGATCACCGATCTGATCGCCAATCAGCCGGCCTCCATCCAAGACGGCATCTGGGATCGCGTCACCGACGCATGGGCGCCGTTCCAAGGCAACGATGGCCGGGTCCGCCTTCCGTGCACCGCCATCTGGGCGTCGGGAACCAACCCAGACAGCTACGGGACGCCGTGAACGTGACCGCAAACCCACGCAGTGTTCGTCGGTTGCCGACGACGGCCACCGCCGGCAGCGGTTGACCGTGCGGCGGACAGTTGCCGGCGATGGAGGGCGCACCGAACCAGGAACGAGGAACCCGGCCCGTGACGCGGCTGCCTGCATCGGAGCTCCGGAGCCGCCGCGCGTCGGCTGTCATCGCCGTCCGGCGCGCGCACCGAACCACGTCGGCGCCGTATCCGATATGGACGCCGATAATCCCGGGCCACCGCGTCCGGGATCGCCGGAACGTCGGACCAGGTGGAAGCACCCGTCGCGTCGTCGAAGATCGGCCAGCAGCGTCCGAGAAGTGCGGACGGCGCGGGCCTTCTCGGTACGTCCAAGAAGGGGGGCGCCGTCACGGCGAAGTGAGCGATCCCGGTGTAGTTCGATGCGCCCTCGTCGGCGCTGTCCTGCTCGTGAACGAGATTGCACCCGTCGGGATGCGACACGTCACGCTCGGCGCTCGTCTCTCTCCGGCGCGCCGTTCTGGCCGGAGTTGTCCATCCAGTTGTCCATCCAAGCCACGGGAGTCGGTGGTGCCAGAGGTGACTCAACAGGACGAGAACTGGAGCTGAGGAGGCCAAACACGACGCAACGAGCCACGACGCGACCCGTCCGAACCGATTCCTAAACCGTGTGCGAAGGTTCGAATCCTTCCGGGGGCGCCACAAAGACCTGGTAGACGCTGGTGCCCGAGGCGGCTCGGCCCGTGCTGCCTCCCGAGTTGCCCATCCTTTGGATGGGGCAGGCGGTCGGTCACGGAGGCGATGAGGTGAAGACGACGAGACCTAGTGCTGCTCGGTGCGACCAAATGCGGCACGCCGACGTTGTGGCGCACGGTGTCGAGAACCGATTCGCGCGCCGCCACCATGAGGAGCACGGTTCCGGCGAGGTGTGACCTCGTGCAGAGCTGATCATCCTCGATCGGCACTTTCGCCACGCATCCGTTCGCTGCGCGCCGCGCGCGTTCAGGGGCGCGTGCTCTGGGGACACCCGCACCGCCGTCGAGCGCACCCCTAGCCGTCGATCGGTATCCGGCCCTCGGCCACTCTGGGAGTCGCTCCGCACGCCTGTGCAAGAGGATGGCGGCGGCTTGGCTTGCGCAGCCCCTGAGCCTGGGGGAGCGCAGAGCAGGTAGTTGTGTGCTGCCGAGTGCGATCCCCATCGGCCCCGGGGCCGCTTCACGCGCCTGTATGCGGGACAGCGGAGCGCAAGCTCCCGGCTCTACAGGATCTGACGTCGAGGGCAGTTCTCATGGGAGCGGAACGTGGTGACGCGGGCTTGTGGCGGCGATGTCGCCGGTCACGAGCGTAGGAAGGCGACGACGGCGAGGACGCGGCGATGGCGGTCCGGCGAGTCGGGCAGTTTCAGCTTGAGGAAGATCTGGGTGACGTGCGCCTCGACGGTTCGTTCGCTGAGGTAGAGCCGGTCGGCGATTGCCCGGTTGCTGAGGCCTTCGGCGATCATCGCCAGCACCTCCTGTTCGCGTGCGGTGAGGGCGGCGAGCGCGCCGCGACGATGCTGGTTGCCGACGAGTCGTGACACGATCGTCGGGTCGATGACGGTGTCTCCTTCGGCGATGCGGCGGAGGGCGTCGATGAGGATGGCGATGTCGAAGACCCGTTCCTTGAGCAGGTATCCGCTGCGCTCGGGATGATCCTCGATGAGCCGCATGGCGAAGACCGGTTCGACGTACTGCGACAGGATGAGCACGCCGACATCGGGGTGCTGGGTGCGGATCGCCGTGGCGGCTGCGAGGCCTTCGTCAGTGTGGGTCGGCGGCATCCGGATGTCGACCAAGGCGATGTCGGGTCGCTTAGCTGCGACTTCGCGGAGCAGGTTCTCAGCATCGGCCGCTTCGCCGACGACGTCGACTCCGGCTTCGACGAGCAGGCGGGTGATCCCTGCGCGGGTGAGCATGACGTCGTCGGCGACTACGACGCGCATGGGATCTCAGCGGTGATCCGGTTCGGTGCGATGTCCAATCGGCCGCCAACGGCCCCCACTCGGTCGGTGACGTGGACGAGGTCGGGTGTGCTGTCCGAGCCGTCGTGGGTGAGGTCTACAACGAGGGTGTCGTTACGTCGGGACAGGGACACCGATGCGCGGTGGGCTGAACAGTCGACGGCCGCATCGAGTCCGCTGGCCACGACGGCGTAGCCGGCGGTCTCGACGGAAAATGGCAAGCGTTCGTCGAGAGCGGAGTCGACGTCGACGGGCAGGGCGGCGGAGGTGGCGAGCGAGGCGACACCGGCGCCGAGCCCGGCGGCGCTGAGTGCGGCGGGGAAGATCCCGTGTGCGAGGTCACGTAGCTCACCGAACGCCGCGCTGACGTCGTCGATCGCCGAGTCGAGCGAGGCGGTGAGCGCGTGGTCGCCGCTCGCCGCCGCAGTCGACCGGGCGAGACGCAGGTCGTAGGAGAGGCTGAGGAGGCTCTGCTGGGCGCCGTCGTGGAGGTCACGTTCGAGGCTCCGCCGACGGACGTCGGCTGCCTCGACGATCCGCGCCCGCGAGTCGGCAAGCTCGTGCTTACGGGCGAGCATGTCGGCCTGGAGGCGTTCGTTGTCGAGGGCGAGCCGAACCGCCGGGCCTAACCCGCGCTCGATCTTGGCGGGGTCGGAATGGTGGGCGATCACGGCCACCGTCTGACCGTTACGGACGAGCGGTGTCGTTGTGAACGCGGCATCCTTGGATGGATCGGGAACACGACGGCCGTGGGCGTCGACGTACTGCTCGGAGGCGGGGAGCCAGTAGTAGATGCGCAGGCCTGGGTCACCCAAGGCGCGCGCCAGCGCCGAACCGAGGGCACCGGCTGGTGGTGCCTGATCCAGCGTGGCGACAATCCGCCCGACGGACCGCCGCCGACGTCTCGCTTCGAGCAACATGGCGGCGAGCCCAAAGGCGACGAGCACCACGGCGATGGACCGAATGATGAAGACCGTGGTGTCGTGCACCCGACTCGGATCCTCCAACGGGTATCGCCACCGGAGGATGCAGTAGGCCACGGTGGCCGCGCCGAGGAGGATGGCGCCGGGAAGCACCTCCCAGCTTTGCCGGGCACCGTTGCCGAACGCCCTCGCCAGCCGCCGAGCGCACATGACCGCGAGGGCGACGGCGCTGACGGCGGTGATCCCCAGTTGCACCTGACCTACCTGTCGAGCGAGGTCGGGCCGCGAGGTCACGTCGAAGACGTTGGTGGTGCAGTTCGCCCAACAGTCCGGGTCGAGGTACGGATCGCGGATGAGCACGACGACGACCGCGCACAGCCCGATACCGAGGTAGGTCATCCTGATCAGTGCCCCGGCCGCGCGGGTCATCGGCGGGCCGTTGGCGGCGAGCACGAGGTGGATGAGGACGGGGAACACGAAGCTGGCGGCGAGCATGCCGACCGTGCGGATGAGCGCCGGGCCGCCCTCCCACCCCTCCCAGATGGGCGCGAACCAGAGCACGCCGGCAAGGACCGACAATGCGCCGGTGTGCGGACGGCTGCGGACGACGGTCAGCCCGGCCGCGATCAACGCCAGCCCGGCCGTGATGAAGCACCCTGCCGCAACGGCTGAACGACCGGCGTACGTCGTCGTGGCCCCGGACCCGCGCGGTCACCAGCGCAGCGACCACGTACGCCAGCCCGACGGACCCAACGACCCCCAGACCCAGGTTCGCCCGAAACCTGAGTGACGATGTCACCATCGGATTGTCGCGCTCTTGGTACACCGGCGACTCCGTGCTAGCCGCAGCATCCACAGAACCAGCTCCGATGTGCGACGATCGGCCGCGCTCCTACGTTCGAATCCAAGCCTCGACACAGGAGTGGGAACATGTGCAAACAACGAATCATCCGAACCCGGTTGGGCCTGTTCGCAGCCTTCGCTGCGCTAGCGCTCGCAGCGTGCGGTGACAACAGTCCCGCTTCATCCGGTGGTGACGACAAGGCGGGCGGATCCGCCGATCCGGTGGTGCTGACGATGGCCAACACCGCCGACAGCTTCCGGTTCAGCCCCGCCATCCAGTATTTCGTCGACCGCGTCGAGGAGCTGTCCGGCGGCTCGCTGCGCGTCGAAGCCCACCACGAGTGGGGCAACTTCGCCGACGACGCCGAACAGCAGGTCGTTCGAGCCGTCGCCGCCGGAGACGCCGACCTCGCGGGCGTCGGCACACCGGTGCTGGACACCCTCGGTGTCACCAGCTTCCGGGCCCTGTCGGCGCCCATGCTGATCGACAGTTACCCGCTGCAGAAAGCGGTGATCGTGAGCGAGATCCCCGGGGACATGCTCGCAGGCCTCGACCACGCCGGGGTCAGCGGCATCGCCGTGCTCGCTGACGGTCTGCGCAAGCCCATCGCCGTCGAACGACCGCTGCTCTCACCCGGCGACTTCGACGGGATCACGTTCCAGGCGTACCGCTCGACGACGTATGCCGACGCCATCCACGCCCTCGGCGCCAGCCAGTCCGAGGCGATCGGGCCGCACCGGGCGGCCGGCCTGACGGCGGGCGAGATCGACGGGTTCGAGGCGAGCCTGAACGGCTACAGAAACCTCGATATCACCCACCTCGCGCCCTACGTAGCGGCCAACCTCAACCTCTGGGCCAAGCCCGTGGCACTGATCGCCAACCCCGATGCGCTCGACGGTCTCAGCGACGACCAGCGTGGATGGCTGATGCAGGCCGGCGCCGACGCGGCCGAACGGTCGACCGACCTCGTCGACGGTGACGCCGATCTGGTGGCTGACCTGTGCGCGGCCGGGGCCCGGTTCGCCGATGCGTCCGACGCCAACCTGCACGCCTTTCAGCAGGCGTTCGCGCCAGTGTTCGTCACCCTCGAACAGGACCCGCAGACGAAGCAGTTCATCGAGCAGATCGGGGAGCTCAAGCAGGCGACCGATCCCGGACCGGCGCTCAGCCTGCCTGCGGGATGCACCGGCTCAGCCAACACAGGCGACACGGGGGCGACCGGGTCCGCGCCGCCCAGCGACGCGTCGGTCGCGGCGGCCACCGCCGCGCTCAACGGTACCTACCGGTGGACGATCACCAAGGAAGATGTGCTCGCACACGGCGCACCCAGCGACAAGACCCCGGAAGGCATGGCTCTTTTCCCGTGGGTCGGCACCGTCACCCTCGACGACGGGATCTGGACGTGGCCGGACGAGTGCGACACCGATGACTGCACCTTCGTGGTCGACGGCGACAGGATCGTCTTCGATTGGCCCAGGAACGGCGCTGTGCTCGAGTTCACGTTCACGAAGGACGCTGACGGCACCCTGCACCTGCAGCCCGCCGCCCCGATGAACCACGGCGACGTGTTCGTCTGGTCGACGAAGCCCTGGGAGAAGATCGACTGAACAACCAGCGGCGAATCGAAGTCAGCCCACCTCGTCGCCGAGCGGGAGCTCGGCGACGAGGCGCGTCCCGCTCTGGTCGGCGACGACGAGCGTTCCTCCGAGCGCCTCGACTCGATCAATGAGGTTGCGCAGACCAGTCCCGGCATTCGGATCGGCGCCACCGACGCCGTCGTCGCGCACCTCGACGACCGCCCGACCGTCGCCGACGCGCACGGAGATCGACGCCTGCGTCGCGGAGGAGTGTTTCGACATGTTGGCGAGGGCCTCCGAACACACGAAGTAGACCGCCACCTCGATGTCGACGGGCAGCCGGTCCTCACTCGTGACCAGCTGCACGGGTATCGGGCAGCGGGCCTTGGAGGGCCTCCAGGGCACCGGCGAGCCCGGCCTCGGTGAGCAGGCGGGGATGCAGTCCGGCCGCAAGCGTCCGCAACTCGTCGAGGGTGGCGACCAGTTGAGCATCGATCGTTCCCAATGCCTCTTCCGTCGGCCCGGTCCCGGCCCTCCGCTGGCACCGCGCACAGCCGTGATGCGAGGCACTCGAGACGTTGTTCGGCACCGGCGCGCAGCCGCGCCTCCAACCGTCGATGCTCCTCGTCGCCGGCCGTGACGATCCGGCGCCGTGACTCTTGGAGCTCGGCGATCTGGGCTTGCACCTCGGCCTGCAGACGAGCGTTGATCGACGCCAGCCGCGTCGCGGCGCTGATCGATTCCAGCAGCGCAGGGTCGTCGAGCAACGATGGATCGTGGACGAGCACGGCGATCGGCTCACCGGCTCCTTCGATGACGGTCGAGATCCGTTCCTCGCCGGTCCCCGGCAGCACGAGTTGCCGGCCGGAGGCGTCGACAAACCCCTCGACCTCGGGGGACCAGTAGCCGACTTCGAGCGTCGGGTCACCGAGCGCGGCGGCGAGCGAGTCACGGACTGCGTCGGACCTCGCCTCGCCCAACTCGACCACGAGATCCGTGACGGCGATCTGTTCCCATGGTCGTGACAGCAGGCCATAGGCGAGTGCGACGGCTGTTACGCACAAGGCCAGTTGATACGCGAGCAGCGAGGCGTCCTCGGCCGCGTCACCTGGGAACGCCAAGCGGGCGACCGCGCCGCCGCCCAGCACGACGCCGAGTGTGAGTGCCACCCACATCGCTGTCCGGCGGGCGCGGCGTTCACGAGCGACCGCCGTCGTCAAGCGTCGAACGGCGACGACGACAAGCAACACGGCGAGCCCAATCGTGACCCATTCGTTGCGCCACACAGGGGTCAGCAACGCGGCACCGTAGGCGACGCCCACCGCCGCACGTTCCGACCGCATCACCGCACGACCCGTCGGGAACGTGACTACGGAGTGCAGGAGCGGCCCTCGGTGCACGTAGACACCGTGGGCCGCGATCCACGCCACCCACTCCGTGCCGACACCGCTGAAGTTGCCGACGAACCAGGTGAACCCCGACGCCACGAGGAGCAACCCGACACGGCTCTCCGGTCGACCGCGCCAGGCGACGAGACCGGCGGCGATCAACGACCAACCGGCGACAAGATCGGGGACCCACTGCTCAGGATCCTGAAAGTCGAAGTACATCCACTCGGCGATCAGCCCGACGCCGATCCCGGCCGGCCACAACAGGATCCAGGCCCGCCTCATAGCTGCCAACTCATGCGAGAAGGCGCTCGATCGCCTCTCCGGACAGCTCGTTCTTGGCGACGAACCCGAGAACAGGCGCCACTTCGACGCGGTCGCCGTAGGCCTCGACGTCCCGGCTCGAGATGAGGATCACCGCTGGGGAGGACGGGTCCGATGCCAGCTGCTCGGCGATCGAGAACCCATCTCGGCCCGGCAGCTGGATGTCGAGCAGGACGAGACCTGGCCGAAGCATCGCGGCCTCCCGGAGAGCGCTTTCGCCGTCAGAGGCTTCGCCCACGACCTCGAAGCCTTCGGACTCCAACAACGCGCGCGCCGACGCGCGAAAGCGGCGATGGTCGTCCACGATGAGAACCGACGGTCGCACCACATCGATACTGACAGGCCGCAGAATGACTCGCATCCGGGCTGGCACGCGTCCGCGGCAAGAACACCGTGACGCGGGAGTCTGGCCAGTCCGCCGATCAACAGGAACTCCGCGGTCACACGGCGAAGTGCCCGCCAGTGTCGCCACCTGTCGAGCCTCGCCTTCCCCGCGTCGGGAAGCTCGCTGCCCACGGCCGAGGGCGTGGCAGCTCGCCCCGAGAGCGATCGGAGTGCCGGTAGACCGAGCTTCGAGCAACACTCCGGACCGTCGCGGAGGCCTCGCGCGCGAACGTGCGGCCGTCTCGGAGTTGCCCATCCAATTGCCCATCCAGGGAACGGGACTCGGTGGTGCCGAATGTGACTCAACGAGACGGGGACCGGTCCTGAGCAGGCCAAACACGACGGGACGGGACTGGGCGACACCCTTGAGTGGTTTCCTAAACCGTGTGCGAAGGTTCGAATCCTTCCGGGGGCGCGAAAAGTCCTGGTAGACGGGGTTGTCGGAGACGGCCCGGCTCGTTGCGCCCGTCGAGTTGCCATCCTTTGGATGGCAAACGGTTGGTCACGGCGACGACGGCCAGAAGGCAACGAGGTCAAGCAACGCTCACGAGGACTCGGTGGGCAGGAGGAGGTCGAGATACACGGTTTGGGGAACCGTGACCGCGAGTTCCGCGGCAGCGTCCGACTGCTGATGCCCGGAGTTGCGAGCAGGAGTATGGGCTACTCCTCGTCGCTGGTCAGACGACGAAGGGTGGGTGCGCGTCGTTGGTGCCAGCCAGGGCGCGGGCGAGGTGGGGGCGCAGGCCGCGGCTCAACATCGCGTGTTGCCGGGCGGTCTCGACGTCGCGCCGGGCATCGAGACGCCGGCAACCTGGCGGCCTGGCACCAAGAGCGCTCGGCACGCCGCGTCCCACGGGGCGCCGCCGGCAGCGACCGGAGGCGCTCACCGACGCCGAGCAGCGGATCCTTCGCCTCCTCGCCAGCGACCTGACCGTTCGCGAGATCGGACGCGAGCTCTACCTCTCCCTGAACACCGTGCGGACCCACGTGTACTCGATCCACCGCAAACTCCGCGTCACCTCCGCACCCACGCTGTGACGGCGCGCGTCAGCTCCAGGCGATCTCAACTCACGTTGCGGACCGATGACCTCCCCCGTCCCGGTCCCATCGCGACACGCGGGCACCCGGCGCCCCATCCGTCAACTCGCGCGCCACCTCCACATCAGTCGGGGCCGGCGCGCCGCCGGCGAGCTCGAACCATCACCCACTGACTGGACATCGGCACCACCCATCATGGGACCACCACGGGTCCACCAGCGCCGGCACCGTTGTGGCTGCGCTCGCCGTGTCCTGGCAGCGGGTCTGGAGGCGCGGTGATGGCGTTCATCTTCCACGCGCTCGAGTTGGTCGAGGAAGTCGAAGGGCGCATACGTCGTGGGTCCGGTAGCGCGATGCCGCCGCCGGAGTCACAATCGTTTGGAGCCGGGTTGGTACGGAGGAGACGACAACGAACGGAAGCCAGCAAGGAGCCGGTCCAGCGACCGCCGAACGCGGCGGGCGCTCACTCGATCGGGTGACTGCAGCGGATCTGATGTTGATCTGGCCGGAGATGGAGGGCTGGCCTCAGGTGATAGGGGCGCTCGCCGTCCTTGAGGGTAGGTCGATGGTCGATACCGACGGTGCGTTTCGGATCGAGGCGATCCGCGAAACCGTGGGTCACAGGCTGCACCTGGTCCCACGGTTCCGTCAGGCCCTGTACTGGCCCGGACGCGGTCTGGGGTGGCCGGTGTGGGGGGATGCCCAGTCCTTCGATATAGCCGACCACGTCGGCGCCCACCCGGTGGCGTCCCCGGGCGACGAGCTGCAACTCCTCCTCGCGTGCGAGCGGCTCCGGCGCCGGCCACTGCATCGGGGCCGGCCCTTGTGGGAGATGTGGTTCCTGACCGGCCTTTCTGATGACCGGGTCGGGTTGTTCATCAAGATGCATCACGCCATCGCCGACGGCGTTGCCGGGGTGGCCACTCTCGCCGCGTTCTTCGACCCCGTCCCCGACCCACCGGAGATCAGCGCGCCGCCCTGGACACCGGCCCCCGTGCCCAGCACGCGGGAGCTGTTCGAGGACAATCTGCGTCGGAGGCTCGGCGAACTCGACCGTATGCTGACCACGCTGGTGAAGCCCGTGGCCACGGCCCGGCGCATCCGGCGCTCATGGCCGGCGGTGCAGGAGCTCTTCGCGGACGGACGAGCCCCGCGGACCAGCGTGAACCGCAGGATCGGATCGGACCGCAGGCTCGTTGTTGTTCGCGGTTCCCTCGATGGAGCAAAGAGGGTGGCCCACGCGCGCCGCGCGACGGTGAACGATGTGCTGCTGACAGCTGTCGCTGCCGGATTCGCCGACCTGTTCAGCAGGCGCGGTGAGCCAACCGATGGCGTCATCCTGCGCGCCTTCGTGCCCGTCTCGCTGCACGAGGAACAACCAGGAGGGGCGCGGGGGAACGTGGACGCCGGGATGCTGGTGCCGCTTCCAATCGGCGAGCGTGACGACGTCCGCCGTCTCGAGCTGATCGCGGCCGAGACATCTGAGCGGAAGAAGAAGAGCCGACCCCCCGCCGGCAGCATGTTCCGGACCGTGTTCCTGCAGCGCGCGTTCTTGCGGCTCATGCCCCGCCAGCGGTTCATGAACGCCTACGTCGCGAACGTTCCCGGTCCGCCGATCCCGCTGTACTTCGCTGGGGCGTCGCTCCTCGAGATCTTCCCGATCGTGCCGATCACGGCGAACATCTCCATCGGGGTCGGCGCGCTCTCCTACGCCGGCCAGTTCAACGTCACCGTCGTCGCCGACCGCGAGCTCTGCCCAGACCTCGAGGTATTCGTTGCCGGTCTGCAGCGCTCACTCGAGGGACTCGAGCGCTCGGCGCCACGCACGGCTTCCTAAACCGAGTCAGCGGAGGTTCGAATCCTCCCGGGAGCCACACTACAGACCTGTCCGTACTTATGCGATAAGGTGCCGAGCAGTGTCAGCTCACGAGCCGGTACCTCGGCACCGCGGTGCCGTCGTCTGATCTCGCCGCGGGGCGGTACTGCGACCTGCGGCATGCGTGATCGTCGCGCTGAATCCGACAGCGAGCCCGAAGGGGGGAACCATCCCGTGAGTGTTTTGAGCGACGCGGCCAAGACAGTGTTACGGGCTGGTCGCCTCGCGCATCTGGTCACCGTGGATCCGGACGGTTCGCCGCAGGTGAGCATCGTGTGGGTCGGCGTCGACGGCGACGAGATCGTAAGCGCCCACCTCGGACACGGCCGCAAGCTTCGCAACATCGAGCGCGACCCGCGCGTCGCAGTGTCGATCGAGGCCGAGGGCCGCAACGAGATCGGCCTCGACCACTACCTCGTCGTGTACGGCACCGCTCGGCTGGTGGCGGGCGGCGGCCCCGAGCTGCTCCAGCAGCTCGCCGAGGTGTACCTCGGCCCGGGAGTGAAGTTCCCACCGTTTGACAACCCTCCGTCCGGGCACGTGATCCGAATCTCCGCCGAGCGCGTCTCGGGCATCGGCCCCTGGACCCCCGTCAGTTGAAGGAGCACGACCGTGCGCGTCGGCATCCACAACGTTCGTTTCGACTTCCCCGGAGCACCCGAGTCGATCGCCCCGACACTGGCAGCTACAGCGCGGGTGGCCGAGGAGGTGGGGGTGGCGGGGTTCACGTTGATGGACCACTGGTTCCAGATGGACCAAATGGCACCGGCCACCGACCCCATGCTGGAGGGCTACACCTCTCTCGGGTTCCTCGCCGGCCAGACCCAGACGATGCGACTGGGCCTGCTGGTCACCGGGGTCACCTACCGGCATCCTGGTCTGGTGGCCAAGATCGTGGCCACCCTCGACGTGCTGTCCGGCGGCCGGGCCCAGCTCGGCATCGGCGCCGCCTGGTACGAGCGCGAGCACAAGGGTCTAGGGGTGCCGTACCCGCCGGTGGCCGAGCGGTTCGAACGGTTGGAGGAGACCCTGCAGATCTGCCGGCAGATGTGGAGCGACGACGACGGCGCGTTCGACGGGCGCCACTACGAGTTGGCCGAGACCATCTGTGAACCCCGCCCGATCACCCGGCCCCACCCGCCGATCCTGATCGGCGGCAGCGGAGAGCGGAAGACGCTGCGTCTGGTCGCCCGCTACGCGGATGCGTGCAACCTGTTCGCTGCCAACCCCGAGGAGGTCGCCCACAAGCTCGACGTGCTGGCGAGCCATTGCGACCGCGAGGGCCGCGACCCTGCCACGGTCGAGCGGACCATCCTGTTCGTGCGCGACCCGTTCGCCGATGTCGACGCGTTCGTCACCGAGATGGCCGGCTACGCCCGCCTCGGGGTCACACATCGTCGATCTCATGCCCACCGGCGACCCGGTCGCCTTCGTGGAGCGCGTCGGCGACGACATCATCCCTCGCCTTACCGACCTCGACCCACCGACGTGAACGCGAAGCCACCGACAGACCTTGTGTCGGCGCGCCAGCGGATCTTGGACACGGCCGCCGGCCTGTTCTACGAGCATGGTTTCCACGCCGTCGGGGTCGACCTGGTCATCGAGCGGGCTGGGGTGGCCAAGACCACCCTGTACCGGCACTTTGGCTCCAAGGACGACCTCATCGTCGCCTACCTCACGGCCGCCAACGAGCGGTTCTGGGCGTGGTTCTACTCATCGATTGACCCCGCCGCCCCGGCGCGCGACCAACTGGTCGCCTTGTTCGACGCGGTGCAGAGGCTCGCCACCGGTCAGGCCTGCCTGGGCTGTGCCTTTCAGGTCACCGCCGCCGAGTTTCCCCAGCACGACCACCCCGGCCACACCGTCGCCCTCGCCCACAAGCAGGCCGTGCGGGCTGGTCTGCGCGCCTTGGCCGCCGAGGCAGGCGCGATCAACCCGGGCGCGCTAGCGGACGGGCTGCTGCTGGTGATGGACGGCGCCTTCGCGGCGGCCCGCATGTACCGGCGGTCCAGCCCCGCCAGCACCGTCGCCTATACCGCACGGGTGCTGATCGACGCCCACACGCCGGCGGGCGGCCGACCGCGACGCGAGGAACCCAGAACACTCCGCTGACGTGTCATCGGCGCGCCGAGCGGGGCCGGTCCCATCCGAGACCGAACCGCACGTGCTCCGGCCGATCGGCCGCTGGGTTTGTCGAGATCGATCGGGATCGAGTCGATCTGTCGCCGTCAGGCGGTCGTGGCCGTCTTGGCGGGTGTGTCGTTGAGCGGCGGCTCCGGGAGGGTGTCCGGGGAGCTGACCTTGCCACTGGACCGAGTGTGCCAGAGGAAGGCGGCGCCCATGACGGTGCAGACCACGCCGAGGCCGGCGAGCAGCGCGGCGACACCGAGGCCAAGCTGCAGGGTGCTGTGCGTCGCCGCTCCGACACCCAACTCGGCGACGAGGGCATGAGCGGTGCCGCTCCAGGCCAGGTCACGAGCCTTGGCCTGCACCGGGTCGGTGCGGTCGAAGCCGGTCCAGTAACGGCCGTCGACCTCGAACTCGCAGGTGACACCCTCGTCGGGGAAGGGATCGGGAACCGCGATCGTCTCGCCGTTGCACTGGTACTCGGTGGCGATCGTGCCGTCCTCACCGGTGAGGTCATCGGCGGTCAGCACCACGGTCTGGGTGCCGTGCAGGGTGTGGTAGGCGATCGTCGCCATCTGGTACATGTACTCAGTGGCGCTGTTGACGAGCGGATCGTTGGGGTCGAGATCGGCCCCGACGATGGGGAAACCCCAGTCGTCCTCGAGCAGCGACCTGATCGCCTGGGCACCTTCGACGGTGTCCCGATCGACGAGGTCGCCGTCGTCGTTGTAGCTGAGTTCGACGTTCTGGGCCTCGCTGAACGACTGGAGCGACTCGTAGCCGTCCTGGACCTTGCTGTAGGCGACACCGGCGCCCACGAAATAACCGATTCCGACAACAATCAAGAAGATCCCGAGTAGACCCAGTGGCTTCCTCAACATGACAACCCCTCCAGATGGATTTCGAACGGCTCGTCAACCCCTTCGCGAACCGTGGTGTACATCGTTGCTCCTCGCAGGGACAAGCTGGTAGCCCCAATCACGGGTGCCGTGGCTGTCACCCGTGGCGCCTGGCAGAGCTGAGCGAGCGACAAGCCCGCCAACGCTTGCGAGCACGAAACATGCAACGTGTCGACGTGCGAACGTCGTGGCCGACGAGGTCACGCGCCGCGAAACCAGCTCTGCTGACTGCCGCTCAGATGCGCCGGCTCGACCCGACCATGATCCTCGACCGCTGGGATGAAACCGCCCGCATCCCCTACGACCACCAGCGTGGAACGAGTTGTCCATCGAGTCCGGCCCCAACGCCGTGGTCATGGGGCCCGTCGGGTTCGGCAAGACGTCCCTCGCCACCGACTTGGGTCACGCCGCCGACCGCGGACAGGCGGCCTGCGAGCCCGTTAGCCCGCCGGTGAGGTTCACGGCACCGAGCCGGCGTTGGTCAGCGCCTCGGTCGCGCCCGCCGAACGTTTCTCGGACCCACCGGACACGACCAGTGTTCGATCCTTCGAGAGGTGGTCCGTCGACGTGGGCCGGCCCGGAGAGGGAATGATGCTTGGCGTTCGGGGCATGACCGGTGTCCCACTCGCCTCGCTCTCGCGCGTCGACGAGCACGGCCCCGACGCGCACCAGCTCTTGGGCGTCGCCGGGACCGACGCTCGCGATCGCCGAGCCTCCCAACAACCTCAACAGCATGCTCACGGTCGACCTTTCGAGTCGGGCAGGGACACTCGGCTGAACATACCTATGGGGGTATACTATTCCGGTCTCGGAACAACCCCCCAGGGGTATCCGTTGACATGGCCGGAACGCCGCTGATCGAGAGTCAAGGAGTCGATGTGGAACTAGCCGAAGAGGTGCTGAGCGATCTGCGCAAGCGGCTGCGTCGTGTCGCCGGTCAGGTACAGGGCATCGAGCGGATGCTCGATGAAGGTCGCGAGTGCCGTGACGTCGTCACTCAGATCTCTGCCGCGAACCGCGCCCTCGAACAGGCCGGCTTCCGGCTGGTCAGCGCCGGGCTCACCTACTGCCTCGCCCACCCCGAAGAGGCCGAAGCCGACGGCTACCCCCTCGACGAGGTCGAGAAGATGTTCATGCGCCTGGCCTGACCGACCCGCCTCTCCCGGCGACCATGAAGGACGGATCTCATGCATGCCATCGAAGCCACCGTTCCCGTTCCACTCGACCAGGCCGAAGTCGCCATCCGTGCAGCCCTTGCTGACCAGGGCTTCGGTGTCCTCACTGAGATCGACGTCGCCGCCACCCTCAAGGCCAAGCTCGGCGTCGAGCGCCCGGCGTTGAAGATCCTCGGTGCGTGCAACCCGACCTTCGCTCACCAAGCCCTCGAGCTCGACCCGTCGAGTGCGCTGGTCCTGCCGTGCAACGTCGTGCTCGAACCCGGCACGGACGGAGGCACCCGCATCAGCGTCGTCGACCCGCGAGCTGATGCCCGATCCGGCGTTCGCCGAGCTCGCCGACGCGGCGGCCACCAAGCTCACCGCCGCCCTACGCGCGGTGAGCGGCTGAGGCGGCGCCAGGATCATGGATTGCTACAGGACGGTCGACATCCGACGAGGAGCCAAGGCGCTCACCCTCGTGCGAGCCGACCACGCCGTCGCCGGGCGACACTTCGGCCGAGTCCAAGCAGACAGTGCCGCCGTCACCGGTGGGTGGTCGCTGGGCCGTATCGGCGATGGGACCGTGGGTCCGCAGAGGGAGTGAGGTGGCATGGGCATGACCGTGATCGAGGTGTTCGCCGACGTTGCCTGCCCTTTCACCCATGTCGGCCTTCGCCGGTTCGCGGCTCAGCGAGCAGAGCTCGGCCGCGAAGACATGACCTTGCGAGTGCGGGCCTGGCCCCTCGAGATCGTCAACGGCCAACCACTCGACCCGCAGTTCATCGCCGAGGAGATCGACGACATTCGCCGGCAGGTCGCGCCAGCACTGTTTCAAGGCTTCACCGAAGCAGCCTTTCCGGTGAGCTCACTTCCCGCCCTCACCCTCGCCGCGGCCGCCTACGACGAGAGCCTCTCAACCGGCGAGCAGGTGAGTCTGGCGCTCCGGGACCTGCTCTTCGAACAAGGCGGCGACATCGCCGACAGCACGGTCCTCGCTCGCCTGGCCCGCCACCACGACGTGTCGGTCGACCTGACCGACAGCCGGCGCGTCCTCGAGGATCACGCGGAAGGCCTCGCCCGCGGCGTAGTGGGCTCACCCCACTTCTTCACGCCCGCCGGCGGATTCTTCTGCCCATCCCTCGATGTGCACCGCGACGCCGGTGGACACCTCCGGATCACTGCCGACACCGCCGGCTTCGACCGGTTCGTCGCCGCATGCTTTGACTGATCGAACGGCTCGGACACACGAGTGCCACGCAGACCGCGCCATCTTCCGCCGGAGTCGTCTTGTCCGGACCGGCCACGTCGAACCCTTGGATGGCCGATCGAGCACGCGATGGCGGGGTCCAAGTGCCGACCTCCTGCTTACGCGGCCTGCGACCGGGCGACCCAGAGGCCGTTCGGCCCTACCCCTGGGGTAACGGGCGAGGTCTCGTGGTCTCGCGTGGAAGCGAAAGGAGTGCCATGGACCACTACAGCGACGTCATCGCCGAGCTGCTCGAACCGACCGAGTCTTTGCGCGACATGTCGCCGAACGTGTGGGCGGGGTTCGGTGACCTCCACCGGAGCGCAGTGGCCGACGGTGCCCTTTCGGCCAAGGTCAAGGACCTGATGGCCCTCAGCATCGCCGTGGTCAAGCAGTGCGACGGCTGCATCGCCGACCACGCCAAGGCCGCGGCACGACGGGGCGCGAACCCGGAGGAGGTCGCCGAGGCGCTCGGTGTCGCGCTCCTCATGGACGGTGGTACCGCGTCGGTGTACGGGCCCCGGAGCCTGGGACGCCTACCGGGAGTTCACGCGACTGCGAACGGCACAAACGCGGGCCGCGTCGGGCTGACGCCGACGATGCCCGTCATCGAAGCGCTGGGTCTTCTCGCGGCGCTGGTTGCTGACCCGGAGATGGTCATCGAGCCGGGCGGCTGACCGGTACCCGGCGACGCTTGGGCGGACGGCGGGCCGTTGTCGGGACGTTCGGCCCTACCCCGGGGGGTACCCGAGGAGTCTCCTGGAGCTATGACGCATCGAGTGGTGATCTTGGGTGGCGGCACCGGCGGGACGTTGGCCGCCAATCGCCTTCGCCGCCAGTTCAGCAGCGACGAGCTGTCGATCACGGTGGTGGACCAGGACGACCGCCACGTGTACCAGCCCGGGCTGCTGTTCGTTCCGTTCGGCCTCACTCATGTCGAGGACATCGTCCGGCCCCGACAGCGGCAGCTGCACCGCGGCATCGCCTTCCGGCAGCAGCCCATCGACCGGGTGGACCTCGCCGCCCAGGAGGTCCATCTGATGGACGGGGCGACGCTGGGCTACGACGTCCTGGTCGTGGCGAGCGGCGCCACCCTCGTCCCGGAAGAGACCGAGGGGCTCACCGGGCCGGGATGGATGGAGAAGGTGTTCACCTTTTACTCGCCCGAGGGCGCAGCGGCGTTGGCGGGGGCGCTGGCCACCTTCGACGGGGGGCGGGTGGTCGTGAACGTGGTCGACATGCCGATCAAGTGTCCGGTGGCGCCGCTTGAGTTCTGCTTCCTGGCCGACTGGTACTTCCACGACCGTGGCATCCGTGACCGGGTGCAGCTCACCTACGTGACGCCACTCGACGGTGCCTTCACCAAACCGGTGGCCTCCGAGCACCTCGGCGGGATGCTGGCCGACCGCGGCATCGAGTTGGTGACGGAGTTCAACACCGGGGAGGTGGACGGCGCCGGAGGCCGTCTCGTGTCCTACGACGAACGTGAGGTGCCCTTCGACCTCGCCGTCGTGGTGCCGCTGCACGGCGGTGCCCCCTATGTGGGGCGCTCGCCGGGACTCGGTGACGACCTCAACTTCGTTCCCACCGACGAGCACACGTTGCAGGCCAAAGCGGCGCCGAACGTCTTCGTGATCGGCGACGCCGCCAACGTCCCCGCGTCGAAGGCGGGGTCGGTGACCCACTTCGAGGGTGAGACGATCGTGGGGAACATCGCCCGCTTCCTCAACAACGAGCCGCTGGTCGCCGGGTTCGACGGGCACGCCAACTGCTTCATCGAGACCGGGTTCCACAAGGCTCTCCTGATCGACTTCAACTACGACAGCGAACCGGTGCCCGGGCATTACCCGAGCCCGGTGGGGCTGCCTTTGCTGAAGGAGTCACGGCTCAACCATCTCGGCAAGCTGCTGTTCGAGTCCGTCTACTGGCACGGACTGCTCCCCGGGCGTGAGATCCCGGGCATCGGTGCGTCCATGCCCACTGCCGGCAAGCACGCGCCGGCCGTCACAAAGGAGTGACGACATGTCCACCACGACCCTCGCCTCGACCGCGGTCGACCTGAACGAGGAAGGCTTCTTCGTCCACCCCGAGCAGTGGACCGAAGCCATGGCTCCCGAGCTCGCCCGCCGCGAAGGCATCGACGAGCTCACCGACGCCCACTGGACCGTGATCGGCTTCATGCGCACCGAGTACTTCGACAAGGGCTCCGGCCCCACCGTGCGGGTGCTCGGCAAGACCTCGGGCGTCTCGGTCAAGGAGCTCTACCAACTGTTCCCCAAGGGCCCGGCCAAGGTCGCCGCCCGCATCGCCGGGATCCCCAAGCCGCGGGGCTGCATCTGAGAGGAGATCGCCATGGGCGACACCATTGAGAAAGTCTCGATCATCATCTCCAAAGGGTCCCTCGAGGGGATCTACCCGGGGTTGATCATGGCCAACGGCGCCCGCGCCGAAGGCATCGAGGCCAACCTGTTCTTCACCTTCTTCGGGCTGGACGCCATACTCAAGGCCCGTCACGACCACATCAAGGTCGCCACCGTCGGCAACCCGGGTTTGCACCTGGCGACGTGGCTCGGCGGGTTCCCCGGCATGTCCGGCGTGATGACCCACTACATGACGAACAAGATGGACAAGCTCGACATCCCGTCCATCCCCGAGTTCATCGAGATGATCGCCGACACCGGCGCTGGCCTCTACGCGTGCAAGGCGTCGGTCGACCTGTTCGGGCTGGAGAAGAACGACTTCATCCCCCAAGTCCAAGATGTCATCACCGTCGGCGAGTTCTACGACAAGGCCGCCGGCGGCCAGATCATCTTCACGTGACCACCGGTCTTGCCCGTCTTCTCGGCGACGAGCTGACCGTGCCGTGCGTCGACGGCGTCGAGCGTCGCTACATCTCGCTCGATAGCGCCGCCTCGACACCCCCGCTGCCCGCCGTCGCCGAGCGGGTACGCGAGTTCCTGCCTTGGTACTCGAGCGTGCACCGCGGGGCCGGCTGGAAGTCGCAGCAGGCCACCGCCGCCTACGAGGACGCTCGCGCCGCCGCCCTGGGCTGGGCCGGCCGACAACACCGGGACGACATCGCCATCCTCTGCCGCAACACCACCGAGGCCATCAACCACCTCGCCTACCGGCTCCAGCTGGAAGCCGATGACGTGATCGTCACCACCGTCGTCGAGCACCACGCCAACCTCCTGCCCTGGGGACGGCTGGCCCGGCGTCGCTACGTGGAGTGCGGCAAGGACGGGACCTTCACCGCCGACGACGTCGCCGCCGCCATCGATGACGGCCCCGCACCCCGGCTACTGGCCATCACCGGCGCCTCCAACGTGACCGGCTGGCTCCCACCGCTCGACGACATCATCGACGGCGCGCACCGCCGGGGTGTCCCCGTGCTCGTCGACGCCGCCCAACTCGCCCCCCACCGGCCGTTGCCAGCTGACGCGGATTTCGTGGCCTGGAGTGGCCACAAGATGTACGCCCCGTTCGGGACCGGGATCCTGATCGGCCCGCGGGCCGCGTTCACCGATGGTGAACCGTTCCTGGCCGGTGGCGGCGCCGTCGACCTCGTCGACCTCGACGAAGTCGTGTGGACCGACCCGCCCGAGCGGGAAGAAGCCGGCTCACCCAACGTCATCGGGGCCGTCGCCCTCCACGCAGCCATCGACGAACTGGATCGGATCGGCTGGCCGGCCATCCGCGCCCACGACGACTCCCTCGCCGCCCGCCTGCACGAGGGCCTCGCGTCCATCGGCGGCGTACGGCTCCTGGGTGCCGCCACCCAGGTGGATGGTCTGCCGGTGGCGACCTTCGTCGTCGAGGGTGTTCCCCACGCGCTGGTGGCCGCCCGCCTGAGCGCCGAGTACGCCATCGGCGTCCGTCACGGCTGCTTCTGTGCCCACCCGTACCTGCTCCGACTCCTCGACATTCCACCGGACGACGTCGCCGAGTACCGCGACGCGGTGCGCCGAGGCGACCGGCGCCGCACACCCGGCGCAGTGCGCGCCAGCGCCGGACTCTCCACCACCGTCGACGACATCGACGCGCTCATCGAGGCGGTCGCCGCGATCGCGAACGGAACCGCGCCGCCAATCAACTATCTCCAAGATCCCCACACCGGCGACTTCTGGCCCGACACCGCCGACCAACGTTGGGCCAGCGCCCACCGCCGCCTCGGCGCCTCCTGCGCCCGCGGCTGAACCGTCCGCCGGATGCCACCAGGCAACCTCGACTGGTCCGTCGACGCCAGCGACGATCGCCGAGGATCCCAAAGTAGGCCCTCAGGATCTGGCACCCCCTGAGCGACGATCAGAGGGAGGCCAACGCCAGGCCGGCGCCGGCGGCGACCAGCGCCCCGCCAGTGTTGACCACGACATTGCGGATGGCCGCGCGGGTCAAGCCTGCTTCAGCCAGCCGCACGGTCTCGAAGGTGAACGTGGAGAACGTGGTGTAGGCGCCGCAGAACCCGGTCCCGAGCACCAGTTTCGCGCTGATCGGAAACGCGTGGTACAGGGCGAGACCGCTGATCACGCCGAGCACGAACGATCCGGACACGTTGACCACACACGTGCCCCACGGGAACTCGCCGCGGGTGCGGTCCTGGACGAGCCCGTCCAGCAGGTAGCGGGCCGGGGCCCCGACGGCGGCGGCGACGAGAAAGGCGACCCACACGTCCGGGCTCACGGGCGCGGCTCCTGGCCCCGGCCGACGTACTTGACGACCTTGACGTCGTCGAGGATGACCAGCCCTTCGGTGATCAGCTCGTCGGCGGAGCCGGTGACGGACGTGGACTCGACAGCGGCGGACATGCTTCAGCGCCTCCACGACGAGCTGCAGCGCCGGCATGTGACTCTCGCCTTCGCCGAGCTGAAGGGGCACGTGCGCGACGTGCTCGACCGCTTCGGTCTGGTCGACCTGATCGGCGCGAACCGCTTCTACCGCACCGTCGGCGAGGCGGTGAAGGCCTACGTCCGCGAGGAGGGCGTCGAGTGGACGGACTGGTCGGACCGCCCCGAGTACACCTAGCCGGTGAGGTCCTCGCTCATGACGCGGTGCCCGGTCAGGCACGCCCGACCGATGGCCGCGACATGGCTTGGTTCGTGCCGCAGTAGCCGCCGAGCACGCGGAGCTGCAGATGCTGTGCGCGGAGCTCGGCGTACTCGCCGGCCAACTCGATCGGGTCGTCGGCGACAAACTCGGTCGCAGCGTCGGGTTCGGCGTGGCTCATCCTCGAGCCATTCGTCGCGGGCCGCTGATCCGGCCGACCACGCCGCACCAGGCTCCAGCGCCGAGGCGAAGTCGGCGAGCACGCGCCGTTGCCGGTCAGCCATTGGGTCGTCAGGTAGACACCGAAGGTGATCGGGTGCTTCGGACGTGAGCTGGCATTACGGCCGTTCGGCGGCATCGGCGTCGAAGGACCCAGGTCGCAGACCATCAGGCCCGGGGGATCGACGTGTGCCGCGACGAGCGCGTATCCCAGTTTCCGTTGCTTGCCGGGCCGGCCACAACAGCATTCCATCCCTCTCGTCCCTCCCCGGACCGGTCGACATGGACGCGGTCACCGTCCCCGCTGGGAGTCATTGAACTCGTATTTGGCTTGGTGCGGGGGGCCGTGTCGCTGGGCTCGACTACAAAGCGATCTGGTGCTGACGTGCATCCTGCGTCGGAGGCCGTCACGCGGTATTGCTCGAAGTCGGTTTGGCGCTATGCGGTCAGCGAGGACCCGGGCCGACCGGACGCGGCCGGCGAGGAATCCAGACGCTCACCACCCGGCTCACGCACGGTCTCGGCGGCTACGTCGTAATGATCGTGGTCGGGCTGTTTCTGCCAGCGATCGCACCCCGCTGTACCAACGATGTACTACGCCGGCGGTAAACAGCGAGGAACACAGGAAACGACGGGCACTTGCGAAGTGGTCGTCGGGTGCGTTCGAGGGCGGGTGCGGCTCTTGGGGGCTGGCGACCCACCGTCGGCGTCTCACACGATGTTGACATCTGGTTTCCCCGACATCTTTTTCCGGAACATCGGCTGGCACGGCGGCCCCGCCCCCGTCCGCCGCTACATCCCCGAACTGCTCAACGACGCCCTCGCCGGCACCATCGACCCCGGCCTGGTCCTCGACTGAGACCACATCGCCAACGCCTTCGCCGCGATGGACGAGCGCCGCGCCATCAAGTCCCTCGTCTGGGTCCGAGCAATCTGATGGCCAGCTGAACCGACGAGGGGCTCGCCGCCGTCGGCGCGGCCGAGGAGCTTGGGCTCGCCACCCAGCGATCGGACGGCAGCCTTCGTCCCTTCGTGGCGATGTGGGTCGTGCGAGTCCGCGACGACCTGTACGTCCGCTCTGCCGACGGACCCAGCAACGGCTGGTACCGGCGGGCCGTCGTGAGCGGCCACCGGCTGCATCTGGGCCGGTGGCGTCGCACGGGACGTCGAAGTCAGCACGGCCGACTCAACGGTCCACGACTCGATCGATGCTGTCTACCACATCAAGTACGACCGCTACGGGCCACGCATCGTCGGCTCCGTCGTCGGCCCGGCCGCCACAACCCTGCAGCGCGATCCGGTTCAGGCGAATTTCCTCCGGGTGTTCCTCCGGCGTTCCACCGTGTCGGCTGTGGCCGGTGGAACGGGTCGGGCGAGCCGTTCGGTGGTGCGGGCGGCGTCGGCCTGCATGCCGGGCAGGAGGTGCTGGTAGGTCTGCATGGTGAAGGCGACGTTGGCGTGGCCGAGCCGTTCGCTGATCACCTTGACCGGCGTCGACCGAGACGATCGAGACGACCGCACCAGCCGACGGCGCGGAGCGGGCCCACGTCGGACGGGCAACGCCGAGGGCTACCGCATGGACGCCGCGACGCTGGCGGCTCGCCTCGTGACCGGTCCCCGCTACACGCCCAGTGTGTGCCACGGCCCCCAGATGGCCACCGACATCGCGACCCCGGTCTGCAGGTTCACGTAGAGGGTCTGACCGTTGGGGCTGAAGATGGCGCCGGCGAACTCCACACCGGGGCGCTCGAGGTGATCGGCGATCGGGATGAGCTCGCCCGCGCGGGTCAGCGCTTGCAGCGTGTTCGCCTGCCCAACTGGCGGCGTGTTGTCCTCGCAGAGGATCAACGTGCCGCGTGGGCTCGTCGTCACGTTGTCGGGCAGGTGCAGGTCGTTGGCGCTGGCGGACTGGTAGACGACCTCCAAGACGTTGTGCTGCGGGTGATACGCCCACACTTGGCCGGTGCCCCGCCCGAAGCCGGGCGGCGAGGCGTTCTCCGCCGAGACGTCCCAGTTGACGACCTCCGGGGAGCCCCCGCCCTGGGTGGACGTGAAGTACATGACACCCTTGTCCCAGGTGATGCCCTCCAGCCGGCTGAACACTGCGCCGCCGTCGTCCCAGCCCTGCCTGACCACGTTCGAGATCGCCTGGTTGTTCGTGACGGTGGGCCGGCCAGCCGACATCGGGAACCGCGGGTCCGGTTCGTCGATGGGTATCCACGTGACCGGATACCGCGTGCCCCTCACCTGCGCGCCGGAGAGGTTCGCCTGCGGAGTCCCGGCGACTCCCAACATCCAGAGTCTCCCGCCGTCCTCGATGCGGCGGGCGCGGCGAGGGTCGACCGGCGGGTCGTAGCGGTAGAAGCCGCTGCCGAAGCCGAAGTTGTCCTCGGTCTGGAAGACCGAGCCCGTGATCGGGTCGAACACGGCCGCCTCGTGGGCGAGGCGGCCCGCCTGGGTGATCGGCGCCGCCGACGCCGTCCCGTTGGCCGGTACTTCGAACAGGTAGCCGTGCGTCTTCTGCAGCCGCACGTTCTGGACGTACGTCTGCTCGCCGTCCGGCGACGGCGTGGGGATGTTCCGGGTGAAGTCGTCGAAGACGTCAGGGCCGTTGATGGTCTCCTCGCACGTGATCCACGCCCCCCAGGGGGTCGTCCCTCCTGCGCAGTTCATCTGCGTCCCAGCCAGCGCCGGCCACGTGCGCTGCCGGTTGCCTTCGAGATCGACCAGTACGTAGGTGACACCACCCGGCCCGGCCGAGTCGTAGATCGGCCCGCTCGTCGTGAACGCGCCGAGAGAGCCGTTGCGCTCGTGGTTGCGGACGAGGAGCACCTGGCGACCGCCCGCCTTGAACGCGCCCATGCCGTCGTGGTTACCGGGCAGGGTGATCGTGCGGTCCTGAGGGGTGCCGTCGCTCATCGTGTTCGGGTTGGCGTCGAACGACCGGTACGCGAAACCGGGGGGCAGGGCCAGGCGAAGCGCGTTGTCGCGCAGGTCACGTGTCGGAACGAGCGCCGGGGCGCCCTGGCGGCCAACCGCCCCGGCGGCTCGCGCCAGGAAACCTTGGAACGGCCCTCCCAGGGCCACACCGGCCGCTGTTGCGGTGCCCGCCCTCAGGAACGTGCGTCGATCGAGTGCCATGTCCCTTCCCCCATCTCGCCGTCGTCGAGTGGCCGCGACGATAGTTCTTCCAGAACGAGCGTGACACGAGCGCAAAGGCGTCGTCGTCATCGACCTGACCGAAGGAGCGTGGTCATGATCACCAGCGGGGCGGGAGCGATGTCGGTACGGACCGCCGTCGGTTGTGCGCTCGCTCGTCATCGCGGGCTCAGCCGCGGCGGATGGGTGGTGGCCGATCGCCGAGGGCCGGAGGCGAGGGCTGCGATCCTCACGCTCACTCCATGTGATCTCCACACCGTGTCCGAGCCTTCTCGCCCTTCTCCGCTCATGCTGTTCGGCAGGGCTCGCATCGAGTCCCGGGTGACACGACGTCACCATCGCCACAGCACCCCAGAGGAGCTTCCGGTGAGAGCCACCAAACGTCAAGTCCCGTCCGACCGTCAGCGCCCCGCCTACTTCCTGGGTCGCCCCACGTCCATGTACCTCGACAGGTACGCAACGGCTCGCCGCAACCGTCCCCGTACGTGATGACCCGAGACGACATCCGCGGCCTGTGCTGGAACTGGCCCTGCGGGCTGGTGCGGCGCGCCCTGCTGGAAGCCGGGCGACGCCTGCACGCGGCCGGAGGAGTGCACGAGGTCGCGCACGTCGTCGAGCTGTTCCCCGACGAACTCGACCGCATGCTGCTCGCTCGCGTACGGCAAGGCGCCGAGGGACCATCTGCCGACGAGCTCGCCGAGCGTGCTGCCGAGCGGGACCGCATCGAGGCCACACCCCCGCCACGACTGCTCGGAGAGCCCGAGCAGGCACCCCCACTCGATGTGTTCCCGAAGGCGCTGGCTCGCGTCACCGCGGCGATCATGGCCAACCTCCGCGCCGACGTCACGCCCGCGCCACCCGCCGACGACGACTCATCCACCGTGAACGGGATCGGCATCGGCGACGCCACCTACTCCGGGCGGGCGTGCGTGGTGCGCGACCTGATGCTCGCCTTCGACCAGCTCCAGCCGGGCGACGTGCTGGTCGCGCCGTTCACCGGGCCGTCGGTGAACTCGTTGCTGCCCGTGATCGGCGCCCTCGTCGTGGAAGAAGGCGGAGCGCTGTGCCACTCCGCGATCGTCGCACGCGAGTTTGGTCTGGCAGCGGTGATCGGCGCCCACGGAGCGACCTCCCGCATCCCCCACGGCGCCCAGGTCGAGGTCGATCCCGCGCACGGCACACTCCGCCTGCTCTGACGCCACGACGCGATCGTCGCCTCGTCGCAGCCCGACCGCAGCACCGGACCTGACGCTGTGTCAATCGACGATGCCGAGGGCGCGGCGGGACGCCGGCGTGTCGTCGGCGACCTGCCACTCCCGGACCCTGCCGTTCTCGACGACTGCTCGCCACAGCGCGGGACCATGCAACGCCGGCTCCGAGCACGACGATCGACCGACGATCAAGATCTCGTCGTCCCCGGGGATGACGCGGGCGAAGACGTTCCGGTAGTCGGGGAACGCGGTGAAGAAGTCGTCCCAGGCGTCGAGGCACGCACCCCGGCCGACGACCCGCGAGCCGGAGCTGTCGATGAACACGTGGTCGGCTGACATGAGTGCGCCGAGCTCCTCCAGGTCGGCGGCCGAGATCGCATCGTTGAAGCGTCGGACCACGGATGCGGCGCTCATATGCCGTTCCTCCGGTCCGAGTTGCTCCCGAGCCCATTTCGGGAGGCCGCCGAGGACGAGCTGGTAGGAGTGGTCGACCATGTCCCGGAGGTCGACATCGGGAACCGATCCGTCGATGACGATGGTGTTCCAATGGCGCTTGTTGGCGTGGTAGCCGGGCTTGACCGCCTCGTATTGCGCACGTAGCTCCAACGCCCACCCCGGGTCGCACGTCAGGTCCACCCTTGCCGGCTCGCCAGTGAGCATCACCAAGGCGAACATCTTCCCGCCCACCTTGAACACGGCGACGTCGTCGCCGAAAGGATCGTCTTCGACGGCACCCGGCATCGCGCCGCACAGCTCGAGGACATCGTCCCGGTCCATGCGTTCGCTCCTCGGACGGCGCGGCACGATCGCCGAGCCTTGCCACAGCGCCCGGAGCGCTTCATCACACCCACCAGGCCTACGAGCGCTCGGGCGAACGCGGCGACCCGGCTCACGATCACGACGTCGATGAATCCGGCTTCGCGCATGGCCCGAGGGTCGCGGTGCGGCTGCCTGAGGCGGGTGGAGTGGTGTGTGCCGAAGGCCGACTGCGAGTAGCGGGCTCTCTGGGTCGCCAAAGATGCGTTGCACGGCATATGCCGGTGATGGCATGATGTTCGGAGTGCTCACGACGTTCGAGGTTCTGGCGCAGCCGATCCGACGATCCATCCTCGACATGCTTCGCGACGGCGAACACCTTGTGGGCGACGTCGTCGAGTCGCTCGGGCTCACCCAGCCGCTGACGTCCAAGCACCTGCGCGTGCTGCGCGACACCGGGTTCGTGACCGTCCGGGTGGACGGGCCCCGTCGCTGGTACCGCCTGCGTGTCGAGCCGCTCGTCGAGCTCGACGACTGGTTGGCGCCCTACCGCTGGATGTGGGAGTCGCGCCCTCGACCAGCTCGGCGAGTACCTCGACGCCATGCCCGACGACGAAGGAGACACCGATGTCCGCTGACCAGTTCCTCACGCTCGAGGGGCGACCGACCGTGCGCGTCGCGCGCAGCTACCCGCATCCGATCGAGAAGGTCTGGCGGGCCATCACGACCCCCGAGCATCTCGGCCAGTGGTTCCCGAGCCCGGTCGAACTCGACCTGAGACCGGGAGGGGCGATCCGCTTCGGCGCCTTGAACGGCGATGCCGGATCGGCCGGCACTGTTGAGATGGTGGACGCACCTCGGCGCCTCGCGTTCACGTGGGGTACCGACCGGTTGACCTTCGAGCTCACAGCCGGCGACGACGGCACCACGTTCTCGTTGACCCATTCCTTCGACGACCGCTACGGCGCAGCGAGCTTCGCCACCGGGTGGGAGTTCTGCCTCGCCGGCCTGCGCAGCGTGCTCGCCGGCGACCCGCTGCCGCCACCAGACCGGGGCGTCGCCCGCCACGAGGAGCTTGTCCACGAGTTCGGCCTGGACCGGCCCGAGACGACGGAGACCGATGGCCGATGGACGGTACGCGTCGAACGTCAGTTGACGTGTCCGGCCGAGGTCGCCTGGGACCTGTGGTTCGGCAAGGATCGCGATACCGGCCAACAGCGCTCGGCGCCCGCCGTCGGCCAGCCACTGACGCCCTACATGGCGCCCGATGTCGTGATCGGAACCATGACCGAAGTGGACCTCCACCGTGTGCTGGCGTTCGACGTGGCACCGACAGGCGGGCCCGGCGAGCACCTACACCTCGAGTTCGCCGATGGCACCGGCCACGGCGTACGGGTCATCCTCACCGTGACCGGCACCGACCCGGGAGACCGCGACGCCGCCGCCCAGATGTGGGGCACGAATGCCATCGGACACCTCGCCGCGAGCGCGGCCGAGTGGGCGACCGCACAGCCGGTGCAGGGTCGTCCATGAGCATGAAGCCCCGGCCCGCGAGCTCGGTCGCCGCCTGCTTCCCCTGGCATGGACCACGCGACAACCGCCTACTCTCCGCTCATGCGAATGCTGTACCTGACCACTTCCGGCTCCTCCGACCCAACCCGCGCCTCGATTCCACTTCACCTCGCCGTCAACGGGTCGCTGGAAGTCGGCCACGAGGTCGATGTCGTACTTGCCGGGGACGCCACCGAACTGCTGACGAGCAGCGTGCGCGAAGGACTCGAGGGCGTCGGCGTGCCACCCATGCGCGACCTGCTCGCCAAGGCGCAGGAGCACAACCTGGCGATCCATGTTTGAAAGGGATGTGCGGTCGCCCGTGGGGCGACCGACGAGGACCTAATGGCGATCGGCGGGCAGTGGGTCACACCACCCGATGTCGCTCGGCTGATCGAGACCGCCGACCGGGTGGTCAGCATCTAAGGCTTCAACGAACGAACCTGACTGATTCGATGAGGCCGCGCGGTGACCATCCGGGTCATGTCGCCCCGGGCCGGCGCTCCCTGAAAGGACTCGTCGCAGGGGTCAGATGAGAGGTCGTCCTTGAAGTGCATGGCGCCTGGCGTGAGGGCGCCGAAGGAGTCGGCCCACAGCGGTGAAGCCGGCTGATCCTCACCGTGGACCGGGTGAGCGCACCGTGGCCTCGATGCTCTCGGCCAGGTCGACGGCCTGCTGGGCGGCCGCGACGTCGAACGGCGCGTCGCGGACGTCGTCCGGCCAGCCGTCGACGATCTCGGTGGCCCATTGCGCCCAGCGCCCGACCGTGAAGTAGAAGTCGGTCAGGAATCGACCGCCGAGCTGGTTGAGTGCTGCGCGCTCGGGGAACGACCCTTGTCCGGCGAGGTAGGCGCGGGCGGCGGCGAGGTTGTCACGGTTCTGTTCGAGCACCCAGGTCCGTGCGGCCTCCAGGTTGACGAGGATGTCTGCCTTGGTGCCGCTGTCGGCGAAGTGGATCTTGAGGAGCTGCTCGAATTCGAGCGCCGGTCCATCGCCGGGCTCCTGCAGCCACCCCGCGGCGTGGGCGGATGAGTGCGCCGCGATCCAGAGGGTGGTCCGCGGACGTCCCCGGCAAGAATCTCACGCCAGGAGCGCTCGGAGTTGCCCATCCAATTGCCCATCCAGGTCACGGCATTCGCTGGTGCTGGATGTGATTCAACGAGACGAGGACTGGAGCTGAGCAGGTCAAACATGACCTGAGGAGGTCAGACGACACCCCCGTCAGCGGTTTCCTAAACCGTGTGCGAAGGTTCGAATCCTTCCGGGGGCACGTAAGAGACCTTGTAGATGGGTGTGTCGGAGGAGCCCGCGACTGTTCGGCCCATCAAGTTGTCCATCCTTTGGATGGGCACACGGTTCGTCATCGAATCGACGACGAGGAGGCGGCGACACCAGGCGCTGCTCGGCGGTACTTGATGCGACGGGACGACGTCGAGATGCACGGTGTCCTGGACCGTGTTCCAGCGCCGCCGCTGCCCCCGTTCGGTCCACGACGTGTTGGCCGAACCGCCCGAGATCGGCGGCTCGTTGGCCCGTAGCAGCGCCAGCGACTGCGAGATGCTCTGAACGAGTCCTCGAAGCGGCCGCCAGTGCAACCATCCCCGGCGCTGACCGCGCCATGCCGGTGGAGGCTCACGCCGATGTCCCCCGCTTCGCCTGCGCCGATCGTGATTCCTGGCCAGCGTGCTCACCAGCGGCGGCGGTCGCTCGGGTGTCAGCCCTCCTACGGGGCCGACGGTCTCCCAGCATGTGCCGGGTCCGCGGCGTCCAGCGTCGGTCTCCTACTCGCAGAGCGCGCGGTGCTGGCGGCCGGGCAGGTAACGATCCCACTCCTCGTCGGTCAGCTCGCGCCCGGCGATGGAGCAGGCCGCCGTCCTCCAGCTCGACGGATCGAGGTTCCACAGCACGGACGCTCCCGGGAAGCCCGGCGCCATCAGCGAGTCGCCGGACGGAGAGAACGCGGGCCGGCTACCAATGAGATGATCCACGACGAACGTCTGGTAGCTGTACGGCACCCGACCGCCGGTGAGTCGGGTCCCGAGAAGGACGCCGCTCCGGGCGTCCCAGAGCTGCGTGGTGGAAAAGCCCAGGGTGGTGCCGACCAGCAATGTGCCGTCGGGCGAGTAGGCCACGCCGTACACGCCGTTGGGATCGCCTTCGAGCAGCCCACCGACCGGTTCGTGCGTGCCCAGGTCGTACTGGCGCACAGCGCCGCTGGCGAGGCCCACCGCGACTCGAGCGCCGTCGGGACTGAAGTCGAGCGACGTGATGGGCGAGTCGACGTTCTCGATCGGTGGGCCGGACTCCCTCCCGTCGGCCACCGAGTAGAGGTGCAGCAGGTTGTTGTAGGTGATGACGCCCACCGTCCGGCCGTCCCGGGAGTACGCCAAGCCGATCGCCGGCTCGTTCAGTTCGATGGTGGGCGCAGCCGCGGCGCCGCTGTCGGGATCCACGAAGCGCACGGCCCCTGAGCCGGGACCCGAGCTCTCGAAGGGCTCTCGGCTGCCGTCGATCGCCACGGCGAGGATCCGGCCATCGGGTGAGAAGGCGATCTCGGTGGCCCGCCCACCGACGTCGATGGATCGGCGATGCTGGCCGTCGAGACCGGCCACGAGCAATGTCTCGGAGCCGCCCGCAGCCAGCCGTGGACGTGCCGGGTCCACGTCCACCGAGAGCACCTCTCCCTCGACCGGGATGGTCGTCAGGACGTCACCGCTACCGCCGTCGCGCACGACGACAGTGCCGTCGAGCGCGCCGGTCACGAGGCGGGAACCGTCCGTGTTGAAGGCCGCCTCGGTGACGGCTGTCTCCTGTCCGCGCAGGGCGATCCCGATCGAGCGGGTGCCGTCGAGGCGCCAGAGTGCGCCGGTGCGATCGAGGCCGGTCGTCGCGAGCCGGGTGCCGTCGGCATCGAACGACACATCGGTGATCGCGGATGCGCTGGCCGCGAGCGGCGAGCCCAACGGGTCGCCGGTGACCACGTCGTACAACTGGGTCCGGCCGTCGAGCCGACCTGTCGCCAGGAGGGCGCCGTCGGGAGAGAGCTCGAGGGTGCTGACGGCGCTCTCGGCGACATCAATGTGGCGCTCCAGCGCGCCCGTGGCCGCATCGACGATGAAGACGCCCGCGGCCTCGGTGGCGACTGCCATCGTGGTGTCGTCGGTCCCCAAGGCCACGTCGGTGATGAAGCCGATGTCGTCGTCGGTCAGCGACGCCACGTCGAGCGGTCGACCGAGCGGGGTTCGGTCAGCGGTGCGGAAGGCGGCGACTGTTCCGTCCGGAAGCGGCAGCGCGGCCAGCGCGCCATCTCGGCTCATGACGAAGGTGCGGTCACCCGAGTAGTGCTCGTGGAGGGGCCAGATGCTCGCCGGCGTCCAGGACGCCGCGTCCCACACCACGACCTCGTCCTTGGGGGGCCGATCGCTCGCAGGTCCGCCCTGGGTGAAGAGGCGGGTCCCGTCGGCGGAGAAGGCTGCTGATGTCAGCGCTCCGGCCGGGCTCTCGACGGTGCGGTGCAGCGTGCGACTCAGCAGGTCCCACACGTGGAGGCGACCCGCGACCAGGCCGTCGGCCGTCCGATGGACCGCGGGCACCGCGAGCCAACGGCCATCCGGGCTGATGGCTGCGGACAGGCTTATGTCGTCGCCGTTGCGGAGCACGTCGACGCGCCGGCGCGTCGCCGTGTCCCACAGGATCGTGCCGGCGCCATCGGAGGTCGGCGTGACCAGCAGCGTGCCGTCGGGCGAGAAGACGGCGGCCTCCAGCCCTGATTCCGCTCCGTAGATCAGCCCCTCCAGCATCGGGTGGGCCTGGAGCGCCCGCAGCAGTGTCGCCTGAGTGTCGGCAGTGTCGTCGAGGTCGAACGCGGCCGCGGCCAGCAGCATGCCGAGGTCCGGCTGGCGATCGACGACGCTGCGGGACACCGCGGCGACGCGGGCGATGTCGGCCAGGTCGCGCGATCTTGATGCCTCGCGCTGCCGGCGGACGGCTAGGCCGCCCGCGATCAGCGCGACGACGAGCGCGACCGCGGCCCCGATGAGCAGCGCTCGCAGCCGCCGGTTGGTGCGCGCCTGGGCCTGTTGATCACGCTCTTGATCGGCGACGCTGACCGAGAGGAACTCGGCCGCAAGGGGCGGGACCTCGGCAGGGTCGACGCGTTCGGCCCACTCGACGGCGGCGGCTAGCCGCGGTCCGCGGTACAGCTCAGCGGGATCGCGCTCGAGCGCCTTCCAGCCACTGGCCGCGGCCATCAGGTGGCGCTGCAGGCGACGGCCATCGCGGTCCTCGTCGAGCCATCCGCGCAGGCGCGGCCACTCGCGCAGGAGCGCCTCGTGGGCGACGTCGACGCTCTGGTCGTCGACGGTCACGAGGCGGGCGTTGACCATGGCATCGAGCACGGTGGCCATCTGGGCGCCGTTGCCCGCCGGGGTGAGCTCGGCCAGCGTCGCTCGCCGGCGGCTGTCCTCGGTCCCTTCGCCTGGATCGGTCAGGGCGAGGAACGTGCGCCGGGCCAGCTCCTGCTCGCTCGGCTCGAGCGAGCCGTAGACCTGCTCGGCGGTCGTGGCGATGGCCGCTCGCACGCCCCCGCTCGCACGGTACGACTCGATGGTGAGTGTGCGACCGTCTCGGTGCTCCCACGTGGCGCGCAGCGCGTGCGACAGCAGGGGCAGCGCCCCCGGTTCCCCCCGACCTCCCCCACGAGTACGTCGACCAGAGCCGGGTCAATGCGCAGCCGGGCGACCGCGGCCGGTCCGGTGATCGCTTGACGAAGCTCGTCGTCGGTCATCGGGCTGAGCAGGATCTGGTTGGCGGCCAGCGCCCGGGCGAAGGCCGCGTGCTCGGCGCCTCTGCCGTAGAAGTCCGCCCGCAACCCTGCTGCGACCGGGCCGGTCCGTTCGACCAACGAGTCGAGGAACGCTGAACGACGATCGGCGTCGTCGCAGAGCGTGAACACTTCCTCGAGCTGATCGACCACGAGAAGATCGGAGCCGTTGGGCGCCGGTTCGGGCTCGGCACCTGGGGTCATCACCGTCGCACCGCCCCACGCTGCCGACAGCCCGGCGCGCAGGACCGAAGACTTGCCGCTGCCGCTCGCACCGACGAGCGCGACGAACGCCTGCGATCGCAGGCGCTGAACGAGGTCATCGACCACCCTCTCGCGGCCGAAGAAGCGGTCCGCGTCCTCGCGCTCGAACGCGGGCAGACCTGGATAGGGGCATACCGTGGCCGCGGGTGGCGCGTCGACGCCGGGTGCCGACAGCGCGTAGACCTGCACGGTGGTGTGCTGCCCGAGCAGGCGGTGCGGGCCGAGCTCGACGAGCGTCGTGTCGGCCCTGAGCCCTGCTGCGACGAGCGAGGCCGTCGTGCCCGACATCACGATCTGACCGCCGTCGGCCAGCCCGCGCAGTTGGGCTGCGATTTTGAGCGTGGCCCCGAAGTAGTCACCGCCTCGCTGCTCAGCCTCGCCGGAGTGCAGGGCGACGCGGACCCGCGGCGCCATCGGCTCGCCGTCGGTGCCGTCCGTGGCGACCGGCAGGCGTTGCTGGAGTGCGATCGCGGCGGCGACCGCGTCGAGAGCAGCCGGGAACACCGAGACAGTGGCGTCGCCTTCACCGACCGACTTGACGCAGCGTCCCCGGTGGGCCTCCACGACGCCCGCCACGAGCTCGTCGCGGCGGACCAGCGCCCGAGCCATGCCAGCCGGGTCTGTCTCCCATAGCGCGGCCGAGCCCTCGATCTCCGTGAGGCAGAACGTGAGGACGCCCGTCGGCAGCGTCGAACCCCACCCGGCGCGCAACTGCTCGACGAGCTCGCCTGCGGTCGCCGGCCGGCGAGCAGGGTCGGTCGCCAGGCCAATCCGCAGGCTGGCTTCGAGCTGCTCGGCCGCGGCAGGGTCGATGCCCTCCCACCCTGGGCGGATTCCGCATGGCGGGGCGCCCGTGAGCAGTGCAAAGGCAGTGGCCGCCAGCGAGTACACATCGGAGGACCTCGAGGCGGGCACGCCCGCGGCGAGCTCTGGCGCGGCATAGCCACGCGTGCCGCCGTGCAGGCGGGAAGTACCCGGCACGGAGGACCAGCCGAAGTCGACGAGCACCACCCGCCCACCCGTGGTGAGAACGAGATTGGCCGGCTTGACGTCGCCGTGCACCACGCAGGGATCCTGGGTGTGGATGTGGGTGAGCGCAGACGCCACGTCGGCCAGCCAGGGCAGCACGCTGGACGGCGCCAGACCGGGACGGCCGCGCGCCCGGAGGAGCTTCAAGAGGTCGATGCCCTCGATCCAGTCCATGGCGATCACGTACTGGTCACCGTCGAAGAAGTCGTCCCGCACGAGGGGCAGGTTCGGGTGGGGGGCGACACCGAGCAACAGCCGCGCCTCGTGCAGCAGCTGCTCACGGTCGGACTCATCGTGTACGGCGCGCACCTTCAGGGCCACCAACCGCTCGTGCTGGCGGTCGATCGCCTTGAGCAGCCTTCCTTCGCCCCCCTGACCGACGACCTCGATGGGCTCGTAACGGTCCCGCACCAACACGGTCATCGCCCCTCCCCGCTGCCGCACAACCTACGCGTTCCGACGTTCCCTACGATGAGCGGCGTGGGTGAGGAGAGCCAGGCCGAGGTGGAGATCTGGCGACTCTCGGGTCGCTCGGTCGTCACGCTCGAGGGCAACCGGGTGACGGTAGGCAAGGCGAGGGAGAACACGATCGCGCTCGAGGGCGATTCAACCCTGAGCCGCCTACACGCGGTCCTCGAGCGCTTCGATGCCGGCTGGTGTGTCAGCGACCTCGGCTCCTCGAACGGGACCTTCGTCAACGGCGAGCGGATCTGGTCGTCCCAGCGGCTCCGCCATGGCGACGAGCTACGCGTGGGGCAGACGCGGTTGCTGTTCCGCAACAGCGCCGACGTCGGCTTCAGCGCGACCGCGGCCGACGAGGGTCCGCCGCTGTTGACGCCCAGAGAGCACGACGTGCTCGTCGTGCTGTGCCGCCCACTGCTGGACCGGGACATGTTCACCGAACCGGCCAGCGTGAAGGAGATCGCCACCGAGTTCGTCATCAGCGAGGCGGCGGTGAAGCAGCACCTGGTGAACCTGTATGCGAAGTTCGGGCTACAGGACACGACGCAGCATCGACGGTCCCGGCTGGCCAACGAAGCGCTGCGGCGGGCAGCGGTGACGCTGACAGACCTGCGCCGCCCCGACGCGTAGGTCGAGGCGGCGGAGGTGACTCGGTCGATCGTCGTCACTCGGCGCACAGCTGGTCTTCGTACGCGACCACCCGCTGGTACGAGTCGACGATGGCGGGGTCCCACGACTGCAGGATCGCGAGGTCGGACGCCGGTCCATCGATGAACAAGCGGCGCATGTCGTAGCCGTGGCGCTCGAGCGTGGGCACGACCTTGCTACTCATGTAGGTCGCGATGGCCTCGACGTCGTCGTGGATCTCAGGCGGAGCGGCGGCGACCCCGGCTTCGTACAAGCCGGTGAAGTCGGGCGAGGTCACGAACGCCTTCACGGACTCGGGGCTCCAGTCGTTGGCCGTCTGATCCGCGGTGTCGTTGAGCGTCTTCGACGCCTCGCAGTAGTCGGCGTCGGCGGGGCCGGCGAACGAGACGTCGGCGGCGGCCGGCTGTCCGGTCATGCAGGTGCGTGCCTCGTAGGCGTGGATGCGGTCCTGTGCCGCGGCGAGGTCGGGCGGCGGCTCCTGGACGGCCTGCTCCTCCGGCGTCGCTTCAGCCATGATGCGGTCGATGGAGTAGCCGTACTTCTCGAGGACTGGGACGACGGTGCTCTCGAACGCCGAAGACGTCATCTTCCAGTCGTTGGCGATCTCGGCGGGTGTCTCCTTGGCGGCCTTGGCGTTGAACGCTACGTACTCGCCGATGTAGGTCTTCAGTTGCGCGGGATCGCTCTCATCGATGGTGGTCATCTCGTGAGCGGTCCAGCCGCGCACGGTCTTGCAGTAGGCGCTGTCGGCGGCGCTGGACGAGCCGTTGCCCTTCCCGCCGCCGCCGCAGGCGGAGACGATGGTGGCAGCAGACAAGACCAGGCCGAGTGCTGTGGGGATGCGGTGTGTAGTCATGCCCCGACGATGCGCTCACGCTCGTTCGGTCACCATCGGCGGTCAGACGGTGCGTGCCTCACCGCTGGCAAGGTGAAGCTTGCCGAGCGGCAACGTGTCGGGATCGCCGAGGCCTGACACGAGTCGCTGGCACATGCCGTCACGTAGCGGCGGGGGCGTTGCCGGCGCGGAGCTCACGGACGATGGTGTCGATCACCCACGCCACTACCGCGCCCGACTCGATCCCGGGCACGCCGAACTCCTCCCGCATCCGCAGCCACGCCTGCGTCGACACCAGGCAGCGGATCACGGCCGCGATGCGGAGCTGCTCGCGCTCACCGAGCTCGGGCAGTTCCTTCGCCAGCAACTTGCGCATCTCGCGCGTGTTGGTGCGCGTCCCGGCGGCGAAGCGGCGCGGATCGGCGTTGAACACCGCTTCGGCCCGAGCGGTCACGTAGTGCTCGTCGAGGAGCTCCATGAGGCGACGGCTGGTGGGAGCGAGGGCGTCGAGACCGTCCACTGCGAACGATGGTGCGACGCCGTCGAGCTGAGGCAGCCGTTGCGTCAACCCCTCCAGCAGCGCCTCTCGATCGGGGAAGTGGCGATACACCGTGCGCTCTGATACATCGGCTTCCGCGGCGATGGCGCGCGTCGTCACCTCGTCGGCGCGTCGATCGCCGAGCAAAGTGGTGACGGCGTCGAGGATGAGCTCTCGAGTCTGGGCCACCTGACGTTCGCGCAACGTCGAGGTGTAGGGCTTGCGCTCGGATCGGTTTGGCGCCTCGCTCATCGATCCTCCACGACGATGCCGTCACGTCCATCTCGCCGCGCCCCATCTTGGCGGATCCGTATCATGATGGCAACATCTGATATTGACAGCAGACCACTGACATGATTGAGTCGGTCACGAGGCCGAGGGGGGCACCATGATCGACCGCACCACCCACACCGCACCGCCTACCGTGACGTTCGATCCGCCGGCGCCCGGGCAGTGGGAGCTCGAGACCGGCCACCACGGGCTGCGGCCGCTGTCTCCGTTCTTGCGCGACACCTATCAGCGCGCGTTCGAGGCAGGCATCGTCGAGCCGATGCAGCGCTACGGCCTGCCGCTCGTCACCGTGCAGGCCAAGTTCGTGCACGGCTGCCTGTACATGCGCCCGCTGGCCGTCGGCGAGAAGCCGGGTTCCACGCCCAAGGCACCGCCGCCGGCGTGGCTGATGAAGCTCATCGTTCGACTGCACCCCGAGCTGCGCCGGCGCGCCAAGACCGCCCAGCAGGCGTTCGCCGAGCGACGTTGGCGCGACGAGGTCGACCAGTGGTTCGACCGCGACAGGTCAGCGCAGCTGGCGGAGAACCTCGCGCTGCAGGCGGTGGAGCCCGGCGCGCTCGACGACGTCGAGCTCGCGGCACACGTCACGAACGCGCTCTCGCACTTCGAACGATCGGCACGCAGGAACCTGGCGACACACGGCGGCGACCTGGTGCCCACCGGCGACCTGCTGGCGCACTGCGAGCGGTGGGGAATCAGTGCCAACGAGGCGGCCGGCCTGCTCACCGGCAGCTCACCGGCAACGGTGGAGACGGCCGTGATGCTCAGCCCGGTCGCCAGCGCGATCCGCCACAGCGGAGCGCCGGTGGCCTCACTCGAGACGGTCGAGGACGTGCGAGCACTCGGTCCCGACGCCCGAGCCGCCGTCGACGCCTGGCTCGAGCAGCACATGTGGCGCACGGTCACCAGCGACGACGTCGACCGGTCCACGCTTGCCGAGGTCCCCGCGCTCCAACTGGCGGCGCTGCTCGGCGCCGCCGAGGATCTCGACGTCGCCGAACCCGACGTCGCAGCCGTTCGTGCCCGCGTCCCGAGCGAGCACCGAGCGCTGTTCGACGAGTTGCTGGCCGAGGCTCGCTACGGACATCGCCAGCGAGACGACATCCGCGGCCTGTGCTGGAACTGGCCCTGCGGGCTGGTGCGGCGCGCCCTGCTGGAAGCCGGACGACGCCTGCACGCGGCCGGAGGAGTGCACGAGGTCGCGCACGTCGTCGAGCTGTTCCCCGACGAACTCGACCGCATGCTGCTCGCTCGCGTACGGCAAGGCGCCGAGGGACCATCTGCCGACGAGCTCGCCGAGCGTGCTGCCGAGCGGGACCGCATCGAGGCCACACCCCCGCCACGACTGCTCGGAGAGCCCGAGCAGGCACCCCCACTCGATGTGTTCCCGAAGGCGCTGGCTCGCGTCACCGCGGCGATCATGGCCAACCTCCGCGCCGACGTCACGCCCGCGCCACCCGCCGACGACGACTCATCCACCGTGAACGGGATCGGCATCGGCGACGCCACCTACTCCGGGCGGGCGTGCGTGGTGCGCGACCTGATGCTCGCCTTCGACCAGCTCCAGCCGGGCGACGTGCTGGTCGCGCCGTTCACCGGGCCGTCGGTGAACTCGTTGCTGCCCGTGATCGGCGCCCTCGTCGTGGAAGAAGGCGGAGCGCTGTGCCACTCCGCGATCGTCGCACGCGAGTTTGGTCTGGCAGCGGTGATCGGCGCCCACGGAGCGACCTCCCGCATCCCCCACGGCGCCCAGGTCGAGGTCGATCCCGCGCACGGCGCCGTCCACCTGCTCTGACGCCACGACGCGGGCTTCGGGCGTCCGCACCGACCCACATCGGTTCGACGATCGGCAGCAGCCGTTCGTCGGTACAAGGACTCACCGACGCACTCGCCGACGACATCAAGCGACAAGCGCTCAGCCGCCTGCGCTCTCGGGCCTGTTGAGTGTGGTGTCCGGCGTCCCAGCTGATCCGACGGTCAACTGGGACGCCGCTTGCTTGACGGGGGAGTGGGTGTATGGCCGTAGCAATCCGGATCCGATTGCGGGGCTCGCCTACAGGGAACCCAGGGCTACCAGGAACAGGGCTAACGCCGCCCAGGTCGTCACCATCTGGAGCCAGTTGATGTTGAAGTAGCGCTGCCGTCCCGCCTCCCAGTCCGCGGGCATGGCGGCGGGGTCCCAGGCCAGCATGACCTTGTAGTGCGGCGTCTTCCACACGTTCGAGACGATGATCACACCGACGACCGCGATGCCCAGGCCGATCGCAGTGAGCACGAACGAGGTGGAGCCGCGATCGTCCCAGAGCAACACGAGCGCGACGATCGGCCCGAGGAACATCACGAGCGACCACAGATAGTTGAACGCCTTTCCCAACCCATTGCCCGCGTATCGAAGGAACGCCTCCATGAAGTTCCGGAAGTCCCGGCCGTCCAAGGCGGCGAGCATCGGGCGCATGATCGTGCAGAGCATCCCCAAGAGGCCAGCTGCGAGGCCCGAGCAGAAACAGATCGCTGCGAGTGTCCACTTTTCGACCGTCACGACGAACCCCTCTCCACGCTCACGTCCGGGACTCGGTTCTTGATCACGACAACCTCCTCAGGTTGGTAAGCAGCGAAGAGCTCGGGTTGGAGCCCGGAACCGAGCTGCGCCGGCCGGGGCCAGGACGAGGCACTCGCGAGGATGGCGGCCTCCGCCGGCGAGTTCCCCACCACCTGAACCCCGCGCAGACAGCGCCCGGGCCGGTGCACCCGCTCCGAGGCCGGAGTGGATCCCGGCCGTGGAAAGCGTCCCCGCAACGTTACGAGGTGAGGCCGAGGGTGACCTACCAAGGGGGGCTCTCCGGGCCGCGCCCCGTGTCGATGATCTCCCAGCTCTCCACCGCCTTCCCAGCGTAGAAACGCGTGAAGACCACCTCTGGCCACGCCGCTCGTTCACCGGTGGCCGCATCGGTACCGCTGAACGTCAGGCGAACGGCGACCATGTCCTCTTCCCCGATCATCGACTCGATCGTCACTCGCACGTCGGGGAACTGTTCGTGCAGGCCCGCGAAGGCCCGCCTCATTCCCTCGCCACCGCGACCGATGCCCGGCGTTTTGGGGTGAAGCTCGTGCTCTTCAGCGAAGAGTTCGTAGGCCGCGTCCAGGTTCTTCTCGTTGATCACATGCTCCATGATTCGGCGCATGGCTGCCTTGTTCCCGGCGGCGTCCACTGAACAGCCTCCTCGTTCGAGCTTCCCGGTCCGCAGATGGTACGGAGCACCGCGACCGGTCACGGACCCCGCGCAGAGCCGGCGTGAGCCCGGCCGTCTTCCTGACCGGCAGCGGGCCGGCGGCCCTTCCCTCGATGAACTGTCGCACGACGGGGTCGGCACGTTCCACGAACGCGCGCACGTCAACTACCCCTGCGGGGGTGCGAAGCTCCACCCCGTGAGGATTCATCGAAGCAGTCCGAGGAGGCGTGTGGGTGCGGGGTCTCTCATGAGAGGGCGCCGGTCCGTGGCCGCGTTGGTCGCCGTCGCCCTCTTGGCGTCGGCGTGCAGCGACGATGACGATGCGAGCACGACGGAGGCGCCCGCGGCGAGCGAGGTGGAGGACCTGGTGGCGGCGGCCGAGGCACGAGTCGAGCAGGCGGAGTCGGGTGTGGTCGATGCGCAGAGCGCGCTGGACGTGGCCGGCGAGCAGTTCTGCGTCGACGCTGAGGACTACATCGACGTGCTCGACCGGTACGGCAAGCTGTTCACCGATGATGCCGCCACCGTCGGCGACATCCAGACGCTCGGGGCCGACCTCGTCGAGCCGCGCGAGACGGTGGCGTCTTCGGTGAACGAGGTCGAGGAGGCGAAGACCGCCGTCGCCGCAGCTGGGCAGGAGCTCGCCGACGCCCAGGTCGCACTGGGGGAGGCGGTCGCCACTGCTTCGAGCGTGCCGATCAGCTCGACGGCTCCCGCAACCACGACGACGACCACGCTCGTTCCTCCGGCCACGATCGAGCGCGTGCGGCAGGCCGAGGACGATCTCGCGCAAACCGGGGAGGGGATCACGGCGGCGACTCCACTGGCGGAGGCGACGGCGGAGTACAACTCGGCGGCGTTCGCGCTCCAGATTGCCTGGCTCAGGCTGTTCTACGATGCGGGCTGCCTCACCGACGAGCAGCAGGCTGAGGCTGTCGAGCAGGTGACGGCGTACACGACGATCTTGCAGACACAGCTGCAACAGGTCGGCTACTACGAGGGTCCCATCGACGGGATCTATGGTCCGGCCACCGTCGATGCCGTGAAGAGGTTGCAGGCCGATAGCGACCTCCGCGAGACCGGGTTCGTCGACAGGGCCACCGCCCAGGTGCTCGACGACCTGTTGGCCGAGCTCGGCCTGCAGACGGCGGCCGCCGACCTGACCCACACCGCCGCGGTCCAGACCGTGCTCAGCTTGACCGGCTACTGGCAAGGCCCGATCGACGGCGTATGGACCGACGAGCTGACCACCGCTCTCCAGGAGTTCCAGCGCGCGCTGGGCGTCGAACCCACCGGCGCCGTCGACGCGGCGACGCTGGCCGCCTTCCAACAAGCACTCGCCGACCTGCAAGCCTCATCGACGCCGACCTCGACCAGCGCGCCGGCCCCGACGATCGCGCCGACGACTCCCGCCGCCGGGGAGGCGACCGTCGTGGTCGCCGACTCGGACCTCGGTCAGATCCTCACCGCCGCCAACGGCATGACCGTCTACCTGTTCGTGCCCGACGCCCAGGGCACCCCGACGTGCACTGATTCATGCGCCGAGTCGTGGCCGCCGCTGACCGTCGATGACGCCAGCGAGCTCACCGGTGGCGACGGCGTCGACCCGTCGTTGCTCGACACCACCGAGCACCCGGCGGCGGGCATCCAGGTCACCTACAACGGCTGGCCGCTCTACTTCTTCACCGGCGACTCCTCCCCAGGTGACACCAACGGTCAGGGTCAAGGCGAGATGTGGTACGTGCTCGACCCGACCGGCAACGCGATCGACAACGACTGACCGGTCGCCCCAGCGAACCAGCTCCCTGGCAGGACGAGCTGGGGCGACCACTACTGGGGTTGGACGGTGAGCTCGCCGGCGAGGTCGAGCTGCATCGGAAGGCGGACGTCGTCAGCCCTCGACTCATTGAACGCAATCAGTGGCAATGGAAGCCACGAATGTCGGTCCAACTGTTGACCATCATCCGGTTCAGGGGTAACAAGAGCAGAGGGAAGGGCGGGATGGTTTCGGGGGGAACCATTCCACGTATGTCTCGGTGCAACCGAGGGGAGGGTTTCGGTCGTGAAACTCGTTCGTGTCGCCGTCGCATCAATCGGTGTCCTCATCATCGCCACCCAGGCAGCTTCGGCCGCGCCACCGGGACCGACCCTCGAGGGCCGGGCGGTCCTTCCGGTGGCGACCTACGCTTCCGGCCCTCAGTCCGGTGCCTTCTTCGCCGGTCAGACGATCAACGGGATCTCGTTCCCGACGCCGTCACAGCCGGTGCAGGGCTTTTCGGCGGTGGTTTCCGGGCGCCGCCCGGGCGAGTACCTGGCCATGGCCGACAACGGCTTCGGCAACAAGGCCAACTCGTTCGACTTCCTGCTGAGGGCCTACTTCGTCACGCCGGACTTCAAGACGGCCAAGGGCGGCACAGGAGCCGTCCAGGTCGGCGACTTCATCCAGTTCAGGGATCCGAACGGCGTCATCGGCTTCCCCATCCAGAGGCCCGCCGATCGCCTCCTGACGGGCGCTGACGTCGATCCCGAGTCGCTGCAGCGGGGCAAGGACGGCGACCTCTGGATGGGCGACGAGTTCGGCCCGTGGATCCTCCACTTCGACGAGACCGGGGTGCTGCTCGAACCGCCGTTCCGGGTCCCGGCAAGCCTCGTCGGGTCGACGAGCGCAACCAGCTTCCTGGAGTCCCCGAGCAGCCCGTTCCTCTCGCCGCCGGCCCAGGCGACCGTGGCCGGCAGCCGGGGCTTCGAATCGATGGCGGCGACGCCCGATGGCAAGTACCTGTATGGGCTTCTCGAAGGCGCGACGGTGGGGGACTCGAACACGGACCGTCGGTACCTGTTGGAGTTCAGCATCCGCGAGCGGACCTTCACGGGCCGGGTCTGGCAGTACCGCACCCAGCCGACCGTCACGGGGGTGCAGCAGTGCTGCTTCATGGCCGACATGTGGGCGCTCGACCAGCACCGGATGGTCGTGATCGAGCGGGACAACGGCCGTGGCGCTCCTGTGCCACCGTTCCCGGCGACCTTCTCGAGGGGGGTCTACGTGATCGACCTACGCGACGTCGGATCAAACGGCTTCCTCGACAAGACCCGGATCATCGATCTCACGGCCATCGCCGACCCCAACCTGGTGTCGTTGCCGCCGATCCACGCCGGTGACGTGCAACTCGGGAACCCTTTTGGGGTCGCCTGCGAGTCGATCGAGGCCATCCACGTGATCGACGCCGGGCGTCTTCTGCTCGGCTGCGACAACAACTTCCCGAACACCGGGCGCCACCCGACCCGCGCCGACGACAACGAGTTGATCGTCGTCCGCGTGCCCGGCCTGAAGTCGCTGGGCTGACGCTTCACGCTGCCCAGTCGCCGTCGCGCTCGACCGCCTTACCCGTGTGCACAGCCGCACGAGTGCGGATTACTGCCTCGGCCGACCACGCCTGAGAGCGCACCGCCACCTGTAGCCGGTGCGCAGCCTGCAGCGCATCGGTCGACTGCCATCGCAGCAGGCGCCCGCTCCTGGTGGCCGCACGACGACGGCCATAGAGGTTTCGCCGACGCCCCATTGTCAGCGCCGCAGGAAGGCGAGCACGGCCAGCACTCGGCGATGGGACGACGCGGTCTCATCGAGCTGGAGCTTGAGGAAGATCTGGGTGACATGGGCCTCGACGGTGCGCTCTGTGATGAACAGGCGCCCGGCGATCGCCTTGTTCGACAGGCCTTCCGCGACGAGTGACAGCACTTCACGTTCGCGCGGGCTCAGGTCGGCCATCGGATCCTGGCGCCGGCGCCGGCCGAACAGTGTGGACACGATCGTCGGGTCGACCACGGTCTCCCCCTCGGCCACCCGTCGGACGGCATCGATCAGCACGGTCGACGCGAGCACGCGGTCTTTCAGCAGGTAGCCGACCTGCTCGGGGTGTGTTTCGAGCAACCGCATCGCGTAGCTCGGCTCGAGATACTGCGAGAGCACGAGCACCCCGACGGTCGGGTGGTCTTCGCGGATGCGCTGCGCGGCACGCAGCCCTTCGTCGGTGTGGGTCGGAGGCATCCTGATGTCGACGATGGCCACGTCAGGCTCGGTGTCGCCGACGACGCGCAGGAGGCCGTCGGCGTCCTCGGCCTGACCGACGACGTCGATACCGCCGTCGCGCAAGACGTGCACGATGCCTTCGCGGATCAGCAACGCGTCGTCGGCGACTACGACCCGCATGGGATCTCCGCTCTGACTCGCGTGCCATTGACGTCGACGCGCCCGCCGAGCGCGCCCACGCGATCACGGAGATGAGTGACGACAGTAGGCGTGTACTCCGTCCCGTCGTGGCAAACGTCCACGACGAGGCAGCGACGGTCCTCGGCGACCGCGACGTCCACATGGGTCGCCGCTCGTCGTGAGGCGTCGTCGACCGCTTCGGCGACGACAACGTACGCGGCCGTCTCGGCCGCGGCCGCGAACCGATCCTCGACGAGCTCGCCGAGCTCCACGGGGAGCGGAGAGCGGTCGGCCAGCGTCCGGATGGCCGGTTCGAGCCCTGCCTCGGTGAGGACCGCGGGGAAGATGCCATGGGCCAGGTTGCGCAGCTCGACGAGTGCGTGCTGCACCCCCTCGGCGCACGCTGACAGCCGGTCCACGAGCGTGAGGTCCCCCTCAGCGGCTGCTACCGATGATGCCAGCCGCAGCTCGTACGACGCGGCGAGCAGGCGCTGCTGCGCGCCGTCGTGGAGGTCGCGCTCGATCCTGCGACGCGTCGCGTCCGCGGTCTCGACGATGCGCGATCGGGAGGCCTGAAGGTCGTGGAGCTGGGCGAGGATCTCTGCGCGCAGCCGCTCGTTGTCGACGGCGAGTCGAGCCGCGGCGCCGATCTCTCGTTCCAGGTCGCGGTCGCTGCTGATCGCGCTGTCGTGGACGACTGTTGCCACCAGCTGGCCGTCCCGCACGATGGAGGTCGTGGCCCGCCCCCGCTGATCACGTGGTTCCACCTCCCGGCCCGCCGCGTCGACGAACCGCTTGGAACCGTTGAGCCAGTAAGCGACTTCGACGTGCTCGTCGCCCAACGAGCGACCGAGGGCGGCGCCCAGCGATCCCGGCGGAGGTGCAGCGCCGAGGTCGTCAACGAGTCGGCTAATGGCCCGCGCGGTCCGATACCGGCGCCAGGCATCGAGGCTCACCCCCGCCGCGAGGACGACGAGCGCGCTCGCGCGGACGACGAACAGGCCCGTGAACGGCTGCCGCCGAGGATTCTCCGCCCCGTCGCGGACGAGGACGAGGGCGTAGGTGGCGGTCGCGATCGCTGCGCCAGCGGCAGGTGCCAGCACGTACAGCAGCGATCGCCGAGCCGCCTGGGTTGACCGAACGACCCGCGCGACGGCGACCATCGCCACGACTCCCCCGACAAGGACCACGCACCGGAGCCAGAGCGCATCGAGGAGACGGGTGATGTCCTGGTCAGCCCGCAGGAGAAAGACGTTGTCGGTGCAGTTGCTCCAGCAGTGACGGTCGAGGAACGGGTCCCTGACCAGTGCGCGCCCGAGCGCGATGGCTGCCGTGACGGCGTAGGTGGTGCCGACGAACCGGCGATCCCATCGCCCGCCTACTCGCCCGGTCGGGTAGGCGCAGGTGAGGTGTACGAGCAGAGGAACGAGGAACGGGGCGATGACCATGGCCAGGCTGCGGGCGAACGGCGGCCCGCCGTCCCAGCCGATCCAGTCGGCCGCCAGCCACGCGACGCCGAGCCCCGCGGTGATCGGACCGACCGATCCCTCGGGGCGGATCCCGAAGGCGAGCGCTCCGGCCGCCAGCAGCGCAAGACCGGCCGCGACGTCGGCGACGAACACAGTCGCCGACGCCGACGCGTAGGTCGTAGGGAAGACGCCGTCCCGGGCGGCAAGGGAGACCGAGAACGCGCCGGTCGCGAACGCCGCGACGGCCAGCGCGAGGCGGGCATCGCCCACGGGGCGTGACACGGAGGAAGCACCCTCCACCGGCGGATTGTGGCACGACTCGAGGTCGGCGGACATCGTGGCCAGCTTCAATCACGCGCGGGGGAGATCTGGTGCCTGCCACGATGGCCGCGAACGGCGTTCTTCCTACCTTCGGACTTACCTTGACCGAAGGAGTCATCATGAACACGTTGAAGCGATCAGCGGCCTTCCTGGCCTTGCTCGCCGCCGCGGTCACCGCGTGCGGCTCCGATGGCCAATCCACCAAGGCGGGAGGCGGCGGGCCACCGGTCACACTGCGCATCGGGACGAACGACCCCCCGGGGCGGCCGAGCGCAGATCAGATCGAGGAGTTCGCCGGACATGTCGAGGAGCTCTCCGACGGGCAGCTCCAGATCGAACCCGTCTGGCAGGCCGGTGGCCAGGGCATCGACGATTGGGATCAGGTCGTCGCCCGCCAGGTCGTCGACGGTGAGCTCGACATGGGCCTGATCCCCGCTCGAGCCTGGGACACGGAGGGAGTCACGTCCTTGCGGGCCCTTCACGCTCCATTCCTCGTCACCTCGGACGAGCTGGTCGCCGAGATCGTCAACGGCGAGCTGGCGGGCGAGATGCTGGCCGGCCTCGATTCGGCCGGCGTGACCGGGCTGGCGCTGCTGCCGGAGGGCCTGCGCCACCTGTTCGTCTTCGGCGATGCTCCTCCCGCGTCCTTCACGGATTTCGGTGGCAAAGTGATCCGCTCCCCCCGCTCTGATACGAGTTACGCGTTGTTCGAGGCTCTCGGCGCAACTCCCGACGACCCGAGTGACGCCGCGTTCGGCGACGGCGTGGAGACCGGCGAGATCGTTGCTGCCGAGTCGGCGTTCGCCGCCGCAGGCACCCTGCCGACCTCGGCGACGGTTCCCGGCAACGTCACGCTGTTTCCGAAGGTGAACTCGCTGGTCGTCAACTCCGACGCACTCGCCGACCTGAGCGACGAGCAACAGGCGGTGCTGCGTGACGCGGCGCAGCGCACGGTGAGCTGGGCGGTGACCGCGGCGCCAAGCGACGTGGATGACGCTCAGGTCTTCTGCCGCAATGGTGGCCGCATCGTCGTCGCCACCGACGCCCAGGTCGAGGCGCTGCACCAGGCCGCCGCCCCCGTCTACGCCGCGCTCGAGCAGGATGCCGGGACCAAGGAGATGATCGGCCGGATCCGCCAGCTGAGCGAGAACGCGAACCTCACGCCAGCAGCTCTCGCCCCGTGTGAGCCAGCGGAAAAGGGCGGGGTCGCGCCCGTTGAGGCCGTCGGGGGAGCGTTTCCGGACGGCGTGTACCGGATGGAGATGACTGCCGACTTCCTGATCGAGGCTGGCGTGGATCGACAGAACGCAGTCGAGCACGCCGGTACGTGGACGCTGAAGTTCGAGGATGGCCGGTTCGAGGAAGGTCCGTGCGACGGCACCTACACCGTGGAGGGCGGTCGGTTGGCGATCCACCTCGGCGAGGTCGACTGCGGATCCGCCGGTGGCCAGGTGCTGTTCAGCGCTGGGTGGACGGTGGAGGGCGACCAGCTGCAGTTCACCGACGTCCAGTCTGGCCACGGGTTCGATCTGCTGATCGAGAACCTCTTCGGCGGCCAACCGTTCACGAAGATCGGGTGACGATCCGGTCACCACGACTGACGGCCGAGCGGGAGCTCGGCCGTCAGCCGCGTCCCACCGGTGGTCGGGCTCGCCACCGTCAGCCTCCCGCCGAGCGCCTCGACCCGGTCGATCAGCCCGCGCAGGCCCGACCCGCGGGCTGGATCGGCTCCGCCCACCCCGTCGTCGACGACAGCGACGAGCAGTCGCCCGTCTACCTGACGAACCTGCACGCTCGCCCTCGACGCATCGGCGTGCTTGGCGACGTTGGCGAGCGCCTCGGCGGACACGAAGAACGCCGCGGCAGCTGCCTCGCCGCGGATCTCGTCCGTCGCGACCGTGAGATCGACCGGCACCGGGCAACGCTCGGTCAGCGCTGACAGAGCGCTGCCGAGGCCGCCCTCCAGCTCGCGTGGATGGAGTCCCCTCGCCAGGTGATGGAGGTCGGAGACAGTGTGGCCGAGGTGAGCCTCGGCGCGCAGGAGGTGCTCGCCGCTCTCGGTGGCGTTCCCGGACGCGAGGTCGCGCACCGTGTCCTCGAGCGCCTGCACCTGCGGCTCGACGTCGGTGCGCAGCCGGGACTCGAGACGCTGCCGCTCCACGTCGGCCGCCAGCACGAGGCGTCGCCGCGATGCGTGGAGCTCGTCCCGCTGCAGGCGCACCTCATCCAGGAGCGCGGCGTTGGCGGCGGACAGCCTGGTCGCCGTGGCGACGGCTTCGACCAACGCCGGCTCGTCGAGCACCGACACGTCGTGGATGAGCACGGCGAACGGGCGCGAATCCCGCTCGACGAATGTCGCGGCACGTGGGCCGCCTGGTGGCGGCATGTTGATCGTGGTCCCGCCGACGTCGACGTAGGAGGCCGGCCCGACCCAGTAGCCAATCTCCAGCGTGGGGTCGCCCAGGGTCGCGGCCAGCGCGTCCCGTAGCGTGCCCGATCGGGTTTCGCCGAGCTCGACGACGAGGTCGGCAACCGCGGACGTGTCCGGCGGGCGCACACGGGCGGCGAGCATGACGACTACTCCGCAGAGCACGGCCTGGTACACGAGGAGCATCGGCTCGACTGCGTCGCCGGAAGGCACCGCGCTCCGCACGATGGCACCGCCTGCGACGGCGATTCCAAGGGCCACCGCCCCCTGGAGGGCAATGAGGCGATCGCGCCGCGCCCGTCCAGTGGCGCTGACCAACTGCCACGAGGTGAACACCACGAGACCCACGGCGAGCGCGATGGCGGTTCCATCGCTCCTCCAGGTGGGCGCGAGGACCGCGGCGCCGTACCCGGCCGCGACCGCCGCCAGCTCGACGTGTGAGCGCGGCCGCCAGCCCGGGTAGGTGACGAGCACATGTACGAGCGGCCCACGATGGAGATACAGCAAGGACGGCGCGAGGTTGCCGAGAAACCACGTGAATCCGGTGGCGGCGAGGAGCCCCCCAGTGCCTGGGCGCCGGGGCAGGGCGTACGCGCCGGCGCCGACGCAGGTGAGCCCGACGACGAGATCGGGGAGCCAATGCCGGACGTCTCCTCGATCGAACGCCGCTGCCTCTGATGCCAGACCGAACGCGACACCGCTCAGCCACAACACGGTCGCGGGTGACGGGCGGCGGCTAGTCAAGGAGCTCAGCGAGGGCCGCACCGGTCAACTCCCGTTTGGCCAGGAAGCCGCGGGCGGGCGCCCGGGTCAGGCGGGGGCCGAACGTCCCCGCGTCATGACTGGAGATCAGCACGACGGCTGTCGCACGCGCGTCGGTCGCGAGCCGATCAGCGACCTCGAACCCGTCGAGGTTCGGCAGCTGAATGTCGAGCAGCACGACGTCGGGCTGCAGGTGCTCCACCTTCGTCAACGCCTCTCGACCGTCGACCGCCTCACCGACGACGTGGAACCCCTCCGCCTCCAACAGCGCTCTCGCTGCGCTGCGAAAGCCCTCGTGGTCGTCGACGATCAATACCGTGCGGCGCACCGCTCCCATGATCGCAGAGTCCTGCCCGCCGGACATCGTGGCCAGCCACAGGTTCTGACGGCCTGCCGGGCTAGAGTCGGCCGGCCTTGTCGATCTCGTCTCGGCGGACCCGGTCGTTGCTCGTCGGGCTCGCCATTGCGCTCCGGGCGTCGCCTCGCGTCGGACGATCCGCGTGAAGCGAGTCCTCGCGCTCGCGGTGTGTGGCGCGGTGGCGACGGCCGGCAGTCCAGCCGGTGCCCAGAGCGACGACACATCGGAGCTGCTGGCGCGCTACGCGCCAGTGCTGGAACTCCGCGCGCAGACGGAACCGTGCGGTGAGGGCGAGCCCTACTTCCCGGTCGCTGTCGATGCGATCCTCGGGCGCGAGGACGTCGTGCTGCGCGATGGCAGCGGCGACGTCATCACGGCGGCCCCGACTGCTGCCGACCTGGCCCGCGGTGGGGAAGACCTGGCGCTCGATCTGCCCGGCAACGCTCTCGACCCGGGCTGCTCCTACGAGGAATGGTTCGACAGCCTCGCTGCCGAGCCGGCCGTCTACGGGCGGCTGGTCCCGGACGGCGATCAGCTCGTCGTGCAGTACTGGCTGTTCTGGGTCTACAACGACTGGAACGACCGTCACGAGGGCGACTGGGAGATGATCCAGCTCGGCTTTGACGCGGCGACGGCCACCGAGGCACTCGACGAGGGTCCGAGTGTGTACGCCTACGCCCAGCACGAGGGTTCGGAGTACGCCCGTGTCGGCGAGAACGACGACAAGGTTCGGCTGGTCGGCCGGCGAGCGGTCGTCTACCCGGCTGAGGGATCACATGCGGCCTTCTTCTCATCGTCGCGGTGGTTCGGCAAGAGCGGCGCGACCGGGTTCGGCTGCGATGACACCAGGGGTCCGCTCGTCCAGGTCCGGCCCGGCGTGATCACGCTGCCCGATGGCGTGCCGACCGAGGGGGAGTTCGCCTGGTTGTCGTTCGCCGGCCACTGGGGCGAGCGCCAGGCGTTGTTCAACGACGGCCCCACCGGTCCGGTGAGCAAGACACAGTGGGACGAGCCCGTCGAGTGGGTCGACGTCGAAGGTCGTGACACCGCGGTGGCGATCCCGTTCGCCGGCTCGCGGGCGACGGGCGCCTTCTGCAACCTCGCCGAGAAGGGCTCGCTGTACTTCTTGCGTCTGCTCGACCAACCGGTGGTCGCCATCGTGTTGCTCGTCGCGCTGATCGCCGCCGTGGTGTCGATCGTGCGCTACTCGTCGCGGGGCCTGCTCGGGCGGGCAGCGCGGACGTGGAGGCGATACGCGAGGCGACTCTTGCCCGTCGGGACGTTGGTGCTGGTCGGTGCCGCCGCGGCCGCGCTGGCGCAATACGCGCTCGTGCGCTGGACCCGGGTGGGTGATCTCATCGACGTCGCCGGTGGGAGCTCGCCGTGGGTGCTGCCGATCGTGGGCGCCGTCGGCGCCGTCGTCGCGGTGCCAGTGGTGGCGTGGGTCGTGGGAGCCACCCTCACACCGGCGGAGGATGGCACGATCTCCCTGACGACCGTCCGCCGATCGTCCCGGTGGGCGGCCGGGTCGGGCACGATGTTGGTGCTGGTGATCCTCGGCGTCACGTCGATCGTCCTCGTGCCACTGGCGTTGTACCTCGTCAGCCGACGGATGCTCGGTCCTGTCGCCAGCGCGAAGGAGCAGGTCGCCGTCCGGGACGGCATGCGACGCAGCCGCCACCTCATCCGTGGCCAGGGCTGGCGGGCCTTCGGCCTCGTCCTGACCCTCGCGCTCGTCGCCGCCTTGGCCGGGGTGGCGGGCGCGCTCGTGTTGCTGCTGACGTCGGCCAGCTTCGTCGTGGCCAGCTTCGTCGTGGCCCTCGCGGCCGTCGTCCTCGTCCCCTACATCGCCCTCGTCCTCGCCCACTTCTACGACGACCTCACGACGCCACCATGAGCGGCCGGATGTTCTTGTTGTTGTGGAACACATTCTCGGGGTCGTACTTGGCCTTCACCTCGGCGAGCCGCCGGTGCGTGTCGTCGCCGTAGGCCTCGCGGACGCGGCTCGTGCCGTCGTCGAAGTCGAGGAAGTTCACGTAGACACCAGCGCGGTGAGGCGCTAGGGCGTCCAGGAATGATCGTGCCCACGCGGTCTCCAATGCCCTGACGGTGTCGTCCTGCTCGGGCAGCCACGCGGCGTCGATGACGATGTTGTGCTCCACGTCGCGGCCCGGATAGGCGGTGGCGTCTTGGGCGGCTCGGGCCACCGCGCCACCCATGTGGAACATGGCCGCGTACGACCTCGGGGACGTGGCGCCGTAAGCGTGGTCGGCCACGATGTCGATGACGTCGTTGGACAGCCCGGTGAGGTTCGTGGCCTTCCAGTAGTAGTGCCAGCCATGGGGGACGGTTTCGTCGATGCCGCCCTGGTGGTCGACGTACAGCGTGGGTCCGACGAGGTCCACGAGTGGTGTCCCGAACTCGCGGAGCGCACGGACGGCACGCTCCCCGTCCTCGACCGGTCCGGCGTAGCAGCTGGCTAGGGCGACGGCCGGCCTGAAGTGCAGCTCCTCGCTCACAACGGGCAGCGGTGGGATCGTGCCCAGCCGGACGATGTTGCCGAGCTCGTCGGGCGCGTCGGCGGCGAACTCCCGGTAGAAGCGCAGAACGTCGGTGGTGTCGTCGGCCGCCCAGAACACCGGCCCGGCCATGACCAGGGGGCCGACCGGGTGCAGCGCGAAACGGAATGAACTGACGACGCCGAAGTTCCCGCCGCCGCCTCGCAGCGCCCAGAACAGTTCCGGGTGCTGGTCGGCCGATACCCGGATGATGTCGCCCTGCGCGGTGACCACCTCGGCCTCCACGAGGTTGTCGACGGTGAGCCCGTGCTTGCGCATGAGCCAGCCGATACCGCCGCCCAGGCTGAGGCCGCCGACCCCGGTGTGGCCCACGATGCCGCCGGTGGTAGCGAGGCCGTGGGCCTGCGTCTCGTGATCGACGTCGCCCCACAGAGCGCCGCCCTGGACGAGGGCCGTGCGTTCGACGGGATCGACTGAGACAGCGCGCATCGCCGACAGGTCGATCACGATCCCGCCGTCGCACACTGCGGTGCCGGCGACGTTGTGACCTCCGCCGCGAACGGCGATCTCGAGGTCGCGGTCGCGGGCGAACCGCACGGCTGCGGCCACGTCGGCCGTGCCGCGACAGCGGGCGATCAGTCGAGGACGACGGTCGACGGAGCCGTTCCAGACGGCGCGGGCGTCGTCGTAAGCATCGTCGTCGGACGTGATCACGTCGCCCCGGAGCCTGGGGATCTTCATGGTGGTTGGTTCACTCATCGGTCCTCCTCTGGTCGATGAGCTCATCGCAACATCGAGGGGCACCGGGAAGAAGTCAGCGATCTGGACTTCGAAGTAGGGAATCTGGACTTCACGACGGCCGTGTGGCGCGGGACACTGCGCTCATGAGGACCTACGGCCAGTACTGCCCGATCGCCCGTGGAGCGGAGATCTTCGCTGAGCGTTGGACGCCGTTGATCATCCGCAACCTGTATCTGGGGTGTGAGACTTTCGGCGAGATCCTCGACGGTGCGCCTGGCCTCTCCCGCACGCTCCTCGCGCAACGGCTCTCGCAGCTCGAACGCTTCGGGATCGTCGAGTCGGCACCGAAGGCACAGGGGCGCGGCCACCGATACCTCCTCACAAGCTCGGGCCACGATCTGTTCAGGGTCTGTGAGACTCTCGGCGAGTGGGGAGCCCGGTGGCTGGAGATCGCCCCCGAGAACCTCGATCCGTTCGTGGCGCTGTGGTCGATGTGCAACGCGCTCCGTCGGGACCGACTCCCCGACCGGCGCGTGGTCATCCGTTTGGATTTCACTGGCTTCCGACCCCACGAGCGGTACTGGTTGCTGGTCGAGCGCGGTGACGCCGAGATCTGCAAGACGTATTCAGGTCTGGATGAAGACCTCTACATCACCGCCGACGCCGAAGCGTTCGTGAAGTGGCACGCCGGCCAGCTCTCCTGGGCAGAGGCAACCCGCGACTCCCGGATCGAGCTCGACGGTCCTTCATGGCTCGTACGCGCCTTCCCGACTTGGAACGGCCGCAGCATGTTCGCTCACATCAAGCCCGCCGTCGGCCTGTGACTGCGGCCGTCAGGCCGGGGACCCCGTCGACGTAGCGCAGGCGAAGGTCGTCCCAGAAATGATCGTGAGGTCGGTAAAGCCAGTCCTCCAACGGTCAAAGTGTGCGTCGATCGGGCGGACGAACGCGGTCACCGCCAGACGCTAACGGTAGGGCGACTGCCACGGACGACGTGAGCACTGACGCACCCCAGCCGTTTCCGGAAGAGCCTTCAGCCGGCCTGCGCCGCCGACTTCCCGGTCCGTGAACCGGACGAGAGCTGCTGGAGGACATCACCGGCGGTCGGTGATCCCGACGCATCGGCGTGACGGTGCACCACCTTCCACTCTCTGTCCTCGCGGCGGAACACGGTCGTGACCCGTAGCACGTACGCCGAGGGTGGGCCCCCATGGACGGCGGCGGTGGTGTGCTCGAAGGCGACGATGTAGGCGAGGCCGTCGCTGGCTCCTGCCGCGATGACCTCGTTGTCGAAGGAGCTACAGCCGGAGAACGACTCGCCGAGGTGCCGGAAGATTCGCTCGATCTTCGCCCAACCGGATCCGCCCATGACCCCGCCGAACAACGTCACGGAGTCATCGTGGGACCACATCGTCATCCGTGGTCCGGCGTCGCCGTTGTGGAGCGCTGTTTCCGCGTGTTGCAGCCGCGGCAGCGTGGTGGCGAGGAAGGCGACCGTCGGATCCATGATCCACCTCCGCTTGATTAGATTACGGATCTAATTAAATAGATCTGGAGTATGATTCGCTCGATGGCTGATGTCAAGCGACGTCCCTACCGCACGACGATTCGGCGTGGGGACGCACCGGAGCTGATCTGCGGCGCCGCCCACCGGCTGTTCTCCGACAAGGGCTATCTGGCAACGTCCATCGAGGACATCGCCACCGAGGCCGGCGTAGCCCGGCCGACGATCTTCACTGCGGTGGGACCCAAGGCGACGATCCTGCGTCTCGTCGTCGATCAAGCCCTGGCTGGGGACGACGCACCAGTCCCGATCGCCCAGCGACCCTGGTGGCGCGAGGCCGTCGACGAGCCCGACGCCGTGCGTTCGATCCAGCTGCATGCCCGCAACATGTGCATGATCAACCAGCGCGCCGCGCCGGTCCTACGCGCGCTCGAGATCGCCGCGTCGGTCGACACCGAGGCACGAGGGCTCTGGGAGCGCTTTCAACGGCAGCGCCACGACGGCCTCAACGAGTTCGCGATCGCGTTGACCGGCAAGACGACCCGCGTGCGCTACGACGAGAACACCGTCACCGATACGTTGTGCATGCTTGCTGCGGACGCCTACCTCCGGCTCGTCCGCGATGCCGGTTGGCCGGTCGAGCGCTATCAGGACTGGCTCACCGACGCTCTCCTTCGCCTCCTTCTCGACGAACACGACAACGGCTGACCCACATGCCGCGGCCGCGGCCGGCTGCAGCTTGACCGGCGGCTCGCCGGGGTCGATGGTGTGGCGAGGACTGCACCACCCCTGGGCGGCGTGGAGCCCGGACGGCGAGGGCTCGCCGTCACCGACGGCGGCCGCGCTCGACTGACGGTCTTCGATCGGTCCGGACGACAGGTCGCTCACGTCAACCTCGCCGACGCCTGGGTCGGCTACGTCGCATTCACCTCCGACGGCGACCACGTGGTGACGGCGCTGGAACCGAACCGGGTGGACGAAGACCTGAGTCGGATCGAGGGGACGTCGCTGACGTGGGTCGAACTCGTAGGTGGCCGCAGTGTGTGACAGTGTTGCCGTGAAGTCGCCGTGGAAGACCACCGCGCCCATCGAACCGGGCGCCACTTATCTCGTGCTGGCCTCCAGCATCCCGCCGAAGAGCGTGGCGTCGACATGGAAGCTGTTCCGGGGATCGAGAGCGGTCCGACGCCAACTGCTCGGTACCGACGGTGTCGTCGGCTTCTCGATGCTCGCCGAGCCACTGCGCAAGCACTACGCGACGTTGTCGGTCTGGCGCGACGAGGCTGCCCTCGACGCCTTCGCCCGGGCGCATCCACACGACCGCCTGATGGCCGACCTGGCGCCGGCGATGGGCCAGACGAATGTTCGTTCGATGGACGATCTCGGGCGCCGACGGCCGGCCGTCGTGGGCCGACGCTCTCACGCGCCTGGAGTAGACGCCCCGGCTCATCACCGCCGGCCAGCGCTGACGGACTGCGGCGCTGCACCGGGGCCGCTACGGCGCGGCCGCATCGGCGACGGCCAGGATTGAAGCGAGGTCGTCGGCGGCGAGCACCCGCGCGATCGGCAGGTCGACCGCCGAACGGTAGGGCGCCAGCGCTTCGACCACGTCCTGACGCGCCGATCCGGAGACGCCGACGGTGCCTGGCCGCGCGTTCATCGCAGCGAAATGCGCTGCCGTCAGCCGGCGATACCGGCCCTCTTCGTCGTGCAGCCGTTGTGCCGCGCCGGCACCAACGGCGACGCGGATGTAGAGGGCGGTGATCGGTGAGGCGCGCCCGGCTGCAACGGCTCCGTCGTGGACCCAACCGCGTGCTTTGGCGGCGTAGGCCGGCAACATCCAGTTGAGCAGCACACCGTCGGCGAGCTCTCCACCCAGGCGGCACATCTGGGGGCGCATCGCGCCGATCACGATGTGCGCTGCGGGCAGCAGCTCGCGCAGCTCCGCCACCGCCTCGCGCACTGGCGCCAGCTGGGGCCGCAGCCGTCCTGAGCCGATCCCGATCCAGAGCTTCGCCGGGTCCAGCTCGAGCCGTTCGACCTCGGCTGCGATCTGGGCCGGCGGATGCTGGTCGAGGGGCAGCACTCCCACGCCGAGGTCGAGCTGCGGAGCGCCGGCGGCGAAGTGGGAGAGCGTCTCGAGGCCCGGCGCTTCCGGCTCGTCGTTGGACCACAGCGATCTGTAACCCAGGTCGGCGCACCGCATCGCCAGCTCGCGAGCCACCGGCGCGGGAAGGCCCGCATCGATTCCCAGACCCGGCACACCGACCGCGGTAGAACTCGTCATCGCCCCATTCTTCAGTGCTGAGAGCATGCCGTGGCGTCGTAGCGTCATCGTGAGTGGGGAACGGAGCTGGAGGCGCCGTGCATTCCTGCCCGGGCGCTACTTCGTGCCGACGACACACCGGCTCAGGCCGGGGATGCGGAGCGCGCCGCTGCGCTGGTACCTGGTCGCCGCACGGGTGACGCTCCGTGCGATCCGTTCCCGTGCGTCTTCGTCGAGCTGGTCGAGCACGGAGACCACGGGCGCGGTGAGTTCGCTGATCATTCGCCAATACTGATCAGCCGAGTCGGTCACCATGGCGACCGGAACGTCCCATTCGGCGATCTCGCGCAGCCCGGCGGCCTCGTAGAGAGCCGAGACGGCGCCGGGGGTGCTGCAGCGGAAGAGACCGGGTGCATCACCGGCAGGTGCCGGTTGGGGGGCCTCGGTGGCGATGGCGGTGCCGGCGATGGTGGCCCACGGGTTGTCGTCGGGACCGGCCCACACGGACACCGCGATCCGGCCGCCAGGCCGCACGACGCGGGCCAGCTCGGCGACGGCCCGTGACGGCCGGGGGACCAGCATCAGCCCGAAGCGACAGGTGGCGCTGTCGAACGTGGCGTCGGGGAACGGCAGCCGGTCGGCGCTGCACTTCGCGGGTGTCGATGTTGTCGATGCCGGCGGCTTCGGCGATGCGTCGGGCCGCGACCAGCATCCGGGGCGCAAGATCGGTCAGCAGGACACGCCCTCGGGGGGCGAGCTGGGCGATGGTGATGCCCGGTTGACCGGTACCGGCGGCCACGTCGAGGTGGTGCTGATCGGCTCGGATCCCGAGACTGCGGATCATCGCCTCGCCGACCGGCCCGAGCATGTGCTGGACGACGCCGTCCCATCGTTCCCAGCCGGCCGAGAACCGGTCCCACGTCATCCGCTGGGTGGCTTCGATCTCGTCATCGAGTGGCGTGCGCACGAGTGTCAGCCGATCCGAATGGAGGCGAGCATCTCGTCGAGCTGGGCACGGGTCGCCGGCGTCACGTCGACGACCGACCCGGCGTTCAGCACGGCGCGGCGACCGTCGACGTCGACGATCCACACCGTCTCGGTCTCGCCGGGTGCGGCGTAGAACCGGGAGTCACCGTCGGCTTCGAACCACGGGCTGACGGTGCCCTCGTCGCAGGTGGCCGGGTCGACGTCGGCCGGCGACAGCGTGACGGCCTGGCCGGCGCGGCCGTCGACCTCGATCGCCGTCGGCGCGGTGACGTCCATGCCGAGCTGGCCGACCAGCCCCGCGACGAGCTCGTCCACCGATGGGCCGACGTTGGCCCGTCCGTTCCAGTGGCAGGCGTCGAGGTTGACATCGTCGACGTCCCAGAAACCCAGATAGCCAGCCTCGAAGCCTTCCGGCGACATCAAGACGAAGTCGCCGAACGTGGTCCAGCCGGCCGGCACCGTGACGTGCAGCGGGGTGCCGAACTTGTCCACCAGGTAGGTCCCCGCCGCGAGCGGCACCGGTTTGACCGAAGAGTGGCGGCGCGGGCGCAGCCGGCGCGGCAGTGGTGGTCGTGGTCGGAGCATCCGTGCTCGGGGGTTGCGTGGTCGACGACGCGGTCGTCGCCGCGGTTGTCGTCGGCGGGCCGCGTCGTCGGCGGGGCGGCGCTTGGCGGGACGGTCGACTCGCCCTCTCCGCCGCACCCGGGAACGGCGACGGCCAGAATGGAACAGAGCACAGCGGTGGATTTGACCGAGATACGCATGCCGGCAGCATCCGCCGAGCGGGGCGGCTGGCCATCCGTGCCTTCCACGGATCGCAGTACGGATTCAGATCAGGTGGGCAGTCCGTACCGCTCGACGTCGACGGCGACGACACGGGCGCCGAGGGGCTCTGCCACGCCGAGCGCCTCGCGCACGAGCGGCCGGACCTCCTCGGACGAAGCGCCGAGCCGGCGCCGGGCCTCGGCCAGGAACACCAGCTCGCGGGCGAGGAAGGCCGGTGTCTCGTTGCGCCGGCTGGCGGCCACGGCGCGCTCGGCATGGGCACCGCGGCCGCGGCGTCGCCGGCACCCAGCGCGGCCTGGGCGAGTGCCTGATCGAGCGGGCGGATGACGTGAGCCACCGGTGTTCGCGAGATGCCCGGGATAGGGGCTCGGCCTGGGCCAGGACGTACTCGGACGTCTCGCGATCGCCGGCGACTTCGGCCGCCTCGGCCAACTCCGACAGCGAGAATGGTCCAGTCATCGTTCTGAGGGACCGGGTAGCCGTCGGCCTGGAAACGATCGAGCACGAGCCGTGCTTCGTCCAGGCGCCCGGCGCGAGCCAGCACCGCGGCGAAGCCGCAGCGGTACAGACCGACCTCGCCGTCCGGTGCCGGCGAGGGGCTCGATCGCAGGGACCAGTTCGGCGTCGCGAGCCTGCATCCGCCGGTTGGCGTACACGATCGGGCCCCACCAGACCAAGGGCGGATGACGGATGGCGACCGCCAGCGGGGTCATCGCCGCGACGACCTCCTCGGCGCGATCGAAGTCCCCGTGGAGGTAGTCGACTGTCGAGGTGCTGACCAGCCCGCCGAGCTGGAAGAACGGCAGGTTGAGGTCGCCGAGGAGGTCGATTGCGCGCTCCTCGAGGGCGAGCCACGGCCCGAGCTCGCCGCGGTCGCGATGGACGCCGCCCCGGCCGGCGATGCCGCTCACCTTCAGCGCCAGGGACGGCAGTGAGTCCCCGAGACGCTCCAGCTCGGTGGCGATGCGCTCGTGCTCCGCCAGCCGGCTCGGATGGCGGCCGACCAGTCGGGCGCCGAGCAGCACGTGGCCCAGCACGTCGTCGTCGCCGAGGCGGCGGGCGATCGTCTCGGCTTCCTCGGCGAGCTCGGATGCTCTTCTCCACCTGTATCGCGCCGATCTGGCAGGCCTGCTCGATCAGCAGACGCGCCCTGATGGCGGTCGGGTCGTCCCCCAGGGCGTCAAGGGCCGCATCGACGATCTGCAGCGGCGCAGGGTCAGCGGTCACGAACGCGCCGGTGGCGCCGAAGTGGGAGAAGGAGCTTGCGGCCCGCACGAGCGCGGCGGTGTCGCCGTCGCGACGAGCTCGCTCGGCCACCTCGAGGAGCAGGGGCACACCCCGCGGGTCGCCGCGGCGGACCAGTGCCGCGCCGAGACGCGCCATGAGATCGTTCGTCGTGCGGGCGTCGGGGGGGTCGAGCGAGCGAGCGGCGACGATCGCCCGCTCGTAGTGGGCGACCGCCTCGTCGTAGGCGTAGGCGTGTTCGGCTTCGTGGGCCGCTTCGTAGGCCAGCGCGATGGCGGTCCTGGCGTCGCCGACGGGGACGGAGAGGCAGGCGTGGCGGGCTCGTTCCGACAGTCGCCCGTCGTCGCGGGAGGAGTTCGCCAACGCGCTGGCCGCGGCGGAGTGGAGGTCGAGGCGGCGGCGTAGGGGCAGGGTGTCGTAGCGGTGCGAGCGGAACAGGGCGTGGACGAAGGCGAACCGGCCCGGCCGGCCTGGGAGCGGGGCGACCAGCCCAGCGGCTTCGGCGGCCTCCAGTGATTCGAGCACGTCGAGCAGCGGTGCTGTGCAGCCGGCGGCCAGGAGGTTGGCGTCGAACTCGGCGCCGAAGGTGGCCGCCAGGTCGAGCAGGCTGCGTGTCTGGTCGTCCAGCAGGGCGTCGCGGCGGGCCAGCAACGCCGCGAGGGATCCGCGATGCCCGTCGGCGGTGATGTGAGTGACGAGCAGCGGGTTGCCGCCGGTGTCGGCGACGATCGCGTCGGCGTCGTCGGCATCAACGCCGACGAGCGTGGCGACATCGTCGCGGTCGAGACCACGCATCTCGAGGCGGGTGACGGCGGGGGAACGCTCCAGATCGGCGAGCAACGTGACCAGGTCCTGGTCGAGATCGGGGGCGGTGTCCCGCGTCGTGGCCACGACGAGCAGCCGCGCCCGACCGGCCGTGCGGACGAGGTGGCGGACGACGTCTCTGGTCGTGGCCGTCGACCAGTGCAGGTCCTCGATCACAAGCAGGGTCGGAGCCGACGCCGCGAAGCTCGTCAGCCAGTGGCGGATCCCGTCGATCACTCCCGCGGGTGCCTCCAGGTCGTTCGAAGTTGGTGTGGCCGGCCGGGCGGCGCCGGGGAGCACGGACAACACCTCGACGGGCACGCCGACCGCCCCGCCCTCGACCGCATCGGCAATGACCTGGGCAAACGGACCGTACGGCTGCTCCACGTCCTCGTAGCAAGCACCGAGCAGCACCCGCCCACCGGCGGCGTGCACCTCGGCCGCCAGCTCGGCGACGAGGCGGCTCTTCCCCATCCCCGCCTCGGCGGTCACGACCACGAGCAGCGTGTGCCCGGCCATCGCGAGCTGCCATCGATCGCGCAAGCTCTCACGTTCGGCGCCCCGGCCGACGAAACCGGCGGGATCGGCCAGCAGCTCGAGCGCCGGTGGCAGCAGGGCCGTGGGCGTCGGAGTTCCTGGTGCCGGCCGAGCGCGGGCGCGCCGGACCAGGTCGCGCCGGTCGGACGCGTCGAGCTTGCGGAGCAGTGACGACACGTGGGACTCCACGGTCCGCTCCGAGATGAACAACGCCGCCGCGATCTCGGCGTTCGTCCGGCTCTCCACGACCAGGTCGAGCACCTCGGCCTCCCGCCGCGAAACACCTCCGTCCGGGATCGGCCGGCGCCGCTGGATCGGGTCGAGGTCCGGCGCCGCCAGGAGGAACGCCGACTGGGGGCCGAGACCGCGCAGCTCCACCGCCCCGATGTCGATCAGGTCCCATCCCGCCGGCAGGGCGCCCGACACGATGGCGGCCGTCGCCGCGCTCACCACCACCTCGCCACCAAGGGCCGCCCCCCGGAGACGCGCCACCCGGTTGACCGCCGGACCGAAGTAGTCGCCGTCGCGCTCGACCGCCTCGCCCGTGTGGACGGCCGCACGAGTGCGGATCACCGCGTCCGCCGGCCACTCCTCTAGGCGCATCTCCACCTGCAAACGGTGCGCGGCCTGCAGCGCATCGGTCGCCCACGTGAAGACCGAGAACGTGGAATCGCCCTCACCACGGGGCTTCAGCACCGTGCCGCCGGCGACCTCGATCGCCGCCGCCACCAGCGCCTCGTGGCGGGCCAGCGCCACGGCCATCGCGTCAGGCGCCCGCTCCCACAGCTCCGTCGAGCCGACCACGTCCGTCAGCACGAACGAGACCACCCCCGTCGGCAACGCCCCCACATGTCCAGCATGACACCCGTGCCGGCATGAACGATTCGGACGGCCTGATCACGACGGGCTGTCGGTCGCAGAATGCGGCTTCCCGGGCCAGTAGGCCCACTCCTCGAAGTCGGCGACCCGACCGTCGGGCGCGAAACGCAGGAGCCACAGGTCCCGGTACTCCTGCTGTCTCGGTGTGGCATAGAACACGTCGACTCGGACAACGGCGGCGTCGCCATCAACGGCGACGACGCGAGCGCTGATGGAAAAGTTCGTGCCGGGATCGTCGAGCCAAAGCCCCCTGATCGCGTCGTGCCCGACCGCGGACGGCTCGTAGGGCGACACCCGATACGCCGCGTCATCACTGAACAGTGCGGCGACGGCCTCGGTGTCACCATCGCGCCACACTCGTTCGTAGCGCCTGACCCACTTCACTACGTCGTCTCTGTTCATGAGTGCCCAGTGTGGTCGGCCGTCGCTCGGGGTTATGACGGCGGTGACAGGCGGGCGATGTAGTAGCTGTTGCCGATGTCGGCCTCGATGTGGGCGAGCTCGACCGACTCGAAGCCGGCGGTCGTGAGCATCTCCGTCGCCAGCTGCTCGCCCCAGACCGTGCCCAGGCCGTCGCCGGCGAGGGCCAACGACACCGTCGTGCAGTGCATCGTCGATGCGGTACAGAAGAACGTTCCGAGCGGGTGATCGACGTTGTCCTCGACGTTGCTCGAGGCGCGGATGTCGACCATCAGGAAGACCCCGTCGGGCCGCAGGGCCGAGGCGATCCCGGCCAGCACGACCGCCGGCTTGGCCTGGTCGTGGATGGCGTCGAACGCGGTGACGAGGTCGAACGCCGCCGTCTCGTCGAGCGCCGCGACGTCCCGCACCTCGAAACGGACGTTCCCCAGGCCCGCCGACTCGGCCTCGCGCCGGCCGGCGGCGATGGCCTCTTCCGAGAAGTCGAAGCCGACGAACTCGCTGGCCGGGAACGCCTCCGCCAACAGGTTGAGGGCATGACCGCTGCCGCACCCGATGTCGGCGACCTCGATGCCCGCCGTCAGTCGCTCGGTCAGGCCGACCACGGTAGGCGGTGTCACTCCTCCGAGAGGAAGCCGATGACGGCGTCGGCGAACAGCTCGGGCGCTGTGTCCATCGCCGTGTGGGCCTGTCCCTCCAACACGGTGACGCGGACGTCGGGCAGGGCATCGGCCTGCGCGGCCGTCGCGGTCCGGAGGAACGCCGGGCTCACACTGCCCGACAACAGCAGCACGGGCACAGACAGGGCGGCGAAGCTCTCGGGTTCCCACCGGAAGGAGGTCGTGGCCCGCGCCTCACGCAGGATGGTGTGAGCAGCGGCGACCCGTGCGGGCCAGGCCGGGAGCTGACGGAACGCGCTGAGCTGGTCCTCGGGCATGCGGACGACCTCGCGGAAGAACAGCGCCACGACCTCGTCGCGACGGTCCTCGGCGAGCAGGCGCTCGATCCGCGGTGCGAACCCGGCGGGATACACCGCGTCGGACATCACGACCGGCGCCTCGTACAGCGCGAGTCGGCGGAGGTTCGGGGTGCGCCGGGCCACATCGAGGCCGATGAACGCACCGTAGGAGTGGCCGAGGAGGTCGACCGGCTCGCCCCACTCGTCGGCGACGGTGTCGACGACGGCCACGACGTCCTCGACCTCGCGCCCGAGGTCGTAGTCCTCGGCATCGCCGCTCTGGCCCCGGCCGCGCCGATCGACGGCGCACAACGTGGCGTGGTCCTCGAGCAGCCCCCGCACCGACTGCCAGCGGGAGTGGTCGGCCGCCGTTCCGTGGACCAGCACGAGCGGGCGACCGCGGCCGCTGCGCCAGAACGCGATTGGCGTCCCGTCGCTCGAGAGCACCTTGTCCATCACCTGTTGCGTCGTCACGATCGGACCTCCCCGTAGGCGAGGCGATCCGCCAGCCGGACCGCTCTACCTCGACTCTGGCGCTCAGCCCTTCGCGAAACCTTTCGGAACCTATCCTGACGCGGTGTCGGTGCGGATCCGGCTGATCGGACCACTGGCCGTCGAGCACGACGGAGGCGAGCTCAACGGCTCAGCGCTCGGCGGCGTGCGTGAGCGGCGACTGCTCGCCATCCTGGCCCTCGCCGGTGGCGAGGTCGTCCCCAAGGACGTGCTCGTGGAGCGCCTGTGGGACCGCCAGCCGCAGCACCCGCTGGCCGCCATCGACACTGCGGTGAGTCTCACCCGCCGTGCCCTCGGGCCGGCGGCGGCCGTCCTCGAGACGGCTCGGCCGGGCTACCGGCTGCGCTGCCCGACGGACCTCGGTGACCTCGACGCGCTCGTCGCGGAGCGGCGGTGGGACGAGGCGGTGGCCATGCTGAAGGGTGAGCTCCTCGGATCCGATCCGGCGAGCGAGTGGGTCGAGGGTCAGCGCCGTGACTTCACCCGCCGCCGGATCGAGATCCTGCTGGAGGCCGCCGGCGCCGCCGCCACCAACGGCGACGACTCGCTGGCCTCCGAGCGGTTCGCCGCGGCCCTAGCCGAGGACACGATGCGGGAGGACGGGTACCGGGGGCAGATGGCCTGCCTGGCTCGGCTGGGCCGGCCCGCCGAGGCGCTGAGGGTCTACGAGCGCTGCCGCCGGATCCTGCGCGAGGAGCTCGGTGCCGACCCATCCGTCCAGACGCGCGCCCTGTACGAGCAGATACTCGCCGGGGGCGAACCGGCCCGCACCAGCGGGGCGCGTCGCGCACTCTCGTCTGTGCCCTTCCTCGGCCGGCGCGTGGAGCTGGCCCGCGTCGCGTCGCCCGCCGACGACTGCGCGGTGCGCGTCGTTCTCGGCGAACCCGGTGTTGGCAAGAGCCGCTTGCTCGAGGAGGCCGTCGCCGCCCTGGACCGCCAGGAAGTCCGCTCGACAAAGTGCTTCCGGCTGGTGTCCCCCGTGCCGTATGCCGTCCTCACGGACCTGGCGCCCGACCTGCTCTCGGGCGAGGAGCCATTGGGGAGCACGGCCGAGACGAACGTGGCCCGCCTGGCCGCCGCGTGGGCAGACGAGGTGTCGGCGCGCCCCACTGTGCTCGTGATCGACGACCTCCAGTGGGCCGACGAACCCAGCCTCGCCGCGCTCGGTCTCGTCCTGCGACGCCGGCCGCGGGGCCTCCTCGTGCTGGCGGCGGCGAGAGAGGCCGAGCTCGAGCCCGACGGCGCCGCCCGCCAGTTCCTCGATCTGACTACCGGCCTCGGGCTGGCCGACACCGTGCCCCTCAGCCGCACTCACTCCGGAAGAGGTCGTGGCCGGCGGGTTCTCCTTCGCTACCTGGCAGCGAACCGGCGGCCACCCGCTCCTGTTCACCGAGAGCCTCCGCGGCGGGGGCGAGGACGACCTCGCCGCGCTCGTGCTGGCCCGGGCGACGGAGGCCGGCGCCGACGCGGTGGAGTTGCTCCGGTCCGCGGCTGTCCTCGACCGAACCGCTCCGTTGGCGGATCTCGCACGACTCGCCGAGCTCTCACCGGTGGCCGGCCGCGCCGCCGCCGAACGGCTGGTCCGCCAGGGGTTGATGGTCGACACGGGCGGCCTGTGGCGCGTCCGCCACGACGTCTTCGCCGAGCTCGTCCAGGCCGCGCTGGCGCCGGCCGCCCGGAAGGCGTGGCACGCCCGGGCGCTGGAACTGCTCCAGGAGGACGGCGCCGATCCGGCCGAGCTGGCCCACCATGCCCTGGCCGCCGGGGCCTGGGACGCCGGGGTGCGCCTCAGCCTGGCGGCCGGCGACCGTAGCCTCGCCGCGTACGCGAACCGTGAGGCGGTCGGGCACTACGGGCGGGCGCGCGGGCTCCTCACGGAACGGACGGTGGGCGGCGCCGAGCACGAGGTGGCGCTGCATCGGGCGGTTCTCGGCGAGGCGCGCGCGCTCATCGTGCTCGCGCGAACCGAGGAAGCCCGCCGCGTGCTGGCCCAGCTCCCGAGCACGACGGGGCGGGCCGAGGCCGAGCGGCTGCTCGTCGAAGCCGACTGCGGCTGGGCCGGGTGGAAGCCCACGAGGGCGATCGCACCGGCCGAGCGCGGCATTGCAGATAGCCCGCGAGCTCGGGGACGATGAGCTCGAGGAGCGCCTCCACGCCTTCATCGCCAACCCGTACGGCAGCCTCGGGAATCACGAGCAGGCCAGTCACCACATCGATGCTGCCTTCGAGATCGCCGCCCGGCGGGGCCGACCACCGCCCGCGATCGTCTTCTACCGCCTCGGACTGATCCAGCACCAGCGAGGACGCGAGGCCGACGCGCTGGCGACGCTCGACCGGTGCCGCGAGCTCGCCCTCGTCGAACGAGACGAGCGGGCCCTCGTCTTCGAACGGGTGGTGCGGTCCTGGGCGTTGGGCGCGCTCGGTCGCTACGGCGAAGCGCTGGCGGCCCTCGATGACATCGGCACGATCGGTCGGGGGGAGGAGGCGGTCGTGCATGGTCGCGTGCCGAACACGCGGGCCTCGATGTTGTTCGACCTCGGGTTGGTGGAGATGGCGCTGGACGCCGACGAGGAGAGCCTCGAGATCACACGCGGCGCGTCGGGTGCCGGTGTGGCCGAGCCGCAGATCCAGACCCTGCTCAACCTGGCCACCGACCACCTCCACCTGGGGAGCCCCGACCAGGCGGCGACGCGCCTCGAGGAAGCCCAGGACCTGTTCGTCGACGCCGAATACGCGCGATTCCGGTACGAGAACCGGTACCACTGGGTGCGCGGGCTGCTGCACCTCGACGCCGGTGATCTCGACGCCGCGCTCGCCGCGGCAGCCGAGGTCGGCGCCATGGCCGATCGGTACGACGCGCCGAAGTACGACGTCCGCGCCCGCCTCCTTCGCGGCCTGGCGCTGGCCCGCCGCCCGGCCGAGCGGTCAGCGGCTGTGACCGAGCTGCGGGAGGCCGCCCGGCGGGCAGAGGAGTACGGATTCGCAGCACTGGCCGAACAAGCCCACCGCCGCGCCGGCGAGCTCGCCTCGAGCGGGAAGCAGGTCCGCCTCGCCGATCAATGGCGGGCCCGGATCGTCGCCTCCGTCGATGGCCCGCTGAGGGAACGGCTCCGTTAGCGCCGGCTGACGCGCTTACGAGTCAGGGTCAGTCCCTGGTGGGCGAGCCCCAGCGCGGTCATCGCCCATGCCACGAGAGCGGCGGCGAACGCGACCTTCGGGAGCCATTCGAGGATGTCGAGCTCGAGCGCGGCGCGCATCCTGAAGGTGGCGGCGCTGTACATGCCCACGGGGAAGACAAGGGCCCAGTACGAGGGGTGGTAGCGCAGGGGCAGGCGACGCACGATGTGACGCCACACCCCGATGGCGACCATCAGCGGAAACCAGAACGTTGCCGTCGCCCAGGCGAGCACGACGACCCCCTCGATGAACGGTGCCGCGCGCTCGACCCGCGCGGAGGTCGGCCCGGCGAGCAGCAGGTTGGAGCCCGCCAGCACCGTGATGGCGACGGCGCCGGCCGCGATCCAGGCCGGCGGGTCGGCTTCTGTGGGGTCGAGCTCGAGGAACGTCCAGCGCAGGAACACCATCGTCATCACGATGAGGTACAGCACGAGGCCCAGCGCGAAGCAGGCCAATGCCGCGAAGGCGAGTGCCTCGCCGCCGTCGCGCGCCAGCAGAAGAGCAGCGAGGACAGCGATGGACTCCGTGGACACCGTGAGCAGGAACCAGGTGCCGTTGATCCCAGCCTGCAGTCCGGGCTTCCCGGAGCGGATGACGACGGCGATGAGGGTGGCGTAGAGGAACGCGGCCCAGAGCACGACGCTCAGCCACCAGAGGATCCAGGCGAGGTCGTACCAGCCGTGGATGACCACCGATGCCGCGCCGAGCACGTTGGTGCCGGCAACGGTCGTCAGGAAGGCGAAACCCTTGGCGTGGTTCGTGAGATCGGCGGTGAACAGGCGCCAGTAGCGGACGATGCGCAGGATCAGCAATGCGGCGAGCACGACGTAGGCAATGGCGGTGATGACGTAGAGCGCTTGGGCGAGCCAGTCGAGGTCCTGCTGCGAGGCGACGACGGCGACGATGCCGGTTGCCATCACCATCGCGAAGTAGCCGGGGAACAGAGTCGCCACGGGTGACGCCGCCGGCGCGGTCACGGTCGCAGGTAGCGGAGGAACGCCGCCGACGCCGCGGCCATCACGACCGACACCGCGGCCGTCGACCACGCCAAGGTCTCCTCGTCGGCGAGGAACGCCTCGGCGGCGACCGTGATGAGGAAGACCTGGAACGCGACCAGGATGATCACGTAGATCAGCACGGCGGCCGAGGTCCGCGGGCGCGGACGTGTCTCGTTCATTCCGGCTTCCCCAGCGCCCAGATCATGCCGTCGTCGCGGACCTCCACGTCGATTCGACCCAACGGCCGGGTCGGCGGGCCGGAGATGACGTCACCCGAGAGGGTGTCGAAGTTGCCCTCGTGGCAGGGGCAGTGCCACCGCTCCTCTTCCGGCTCGTAGAAGACGACACAGCCGAGGTGCGTGCACTTCTGGCTGAAGGCCACCACCCCGTCGTCCAGGCGCAGGAGGATCGCCGGGTCGGACGCGCTCGGATAGTCGAAGAGGTAGGTCTCGCCGACGGGTACGGCGTCGAGAGCCACGATGGCCCGGGGGGAGCCGGTGTTGATCGAGCGGAGTTGCGTCCAGGCGGCGAGGCCGACATTGCCCGCGGCGAGGGCTCCGGCCCCGAGCACCAGATAACGGGCGAACTCGCGCCGCGTCACGTCCTCCTCGCCGGCTGCCTCGTACGGGAAGTCGCGCTTCCAGATCGGCGTCGTCTCACTCATCGGCGGGCTCCAACGCGAACGGATCGTCGAGCCACGTCGATCTGATGGGTCCGAGCACGTCGATCGGTCCCGCATCGACATCGTCGACGACGGTGTACACCTTGGTGCGCACCTCCTGCCGTCCGAAGAGGAAGTCCCGCAGCAGCGAGCCGCGACGCCTCTCGGAGAACTCCTCGACGGTCCCGTACCACAGAGCCTCGCTCGGGCAGACCGATGCGCACATCGGCTTGAGCCCCTCCGAGGTGCGGTCGAGGCACATGTCGCACTTCATCATCTGGTCGATCTCGGCGTAGTACTTCGGGACGCCGAACGGGCAGGCCAGCACGCAGTTCGAGCACCCGATGCAACGCGGCTTGAGGGCCGATTGCACGACGCCCGTCTCGGTCTGCTTGATGGCGTCGGCGGGGCACACCTGCGCGCACGTCGGGTCCTCGCAGTGCATGCACACCATCGGTGCGGTTTGCGTGGTCTCGGCTCGATCGATGCGCTCGAGATGGATCAATGACCGGCCCCGGTGCGTGCCGCACTCCATGCAGGCCTGCACGCAAGCCTCGCAGCCGATGCAGCGGCTCTGGTCGATCACGAAGACCGGCGCGTCATCGGGCCCGTACCTCACGTCGGTCCCTCGTGCAGCTCGAGGTCGCGCGCGTCGAGCGTCGGTTCGTGCCCTTCCGCCCGGGTCACCCGCACGGCGGCGACCTTGAATTCCGGCATCTTCGAAATCGGGTCGAGGGCCCGGTTGGTCAGCCGGTTCGCGGCCCGGTCCCCGGCCCAGTGGTACGGGATGAACACGGTGTCGGGCCGGATGGTGTTGACCACGTGCGCGGGCAGGGTCATCGATCCCCGCCGGGACGACACGGTCACGACGTCGCCGTCCACCACACCGAGCTGATCGGCAAGCCGCGGGTGCATCTCGCACAACGGTGTCGGATACTGCGCGACGAGACCACCGATGCGCCGGGTCTGCGTCCCCGACAGGTACTGGCTGACGACGCGTCCAGTGGTCAGCCAGATGGGGTACTCGTCGTCCACAACCTCCGCCGGCTCGCGATAGGGGACGGCGTGGAAGCGGGCCCTGCCGTCCGGGTGGTAGAAGCGGCCACCTTCGAACAAGCGCGGGGTCCCGGGATGACCTTCGGTCGGTATCGGCCAGAAGAGGCCCATCTCGTCCTCGATGCGCTGCCACGTGGCGCCCCGGTAGTCGGCGGTGCCACCTGCGGACGCCAGCCGCAGCTCCTCGAAGATCTGCTCCGTGTTCGTGTACGGGAAGTACCTCCCCTTGCCGAGTCGGTTGGCGATGTCGAGGAGGATCTGCCAGTCCACCCGCGCCTCGCCGGGCGGGTTGACGGCGCGGTTGATCTTGACGATGCGACCCTCACCGGTCGTTGCGGTGCCTTCGTCCTCCTCGTGGAGCGACCCGGGCAGCACGATGTCGGCGTGGTGGGCCGATTCGGAAAGGAAGAAGTCGATCACCGCGTAGAACTCGAGCTTGTCGAACGCCTCCGCGGTGAGCCCGGTGTCCGGCGCGGAGACGGCCGGGTTGAAGCAGATCGACAGAAGGCCCTTGATCTGGCCCGCATGGATCGCCTCGATGATCTCTTGGGCAGTGATCCCCTTTCCCGGGATCTCGGACTCGTCGCACTTCCACACGGACGCGATGTGCGCCCGGTGCTCGGGATTCGTGATGTCCCGGTTGCCCGGGAGCTGATCGCACTTGTGGCCGTGCTCCCGCCCGCCCTGACCGTTGCCCTGCCCAGTGATCGTCGTGATGCCACAGCCGGGCTTGCCGTACTTGCCCGTGGCCAGGCCAAGGTTGATGGCGGCGAGCACGTTCTCCGTGCCCTTGCTCTGTTGCTCGATCCCGCGGGCGTGCAGCAGCATCCCGGTGGCCGACGTCCCCCACCACTCCGCCGCCTGCTCGATCCGTGCCTGCGGCACGCCGGTCACCCCGGCGGCCCACTGCGGCGTCATCGGGGCGACCGCGGCGGCCGCCTGGTCGAAATCGTTCGTGTGGTCGGCGATGAACTCGTGGTCGAGCCAGTCGTGCTCGATGAGCTGGTGCAGGACGGCGCCGAACAACGCGGAGTCCGTGCCCGGGCGCACCGGCAGGAACAGGTCGGCGGTGCGGGCCAGCGGCACAACCCGCGGGTCCTGGACGATCAGGCGCGCTCCCCGGTCACGGGCGCGCCAGATGTAGCTCGTCGTGATCGGGAACGTCTCCGCCACGTTCGACCCCGCGACCCAGACGACGTCAGCGAGCGGGATGTCACTCCACGGGTTGGCGTTGCGATCGATGCCGAGCGCCTTCTTGTTGCCCGCACCAGCTGAGACCATGCAGAAACGGCCGTTGTAGTCGAGGTTGGCGGTGTGCAGGGCGAGACGGGCGAACTTGCCGACGAGGTAGCTCTTCTCGTTGGTCAGCGAGACTCCCGACAGCATCGCGAAGGCGTCGTCGCCGTACGCGGACTGGATGCGACGGATCTCGCCCACGACGCGATCGAGGGCGGCGTCCCAGCCGACAGCCCGGAAACCTCCCGGCGCCGACGGGTCGCGCTCCATCGGCTGCAGCAGCCGGTCGGGGTGGCTGCCCTGGAGGTAGCGCTTCACACCCTTCGGGCAGAGCTTGCCCTCGTTGAACGGGAACTCGTACCACGGTTCGAACCCGACGACCGCGTTGTCCCGCACCTTCAGCTTGATGCCGCACTGCTGGCCGCAGAAGCAGCAATGCGTGTTGACGACCCTGTCGACGTCGAGCCCGTGGTCCCAGCCGCCGGGCGGCGCCTCGTTGAGGTGCGGCCCGAAGCGGGCGACGAGGTCCTCCTCGCTCACGGGCGGGCGGGCCATCAGCCGAACCCCCCGACCCGTGCCGACTGGGCGAGCGTCACCTGCGCCGCGCCGGCAGCTCGGGCACGTGTCCTGGTAGTTCCCGTCGTCGAGGGCGTAGTCGAAGCCGACGCGCGGGAGCACGGCCTGGAGATCTGCCACCTGCTGCGCGCTGGCGAACACCTGACCGCAGCGCCGGCAGTGGGCCGGCGGGCCCTCGTCGTTGGCCCGCTTGTAGTACGCCACCCCGAGGTTGCCGGGCCGCTGGAAGATGTGGAACAGCTTGCCGAAGGGGATGTACATCAATCCGAGGATCACGGTGAGCGCGTGCAGGGTGTTGAGCGCGGAATAGAACTGGCCTTCGAGCCAGAGGCTCGACACCGTGAGGAACAACCCGGTGACCGACACGGCGAACAGCCCGGCGAGCGCGAGGAAGTCGCCGGCTCGCTCGGTGGCGAGGGCGCCCGGGTCGCGCAGGCGGCGGCGGAGGAACACGAACACACCGGTCAGCACGAGCACGGCCGCGATGTCGAGCGCGTGGTAGAAGAGCCAGCCCACGATGCTGTCGGCGTCGAATTGCAGAGTGCCGACGCGGGAGAGGTACACCTGGTAGCGATCAGCCTGCTGGCCGACGCTCTGGAAGTGCAGCAATCCGAGCGTCAGCGGGAACGTCACCAGCGCGGCGAGGATGCAGCCCCAGAAGACCAGCTGGTGCGCGAGCCAACGGCTCCGTGATCGCCGGCGGATGAACCCCTGCCCGAGCAGATGTGTGGCGACCAGGCCCGGGAACGCGCCGATGTTCCGGAGGGAGTGCCCGCGGAAGGCGTCCCACCCCCGGCGGTTGAGCATGGCCGTCGGTGGCCGCCGCAACCACACCGCATACCGGTACAGCACGCCGAACACCATGAAGACGACACCGAACAAGTAGCCGACGAGCGCGGCGTCGAACCAGACGAGCCCGTCGCTCCCGAGGAACGTCAGCGCCAGCGTGAGCGCGACGCCGACGAGGCCCCAGGCCACGCCCCGGCGGTCCAGGGCCGTGTGGTTCGCTGACGAACCCACGTCAGTGACCGTACACACCTGGGCCGGAGGCCCGGACGATCAGGTCGCCGGCTGGTCCTCGAGCGCCACGACCATCGGGAACAGGACGTTGTTCTCCTTGTGGATGTGCAGGTGCGTGTCCGCCTCCAGCTCCTCCAGCCCGCGGTAGAGGGCGTCGTAGGAGGCGCAGGCGTCGACCGGAGGCTGGTAGTCCCCGGTCAGCCGGCGCAGGCGCGCCAGCAGCTCCCCGGCGTTGTCGTGTTCGCGCATCATGACGACGATGGGGTTGCGGATCGATCCGCAGTGGAACGCCGCCGGCGACGTGTCCGTTGCGAGCTGCCGGATCATCGGGAACAGCACGCGCTCCTCCTTCGCCAGGTGCGGCTCGAGGTCGGCTCGGAGCTCGGCGAGACAGTCGGCGACGTCGTCGAGCTCGGGATGCCGCCTGCCGTGCACGCTCTGCACCTTGTCCATGAGAGCGGTCAGCCGAGGGAGCTCATCCCAGAGGTAGGTGTGGTGCGTGGCCTCGATGTGGTCGACGAGCTGGTAGGCGTCCATGGAGGTCCACGCCTCGACCCCTCGCGAGTGACCGGAGCCGATCAGCTCCTCGACCACGGTTGCGGCGTCGAGATCCCGCGCTGCGCAGGCCTGCTCGAGCGTCCGCGTGCCACCGCAGCAGTAGTCGAGTCCTCTCCGCTCCAGCTCGCGAGCGAGCGATGGGTCCGCGGTCACGAGCTCGGCGAGCGTGCTGTCGAGGGCGATCATGGTCATGTCGTCAACTCCTGTGCGTGGGGGGTCAAGGTGGGCTCGACGCTCATGACTCGACGCTGACAGCCGGCAGCACCCTCGCACCAGGGTCGAAGGTCCTGTCAGGCCTTCTCGTCGATCAGGGTGAGCAGCTTCGTCGTCGTCGCCCAGCTGCGGATCGTCATCAGCTTGTACTCGGGCGTGCCCACGATGGCGCTCATGCGGCTCTTCGTCAGTGCCGCGCTCCGCCGTGCGAAGTACAGCACGCCTGTACCCGGCCAGACCTGGTCCACGTCCTCGCGGAGGCGGACGACCTGCAGTGCCTTCCTGGCCGTCAGCGGGGACTTCAGGAAGATCACGTCGCAGTGGTGCGTCTTCGCGCCGAACCCGTCAGGGGCGCGTCCGATGACGGTGCGCAGCTGATCACGGGAGCGCACCACGACGACCAGGGGCACCCCGAACCGGTCCTCCAGGAATCGTTCGATGCCATCCTCCAACGACGAGCGCTTCGAGGCCGACTCGAAGAGCACATTGCCGGACTGGATGTAGGTCCGGACGTCTTCGTGGCCGCCGTCCTCGAACGCCGTGCGCAGGTCGGCCATCGCGACCTTGTTGCGTCCGCCGACGTTGATTCCCCGCAGCAGGGCCACGAACCGCTTCGCCGTCACCTGCGGGACGGTACTGCGCAGGATGTGTGACAACCTGAACGCGATGGAGATCGGGCAGACGGCGCGGCGCAGCCGGAGGGTCACGGAGCGGGACATCGAGCTGTTCACCGAGCTGACGGGTGATCGCAACCCGCTCCATTACGACGCCGCTGGGGCGTCCCGCAGCCGCTTCGGCGGGATCATCGTCCAGGGCGGGGTCACGTCGGGACTTCTCAACGCGCTTGTCGCGGAGGACCTTCCCGGTCCGGGCAGCGTGTTCCTGCATGTCGACTGGAGCTTCCGTGCGCCGGTGCGTCCCGGCGACGAGCTCACCGCCGAGGCGGAGGTCCTCGCCGTCCGGGACGACAAGCCGATCTGCACGCTGCGGACCACGATCACCAACCAGGAGGACACCGTCGTGCTCGAGGGCACGGCACTTGTCTACCGGGACCCGTTGTTCGCCGGCGGCTGACCAGGGTCGAGTGTCGTGACGATGCCCGTGAGCACGGCCGGCTCGGTGAGGTACACCTCGTGGTCGGCCTCGACACGGACGGGCGGCCGACCGGTCCAGCCGGCGAGGAGGTCGACCGCGGCGGCGATGATGCCGTTGGGTGCCGAGCCGACAGCGATGGTGACGTCTGCGCCGGCCAGGCGCGCCCTGTCGAGCGCGGCGGTCGTGATCGCCGGCTCGTCCCGCACGAACGGTTCGGCGTTGACTCGAGCGGATGCGAAGGCGGGATCATCGAGGCTGACCGGGAAGCCGAGCACCGTCGAGAGCAGGATCGCCTGCGCGCCGGCGAAATCGCCCGGGTGGAACGCCAGATGCGTATCGACCGGCGCCATGATCGCGGCCGTCGCTTCGCTGCCACCCTCGATGATCCCGACTGCCGGCGGCTCCCAGGCGACGATCGAACCGACGGAATCAGAGTGCTGACCGGCCAGGGTGAGAGCGATGACGCCGCCTGAGCTCACGCCGACCACAGTCGGCAGCCTCCAACCGAGCTCCCGGATGAGCGCGGCCGCATCGTCGGCGTGCTGGTCCGCGCCACCGCCCGGCCAATCTTGCCGGCCTGAGCGCCGCGTGCCCCGCCGGTCGTAGGTGACCACGTCGTAACCGGCCGCGGCCAGGCCGTCCGCCTGCCGCCCCAGCATGTCGGCATCCTCGCCGCCGCCGTGGATCAGCAGCAGCGGCGATCCGTCACCACGGCGCTCGGTGTACAGCGTCGTGCCGTTCACGGTGATGAGGGTCATCTTTTGATTGAGGCAGTCACTATTCATAAGAGGTAGACTTAACCAGAATGACCGCCAGAACACAACCCCTCGCAAGGAGCTACGACTCGTCAGGCCGGCAGGCGCGTGCGGCCGAAGGCCGGCGGCGGATCCTGGCCGCCGCGCACGACCTGTTCGTGGCCCGCGGGTACGCGTGGACGACCATGACCGACATCGCGGCTGCCGCCGGGGTCTCTGCGCCCACGGTGTACGCCGCGGGCACGAAGGCTGCGCTCCTCAAGTCCTGCGTCGACGTAGCCCTGGCCGGCGATGCCGAACCGGTGGCGATCCTCCACCGGCCGCTGGCGCAGTGGGTGTACGACACCGACGATCCACGCGAGGTCTTGTCCCGGTACGCGGTGATGATGGGAGAGCTCGGGGCGCGAGCAGCACCGATCTACGACGTCGTGGTGCGCGCCGCTGACTCCGACCCGGGGATCGCTGAACTGCTTGCCGACCTCGAGCGGCAGCGGTTGCGTGCATCAACGATCCTCGCTGAGGCGATCGCCGCCCGGAGTGGACTTCCCGCGGGTCGCACGGTCGCCGAGGTTCGTGACACCGTCTGGGTCTGCAACGCCCCTGAGCTGTACGTGACGCTCACCCGCAAGCGGCGCTGGTCCAAGCGGCGGTACGTCGACTGGTCGCGCAACACGCTGTTGCAGCTGGTGCTGGCGCCGCCGGCCTGATCAGCCCGACATCGAGCGGAGCTCGTCGACCACGGCTTGCCACGCGGGGTTCAGCGGATCGATCACCCCGAAGTGCCCGCCCGTGGGCGTGACCACCAAGCGGGTCCCAGGGTGGGCGGCGACGTAGCGCTCGCTGATCACCAGCGGGACGATCGAATCGTTGGCGCCGTGCACGATGGTCACCGGCACGCCGGGCGTGGGCAGGCGGGTCGGATCCAGGTCGGCCCTGCCGTTTGCCGAGCACCCCAGGAACGCGTGGCAGGCGCCGTCCCCGAGTTCCATGGCATCGGCCCGTTCGAGGTCGGCCACGGGCGCGAGGGCGACGACACCGATCAGCGTCGGGAGCCTCATCGTGGATGCGGCCAGCAGGGCGATGTGGCCCCCGGCCGAGTGGCCGGCGACGAGCAGCCGGCCGTCGTGCCGGTCGACGAGCTCCGGGAGCGCGGTCAGGGCCGCCTCGATGTCAGCGACGAGCACGTCCGGCTGGGCGGGCACGCGCCGATACTCGACGGCCGCGGTGCTCCATCCCGCGGCGGTCAGGGCCGTGCAGAGGGGGCCGGTGTGAGTGCGGTCGATGCTCGGCCGCCAAAAGCCGCCGTGGATGAACACCAGGAGCGGATGATCTTCGCCGCCCCGTCCGTAGCGGACCTCCGCGACCTGCTCCGGGTGCGTGCCATAGCCGATGATGGCGTCAGCGGCGGGAGCGACCCGGGTCAGGATCGATCGGTCCTCCTGGTCCACGGCTCCTCCTTCCGGTCTCGTCACCGGCCGCGTCTGAACAGCCGTCGTGCCTCCGCTACGGGCGAGACGAGAGCGACGGCGATCGCGCAGTACAGCGCCACCGCGATCTGCAGGAGGAAGCGTTCAGCGATGGAGTTCCCCACGAACCGGCGAGCACCAGAGCGCGACTCTCCACTCGACACGTCGCGATCATCCCATCTCGTCGAGGCGCTCGGCCGCGCGACGATCCGGGGGTGCGGATCCGGCCGCTCACCCCCGACGACCAGGTGTGGAAGGTGGACACGCTGGAGCGCGGCTGGGGCTCGACGTCTGTTGCCCGTCTCGGCGAGCTCATCGACGCCGCGCCGCTCCCCGGGTTCGTAGCGCAGGACGATGATCGCCGCGTCGGACTGCTCACGTACGCCGCCCGCGACGGCGGGATGGAGATCGTGACGATCGAATCGCTCGTCGAAGGCCTGGGCATCGGCACAGCGTTGATGGATGCGGCACGAGAGCTGGCCACGGCAGGCGGCGCCTCCCGTCTCTGGCTGGTGACGACGAACGACAACATTCGTGCGATCGGCTTCTACCAGCAATGGGGGATGGACCTCGTGGGTGTGGTCCGCCACGGAGTCACACGATCACGCCTGCTCAAGCCGTCGATCCCAATTGTCGGTCAGCACGGGATACCGATGCGGCACGAGTTGGAGTTCGAGCTGGGTCTCAGCCCACCGCCGCGATGACCTGCAGCTCCCAGCTCCGGCCGGGGCGCGCCGGTCCCCGCAGGTCCACCTCGAGGTGCTCCGACAGCGCGTTGGCCAGGTCCTCCGGCTCTTGCGGATCGACGGCATCGGTGACGATCCGGCGGGCGAGCCGCCCGCGCAAATACCTGGCGTCGTAGGAGGAGGCCCGCAGCTTGACGACGACGGTCCGCTCGGCGAGCTCACCGGCGGGCCGCCAGGCCGTCGCGTACTCGGCCGAGCGGCAGTCGACGACGAGCCCCCGGCCGGCCGCCGCCGGCAGCACATCGGCGAGCGGATTCCGCCAGACGTCGGGGAGGTGCGGCAGCCCGGGCAGGCGCCCGCACATGTTGAGCCGGTAGGCCGGGATGCGGTCGCCCAGACGGACCGCGCCCCATAAGGCGGAGATGACCACGATCCAGGCCTGGGCCCGCCGGCGCGACGCGGCGTCGAGGTCGGCGAGGCCGAGCCCGGCGTACAGCGGGCCGGCGTACACCGCCCGCGCTGGCGCGGCCGGTGCCTCGCCGAGCGTCACGTTCGCATGGACGAGGCTGCTGAGGGTGGCCGGCACGTCGAGGCGCCGCAACGCCTCGGGCCCGGCGCTGACCTCGGCCAGCGCGTCGAGCACAGCCGAGCGGGTCGGGGCCAGCGCGGGGAACGACAGGCGGGCAGGGTCGAATGGCCTGCCGCGGGGGACCGGCGTCTTCCTCTCCGACGCCGGGAGCAGGATGAGCACGTCCCCTTCCTACCAGCCGCTGTCCAGCGCGTCGTCGTGGATGACGCGCCAGCGGATGCGGGCGCGTAGTTCGTCGAGGCGGGTGACCGGGCGGGCGGGGTGTGGGGCGGCGTCGTGATCGTGTAGATCGTGGTGACGGTTGTGGGTGGGGCACTGGAGTCTGCCGTTGAACTGGCTGGTCTGGCCGCCGCCGGCTGTGGGGGACGATGTGGTCGACGTCGCACTGGTCGGCCGGGACGTCGCACCCGGCGGGGTGCTGGCAGTGCCGGTCCCGGACCTCGACGGCGCGGCGGACCGCGCCGGTGAACGAGCGGCGGTGGGAGACAGAGACCACCGTGGAGGGCCCGTCGAACAGGATCGTCTCCAGCTCGGCGGCATCAAGCCAGGGGGCCAGCTGGCGCGGTGTGATGATGGTGCCGTTGGCGAGCTCGCACAGTTCGGTGAACGCGGCGTCTCCAACCAGGACGGTGAACAACGGTCGGGGTGGGCGGCCGCCGGTGGGGCTGGTGGCTGAGCGTTGGGCCATGACCACCAGAGCCGCGGCGCGGCCGTGCCGCTGCGGTGCGGAGGGTGCCGGCGCGCTGGTCGGTCAGGTACAGCTCGTGCTCGAGGCGGTGCAGCTCGTCCAGCACCGCGGCGCCGCCGACTGGATCGAGCACCCCACTGACCACGACCGCCCCACCGATGGTGGCGGCGGCGTGGAGCTGGACGTCGTCGTAGCGTCGCGCCTTGGAGCTCGGGAAGTTCCACTTCGGCATCGACACGCTGGCACCAGTAGCCGACCACGCGGACAGCCGGCGCGAACCGCAGCCGCGTGCACTGCTCCACGAGGAACGCCTCGTCCCGGGCCAAGCTGCGCGCCACGGTGAGCCTGGTTGGCCCGGCCGAGCAGATCGATGTGATCCAGCGAGAGCTCGCCTCGCCCGATCGCGGTCATGGTCGCGGGCAGGCCGCGCTGCTGACGGGCCCGGCGCATCTCGACCCCGGCGGTGGCCGGCGAGCAGGACGTCTCGCGTGACAGCCGCGCCGCCGCGCTCCTGGACCCGTCCCCAGCCCAGATCCCGCGGGCATCCCAACTACTCAACAGACTCGCGGCCACCGCACCCAAGCGAGCCCGCTCCCGCTGCACCGCAACCACGAGGCCATGGACGTCCTCGTCCGTGAGCCCTGGCGCGTCGAGGACCGCCAACTCGTCGATCGCCTCATGGAGCGCTTCGAGCACCGAGTCCGCCATCGGCATCGCCTCATCATAGCGAACAAGTGTTCGCTGCGCAACCCGGCGGAGGGCGAGATCGGCCAGATGGCAGATGTTCGCCGGCGAGCCGGCGCTCACAGTGGGGAGCGTGAGCGAGACTGCCTTCCGAGTTCCCACACCCTTGTTCGTCGGTGACGGCGACGGCGTGGGGGCGTCGGGAGGGTTCGTGCTGCCGACCGGGACCGTGACGTTCCTCATGACGGACATCGAGGGCTCGACGCGGGCATGGGAGCGTGAGTCGGAGGCGCTGGCTCATGCGGTGCCGAGGCACTACGAGATCCTTGACGAGGCCGTTGCCCTGCACGGTGGCGTCCGGCCGGTCGAGCAGGGTGAGGGTGACAGCGTCGTCGCCGCGTTCAGCCGGGCGTCGGACGCCGTCGCCGCCGCTGTCACCGCGCAGCGGATGTTGCAAGGCGAACCGTGGCCCGGCGGGGTCGAGCTGCGGGTGCGGATGGCCCTGCACACCGGCGAGGCGCAACTGCGCGACGAGGGGAACTACTTCGGGTTGGCCGTCATCCGCTGCGCCCGCCTCCGCGCCTGTGGGCACGGCGGTCAGGTCCTGGTCTCGGCCGTCACAGCCGGTCTCGTCGCTGACGCCCTTCGGGACAGCATCACGCTCCTCGACCTCGGTCGGCATCGCCTGAAGGACCTCGGCCGGCCCGAGCGGATCTGGCAGGTGGCGCATCCCGACCTGGCGCGTGACTTCGCGCCTCTCCTGTCGCTGGATGCCTTCCGTCACAACCTTCCGCTCCAGCTCACGCCACTGATCGGCCGCCGGACCGAGATCGCCGAGCTCGTCGGTCTCCTGGCCGAGGAACGGCTCGTGACGCTGACCGGGGCCGGGGGAGTCGGGAAGACCCGGCTGGCGCTGGCGGTGGGGGCCGAACTGCTCGGGAGCTTTCCTGGTGGAGTCTGGTTCGTGGAGCTCGGGGCGACGAGCGGAGTCGCTTCCGCCGGTCGGGCCACGCTGAAGGTGCTGGGCGCGAGGGAAACGCCCGGCGCCCCACCGGCCGACGTGGCGGCCGTCGAGCTCGGTGACGTCGACCGCTCGCTCGTCATCCTGGACAACTGCGAACACCTCCTCGACGAGTGCGCCGACTTCACGACCACCGTCCTGCGGGCGAACCCCGCCGTGACGGTCCTGGCGACGAGTCGCGAACAGCTCGGCGTGGCCGGGGAGGTGGCCTGGAGGGTGCCGTCTCTCCCGTTGCCGCCGAGGGACGGGCGGCTTGCGGTCGAGGCTCTGTCGCAGTACGACGCCGTCACCTTGTTCGTGGACAGGGCGCGGCGGGCCCGCCCTTCGTTCTCGGTCGACGACGCCAACGCGGCCGCCGTCGCGGAGGTCTGCCATCGCCTGGACGGCATCCCGCTGGCCGTCGAGCTGGCGGCGGCCCGGTGCCGTCACCTGAGCGTGGATCGGATCGCTTCCGAGCTCGACGACCGCTTCCACCTCCTCACGGGCGGATCGTGGACCGTGATGCCTCGGCAGCAGACGCTGGCCGCCTCGGTGGAGTGGAGCTTCGACCTGCTCGACGAAGTCGAGCGTCGTGTCCTCCGGCGGCTGGGTGCGTTCGGAGGCGCATTCGCCCTCGAGGCGGCGGAGGCCGTCGTCGCCGCGCCGGCCGACGTCGACCCCATCGAGGTCTTCGACACCATCAGCCGACTCGTCGACAAGAGCTTGGTCCTCATCGAGGACGCGGACGATGGCTCGCGCTACCGGTTGCTCGAGACGATCCGCGCGTTCGCCGTGAACCGCGCCCGAGAAGCCGGAGAGCTGGCGCTCCTCCGTGACAGACACGCCCTGTGGTGGTCGTCACGACTGGAGCAGCTGCGCGTCACCGGCCCGACGGACGACGTCATCGCACTCGTCGACGCCAACCACGACGATCTCATCGCTGCGCTGACCTGGGCCGCTGGGCGCGACACTGAGCTGGGTCTGCGCCTCCTGTGGCCTCTTGCCCGCGGGTTCCAGGGAACCGGCCGGGCGGGCGAGGCCATGCCAGCCATTGACATCCTGCTCGCGCCCGATGTCGAGCAGCGATATCCCGAGGCGTGGGCGCGAGCGGCCGTGTCGGCCGCCATCCCGGTGGTCAGCTTCCAAGGTCTGCAGGCCTTCACGCAGCTCATGGAGCGCTGCGAGGTGGTCGCGCTGGCCATCGGTGACAGCTACCGCGTGGCCATCGCCCGCTGGCTCTTGCGGCAGGGTTCGATCGAGGCCGGGCGGGAGCTGCAGACCGAGGCGCAACGGGCGAACGAGCCCTATGCCTTTGCGCTCGCCACGGTTCGGCTGGCCGTCGACACCGTCCTCGACGAGCCCGAGTCGGCGCGGGAGGCGCTCAGGGACGCTCAGGAGGTCGCCTCCGCCTATCCCAGCCGCTACATCCGTGACTTCGCCACCGTCGCCCACGCCCTGCAGGAGCTGACGTTCGGCGACCTGGCACTTGTCGTCGACGCCGGAAGGGAGCTCGTCGCCAGCGCCACCCGCCCGATCCAGGACTACGGCGAATGGCTGCTCGCCGTCGGCGGCCTGCTCCGTCGCGACGCGTTGGCCGTGCGTGCCGCCATCGAAGTCGCCGAGCGCGCCGTCGCCCGACGGGAGCCGAGCTCCGAGGCCCGGTCCGATCTGGTGAGGTACTTCCTGGCCCTGCTCGGCGGCGAGCCGCCACGCGATCGTCCCGAGCTGTCGGCGGCCCCCAACGACTGGCTCGTCGCCCGTGACCACGCTGATCGAGGCGACGTCGAGGCGGCCCGGGCCGTCGCGGTGTCGCTGCGCGAAGGTGGAGGGACGAGGCGGGCCATGGCCCACGCCGTGACCGGCCTGGTCGAGGGGAGTGAGGACGACTGGCACCGTGCCCTCCGGCTGGCTGACGAGCACGGGCTGCGCCTCATCGCGGTCGACGCACTCGAAGCCATCGCGGCCGCGGCGGCCACCGGCGACAGCTTCACCGAAGCCCTTCGCCTGCTCGGGGCGGCCGACCGGCTCCGTCACGAGACCGGGTACCAGTGGCGCTTCCCCAGCGAACAGCAGATCAACGAGCGCGCGGTCGTGGTGGCCCGTGAGGCGCTCGGCGAGGCTGCGGACGCGCTCTGGGAGGAGGGCGGCACGCTCACCTGGCGGGAGGCCGTCGCATACGCCGAGCGGGCGCGCGGGGAGCGTGCGCGCCCGTGGCACGGATGGGCCAGCCTCACACCGACCGAGCAAAGGGTCGTCGAGCTGGTAATGGCTGGTCACACCAATCCGGAGATCGCCGAGCGGCTGCTGATGTCCCGCGGCACCGTCAAGACGCACCTCGAGCACGTGTTTGCCAAGACGGGCTGCCGAAACCGGGCCGAGGTGGCCGTCGCCGCGCTGCAACAGCAGCGGACTTAGCGGGCGGGGTCGTCCGACGGTCGTTCGAGCTCGACCCGGACACCGAGCAGGCGAACGGGCCGGAACAGCTCGAACCGATCCAGCACGTCGAGGGAGGCCCGGACCACCTCGGTCGCGTCGGTCGTCGGCTCCGGCAGCTTGCGGATCTTGGACCGGGTGAAGAACGTCGCCGTCCGGACCTTGACGGCCACATGCGTCACCCGCCGGCCTTCCGCGACGACGGACGCCGTCACCTCCTCGGCCAGCCTGGCGACCTGCGCCCGGATCTCGTCCGGGGCGGTGAGGTCGTGCTCGAACGTGTCCTCCCGGCTGCGGGAGCGCGGGACGTGGGGGACGTCCACGACGGGGCTGCGGTCCCCGCCCATACCGAGGATCTTCAGGGACGGTCCGATCGTCGGGCCGAAGCGGGCGGCCAGGACGTGGCGGTCCGACGCCGCGAGGTCTCGCACGGTGTGGATCCCGAGCTCGGCGAGATGGCCGGCCATGCGGCCGCCGATGCCCGAGAGGGCCGTAGCGGGCCGATCGCCCATCGTCTCCAACCACGTGCGCTGGGTGAGGGTGGCGATGCCGCCGGGCTTCGCGAACCCTGTCGCCGTCTTGGCCTGGAGCTTCGTCTCGCCCACCCCGACCGCGCAGCTGAGGCCGGTCTCCGTTCGCATGCGCTCCTGCACCTCGCGCGCCAGGGCCTCGGGGTCATCCGTACGGGCTCCGATCAGCGCCTCGTCCCACCCCCACTCCTCAATGACGACTGAAGGGAATGACCGGAGCACGGTCATCGCGCGTGCCGACGCCGCCTCGTACGCCGGCTTGTCCGAGGCCAAGAACACCGCGTCCGGACAGCGGCGGGCGGCCAGCGCGAGCGGCATACCCGACCGCACCCCGAACGCCCTCGCCTCGTAGGAGGCCGTGGCGACCACTTGCCGCAACCGCGCCGGGTTCCCGTCCCCACCGACCACGACGGGGCGGCCTGCCAGTTCCGGCCGCCGCAGGATCTCCACGGCGGCGAGGAACTGGTCGAGGTCGACGTGGAGGACCCAGTCCTTCACGGATCCACCTGCACGCGCCGGACGGTACCGGCGCACGCCGGCTCGACGGGCGGCGGCTCAGCCGGCGAAGGGGATGGCCGGGCGCTCGGGTTGACGGCGAGGCGCATCCGTCAGGTGACGGGGCGGTCCGGCCTCGCCCGGTCGGACCCCGCTCTACCTCCGTGGAGGCACCGCGGTCGCATTCCCAGCAACGTCAACCCGTTCGACAAGTAGCCATCATCCGACCCGGCCCGGGCGCGACTGGCCGGCCTCCCGTTCCCCGGGAGGCCGGCAGAGGGGCATTACGGAACCAGTGTGATCCGGTTCTGCGGCCCGGGGTTCACCGTGCCGAGGAACTCGATGTACCGCGCGAACGCGTCGAGGTCGATCTCACCCACGAAGCGGTTCGTCCCTTGCCTGAAGACGGTGTAGTTGTCACCGCCGTCGGCGAGGAAGTTGTTGACCGTGACCCGATAGGTGGTTGCCGGGACGACGGCGACGCCACCGATCCTGATGTTGGAGATGCGGTTGCCCGGGGGCAAGCTCTGCGACCGGTCGTAGGTCAACGATCCTGAGATCTGGAGCACACCGTTCCCGCCGGTGAACTGCTGCTCGAGCAGCGCGTCAATCTGGGCTCCGGTCATGTCCATCGTGACGAGCACGTTCGCGAACGGCTGGACGTTGAACGCCTCCCCGTACGTGATCGGTCCGACGTTGATGTCACTGCGTATGCCGCCCGAGTTCATGAACGCGACGACGGCCGGCGCGCCGTTGGCCGCGGGCCAGCTGGGCCCAGAGGTCGCCCACAGCTGCGCGTCGGCGATGATGTCACCGAGCGACGACTCGCCGGCCGCGTTCTGCGTGCGGGTCAAGGCCAGTGGTGCATTGCCGAGGACCCGGTTCTCGACCGGCGCCGCGATCTCCCCGTACTTGTTGATGAGCGCGGTGATATCGGCGGCGGCTGGCTTCTCGTCGCGCCTGACGATGACGTTGTTGATGGCCGCGCTGACGACCTCCTTGGTCGAGCGGCTGATCGTCAGGTCGACATCGGTCACGACCCGGCCGACCGAGGCTGCCCCGGTGACCATGATCCCGGTGCCGGCGAAGTTGGCGCAGTTCAACGCCCAGTTGGTGTGGCCAGTGACGACGAGGTCGATCTCCCGATCGAAGCGGGAGATCACGTCGACGGCCGCCCCGGTCGGGTTGTTGCACTGGTTGACGGTGGTCTCGTTGAGGGGTCCGGCGGAGCCTCCCTCGTGGAGGAGCACGATGATCGTCTCCACGCCCTGCCCCTTGAGCACGGGCACGAGCGCGTTGACCGAGTCGGCCTCGTCGTGGAAGTCGATGTCAGCTGTCGCTGCCGCCGTGACGATCGACGGCGTCCCCTCCAGCGTCATGCCGACGATCGCGACCTTGATGCCGTTGAAGTGGTGGATCGCGTAGGGCGGGAAGATCGTCTTGCCGGTGCTCTTGTACGTCACGTTGGCGGCGAGGAACTGGAAGTCCGCCCCCTCGAAGCCATCGCCGGCGAAGCACCCCTCGACAGGATGGCAACCACCGTTCTGCATGCGTGTGAGCTCGGCTGAACCTTCGTCGAACTCGTGGTTGCCGACCCCGTTGTAGTCGAGGCCGATGAGGTTCATGGCTTCGATCGACGGCTCGTCGTGGAAGATGGCGGACACCAGCGGCGTGGCACCGATCAGGTCGCCGGCCGAGACGAACAGCGTGTTCGGGTTCGTCGCACGGAGGTCGCGGACGTAGCTCGCGAGGAATTCGGCGCCGCCCGCCGGCGTAGCGCCGATACGACCGCCGGAGCTGGTCGCGTCCGGCGGCCGCAGCTGGCCATGGAAGTCGTTGAGGGACAGGATCTGGACGTTGGTCACCTCCGCGCTCGTCGGAGCTGGCCCACCGGGCGGCGGATCAGCCGACGCGACCGAGGCCGCAGCCGTGACCGAGGCGACTCCGAACACCACGAGTGTGGCCAGATGTGCGCGCTTCATACCGGTTCCTCCCGACGATCCCGCTGTCGCCGCCGTCGTCGACGTGACGTGAGAGAAACCTATCCCATGCGGGCGGAAGGCGCACTCGGCTCCACGGGTGACCTCGAGCGACTCTTCACATGCTTGTGCATCCCGGACGGCTCCTCGCCCCCTCCACCAACCGGGGCCCGGGGGACAAGCTCCCCCGGCCCCGGTCACGGGCAGCGCCTCAGCTCGGCTGCGGGACGATGCGGATGTAGGGCTTCGGCGACTTCCACTCGCCGAAGATCTCCTTCGCCTCGTCGTTCGACACGGAGCCGGCGATGATGACGTCCTCGCCCTGCTTCCAGTTGACCGGCGTCGAAACCCGATGCTTGGCCGTGAGCTGGAGGGAGTCGATGACCCGCAGCACCTCGTCGAAGTTGCGCCCCGTGGTCATGGGGTAGACGAGGACCAGCTTGACCTTCTTGTCCGGGCCGATCACGAACACGTTGCGCACCGTCTGGTTGTCAGCGGGTGTCCGGGACTTGGCGTCGCCCGACGTGCTGGCCGGGAGCATCCCGTAGAGCTTGGAGACGTTGAAGTCGGCGTCGCCGATGATCGGGTAGTTGGGCCGGGAGCCCTGGGTCTCCTCGATGTCGTCCGCCCAGGCCTGGTGGTCCTCGGTGGCGTCGACGGAGAGCCCGATCACCTTCACGTTCCGGCGATCGAACTCAGGCTGCAGCTTGGCCATGTACCCGAGCTCGGTGGTGCACACCGGGGTGAAGTCCTTGGGGTGCGAGAACAGCACCGCCCAGGAGTCCCCGATCCAGTCATGGAAGTTGATCCGGCCCTCGGTGGTGTCGGCCTCGAAGTCCGGCGCCGTCTCGCCAATGAGCAAACCCATCCTCGTGTCCTCTCTCCTAGCTGCTTCTCGCAGCTGCACGACGTTCCCACACGCGGCTGAGACGATATCGGGCAGCCGTCGATCTGCTACCGGCCGTCCCGAGTGCGCACGACAGACTGCGTTCGTCTACGGGTAGCGCCGCGCCAGGACCGAAGGGGACACGTCCCGGCCCGGCAGGAGATCGGCGGAATCTATGGGTGTCCCCCAGGCCAGCGAGCACGGGACGACGCCCGCCCAGACCCGGAGCGTGAGGTCCTCCTCGTCGTCGACGGGATCGCCGGTGCGGACCTTGGCCGAGGCCTCCTCGATGTCGAGACGGAGGACGGACGTCACCTTGAGCTCCTGGTCGTTGGGGCCCCGCACCTCGTCCCACCGTCCGGGCGCCAGGTGCTCGCTGATGACCCGCAGGCCGTGCTCGCGCTCGTCCCCTTCGACCTTCTGGGCGCGACCGAAGGCAACGACCGAGCGGTAGTTCATCGAGTGGTGGAAGGCGGACCGGGCCAACACCAGGCCGTCTACGAGCGTCACGGTGAGGCACACGTCCACGCCACCGGCGAGGTCGCGCAGCAGGCGGCTGGCCACGGAGCCGTGGAGGTAGAGCGAGTCGCCGTCCCGCCCGTAGAGCATGGGGATCACGATCGGGCGACCGGCCGCCACGAAACCGACGTGGCCGATGAGGCTGGCGTCGAGGATGGCGTGGATCGTGGGCCCGTCGTAGGCCGCCCGCTTCGGAACGCGGCGGACGCGCGAGCGCGCCGAGCGCGGCCCGGTCGAGGCGGTAACCGCTGTCGCTGGGGCGGTCTCCTCGACCGAGCTCACAGCTCGGGGACCATGTGGGTGGCGATAGCGACGCGGTTCCAGGCGTTGATGGCCACGACGGCCAGCAGGAGCTGGCCGAGCTCGGCCTCGGAGAACTCGGCCGCGGCGTCGCTCCACACCTGGTCCGTGACGCCGCCCTGACCGATGAGCGTGACTTGCTCGGCCAGCGCGAGAGCGGCCCGCTCGCGCGCCGTGAAGAAGATCGACTCCCGCCACGCGGCCAGGGTGGCCAGGCGGCGCTCACCCTCGTTGGCGGCCAGGGCGTCCCGGACGTGCTGATCGAGGCAATAAGCGCACCCGTTCAACTGGGACACCCGGATGCGGATGAGCTCGCGGAGGCGGGGCTCGAGGTCGATGGAGCGGTCGAACGCGTCGAGGGCCCGGTACGGCGCCGGTGCCGCCCGCCCGACCGCCAGGCGGGGCTCGATGGTGGCGAGGAGCTCACTGATCGTCATGGACCCACGGTACGGCAGAAGTGGATCAGGAGTAAGGTCCAGTCCAATGCAGACTCACTGGTCCACTTCCTCCCGGCGAGCGGGAGGCACTGACCTCCACCTGGAGGTGGGGCCGGGGGGCCGGCGCAGCTCCATCGAAGAGGCGCTGCGCGGGGCGATCCGGGAGGGCCGCCTGGCGACGGGCACGCGGGTCCCGTCGACCAGGGTGCTTGCCTCAGACCTCTCCGTCGCTCGCGGCACCGTCACTGAGGCCTACGACCAGCTCGTGGCCGAGGGCTGGCTGACGGCTCGGCAAGGTTCGGGCACCGTCGTCGCCTGGGCCGGTGACCATCGGCCCAACGGTCACGCCGCGGCCCGGACCGCGGCGACGCCGGCGCGGCACGACTTCCGGCCGGGCAGCCCGGACGTCTCGTCGTTCCCTCGCCGCGAGTGGCTGGCGGCCGTTCGCAAGAGCCTCCGCACGATGCCCGACGCCGACCTGCGCTACGGGGATCCGCGCGGGCTGCTGCGGGCGCGAGAGGCTCTCTCCGGCTACCTCGCGCGGGCGCGCGGGGTGCGATCCGATCCCGACCGGCTCGTGATCTGCAGCGGGTTCGTACAGGCACTGGCGCTCCTGACCGCGACCCTTCGGCGCGAGGGGGCGGCGGTCGTGGCGATGGAGAACCCGTGCATGAACGCCTACCGGACGGTGGCCGCCCGCGCCGAACTGTCCATCCGCTTCCTCGATGTCGACGACGACGGGGCCGACCCCACGCCGCTCGCTCGCGCCCGGGCGTCGGGAGGGCAGGGCTGGGGTGACGTCGCGGCCGTCCTGCTCACGCCCGCCCATCAGTACCCGACCGGCACCACGCTGGCCCCCGATCGACGCGCGGCCTTCGTCGACTGGGCCCGCCACCACGGCCGGATCGTGATCGAGGACGACTACGACGGTGAGCACCGGTACGACCGTCAGCCCGTCGGCGCGCTGCAGGGCATGGATGCCGACCACGTCGTCTACGTCGGGACGGCGAGCAAGAGCCTGGCGCCGGGGCTCCGCCTCGGGTGGATGGTGCTCCCGGCCGACCTGGTGGACCCGGTCGCCTCGGCCAAGGAACTGGCCGACCGGCAGTCGGGGGTCATCGAGCAGTCCGCGCTGGCCGAGCTCATCACCTCCGGAGGTCTGGACCGGCACATCCGCCGCAACCGGCTCCGGTACCGGCGACGCCGGGACGATCTCGTCGCCGCACTCGGCACCGTGCCGGCGATCCGTGTTCGGGGCATCGCCGCCGGGTTGCACGCTGTCGTCGACCTCCCCGACGACGGCCCGGCGGAGGCCGATGTCGTCGCGTCGCTGGCCGCGGCCGGGGTCGTCGTGCACGGACTCGGTGGTTACTGGCACCGACCGCGCTCGCGCCGGCCCGGCATCGTCGTCGGCTTCGGGACGCCGGCAGAGCACGCCTTCCCGGCCGCGCTGGCCGCATTGACCGATGCGTTGCGGCGGGCCGTGGCAGGCTCGCTGCCATGAGGATCGCGGTTGTCGGAGGTACAGGGCTCGTCGGGCGTCACATCGTGGACGCGTTCGCCACCACGGACGTCGATGTCGTCGTCGTGTCGCGGGAGAACGGCGTCGACCTGAGCACGGGCGCCGGCCTCGACCAGGCGTTCGCCGGCGTGCAGCGCGTCATCGACGTGAGCAACGCGGGGACGACCGACGAGGCCGAGGCGACGGCCTTCTTCACCGCGGTTGGCCAGCACGTCCAGGCCGCGGCCGGACGAGCGGACGCTGACCGGATCGTGCTGCTCTCGATCGTCGGCATCGATCGCGTGGCGTCCGGGTACTACGCAGCCAAGCTCGCCCATGAGGAGGTCACCAAGGCGGGCGACGTGCCGACCGTCGTGCTGCGGTCGACCCAGTTCCACGAGTTCGCCGGCCAGGTGCTCACGTGGGACCGCACGCGCGACGTGAGCCGCGTGCCGGAGATGCTCGTGCGGCCGGTTGCCGCCGGGACGATCGCCGAGGAGCTCGTCGAGCTCGCCCTCGCGGATTCCCCGTCGGCCACGTCCGACGTCGGCGGCCCGCTCGTCGAGCAGCTCGTGGACCTTGCCACGAAGCTGGCCGCCCGACGCGGTGACCCCGACAGGGTGGAGGGGCACCGCGACGACACGGAGCGTGCTGGGCTCCTGGCCGCCGGCGCACTGCTGCCGGGTCGGGACGCCCGCCTCATCGGTCCGACGTTCGAGGAGTGGTTGGACGCGGGCGAGCGCCTGCCGCACCTGGCCTGGTGACATCGCGGGCGCACGGGGGTCCGTGCATCGACCGCCTCGCCGTGCTGGCACCCGCCGCGCGACGGGGCTGGCACCCTGGCTGAGCAGGCGCCGCCCGGTGCACCATCGCGGCATGGCGCGCCGCGGCCGAGCTGCAGGAGGGACGGCGACACAGGCCCGGCTGGCGGCCACGGCCCGCGCCCTGCGGGAGGTAGTGGCCCACCGGGAGCTGCGGCGGGCCGAAGCGGCCTTCGCCCTCACCATCACCAGCGAGACCGCGTTCACGGTGGCGCTCGGCATCGTCGCCTTCCGCGAGGGCGGGGCCGGTGCGGTCGGTCTCGTGGCGTTGCTGCGGATGGTGCCGTCGGCGCTCGGGTCCACCGTCCTGACGCCGTTCGCCGACCGTACCCGCCGCGAGTTGGTGCTGGCGGTGGCGACACTGGTGCGCGCCGCCGCCGTCGGTGCTGCTGCGTTGCTCTTCGCGGCCGGGGCCCCGGCGTGGACGATCTACGCCGCCGCCATCGTCGCCACCGTCGGCGTCACGATCTTCCGGCCGGTCCACTCCGCGCTACTGCCGCTCCTGTGCGCCGAGACCACGACGCTCACCAGCGCCAACGTCGTGCGCGGGATGGTGGAGGCAGCCGCGATGCTGGCCGGCCCGGTGCTCGCCGGGGTCCTGCTCGCGCTCGCCGGTCCGACCGCCGTGCTCATGGCCGCCGCCTTCCTGGCCGCCGCCACCGCGCTACCGCTGCTCGGCATCCGCTCGCCCGCCGGCCGCCGGCCCGGGCCGGCCCGGGTCGGCACGGTGCTCTCCGAGGTCGGCGAAGGAGTCCGCGTTGTGGCGCAGCACCGCGATCTCGGGATGGTGTTCGGGCTCGGCTTCGCGCAGACCATCGTGCGCGGCGCCCTCAACGTGTTCATCGTGGTGGTTGCCTTCGACTTGCTGGACCGAGGTGACAGTGCGGTGGCGGCGTTCGCGGCGGCGGTCGGCCTCGGGGGGATATTCGGGTCCTTCGGTTCGTCGTTGCTCGTCGGCAGCCGCCACCTCGGGAAGTGGCTGGCGATCGCGCTCGTCCTCTGGGGTGGGCCGATCGCCGTCATGGGCGCGGCGCCGGCGCCGGCCGCCGTCTTCGCGCTGCTCATGGTGGTGGGCCTGGCCAACGCGGTCATCGACGTGCCGCTCTTCACGCTGCCCGTGCGACTGGTCGACGATGCGGTGCTGGCGAGGGCGTTCGGCCTGTTCGAGGCCATGATCGCCCTGGGTGTCGGGTTGGGCTCGGTGGCCAGCCCGGTCCTCATCGCCATCGCCGGTCTCCGCGCCGCGCTCGTGGTCATCGGCCTGCTGCTGCCCCTCCTCGCCGTCGCCAGCTGGCGGGCCCTGCGCGCCCTGGACGGCCGCCTCGAGGTGCGGGACGAAGAGATCCGCGTGCTGCGCGCAGTCGGGATGCTGGCGCTGCTCCCGGTGCCGGCCATCGAGCACCTCGCCAGCCGGCTGCACCGCCGGACCCTGCCCGCGGGAGAGCGGGTGTTCGAGCAGGGTGACCTGGGCGTCAGCGCGTTCGTGATCGTCGGCGGCACGGCCGACGTCATGGGCGACGGCCGCCTGATCGCCCGCCTGGGCCCGGGGGACGCGTTCGGCGAGATCGCCGTCCTGCAGGACGTCCCCCGCACCGCCGCCGTCGTAGCGGACAGCGATCTTGATCTCTTCGAGCTGGACCGCGACGACCTGCTCGAGGCCCTCGGCCGCCATCAGCCGAGCGCCGACGCCGCGTACGCCGTCGTGGCCGGGCACCTCTCGAACTACCGACCGGCGACCGTCGGGGCGTGACGTCAGTGCCAGCGGGCGGCCAGGCGCGTGACAACCTGCGCGAGTGCGACGGGACGAGCTCGAGCGGTACCGGGGCGCGCCCGTCGACGACCTCGTGGGACCGGGCCTACGCCTCCTGCTGGTCGGGATCAACCCGGGATTGTGGACGGCGGCCGTCAACGCCCACTTCGCCCGGCCCGGCAACCGCTTCTGGCCCGCGCTTTACCGGGCCGGCATCGTCGATCGGCCAATCGACGCGTCACGCGGTCTCACGCCCGCCGATGCCGACCTCCTCGTCACGAGAGGCGTCGGCATCACGAACATCGTCAATGTGGCCACCGCCCGAGCGGACGAGCTCACGGTCGAGCAGCTCCGGGACGGCGCCCGTCGCCTGGCGACGCTCGTGCAGACGGCTGGGCCGCGGGTCGTCGGGGTGCTCGGCCTCACCGCCTACCGCCAGGCGTTCGGACAGCCGAAAGCGGTGGCGGGGCGACAGCCAGAGGACCTCGGCGACGCGGAGCTGTGGGTCGCGCCGAACCCCAGCGGCCTGAACGCGCACGCGTCGCTCGCCTCCCTGGCGGCGGACTACCGCGAGCTGGCGGTGCGCGCCGGCGTGCCGGTCGGCCCGCCCGTCGCCTGACTCGTTCGGCGTGCCGTTCCCAGGTTTCTCTCAGCGACTGCCAAGGGTCGCGGGAGCATGGATTGCGAGGATGGGGCCATGACCCCCCTTCACGAAGCCGAACACGACCACGAGCACGACCGGGGCCTGGCCTACGACCTCCCCCGCCTGATCGGTCGTCGCCGGGCCCTGCAGGTCCTCGGTGGCGCCGGTCTGCTGGCCCTGGTCGGCTCCGCGTCCTCGAACGACAGCGGCTCGGGTACCACGGCCGGCTCCGGAACCACTGGGACGACCGGCACCTCCGGAACCACCGCTGCTTCCACGGGCGCCACCTCGGCCACGACGGCCGCCACGACCGGAGCCGCCACGGGCGACGTGGACGTGATCCCGGAGGAGACGGCCGGGCCCTTTCCGGCCGACGGGTCCAACGGCCCGAACGTCCTCACCGAGAGCGGGGTGGTGCGGAGCGACATCCGCAGCAGCTTCGGCTCGTCCTCCGGGACGGCCGAGGGCGTGCCGACCACCATGTCGTTCACGGTCGTGGACGCGGCCGGGGGAAGCGCGGCTGGCCGGGGCCGCCGTCTACGCGTGGCACTGCGACCGCGAGGGTCGCTACTCGATCTACTCCGAGGGGGCGCAGGACCAGAATTACCTCCGCGGCGTGCAGGAGACCGGCGCCGACGGCGTCGCCACCTTCAGCACCATCTATCCCGCCTGCTACGACGGGCGCTGGCCGCATGTCCACTTCGAGGTGTACCCGAGCCTCTCCGACGCCACGTCCGGCGGCAGTCCGATGGCGACGTCGCAGATCGCGCTGCCCGAAGAGGCTTCGTCGGCGGTGTACGCCAGCGAGGGATACGAGCAGAGCGTGCGCAATCTCAGCCAGGTGTCGTTGGACACCGACATGGTGTTCAGCGACGGTTCGGAGCTGGAGACGCCGACGGTCAGCGGGTCGGTCGACGAGGGCTACGCCTTCGCCCTGACGGTGGGAGTCACCGTCTGACGCTGCGGCTACAGTCCCGGCGTCATTCGGTAAGCGACAACCGGTGGGGGGTGTGACGTTCGATGGCTGAGGTCGTCCCGGTAGACGTCTTCTTGGATGGTTGGTACCCGGGCTGGACGCCCGAGCTGATCGACGATCCCTGGCTGCGGATGAAGTCCAAGCCCTTCAGCAAGGAGGACGAGGACCGGTTCTGGTTCGCGGACTTCCACTGGCCACGCGGGTTCTCGCCGCTCGGCTTCTACTTCGTCAACACGGCGGCGATGACCACGCAGCTCGCCGCGCACCAGCTGCCGCTCCCGCCCGCCGGCGGGCTCGTGCAGCGGATGGGCGGACCGTTCCTCTACGAGGGCGAGGTGCCGATCACCTCGCCGTGGGAGATCGGCTTCCGCGCCGCCCGCATCGAGAAGAACATGCCCAAGTTCCTCGGCAACTTCGATGCCATCTGGGAAGAGCGCAAGTGGGAGCTGGAACTTGGGCTCCAGCATTTCGAGAGCTTCGACTTCGCCGGCACGTCACTCGCCGACATCGGCCAGTTCGTGGAGGACGCCACGATCTTCCAGCTCCGCGCCTGGGAGATTCATTTCGAGATCATGTACCCGCTGCTGGCAATCTACCTGCAGCTCTACGGCGTGTGCGCGTCCAACGGCGTCGACCCCGGCAACATCGCCAAGATGCTCCAGGGTCGCGACTCCAAGATCATGGAGTGCGACCGGGCCATGTGGGACCTGGCCGACGAGGCCAATCGCCTCGGCATCGCCGACGTGTTCGACACCGAGCCCGAGCAGATCCGCGGCGCGCTGTCGGCGGCCGGCGGCAACGCGTCGACCTGGCTGACGAAGTTCGACGACTTCCTGAATGACTACGGCTTCCGGACCGAGGGCATCGCGGACATCAACATCCCGTCGTGGATCGAGGACCAGTCCTCGCCCCTGGGCCAGATCCGCAACTTCATCCAGGCCGACGAGCGGCACGACTTCGATGCCGCTCTGACCGCGTCACACGCCGAGCGGGACGAGGCGATCGAAGCCGCTCGCTCGAAGCTCAGCGGCGACGCCCTCGGAGCTTTCAACGAGCTGCTGGGCATCTGCTCCGTCGCCAACTTCGCCTGGTGGAACGAGGACCACAACTACTACATCGATCTGCGGGCCTCGATCCCCGTCCGGCGCGGTGCGCTGGCCCTGGGCGAGGCCGTCGGTGCCGACCGCTACGACGACGCCACCTTCCTCTTCATGCCCGAGTTGCGACAGGTCTACCGGGGCGAGCGGCAGTGGAGGGACCTGCAGTCGATCGTCACCGCCCGCCACGAGTACTACGACCACTACCAGGGCCTGCGGAGCACCATCCCGAAGGTGATCGGCACCATCCCGGACAAGGTCGAAGATCCCGTACTCATCGAGATCTTCGGGATGCACCATCACTTCTTCGATGCCCTCGCGGCCGACGGCACGTCCAACGTGCTGACCGGCTTCCCGGCTTCCGCGGGCAACTACACGGGGACGGCGCGGGTGATGCTGTCGGCCATGGAGCTGTTCGACCTGGAGGAGGGCGAGATCCTCGTCACGGAGTGCACCTCGCCCAACTGGACGCCGGCCTTCGCCATCATCGGCGCCTGCGTCTGCGACGGCGGCGGCTCGCTCACGCACGCGGCGACGGTGAGCCGGGAGTACGGCATCCCCTGCGTCGTCGGAACGTCGATGGCTACCTCACGGATCAAGACCGGTGATCGCATCGAGGTCGACGGCACCAAGGGCACGGTCACGATCCTCGAGCGCGCCGCCGAACCTGTGTGATCGGGCCTCGGTCAGGCGAGGACGGTCCGGAGTGCGGCGACGACGCCGGCCGGCGCGTCCCACTCGGCGAGGTGGCCGGCGCCGGCGATGACGGTGCCGCCGCCCCAGCGTTCGATCCGGCTCGGCGGCATGAGCTCGTCCTGGTCGCCCCAGATGACGACCTTCGGGCAGGAGATGCGACGGAGGCGATTGCCCAGGCCGCGCTCGCCGAGGGGCCAGACCATGCCCGCCGCGGCGACGTCGCACAGGTAGCGGGACACGGGTGCCTCCTCGTCGCCCCGCTCCCCGAAGCGGTTGGCGAACGCCTCCGGGACGCCCTTGGCGAAGAGGTGCTCCATGCGCTGGGGCGCCGGGACGGCGAACAGATCGAATCCGGGGTGATCGGCGTCGCCGATGCCGAAGGGCGCTACGAGACCGAGTGCCGTCACCGCCTCGGGTCGCAGCGCGGCCAGCTCGGCCGCCACCATGCCGCCGATCGACGCGCCGATCACCGGGCAGGGCAGCGCGCCGGTGGCATCGAGGGCGTCCCAGAACATCGTCAGCCAGCCCAGGTGGTCGTCGGGGGCGACGAAGCCCGGTTCGCCATCGAACCCGGCGACGGACGGGACGACGATCTCCCACCCGTCGTCGGCCAGCGACCGCATGGCGGGCGACAGCTCGGGGTGCCCGGCGATCCCCCACAGGTAGACGAAGTGCCCGCGGCTCCCACCGCTCATCGCGCGTTCTCCGGCCAGTACGGATCGGGGTATTCGGAGAACAGCGTCCGCAGGCCCGGCGCCACCTTGTCCCCGAACATCTTGCTGTTGAAGCGGGTGAGCTCGTCGCTCATGTCGCCGAACTGGAGCATGGCGCACAGGTGTCCGATGCGCAGCTCCTTGGCCGCCTCCTCGAGCTGCTCGCGGACGGTGTCGGGACTGCCGACGACGACGTAGCCGTTCTCGAGCATCTCGTCCCAGGTCAGGTCGTGCTTCGCCTGCTTGGCCCGCGCTACCTGCCGCACCTGCGACTTGTAGCGGGCCCGCACAGAGGCCTCGGTGACGTAGCCGGGGGCGTCGGTGAAACCGGGGAAGACGTGCAGCGAGCGGTTGAAGAAGTACTCAGCGGACGCGCGGTAGAGCTTGCGGGCCTCGGCGTCGGTGTCGGCCACACCGATGAACTGGGTGACGGCCAGACGGTGCGGGTTGTCGTCCTTGCCGTTGGCCTCGACCTGACGCCAGTAACCGCCGACGGTCTCGCGGACGGACTTGTAGCCGTAGTAGGTGAGCGCGCCGTACACGAAGTCGTTCCTGGCGCAGAAGTCCCACGTCTCGACCGAGCCGCCGCCCGGGATCCACACCGGCGGGTGGGGCTGCTGCCAGGGCCGGGGAACGGGGTTGACGTAGCGGTACTGGTTGAAGCGCCCGTTGAAGGCGAAGGGCTCCTCGGCCTGCCAGGCCTTGAGGATGAGCTCGATGCCCTCGTAGTACCGGGGCCGGAGCTGCGTGGGGTTCACGCTGTAGGAGTAGGCGGTGTCCATGGCCGTGCCCACCGGGAAGCCCGCGATGAGGCGGCCGTGGGAGAAGAGGTCCAGCATGGCGAACTCCTCCGCCACCCGGATGGGCGGGTTGTAGAGCGCCACCGAGTTGCCGAGCACGGTGATCGCCGCCTGCGACGTGCGGCTGGCCAGGATCGAGGCGATGAGGTTGGGCGACGGCATGAGCCCGTAGCCGTTGTTGTGGTGTTCGTTGACGCAGATGCCGTCGAAGCCGCACTCCTCGGCGTAGACGAGCTGGTCGATGTAGGACTCGTACGTCCGGACCAGGACGTCACGGTCGAAGAGCTTGGGATCGATGTCCACCCACACACTGCGGTGCTGCTTGTTGAAGTCCTCCGGGAGGGCCGGGTACGGCATGAGGTGGAACCACATCATCTTCATGGGTGCAGCCTGCCCGGCGGGTTGCCGGCGTGTCCACGGCAAACGCGACGGTCGTCGGGTCGGGTGTGCTAAGCGATCGGTCCATGAGGGCTGCCTGCCTCGTCGACGGTCGTGACGACCTCGTGGTGGCGGACCTGACCATCGACGGTCCGCGGGGGCGTGAGGTGGTCGTGCGCACCCAGGCCGTGGGGCTCTGCCACAGCGACCTGCACGTCGTCGACGGCTCCCTCGTCCGGCCGCGGCCCATCGTCCTCGGGCACGAGGCGGCCGGCGTCGTCGAAGCCGTCGGCCCCGACGTGTCATCGGTGGCCGTGGGCGCGTCCGTGGTGACCTGCCTCGTGATGCCCTGCGGGGCGTGCGGGCGGTGCCGGGCCGGCGAGGAGCACCTGTGCGCCGATCCCGCGGCCACGCTGCGGGGGAACGACCGGGCGCGGCTCGAGCTCGACGGGACGCCGGTCGTGCAGATGGCCGGGATCGGGGCGCTCGGGGAACAGATCATCGTGGACGAGCGGGCGCTGGTGGCCGTGCCCGCCCGCGTGCCGCCCGAGCTGGCCGCGGTGCTGGGCTGCGCCATCGTCACCGGCTTGGGCTCGGTGCTCAACGTGGCCGGTGTCCGACGGGGCGAGCGGGTGGCCGTCATCGGGTGCGGCGGCATCGGCCTCGCCATCATCCAGGGCGCCCGCATCGCCGGGGCGGACTCGATCGTGGCCATCGACCTCGCCGACGCCAAGCTCGATCTGGCCCGGCGGCTGGGGGCCACGAGTGTCGCCAACGCCGCCGATGACGACGCCGTGCAGGCCGTCGTGGGCACCGTCGACCACGCCTTCGAGGCCGTGGGGAGGCCGGCGACCATGGAGCTGGCGGTGGAGCTGGCGGCGCCGGGGCGGGCGGCGTACGCGGTCGGCATCCTGCCGGAGGGCTCGTCGGTCTGTCTCTCGGCCAAGGCGTTGCGCCGCGGCAAGCGGCTCGTCGGGGTCTTCATGGGTTCGACCCGGCCGCGGCGTGACATCCCGCGCTACGTCGAGCTGTGGGAGCGCGGTGAGCTGGACCTGGCCTCGATGGTGTCCGATCAGCTCCCGCTCGACGCGGTCAACGACGGCTTCGCCGCCCTCGCCCGGGGTGAGGTCGCCCGGGCCGTCGTGCGCTTCGACGACTGAGGCGAGCGCGGACCCGCCGGGGAAGGTTCTCGCGGCGACGGGTCTCGCACGGCGAGACGGACCACCGCGAGAAGCCCGTCGGCCCTGGCCACCGAATCGATGTCGAATCGGTGGCGGAGGGTCCGGCGTCGACTGGGCGGGGCCGGCGTCAGCGGCAGGCGCCGGGCGGATCGTCGTAGCGGTCGTCCTGGCGCCACGGGCCGGCGTACCAGGGCGCGGTGGGCGGCGGGACCTGGGCCGCCACCCCGATGATCTCGACCATCGCCTGCCCGAAGCGGGCGGCGCCGTCGGGGCAGTAGTGGCCGAGATCGACCTTGCGGACCCGCAGCTCACCGGGCGGCGGGCCGAGCCCCGTCCACGCGGCAGGCGGACCGGCAGCCCGAGCCCGTGAAGGCTGTCACAGCACGATCCTGAACCGGTCCTGAGCGGGCTGCGTACCGCAACGCAACCACCGCGAAAGGACACGCAGGATGCCCCGCTCCCTCCACCGCCACGCCGTCGTCATCGGTGCGAGCATGGCCGGACTCGCCACGGCCCGGGTGCTGACCGATCACTTCGAGTCGGTCACCGTGCTCGACCGTGATCCGCTGCCCGAGGGCACCGGACCCCGCAAGGGCGTACCCCAGGGCCGCCAGGCCCACGCGCTCCTGAGCGGCGGCTCCCGGGCCATCGCCGAGCTGTTCCCTGGAATCATGGAGGAACTGGTCGCCGACGGCGCCGAGCTCATCGAGTTCAACGGCGGATCCTGGTACCAGGCCGACGGCTACCGGGCCGAGTGCCTGGTCGTCCGCCAGGTCGTCTCCGCCAGCCGGCCGTTCATCGAGGCCGGCGTGCGCCGACGCGTCGCCGCGCTGGGGCACGTCACGATCGAGACCGGCCACGCAGTCGAGACTCTCCTGCACGCCGGCGGATCGCGTGACCGGCGTGAAGGTCTTCGACGGGACGACGTCGCGTGACATCGTCGCCGATCTCGTGGTCGACTGCTCGGGCCGCGCCTCGCACGGCGCGCTGTGGATGGAGGACCTCGGGTACCAGGCGCCGGACACCGTCGAGGTGCGTTGCGACGTGCGCTACGCCTCCGTCATCCTGCCCCGGCGCCAGGGTGACCTGGACAAGACGTTCTCGGTCGTCATCGAGTCGCCGCCGCACGGCAAGCGGGCCGCGTTCCTGCTGCCCATCGAGGGCGACCGGTGGATCGCCACCATCACCGCCGGCTACGGGGCGGAGGCCCCCACGGACGAGGCGAGCTTCCGCGCCGCCGCCGCCAGCCTGCCGTCGCTCGAGATCCACCAGGTGCTCCAGGGCCTCGACCAGCTCGGCCCCGTGGCCACCCACCGGCTGATCTCCAGCAAGCGCCGCCGTTACGAGCGGCTGCGCGACGTCCCAGCCGGGTTCCTCGCCCTCGGCGACGCCATCTGCAGCTTCAACCCGCTCTACGGCCAGGGCATGAGCAGTGCCGTGCTCCAGGCTGTCGCCCTCGGTGAGTGCTTGCAGGGGAGCGAGAACGACCAGGCACTGGTGCGGGCTTTCTACCGGCGGGCAGCGAAGGTGATCGCCAACCCCTGGCAGATCGCCGTCGGGTCCGACTTCGCCTATCCCGAGACCACCGGCCCCAAGCCGGCCGGCACCGATCTGGTCAACCGGTACATCACGCGGGTGCTGCGGGCGGCGCAGGTGTCGCCCGAGGTCAACACGGCGATGATCCTGGTGCAGAACCTGCTGGCGCCGCCGTCGTCGCTGATGCGGCCCTCGATGATGCGGGCCGTGCGGCGGGCGTCGCGCGACCTGGCCCGTCACCGCAGGGTCGAAGGCGCGACCGGGCGCCGGCCGGCCGGTGTGGTGACGGCCGGCGCCTGATCGGGCCGTGGGTCGGTCGATCAGCTCGGTACCGGCACGAGCCGCAGGTACGGCTTGACCGCCACCCAGCCATCCGGGAAGCGGTCCCGGGCCTCGTCATCCGACACCGCCGGGATGATGATGACGTCATCGCCCGGCTTCCAGTTCACCGGCGTCGACACCTTGTGATTGGCGGTGAGCTGCAGGGAGTCGATCACCCTCAGGATCTCGTCGAAGTTGCGGCCGGTGCTCTGGGGGTAGGTGAGCGTCAGCTTGACCTTCTTGTCGGGTCCGATGACGAAGACGCTCCGCACCGTCGTCGTGTCGCTGGCGTTGGGGTGGATCATCCCGTAGCGGTCGGACACGACCCGTCCCGGGTCAGCGATGAGCGGGAAGTTGAGGCGACAACCAGTGACCTCTTCGATGTCGCGAGCCCACAGGTGATGGGAGTCGACGGGGTCGACGCTGAGGCCGATGACCTTGCAGTGGCGGGCTGCGAACTGATCGTTCAGCCGGGCCACCTCGCCCAGCTCCGTGGTGCAGACGGGCGTGAAGTCCTTGGGGTGCGAGAACAACACACCCCAGCTGTCGCCCAGCCAGCGGTGGAACTCCAGGGTCCCCTCGGTGGTCTCGGCGGTGAAGTCGGGAGCATCGTCGCCCAGTTGGAGGGCGCGGACGGCGGTGGGTTGCATGGCGTGGCTCCTCGTGCTCTGTGGTCACGTGTCCCCGGCCCGTTGCCTGGGGACGTCGGTGATGGTGACAGCGACCGGTTGACCCGTGGTGGGGAACCGGTAGAACCGGCGCCCGGCGGCGGGCGTAGCCTGGTCACGAGGGAGAGGGAGATGCGGTTCGGCATCCTGGGGCCGCTCGAGGTGTCTCGCGATGGCACCGCGGTGCCGCTCGGCGGCGCTCGTCAGCGGGCGGTGCTGGCGCGGCTGCTGGTCGACGTCGGTCGCGTGGTCAGCGCCGATCGGCTCGTCGAGGACGTCTGGGACGGCCGGCCTCCGACCACTGCGGCGAAGACGCTCCAGAAGTACGTCTCGGAGCTGCGCAAGGGTCTGCCGAGGCAGGCGCTCCGCACGGCGGGACGTGGGTACGTGCTCGACGTCGATCCGGACCTGGTCGACGCCCGGCGGTTCGAGCGCCTCGTCCACCAGCAGGACTTCGGGGCCGCGCTCGCGCTCTGGCGGGGCGAGGTGCTGGCCGACCTCGGTGAACTCGGCTTCGTCGTCCCCGAGCGATCCCGCCTCGACGAGCTCCGGCTGGTCGCGTTGGAAGGTCGGATGGAGGAAGCCGTGGCCGGCGGTCGGCACGCCGAGATCGTGGGCGAGCTGGCCGAACTGGTCGACTCCCATCCGCTCCGGGAACGGCTCGTCGGCCTCCACCTGCTGGCCTTGTACCGCTCCGGCCGCCAGGTCGAGGCGTTGCGGGCCTACGAGAGCCACCGGCGTCGCCTCGCCGACGAGATCGGAGTTGAACCGGCCGCCGAGCTTCGCCGGCTCGAAGCAGGCATCCTGCGCCACGACCCGAGCCTGGACCTGTCATCAGCCTCCGTATCCGGCGATGTCGCCGCGCCGGTCGCGATGCCGGCGTCCAGGGGCAACCTCCCCCTGGCGCTCACGTCGTTCGTCGGCCGGGCTGACGAGGTCGCGTCGTGCCGGCTGGCGGTGTCCGAGCACCGGTCGGTGACGCTCACCGGGCCGGGCGGAGTCGGCAAGACGCGCCTGGCCCTCGAGGTGGCGACGAGGTTGGCGGACGAGCTCCCGGGCGGAGCCTGGCTGGTGGACCTGGCCGGCGTTGCCGACCCCGACCTGGTGGCGGGCGCCGTGGCCACCACCCTGGGCGTGGATGTGCGCCACGCACCGGACGACGAGGCGGCCCTGGTCGCCTCGCTGTGCCGGCGGCCGGCCCATCTCGTCGTGTTCGACAACTGCGAGCACGTGGCCGAGCCGTGCGCGGCGATCGTCGGATCGCTGCTGGCGAGCTGTCCGGAGCTGCGGGTGCTCGCCACCAGCCGGCGCCCACTCGGGGTGGCGGGCGAGTTCGTTCGCCCTGTCCACCCGCTCGGCGAGGAGCAGGCGGTGGCGCTCTTCACCGATCGGGCGCGTCTGGCCGGGGTCGACACCGGCACGCCCGAGGCGGCCGGCGCCCTCGCCGCCGGCGCGGCCGTGATCTGCCGGCAGCTCGACGGGCTCCCGCTGGCCATCGAGCTGGCGGCCAGCCAGGTCCGGGTGCTGACGCCCGTGGAGATCGCCGCCCGCCTGGACGACCAACTCCGCTTCCGCGGGCGGGCCGCGGGCGCGCCGTCCCGCCAGCGCACCCTTCACGACATGGTGGCGTGGAGCTACGAGCTCCTGCCCGCCGAAGGCCAGCGCCTCTACGCACGGCTCGGCGTGTTCGCGTCCTCGATGACGTTCGCCGCCGCCGAGGCCGTCGCCGGAGGTCATGGCAACATCCTCGGCTCGCTCACCACGCTCGTCGATCACTCCTTTCTGGCCCGCGAAGGGGACGGGGGCTCGTCGAGGTACCGGCTGCTGGAGACGCTGCGGCTCTTCGCGCTGGAGCGCCTGCAGGAGTCGGGCGAGGTCGAGCTCACCCATCGCGCCCACGCCGAGTACTTCTGCCGCCTCGCCGCCGAAGCGGGCCGGCACCTGTACGGGCCGGACGAGCGGGCCTGGCGGGCACAGCTGGACACGGAGGAGCCCAACCTCCACGCCGCGCTCCGCTGGGCGGAGGCGCACGAGCCCGGGCTCGCGCTCCGGCTGGCGGCGGCGCTCTGGCCCTACTGGGACGTGAAGTGGGGTGAGCGCCATGCCGTGCCGTACCTGGAGGGGCTGCTGTCGCGGGCCGACCTGGACGTGTCCGCCGAGGAGAAGGCCTGGGGCCTCGTGGTGGCCGCCGACCTGGCTGCCAACCCGGGTGATGCCCGCCAGGCCCACCCGTGGGCCACGGAGGCCGTCGCCGCCTTCCGCGGGCTCGGCGACGAGCAGGGCCTGGCCTACGCGCTCGGCGCCCTGGGGGCCGCGTCCGGCAACCAGGGGGCGCTCGACGAGGCGGACCTGGCTCTCGACGAGGCGATGGCCATCGCCCGGCGGCTCGGCGATCCCATCCTCGAGGGCCGGCTCCTCAACTTCGTGTCGTTCGTCGCCTCGCGGCGGGGTGACCACGAGCGCGCAGCCGAGCTGAGCCGCCAGGAGCTGGCGGCATGGACCGCGGTCGGGAGCAGGCGGGGGGAGGCGATCGCGCTCCGGCACCTGGCCGTCGCCTGCCGGTACCTCGGCCGCCTGGACGAGGCCCACGATCTGTGCACGGAGGCGGCCGAGGTCTGGCGCGAGCTCGAGGACCCCGCCTCACTGGCCCACGTGCGGATCACGCAGGCGGACATCGCCCGCCTGCGGGGTGACCTGGTCGGGGCCGAGGCCCAGTACGACCAGGTCCTGATCGAGCTGGCCGCAATCGGCGATCGGCGGTGCACGGCGTCCACGTTCAAGAACCAGGGCATGATCGCCGCGTGTCGTGGGGACCGCGTCCGCAGCATCGAGCTGTTCCAGGCCGGGCTCCGCCTGCGCCACGAGCTCGGCGACGAGGCCGGTCTGGCCGAGTGCCTGGAAGGGCTGGCCGAGGTGAGCTCGGCCGGCGGGGATCACGACGTCGCCACGACGCTGCTGGCCGCGTCCGCGGCACTCCGGGCCCGCACGGGATCCCACGCCTCGGGCGACGAGCAGATGGTGGTCGACGAGCTGCTGGAGGGCGCCCGAGTGGCCCTGGGAACGTCATCCTTCGCCCAGGCCTGCGAACGAGGCCGGTCGCTCCCGCTGGACGAGCTCGTCGACTTCGCACAGGCGGTCGGTCGGTGAGCACCATGATGGGGTCCGACACGATCGACCACGGCCGAGATCCAGGGAGGCATGATGCGAGTTGGGGTCCTGACCGGAGGCGGTGACGTCCCCGGGCTCAACGCGAGCATCAAGGCGGTCGTCACGAGGGTGACCGCCGAGGGGCATTCGGCGGTCGGGCTGCGCCGCGGGTGGGCAGGCCTGCTGGAGTGCAACCCTGACGATCCGGAGTCCGTGGCCGCCTGCACCATGGCGCTCGACCTGACCTCCGTGCGCACCATCGACCGCAGTGGCGGCACCGTCCTACACAGCTCCCGCACCAACCCGGCGCGCGTCCGCGCCTCCGAGGTCCCGCCGTTCCTGTCCGACCTCGTCGAGGGGGACGGCCCGCACGACCTGACCAAGCACTGCCTGTCGGTGCTCGAGCGCTTGGGCATCAACGCCCTCGTCCCCATCGGCGGCGACGACACGCTCTCGTTCGCGCTGCGCCTGTCGGACGAGGGGTTCCCGGTCGTGGCCATCCCCAAGACGATGGACAACGACGTCCACGGCACCGACTACTGCATCGGCTTCTCCACCGCCGTCACCCGCACCGTCAACTTCATCCACCAGCTCCGCACGAGCGCGGGATCGCACGAGCGGTTGGCCGTGGTCGAGGTGTTCGGTCGCTACAGCGGCGAGACGTCGCTGGTGTCCGCCTACCTGTCGGGCGTGGACCGGGCGGTCATCTCCGAGGTCCCGTTCGACATCGACCGGCTGACCGAGCTGCTGATGGAGGACAAGCGGGCCAACCCCAGCGGCTACGCAATGATGACGATCTCCGAGGGCGCGACCGTCGTCGGCGGCGAGATGGCCCTGCGCGGCGAGGCCGACGCGTACGGCCACCAGAAGCTCGGGGGCATCGGCGAGCTCACCGGGGAGCTGATCCGGGAACGCACCGGTGAGGGCATCATCGTGCAGCACCTCGGTTACCTCATGCGCTCGGGGAACCCCGATTCCCTGGACCTCATGGTCGCCGTCAACTACGGCGTCATGGCCGCCGACCTCCTGCTGGAGGGCCTGGCCGGCCGGTTGGTCGCCCTGCGCATGGGCAACTACCTCAACGTTCCGCTCGGCGTGACCCGCCAAGGGGTGAAGCGGGTGGACGTCGACGCCCTGTACGACGTGACCTCGTACCGCCCCAAGATCCGCCACGTCGACGGCAAGCCCATGTTCCTGTACTGAGCTCCTTGCTCAGAGGCGGTGCTCGGCGGCGAACTCCTCGGCCTGCATCTCGACGTCCCGCGGGCGGGCGCGGGCCGGCAGCCAGCGCAGGATGACGAAGACACCGATGAGGGTCACGAGCGCGCCAGCGCGCGAAGCCGTCGTCAGCCCGTCCATGAAGGCCGATCGGGCCGACTGGGTGATCAGGCGGCCGGCCTCGCCGCCGACGCTCGTAGCCACTTGCAGCGCGCCGCCGACCGAGTCCTGCGCGGCGTCGACCGTGCTCGTCGAGATGTCGCTGCCGGACAGGGCGTCGACGACGCGCGTGCCGTAGATGGACGTGAAAACGCTGCCGAGGACGGCGACGCCCAGCGCACCGCCCACCTGGCGGGTCGTGTCGTTCACGGCGGAGCCGACGCCGGCCTTCGCCAGCGGCAACGACCCCATGATCGACTCGGTGGCGGGGGCCATCGTGAGCGCCAGGCCGCAGGCCATCACGACCATCCGCCAGGCCAGCTGCGGGTACGGGGTGTCGGCGGACACGAACGACATGAGCAGCAGCCCCAACGTCGTGAGCGCCATGCCGGCCGCGACCACCAGCTTGGTGCCGAAGTGGTGAACGAACCGGGGCGAGAGCGGCGCCACGATCATCATCGGCAGGGCGATGGCCAGCAGCCGCACGCCCGACTGCAGCGGGGAGTACCCCAGTACGAACTGCAAGTACTGGGTGTAGATGAAGACCGAGCCGAACATGGCGAAGAACGTGAGGGTGATGCCGGCACTGGCCGCGCTGAACCTGGGGTTGCGGAAGAACCCGAAGTCGAGCATCGGGTGGTCGCTGTGCAGCTCCCACCACGCGAAGGCCACGAGCAGGATCACCGCGACCGCGAACATCCCGAGCGTCATCGGGTCGGTCCAGCCGTGGCGTGGGGCCTCGATGATGGCGAACAGAAGGGCGCCGAGCCCGGTGATCGACAGCACCGCCCCGAACGGGTCCAGCCGCGGCGCCGCAGGGTCCTTGGAGTCGGGGATGAGGAAGACGCCCGCGATCAGCCCGACGAGGACGATGGGCAGGTTCACGAGGAACACCGAGCCCCAGTAGAAGTGCTCGAGGAGGAAGCCTCCGGCCAGCGGGCCGAGGGCAGCCGCGAGGCCGGCGGTAGCCGCCCACACACCGATGGCCTTGCCCCGCTCGCGGTCGGGGAAGACGTTGGTGATGATGGAGAGGGTGGCGGGCATGATGAACGCCCCGCCCACCCCCATCGACGCCCGGCTGAGGATCAGCGTTTCCGGGGAGTCGGCCAGCGCGGAGGCCAGCGAGCCCAGCCCGAAGATCAGGAAGCCGACCTGGAGCGCCGGCCGGCGGCCGAACCGGTCACCGAGGCTGCCGGCGGTCAGCAGCAGCCCGGCGAACACGAGGGTGTAGCTGTCGACGATCCATTGGAGCTGGGTGTTGGTGGCGTCGAGCTCCCTGACGATGGCCGGCAAGGCCACGTTGAGGATCGAGTTGTCGAGGACGATGACGAGCAGGCTGAAGCACAGGACGGCGAGGATGAGCCAGCGCCGGTCCTCGGCGCCTTCATCTCGCCGAGCCTGCACCCGCTCCGAGACCCGCATCCCGGCGAGGGTAGGACCGCGGCCCGACTCCTGCAAACCGTGCCGGAGCGTCCGGTCAGGCGACCACGGAGCGGGTCTTCCATCAGCAACAGGACCTGGAAGTCCGCGATCTGCCCCGCGTCGACGTCCTAGGACACGCCGGCGGGGACGCGAGCGGCGTCGACGAAGGCCTCGACCGCCCACCAGCGATCGAAAACGTCCTCGCCGACCGCCTCGATGAGCGGTCCGACCTGGCTGGCGTGGGCCCGCAGCGCGGCCGCCTTGCGGCGGGCCAGCCAGCCGTCGCATCGGACGATGGCCGCGGCCTCGTCCTCGGGTGTCTCCGGCGGGGTGGCCTCGGGGGGGAAGATGCCGATCTCCCCGTTGAGGCGGCCCCACTCCTGGTGGAACGAGGGGAGCAGCGTGGCGTACCAGAGCCGGGTGGCGGGGTGGTACCGGCGCCGGGCCGCCAAGGCCGCGGTCGTCCACGCCGACACGGCGCGGTGGTCGGGATGGGCAGTCATGCCGTCGGGACCGAAGGTGACGATCGTGTGCGGCTCGACGGCGTCGATGATCTCGCCGATCGTGGCGATGGCCTCGCCGGCGTCGGCCTCCGCGCAGGCGCCGTCGCCATAGCCGAGCCACCGGTGCTCCTCGACGCCGACGGCCGCGAGGCTGGCCGCCATCTCCTCGCGGCGCCGGCGGGCCAGCCGCGCCGGTGGCCAGCGAACCGGGTCGGCCGTGCCGTGCTCGCCGGTGGTCGCCGTGACGACGACCACCCGGCGACCGTGGCGCCGGGCCAGCGCCATGAGGCCGGCCGAGAGGTAGGCCTCGTCGTCGGGGTGGGCCCAGACACCGAGCACGGTGCCCAACTCGGCGGTGGGGTTCAGGGGTGTCATGGTCGGCTCCCGTGGGGGTTGCTCGGATGGGACGACGGTAGGGATGGGACCTTCTCGCGGCCTTCCCCGCGCACCGGCACACCGGGCGTACGCGACGATCGCGCCCGTGCAGGACGTGGTGAGGGTGCCCGCGGGCGAAGAAGGCGGCGGGGGGCCATGACAACGGTACGCATGGAACTGCTCGGTGGTTTCGATGTCACCGTGTCCGGGGCGCTGGTGCCGGCCCGGGCGTGGACCCGCAAACAGGCCGCCACCCTCGTCAAGCTCCTCGCCCTCCGGCCCGAGCGGCGGCTCCACCGCGAGCAGGTCCTCGACCTCGTCTGGCCGGACGACGCCATGGACACCGCGTCGGCCAAGTTGCACAAGGCCGCCCACTACGCCCGCAAGGTCACCGGTCACCCGGCGACAATCGTGCTCGGTGGCGACATGGTGCAGCTCTTCCCGGACACCGACGTGTCCGTCGACGCCATCGAGTTCGAGCAGACGGCCGCGGAGGCGGTCGCCGGTGCCGACGCCGCGCGGGCGGCCGAGGCGGCGCGGCTCTACCGCGGCGATCTGCTGCCCGACGACATCTACGAGGACTGGGCGGCGGCGCCCCGTGACCGGCTGCGGCACCTCTACGTCGGCGTCCTCACGCTGCTGGAGCGGTGGCAGGACGTCGTCACCGTCGATCCCGGCGACGAGCGGGCGCACCTCGAGCTGATGCGGCAGTTCGTGGCCGCGGGAGACCGCTACGGCGCGCTCCGCCAGTACGACCGCCTGGACCGGACGCTCCGGACCGAGCTGGGGGTCCAGCCCGGTCGGGAAGCGGTCCAGCTTCGCGATCGCCTGCTCAACCAGGAGGCCACCGAGGCCCCCGAGGAGGAGACGCTGGTCGGGCGGGCGGGCGAGCTGGCTGCGCTCGGGCGGACGCTGGACGGTGCGGCGCGGCGCGGGGCGCGCACCGTCCTGCTCACCGGCGAACCAGGGATCGGCAAGACGGCGCTCCTGCGCCGCATGACCGACGAGGCCGCCGCCCGGGGCTGGCGGGTCGGCGTGGGCGTCGGCGCGTCGATCGAGGGAGCGTGGGCGTACGCGCCGCTCCTCGACGCCGTGGCCGACCTCTGCCGGCGCCATCCGGCGCTCCTCGACGGGCTGGCCGACCTCTACCGGCAGGAGATCGACAGGGTCCTGGCGGGGGTCGAGGCGCCGTGGTCCGGCCGGAACACGCATCAACGCCTCTTCGTGGCGGTGGCCGAGCTGCTGCGGCTGGCCGCGGCGACCACGGGCGCGGTGCTGGCCATCGACGACGTCCAAGACGCCGACGAGGCATCCGTCCGGCTGCTCCATTACCTGCCGCGCGCCCTCGCCGAGGCGAACGTGGTGCTCCTGCTCGCCCATCGCACCGGGCCGGACGCGCCGGCCACTCTCGACCAGCTCCGCACCAGCCTGCTCGGTCGCCACGGGGGGATCGAGCTCGAGCTGGCGCCGCTGGACGGCGAGGCCATCGACGAGCTCGTTGCCCGCCATGCCGCCGGCGCGTCCGTCGAGCAGCGCGAGCGCATCGCCATGCTCTGCCGCGGCAACCCCTACATGGCCATCGAGCTAGGCGAGCGGGCCGGCGGGCCGTCGTGGGCGGCCGACCTCGACGTCCTCGCCGTCGCCGGCATCCCTCCCGCGACCCGCGAGCTCCTGCAGCGCGTCGCGGTGGCCGGATCGACCTTCGACATCGACGAGTTCGTCGCGTTGTCGGGCTTGCCGGACGAAGAGGCCTTCGGCCAACTCGACCACGCCATCGCGCTGCGGATCCTGGAGCCGGCCGACGCGGGCTTCCGCTTCCGTCACCGGTTGGTCCGGGACGCGCTCCTCGAGGATCTCCCACCCCACCGCCGCCAGCGCATCCATCGCGACACCGCGGACCGCCTGGAGGCGCTCGGAGCGTCGCCGGCGCGGGTCGGCCACCACTTGGTCGAGGCCGGTGAGGCCCGCCGGGCGGTGCCGCACCTGCTGGCCGCGGCCGACACGGAGGCGGCGCTCGGGGCGTACCGGGACGCCCTGGCCCTCCTCGAGGCCGTCCGGCCGGACGCCGTCGGTGCGGACCGGGCCCGGCTGTTGGTGCTGCGGGCCGATCTCCTCATGGCGATGGGTGATCCGGCCGCCGTCAGCGCCTATCGCGAGGCCCTCGAGCTGGCCGGGAAGGACGAGCGGCGCCGGCTGGTCGTTCGTTTGGCCCGGGCCGCGGTGATGGTCGGCGACCTCGACACGGCCGAGGTGTCGCTCGAGGGCATCGAGCCGGACGGCGGCCCTGACGACGGTGAGATCTTGCTCGCCCAGGGCCACACGGCGTACTTCAGGTCCGACTACCCGAAGGCCGCCGAGGTCGCGGAAGAGGCCCGCCGGCGGGTGCTGGCCGGCGATAAGACATGGCAGGTCCTGGACCTGGTGTCGCTGCAGGGGCTGCTCGCCCATCAGCGTGGTGAGTGGTTCGACCGCATGCGGGGGGAGCTCCGCCGCACCCGCGACGTGCCCGAGGTGGCCAACGCCGTCTTCGACGGCTACCTCTGCCCTGCCGAGTACCTGCTCTATGGCCCGACCCCCTATGACGACGTGATCGAGACGGCGCGAGGCCTGCGGGCCACCGCGCTGCGCAGCGGCGCCCTGCGCGCGGTGGCGTTCGCGTCGGCCCTCATCGGGGAGGCGGCGCTGCTGTCCGGCGACCTGGAGTTGGCCGCGCGGGAGCTGGAGGAGTCCGTCGATCTCCACCATGTGATCGGTTCATCGGCCGGCGAATCCCATTCCCTCCAGCGGCTGGCCGAGGTCCGCCTGGCCGCCGGCGACCGGGAGGGGGCGATGGCGCTCCTCGAACAGGCCCTTCCGCTGGCCAGGTGGTCGATCATCGCCAACCACCTCCTCCAGCGGATCTACGGCACCATGATCGCCGCCGCCCCTGACCCGCTCGTGGCGCGCGCGATCGTGGACCGGGCCGAGTCCACGCTCGGTCGGGAGGATCGCTGCAGCTTCTGCACGGTCATGCTCTCGGTCCCGGCGGTCGGTGCGTGCGCGGACGTCGGCGACTTCGAGCACGCCCGTCTTCACCTCAAGGAAGCAAGGCGCTCGAAGACGATGTGGGAGGGCACGGCGTGGGAGGCCGCGGTCGCCGAGGCCGAAGCCCGGCTGGCGCAGGCCGAGGGTGTCGACGATCTGGCCGCCGAGCGGCTCCGCGTCGCCGTGGCCGGGTTCGAGCGGGCCGGACAGCCGCTCGACGTCGAACGCTGCCGGCAGCGGCTGGAGGCCGTCGGCGCCTGACGCTCTCGAGAACCTCAGCGGACGGCCGTGCGGCGGTCCAGCACCCGGACGGCGGCGACGAGGAAGGCCGCGACGAACGCGACCAGGACGACCGCCGGCGTCACGGCGCCTCCGGAGAAAGCCTGCCCGTGCTGGTCGGTCACGAGGGCGGCGCCGGGTCCGTCGAACCTCGACGGCAGGTCCAGGATCCGGCCGAGCGACTCGAACGCCCACCGGTCGGGGGTCACCACGCTGATGAGTTGACCGGCGGTCGCCATGGCCTGGACCGGGAGCACGGCCCCGCCGAAGAGCACGGCCGGGAAACAGAGCATCGGCAGGGCCAGCGTCGCCTGGGACGGATCCGACACGGCCGCGGAGGTCAGCAGCCCTAAGGCGAGCGCGCCCAAGGCGTCGAGCATCAGGACGCCCACGAGCGCTGCGGTGGCACCCGCACCGGAGCCGGGGAGCCGGCCCGTGACGCGCAGCGCGCCGACCATGGCGACGACGACCACCAGCAGGACCGGTAGGAGCACGGCCATCTTGGCCAGCAGGTAGGGCACCACGCCGACACCGACGTGGCGCTCGCGACGCACGACCGCCATCTCCGTTGTGATCTGCAGAAGGCCGTACGTCAGGCCGAAGAAGAAGGCCGCGAAGGCAAGCCAGTAGGTGGTGCCCACGGCGGCGAGCGGATCACCTCGGGGGTCGAACGCTCCCGGGCGGAAAAGGATCACGAACATGCCGATGACCAGCACCGGCGCGCCGAGCATGATGGCGAGGGTCAGGCGATTGCGGGCCAACACCTCGAGGTTGCGGCGGCACATGACTGCCCACTGCTGGCGGGCGCGGTGGGGCGGACGGGACGTCCCGGCGGCGGGCGGCTGGCACCGCGGGCTGGGCGTCTCCGAGGGCGCGGCCGGCGGAGCAGGCTTCGGCATCTCGCCGAGCACCCGGTAGAGGTCGGCGAGGGACGTCACGCCGAAGTGGTCGAGGGCGTCGTCGGGCCGGCCCTGGAAGGCGACCCAGCCGCCGGTCCCGAGGACGATCACCTCGTCGCACAGCGCCACGTCGTCAGGACTGTGGGTCGTCATCGTCACGGTCGACCCGTTGGCGGTCAGGCCTCGCAACGAGAGCATGAGAGCCCGCGCCGTGCCCGGGTCGAGTCCGGAGGTCGGTTCGTCGAGGAAGAAGGCGCGCGGTCCGGTCAGGAGTTCCACGGCGATGCTGACCCGCTTGCGCTGACCGCCACTCAGTCGCCCGACGGCGGTCGACGCTCGGTCGGTCAGTCCCAGCGCGTCGATCGTGTGGTCGACCCGTTCGTCGAGGGCCGGGCCGGTGAGTCCAGGCAGCCGGAGCCGCGCCGCGTACCGGATGGTCGCGAGTACGGACAGGTCGCGGTGGATGATGTCGTCCTGGGGGACGTACCCGATCGTGCCGTGGAGCTGCTCACGGTCGACGTGCACATCCCGGCCGTCGAGCAGCACCCGTCCTGAGCTGGCGGCGCGGAGGCCGGCGAGGGTCTCCAGCAGGGTCGTCTTGCCCGAGCCGCTGGCGCCGATGACCGTCACGAGCCGGCCCGGCTCGACGGCGACCGACACCTCGCTCAGGATCATGTTCCCGTTCTGTAGGACCCGGCTCACCGCCTCGGTCTCGATGCAGACGCCGCGCTGGCGCGGCTGGGGGGATGAGGTCGGGCGGAAGTCGACGGCAGTCATGTCCGGAACCTACGGAGCCCGCCTTCTCCCGACCTTCTCCCGCTGTCGTTCCGGCGGACAGCAGGTCATCACGTGATCTCCACGCGCTCTCCAAGCCTTCGCGCCCACTCAGGGCGGACCATGGGACTTGTCCGGAAGGGCCCGGGAAGGTCCGGGGAAGCCGACCGGATGAGCATCCCCCCATCACGTCGCCAAGGAGACCGAGATGATCGAGCAACTGTTCAGCGGGAGCGGTTTGTGGGCAGCAACGGCGTGCCGGTGGCACGCGGTGCCGACGTCGAGCCGTGACCGAGGGGCCAACCGCACCTGGCCGGGAACGGCCAAGCGCGCCCGCCCAGCACACGGGCGATGAGCGTGTCGACCGTCAGAGCCGGGACGTCGACGGCAACGGCAACGAGCCAGGCGCCCGGCCTCCAGGGGTCGGGCGACCTACGCGAGGGCGCCATGGCCATGGCGCCGCTGCTGATCGGCTTCGCCCCTTACGCCGTCGTCGTCGGGTCGGTCATCGGCGCCCACAGCTCGCCGGCGGCAGGATGGGCGGGCATCTGGTTGATCTTCGGCGGCAGCGCGCACCTGGCCACGCTCAACGCACTCGACGACGGCAGCGCCCTGCTGGCCGCGCTCACGGGCCTGCTGGTCAACGCCCGGCTGCTCGTCTACAGCGCCTCGTTGAGCGGCCGATGGCGGCACCAGCCGCTCTGGTTCCGCTTCGCCGCGGCGCCGTTCATCGTCGATCCGACCTGGATGGTCGCCGACCAGCGCGCCCGCCGGCCCGGCACCCTGGCCGCGGAGCGCCGCCACTTCTTCGGCGCCGCGCTCAGCCTCGCCGCGGTGTGGGGGGCCCTCGCGACGCTCGGGATGCTGCTCGGGTCGCACGCCGGCGCCAGCCTGGGGCTGGACGTGGCCGTCCCGCTCTGCCTGTTCACGCTGGTCGCCCCCCGGATGCGCGACCGGCAGGGCGCGCTCGTCGTGCTGACCACCGGTGTCGTTGCCGTCCTGACCGCGGCGTGGCCCGCCGGCTCGGGGCTCATCGTCGCCCTGACCGCCGGCACCCTCGCCGGCACGGTCGCGTCCAAGGCGGCGTCATGAGCGCCTGGATCGCCATCGTGGCCGTGGGCCTCGGCAGCTACGGGCTGCGGGTCGGACCGCTGCTGCTCCGCAGCCGGTTCGAGCCACCGCCCGTGGTCGACGAGGTGATCCGCCACGCCGGGACGGCGGCCGTGAGCGCCCTGCTCGTCTTGTCCTGCCTGCGGGTGGTCGAGCGTGGGCCGCTCCTCCCGGTGGTCGCCGGGCTCACGGTCGGCGCCGCCCTGGCGTGGCGGAGCAAGCCCATGTACGCGATCGTCGCTGCCGGCCTCGGCAGCCAGTGGGCCGTCCACCTGCTCCTGGCGCTCTGAGCCGAGCGGTCAGTCCAGAGACTCGTAGACCGCGTCGAGGAGGGCAACCTTGCGAGGGTCGCCGGCCAGGACGCTTCCCATCTTGTTCATGACCCAGGCGACCGCCAGCCCGGCCTCGGGATCGGCCATGCCGAACGAGCCGCCGTACCCGTCGTGGCCGATGGCGCGCGGGTTCGGACCGTACTGGCCCTCCGGACCGCTCAGGATGACGCCGAGCGCGAACTCCATCGGCGCCCCCGCCATGCCGGCACCGAGCAGCAGGTCCACACCTCGCCCCTGTCCCTCGCGGATGCGTTCGGCGCCCTCCGAGCTCAGCAGGCGCACGCCGTCGTACTCGCCCCCGCCGGCCAGGACGGCGTAGACCTCGGCCAGCCCGTGGGCGGTGCCGTGGCCGTTGGCGGCGGGGATCTCCCCCGCCCGCCACGCCGCCGTGTTCGCCACGTCGGCGGCGAACGGTGCGGCCATCGGCGGGTTGGTGAGCGCGGCGATGACCGCCGGCGAGAGCTGGGCGAACATCGCCGCCACGTCGCTGTCCGGCGGAGGAGGATCCATGGCCATCTCGGCGCAGCGGGCCTGGTCGTCCGGTGTCAGCCCGAGGTGGACGTCGGCGCCGAGCGGCCCGGCGATCTCCTCGGCGATGAACCGTCCGGGCGACCGGCCATCGGCCCGACGGATCACCTCGCCCACGAGCCAGCCGTAGGTGAGCGCGTGGTAGCCGGACACGGTGCCCGGCTCCCACCAGGGCTCCATCGCGGCCAGCGTCGACACCAGCTTCTTCCATTCGGTCAGGTCGTCGATGGTGACCTGCTCCCGGAAACCACAGAGACCGGCCCGATGACTGAGCAGGTACCGCACCGGCAGCGACTCTTTGCCGCCGGCCGCGAACTCGGGCCAGTACGTCGCCACGGGCGCGTCGAGATCGAGTTGCCCGCGGTCGACGAGCATCTGGGCCGCGAGCGCGATGACGCCCTTCGTGGACGACCACATGTTGGTCAAGGTGTTCGCGGTCCACGGCACCGTCCGGGCCCGGTCGGCCCAGCCGCCCCACTGGTCGACGACGACCCTCCCTTCATGGATGACGCAGACCCGCGCCCCGAGATCGCCCCGCTCGGCCAGGTTGGTTGCGAATGCATCGGCCACAGCGCCGAACCCGGGCTCGCACATGCCCTGGGTGGTCGATGGGTCGGGTGCCGTCACGGGAAGAGCACCGGGATGGATCGGGGCCCGCGGACCTGCCCTCCTGCCCAGGTGACGAGACTCGGGTCCTCCAGCCGGAACTCGGGGATGCGGGCGAGCCATTCCTCGAGCGCCACCCGCATCTCCATGCGGGCCAGGTTCGAGCCGGCGCAGCGGTGGATGCCCACCCCGAACGCGACGTGGCGGTTGTGCTGGCGGTCGATGACGACCCGGTCGGCGTCCTCGAACGCGTCGGGATCGCGATTAGCAGCCGGGAAGGACATGAGGACGCGCTCGCCGGGCTGCATCGACACGCCGCCGATCTCGGTCGGCTCCCGCACGATGCGGGCCATGGTGACGGGGGAGTAGGCGCGCAGGAGCTCCTCGACCGCGGTGGGGATCATGGCGGGATCCTCGGCGAGCCGCCGGCGGTCCTCCGGCTGCTGCGCGAGGTGCCAGAGGGCAGAGCCGATCGAGGACCAGGTCGTGTCGATGCCGGCGATGATCAGCAGCTGGCAGGTGCCGAGCACGTGCGACACCGGCACCGGCTGGCCGTCGACCTCGCTGCGGAGGAGCTCGGTGATGAGGTCGTCGCGCGGGTGGCGCTGGCGGTCCTCGATGATCTCGGTCAGGAAGCCGAACAGGGCCTCGCGCGAGCGCAGGCGCAGCGGGATGTCCGTCTGCCCCAGCTCGAGCAGGCCGCGCACCCACTCGGTGAAGTCATCGGCCCGGTCGGACGGGATGCCCATGAGTTCGGCGATGACGCGCGACGGGATCTGCTGCGCGTACTCGACGGCGGCGTCGGCGCGGCCCCGGTCGACGAAGCGGTCGACGAGCGACCGGCAGAGCGCGCGGGTGCCTGCTTCGTGCTTCTCGACCGCCCGCGGCGCGAACGCGGGCAGCAGGAGCCGGCGCGACCAACCGTGCTCGGGCGGATCGGAGTCGATCGGCGGGGCGTGCACGTGCTCGGTGCCGGGCACCACCACGCGGGGGACGACGGTGACTTGCGTGGATGAGAAGTGCTGGACGTCGTGGGCGATGCCGTGGACGTCGCGGTATCGGGTCGGCAGCCATGACCCGCCCCACCGGTCGGTGTGGGCGATGGGGCAGCCCCGCAGCTCGTCCCAGCGCGGGGCCGGGTCGGCGATGTAGCCGGGGTCGAAGATGTCGTAGTCGGACCGCCAGTCCTGGACGGGTTCGGTCGTGGTCATGGCAGCTCCCCAGGCCCGCGCCGGCGATGCCGGTTCCCGAAACGGAAGCGTAGTGCGGTGTCGCGGAGTCAGGCCGGGACGCGGTGCACGCCCCGCAGGCCGGCCCATGCGAGGTCGGCCACCTGACGGGCCAGCAGCTGGGCGTCGAATTCGTTGCCGAGCGCCACGAGCTGCCGGCTGGCCCCTTCGGCCAGTCCGACGAGCGCGTGGGCGAGCGTGCGCCGGTGGGCGGCATCGATGTCCGCGGCGATGAGCGGTTCGATGGCCTCGGCGATGGCCTCCTCGACGTGCCGCACGGCCTCCGCGAACTCCTCGTCGCGTCGCGCCCCGCTCCCGAACAGCAACAGGAAGGCGGCATGGTCGTCGGCCACCCACTGGAAGTACGCAGTGAAGCCGGCCTCGGTCTGCGCCTTGCCGTCCAGCGCGCCGGCCGTGGCCTTGGCGATGGCGTCCAAGAGCTGGCGACCCACGTCGTCGAGCAGGGCCAGGTAGAGCTCACGCTTGGAGGCGAAGTGCTGATAGAGGACGGGCTTGGTGACACCGGCGGCATCGGCGACGTCGTTCATCGACGTTCCGTGGAAGCCCTGCCGGGCGAACACCTCGAGTCCGATGGCCAGGAGTTGCTCACGGCGGGCAGAGGCCGGCAGGCGGGTCGACATGGTTACCCGATGGTAACCGAGGCGGGGCTACAGGCCGCGGGCGCGGTCCTCCTTCTCCGCCGCCTTGACGGCGTAGCCGAGGACGATCGCCGGGGCCAGCAGCAGCGAGCCGACGACCAGAGCACCGATGATGACCGCCACGAGCGGCCCGGTGAAGCCAACCACGAACACGACGATGAACAGGGCCACGGCGACGCCGAACAGCAGGTAGCCGATGCGGTTGGCCAACAGGGTCCAGTGGGCGATCTGCGCTCGCCGGGCCCGCACGGGATCGTCGGGGGGGACGGGCGGGCGGGGGCTCACGGCGTCCATCCTGCCCGCGTCAGCAGGTCGGCGAGGGTGTCGCGCAGGCGATCGAGCGAGAACCACCGCCGCACGACGGATCGGTTGTGGGCGAGGTCGGCCTGCACGCTGGCGGGGTCGGACAGGGCGCGGCGCAACGGCTCGGGGTCATCGGCGGGAAGCCAGCGGAAGCCGAGCGCGCGGAGCTCGGCGGCCACCGGGTAGGGGCCCACCACGACCGGGCGGCCGAAGACGGCGGCCTCCAGCGGCGGGATGCCGAAGCCTTCCCAGGTCGACGGGTAGAGGACGGCGTCGGCGGCGGCGTAGGCGTCGGCGCGGTCGGCGTGGACGAACGGTTCGCGGCGGACGGGGATCGCGGCTTGGTCCAGGAGGCGCTGGAGCGTCGGCCCGAAGCCCTCCTCGGCTGGACCGGGCAGCCAGTACGTGCCCCCGACGGCGGCCGCCAGAGCGAGGGCGGTGGGGACGTCCTTGCGCTCGATGGCCCGCACGGGGTGGAGGAGCAGCGGGCGCGCGTGGTCGGCGTCGAGCCGCGCCCGCACGGCCGCGCCGTCGCCGGCCGGCGTGTCCACGTCGATGGCGTTGTAGACGACGTCCGCCCGGAACCCGCGCTCGGCCAGTTCGGCGGCGGCCAGGTGGCTGATGGCGACGTGCCGCCAGGCTGGATCGTCCACGGGCAGCTCGGTGATGTGGGCGAAGCGGGCCCGGTGCCAGGGCGGGTCATGGTGGTGGAGGAGCGCGGGTCGGCCCCGGAGCACCTGCGCCGCCACCCGTGAGGCGGCCAGGTTCATGGGGATGGTCAGGAGGTTCTCGATCACGACCAGCCGCACCCCGGTGAGCGCGCGCTCGAGCTCCGCTGCGTCTGGCGGGGTGGCGGCGTCGATGGCCAGACCAGGGATCGTGTGATCGACCGGGCCCTCGCCGGCCACGGTGCGGGCGCGGAAGCCGAGCTCCTCGAAGGCGTGGCGCCAGGTGTCGGTCACGACTGACACCCCATCCGGTCCTCCGAGGCGGAACGAGAGGAACGCCACGGTCGCCTCCGCCATCGCCGTCATCCTGGCACCCGGCCTACAGTCCGCGCCGATGCCGACCGACGAGCCCAGCGCCTACGACACCCTCCGCTACGAGGTCGCGGGTGCGGTGGCCACCCTCACGATCGACAACCCGTCCAAGCGCAACGCGCTCACGATGGGCACCTTCGCCGAGCTGCGCGACGCGCTGTCGCGTGCCGAGGCGGACCGGGCCGTTCGCGTGGTCGTGTTGACCGGCGCCGGTGAGGAGGCATTCTCGGCGGGGGCGGACCTGTCCGGGATGGTCGGCGGGGCGAGCCACCTCGATCTCCACGACGCGCGAGGGGAGCTGGGCCGCTTCATCAAGGACATCTGGTCGCTCGGGAAGCCGACCATCGCCAAGGTGCGGGGCTGGTGCCTCGCCGGAGGGTTCGGGGTGGCGCTGTCGTGCGACATCGTCGTCGCCGCGGACGATGCCGTGTTCGGTACGCCGGAGATCAACGTCGGGATCTGGCCGATGATGATCACCGTGCCGCTGCTGCGGGCCATGCCCCCCAAGAAGGCGCTGGAGCTGATGATGACGGGCCGCCGGGTCACCGCGGCCGAAGGCGAGCGGTTGGGGTTCGTCAGCCGTGTCGTCCCCGCCGGCGAGCTCGACGCCACGGTCGACGAGCTGGCCGCCACGCTGGCCGAGAAGGCACCGGCGGCCATGCGCCTCGGGCGTGACGCCTTCTACGACGTGCTGGATCTCGACGTGGAGCACTCGCTGCGGCTCTTGCAGGCCGGGCTCACCATCGTCACCGGCACCGAGGACGCCGCCGAGGGCATGGCCGCCTTCCGTGAGAAGCGCCGGCCGGAGTGGACCGGTCGCTGACGGCGTCGCCCCGTCGCGACTAGAGCCACTCGCTCTGCTTGAAGCGGCGGTACATGTAGTAACAGAGCATGAACATGCCCAACAGCACGGCGGGATAGCCCCACACCGATCGCAGCTCGGGCATGTGGTCGAAGTTCATCCCGTAAATGCCCGCGATCATCGTGGGGACGGCGGCGATGGCTACCCACGCGGTGATCTTGCGCATGTCTTCGTTCTGGCGGATGGAGACCTGCGTCTGGTTGGCCTCCAGCACGGTGGTGAGCAGGTTGTAGAGGTTGCGGGCCCGCTCCACGGACCGCACCAGCGCGTCGCTGACGTCCCGGAAGAACGGTGCGATTTCCGGTGACACCCACCGGCCACAGCTGTCGGCCAGCCGGAAGAGCGGCGCGGTCAGGGGCTCGATGGCGGACAGCAGGTCGAGCACTTGGCGGATGAGCTCGTAGATCTGACGCGTCGGCTGCTCGCGGGAGTCGCTGAACACGTCCCGTTCCAGCTCGCGCTCGCGCTGCTCGAGCGTGTCGAGGACCGGCTCGTAGTCGTTGACGACGCGGTCGGCGATGGCGTGCAGCACCGAGCTCGGGCCGAGCTTGAGCAGATCGGGCCGGCGCTCGGCCTCCTCCCGGACGCCGGAGAGCGGGCTCGCCTGGCCGTGGCGGACCGAGACCACGAAGTCCTCGCCGAGGAACACCGAGATCTCGCCCAGGCTCAGCTCGCTGCGCGGCCGGTAGTAGCGGGCGGTGCGCAGCACGACGAAGAGCGTGTCGTCGTAGAGCTCGAGCTTCGGCCTGACGTGGTCGCCCAGGGCATCCTCCACGGCCAGCTCGTGGAGGTCGAACATCTTCTGTGCCGTCGTGATCTCGTTCGGGGTCGGCATGTGAAGACCGAGCCACACGAAGGCCTCGTCCGGGAGGTCGTCCCGTTCCTGCCAGCGCCAGGCGTCGTCGAGCGTGAGCGTCCCCGGAACGCGCTGCCCGTCCAGATAGGCAGCACCGTCGACGATCACACCCATAGTGTGACCCAGCCGCTGTGGTAGACGCGCTGCATGACGCAGCAGCCTGACCTGTACAACTGGTCGCCGCTGGTGGCCGATCTCGAGGCGCGCCGTGCGGCCGCCCTCGCCATGGGCGGTGACAAGCAGGTCGAGCGCCAGCGGGGCATGGGCAAGTTGCCCGTGCGCGAGCGTCTGGACCTGCTGCTCGACCCGGGCAGCTTCGTCGAGTTCGGGATGCTGGCCGACTCGATGGATCCCGCGCTGCAGGCCGACCGGGGCTACCTCGCCGCCGACGGGATGGTGGCCGGCGTCGGTGCCATCGATGGTCGCCGGGTCGCCGTCTGTGCCTACGACTTCACCGTCCTGGCGGGATCGATGGGCGCGATCGGCGAGTCGAAGACCGCCCGCCTGCGGGAGCTGGCCCTGCGCCAGCGCATCCCGGTGGTCTGGCTGCTCGACTCCGCCGGCGCCCGCATCCAGTCGTCGTCCGGTTCGACCTTCGCCGCGGCCGGCGCGCTCTTCCGCGAGCAGGTCACGCTCAGCGGCGTGGTGCCCCAGGTGGCGGCGATGCTCGGCCACTGCGCCGCCGGCACGGCCTACATCCCCGCGCTGGCCGACTTCATCCCGATGGTGAAGGGCACGTCGTCCATGGCCCTCGGTGGCCGGCACCTGGTCCGGGCGGCGACCGGTGAGGAGGTCACCGAGGAGGAGATGGGCGGTTCGGAGGTCCACACCAAGGTCTCGGGCGTGGCCGACCTGGAGGTGGGGTCGGACGAGGAGTGCCTGGCCGTCGTACGGCAGTACCTGTCCTTCTTCCCGTCCCACAACCAGGAGCCGCCGCCCGTGCGCCCGACGTCAGACCCCGTCGACCGTCGGGTCACGGAGCTCTACGACCTGGTGCCGACGGCGCCCCGGCGGGCCTACGACATGACGAAGGTGGTGCCGCTGCTCTGCGACGACGGCGAGTTCCTGCCCGTCAAGCCGGGCTTCGCCCGCAACCTCGTCACCGGGCTCGGTCGGGTCGGCGGGATGACGGTCGGCTTCGTGGCGTCGAACCCGATGGTGCTCGGCGGCGCGCTCGACGTGAACGCGGCCGACAAGGCGGCCCGCTTCGTGTGGCTGTGCGACGCGTTCGGGATCCCTTTGGTCTTCCTGCACGACGTGCCCGGTTTCATCGTCGGCTCGGCCGTGGAGAAGCAGGGCATCATCCGCCACGGGGCCAAGATGCTGTTCGCGGTGTCGGAGGCCACCGTGCCCAAGGTGTCGGTGGTACTGCGCAAGAGCTACGGCGCGGGCTACTTCGTGATGAACGGCACCGCGTACGAGGCCGACTACGTCGCCATCTGGCCGACCGCTGAGATCGCCGTGATGGGGCCGGACGGCATGGTCGAGATCACGCAGCGCAAGGTCCTCGACCAGTACGAGGATCCGAAGGAGCGCGGTGAGGCGAAGATCCGCCTGGCCGAGGAGTTCCGCAAGAACATCGATCCGTACATCGCGGCCGGGCATGCGGCCGTCGACGCCGTGATCGACCCGGCCGACACCCGCCACGCCATCTGGCAGGGACTGCAGGTCTCACGCACGAAGCACATCGACCGGCCCTGGCGCAAGCACGGCGTCCTCCCGGTCTGACCCCTCCTGACCCGCCGGACCCGCCGGACCCCTCCAGACCCGTCCCACACCACCGCGGTCACCTTCGACGCACAAATCGCGGGAGGTGACCGCGCCACGGTCACTCGGCGCGATTTGTGCGGGAGATGTGACCCGCGGTGGTCGGCTGCGGCGAGACTGGGGGGATGGGTGAGCCGTACCTGACCTCGAAGCTGCAGGGCTTCGGCACCACCATCTTCGCCGAGATGTCGGCGCTGGCCGTGGCCACGGGCGCCATCAACCTGGGGCAGGGCTTCCCCGACACCGACGGGCCGGACGAGGTCCGCCAGGCCGCGCTCGACGCCATCGCCGGCGGCCGGGGCAACCAGTACCCCCCCGGGCCCGGGGTGCCCGAGCTGCGCCAGGCCGTCGCCGCCCACCAGCAGCGCTTCTACGGCCTCGCCGTCGACCCCGATTCGCAGGTCCTCGTGACGTGCGGCGCCACGGAGGCCATCGCCGCCTCGCTCTTCGCTCTGCTGGACACCGGCGACGAGGCCATCGCCTTCGAGCCCTACTACGACAGCTACGCCGCGTGCATCTCGATGGCCGGCGCGCAGCGGCGTCCGATCACGTTGCGGCCCCCTGACTTCGCGCTCGACGTCGACGCGCTCCGCGCCGCCGTCACGCCGCGCACCCGGCTCATCCTCCTGAACTCGCCCCACAACCCGACCGGCAAGGTGTTCGATCGTGACGAGCTCACGGCAATCGCCGAGGTGGCCCAGGAGCACGACCTGCTCGTCGTGTCGGACGAGGTGTACGAGCACCTCACGTTCGACGACGCGGAGCACGTCGCGATCGCCACCCTCCCCGGCATGTGGGACCGGACGGTGACCATCGGTTCGGCCGGGAAGTCCTTCAGCTTCACCGGCTGGAAGGTCGGGTGGGCCACCGGTCCAGCGCCGCTCGTCGGCGCGGTGAGGACCGCCAAGCAGTTCCTCACCTATGTGGCCAGCGGACCGTTCCAGTACGCGGCCGCGGTCGGCCTCGGCCTGCCCGACGCGTACTTCGCCGAGTTCCGCGCCGACCTGCAGCGCAAGCGCGACCATCTCTCGGACGGTCTCGAGCGGGCGGGCCTGGAGGTGTTCCGGCCGCAGGGCACATACTTCGTTTCCGTGGACATCCGGTCGATCGGCGAGACCGACGGCATGGCATTCTGCCGCGCGCTGCCCGAGCGGTGCGGCGTCGTCGCCGTGCCCAACGTGGTCTTCTATGACGACGTCGACGCCGGTCGCCCGCTGGTGCGCTTCGCGTTCTGCAAGCGCATGGCGGTGCTGAAGGAAGCGGCCGACCGCCTGAGCGGCCTCGGCCTGCAGAACGAAAGGAGCGCACCATGAAAATCGCCGCCATCCAGCACGACATCGTCTGGGAGGACAGCGCGGCCACCCGTCGCCACCTGGAGCCCATGGTCGCGGGCGCGGTGGCCTCCGGCGCCGATCTGGTCGTCGTGGCCGAGATGTTCGCCACCGGCTTCTCGCTGGAGGCGGACCGCATCGCCGAGGCCGAGGGCGGCCCGACCTCGACGTGGATGCTGGAGCAGGCCGCCACCCACGGCGTGTGGCTGTACGGGTCCGTGGCCGAGCGCGCCGGGGCGGGGCGGCCCCGCAACGTCGGCATCCTCGCCGGTCCGGACGGCACAGCCCACCGCTACGCCAAGTTGCATCCGTTCACCTTCGCCGGAGAGCACGAGGCGTACGACGCCGGCACGGCGACGGTGACGGTGGAGGTGGCGGGCGTCCGGATCAGCCCGTTCGTCTGCTACGACCTGCGCTTCGCCGACGACTGGTGGCCGCTGGCGCCCACCACCGACCTCTACCTGTGCTGCGCCAACTGGCCCGAAGCGCGGCGCAGCCACTGGACGGCGCTCTTGCAGGCGCGAGCCATCGAGAACCAGGCCTATGTGGTCGGGGCCAACCGCGTCGGCGAAGGCGGCGGGCTCAGCTACGCGGGTGACAGCCGCATCTTCGATCCCATGGGCGAGATGCTGGCCGGCGCGGCCCGGACCGAGACGGTGCTGCTGGCCGACGTCGACGCCGCCGAAGTCGCAAAGGTGCGTGAGCGCTTCCGATTCCTGCAGGACCGCCGCACCGGCGCGCCCTGAACCCGGTCGCCGGAACCCGGCTGCGCCGCGAAGCCCGGCGGTAGGGTGCGCCGATGACCGTGGTCCGAGCGGAGATCACCGCCAACGTCTGGCAGGTGCGCACGGAAGTCGGAGCCAACGTGGCGGAGGGCGACGAGCTCGTCATCCTCGAGTCCATGAAGATGGAGATCCCGGTCACCGCGCCCTCGTCGGGGACAGTGGTCGAGCTGCGGGTCGCCCCGGACGACAACGTCCAGGAGGGCGACGTGGTGGCCGTCCTCGACCCGTGACCGTCCACACGGAGTGGCGGGGCCAGGTGCTGCTCGCCAGCCTCGATCGGCCGGAGCGGCGAAACGCTATCGATCACGCCACCCTCGTCGCGTTGCGGGAGGTGCAGGCGGCGGCTGCGGCCGACCGCGCTCGTGTGCTGGTGCTGACCGGCGCCCCGCCGGCGTTCTGCGCTGGTGCCGACCTGGGCGGCGTGGAGGATCGCGGGTTCACGAGCGCGCTCGGTGATGTGCTGCGGGGCTTCGGGGAGCTGCCGGCCGTCTGCATCGCCGCCGTCGACGGCCCTGCGCTCGGCGCGGGGATGCAGCTGGCGGCGGCCTGCGACCTGCGCGTCGCGACCACCGCCAGCGTGTTCGGCATCCCGGCCGCGCGGCTGGGTCTCGCCCTGGACGAGTGGACGATCGAGCGCGTGAGCCGGGAGGTCGGGTGGCCGACCACGAGGGCCATGCTGCTGGCGGCGACGACGGCGACCGGCGAGGAGCTTCACCGTCTCGGGTTCGTGCAGCGAACCGGAGCCCTCGACGTGGCCCTCGACTGGGCCGCCGAGATCGCCGAGCTGGCGCCGCTGACCATCGCCGCACACAAGCTGGCCATGGAGCGTTCGGCTCCTTCACTGATGGCGGATCCCGAGGTCGACGAGGCCCGCCGGCGGGCCTGGGCCAGCGCCGATGCCTTGGAGGGCCGCACGGCATTCCTGGAGAAGCGCCGGCCCCGCTTCACCGGCACCTGACGGCGGCGCGCGGCCTCACCAGGGCGGCTGGACGGGCTCGTCCGCTGCGTCGACGACGCCGGCAGAAATAGGCGTCTCGGGCGGCGCGCGCACGCGGCGCGGGATGAGGCGGGCCAGCTCGGTGGAGCGGCTGGCCAGCAGCGGGCTGATCACCGCGAGCGCGAGGACGTAGAGCGCGACGAACGGCGCCAAGCGTTCGTCGAGCCCGGCCTCTATGGCCAGGGCCACGAGGATCAGCGCGAACTCTCCGCGGGCAACGACCGTGAACGCGATGTTGGCGGCCGCCTCCCGGTCGAGGCGGTTGATGCGGGCGACGCCGACGCCGGCGATCAGGGCGAGCACGATCGACATCACGACTGCGGCGAAGGCCGGGGCCATGACCTCGTCGAAGTCCCCGACGTCGATCGAGAGGCCGAAGGCGAAGAAGAACAACGCCGCGAAGGCGTCCCGCAACGGCAGGACGAGCCGCTGGATGCGCCGGACCGACGCCGTGCCCGCGAGGACGAGCCCGGCCATGAACGCGCCGATGGCGTCCGACACACCCAGCTCGAACGCGATGCCGGAGACCAGCAGCGCGAAGCCGACGAACAACACAACCAGCAGCTCGTCGTCGCGCGACGTGATGAGCGCGCCGACCACCCGGGTGCCGTACCGGGCGACCAGCCCGAGCACGATGAGAAAGGCGAGTGCCCGCGAGAACAGCAGCACGGCCTCGGCGGCGCCCTCGGCCTCGCCGAGGATCGGCGCCAACGCGGCGAGGTAAAGAGCCAGGAACAGGTCCTCCAGCACGATGATGCCGAGGATGAGCCTCGTCTCCGGGTTGCCGAGGCGCCTGAGCTCGACCAGCAGCTTGGTGACGATGGCGCTCGACGAGATGCCCGTGGCGCCGGCCACGAGGAACGCCTCCTTGCTGCCCCAACCGAGCGCGAAGCCGAAGGCCAGGCCCGCCCCGAGGTTGAGGCCGAGGTAGAGCCCGGCCGAGGCCAGCAGCTTGCGCCCCCCGCCGGTGAGGTCCTCGAGCGAGAACTCGACGCCGAGGTAGAAGAGCAGGAAGATCAGCCCGAAGGCAGCCAGGAGCTCGAGGTCCTCGGGGTGCTCGAACAGGACGGGGCCTGGTGTGTAAGGCCCGACGAGGATGCCGGCGGCCATGAAGAATGGGATCGTGGGCAGTCCGACGCGGCGGCCGGCGCGGGCGAGGAGCCCGGCCAGCAGGAAGGCCACGCCGAGGACGATGAGCTCCCCGCCCATCACACGCCCCGCAGGATGTGGTCGCGGAACGCCCCGCCGTCCTGTGTCCGTCCGGTGAAGACGAGCTCGTCGCCGGCCAGGAGCTTCGTGTTGGTGGTGATGTCGACGATGGGGGCCGAGCCCCGCAGGACTGCCACGATCGTGACGCCTGTCCGGCGCCGCACGTTGAGCTCGCCCACCGTGCGCCCGGCCGCGTACGCCCCGGCCGGGATGCGCATCCAGTCGAACTCCAGCCCCCCGATCACCCCCGACATGCGCTCGGCCAGGTCGGCCGGCAGCACGACGCGACCGCCGAGGAAGGCGCCGAGCGCACCGGCGGTCGCCTCGTCCAGGCGGGCGACGAACCGCTCTCCGGCGTAGAGCTCGACGTGGCCGTCGAACCGCCGGATGACGCTGAGCGGCCGGCCGTCCTCGTCTCGTACCTCGAGGCTCGTCCCGATCCCGGGTAGGCGGGCAGGACCGGGTGTGGACTGAGCCATGGGGACCTCCGGAACGGGCCGGCCCGAGCGGGCGGCGGGCGGCGGGCGGGTGTCCCGCCGGAGGCTACCGGCGCGCCCGGGGTCAGCCCGAGCCGAACGCCTTTCTGAGCTGGTTCGTCGCCTGTTCGACGGCTGTCGTGGCGACAGGGCACACCGCCGGCAGGGCGAAGAACGCGTGGATCTGGCCCTCGTAACGGGTCTTGGTAGTGGCGACGCCTGCTGCCGCCAGGCGGTCGGCGTAGGCCTCGCCCTCGTCGCGCAGCGGGTCGAGCTCCGCGGTGATGACGAGGGCCGGCGGCGCGGCGGCGATCACCGCGTCGTCCGCGTGGTACGGCGACACCCGCGGATCCTTGGGCTCGCCACCACCGGACAGGTAGTGGTCGATGAACCACTCCATCCCCGCCTTCGTCAGCAGGTACCCGTCCGCGTTCTCCTCGTAGGAGGGCATCGACATCGTGAGGTCCGTCACCGGGTACACGAGGAGCTGGAACGCGAGGCCAGGCACCTCGTTGGCCACGACCGCGCTGAGGTTGCCGCCGGCGGAATCGCCGCCCACCGCCACACGCGTCGGATCGCCGCCGAGCGCGCCGGCGTGCTCGAGCACCCAACGGGTGACCGCGACGCAGTCGTCGGGAGCGGCCGGGTACGGATGCTCGGGCGCCAGCCGGTAGTCCACGTTGACCACGACGCAGCCGGCCAGTGCGCCCAGCCGAGACGCCGTGATCGTGGACTCGGCGGCCTGTCCGATCACCCAGCCGCCGCCGTGGATCCAGATGAGCACCGGCCAGCCCCCCGCCGGGGCCTCGCCGGCGGGTGTGATGACCTGGCAGGGAACACCGCCGACCTCCTGCTCGATCACGGATGTCCGCTCGGGCGGATCTCCCTGGAGCAGGGCCAGCGCGGCGAAGGCCTCGCGGGCCTGGGTCGGGGTCATCTCCTCGAGCGGCGGCTGGGCTTCTGCGGCGAGGAGGTCGAGGAGCTGCTGGGTCGCGGCATCGGGCGGCATGGTGCGGACCTTACGCGCGTCAGATGTTCGTCATTCGGCCGGGTGTAGAGCCGAGAGGGCTGCGGGGGTGACGATGGCGATGACGATAGGGGTGGTGGCCAGGACGAGGATCCCGGCCATCAGGAATGGTGCAGTGAGGCCGGCCGAGCTGGCGATGGTGCCACCGAGGAGGGCCCCGGCGGGCATGGTTCCGTAGGCGACGAGTCGGTAGACGCTGTTGACGCGCCCGAGAAGCGGGCCGGGGATGACGGTCTGACGCAGAGAGACCGTGAGCACGTTCCAGACGGCGCCCGCGCAGCCGGCGGCGGCGAAGCACACGGTGATCACCGGGGCGGTGGGTCGGATCGCGATGGTGGTCAGGGCAGCGCCGATGAGCGTGGTGGTGGCACCAAGGGTCAGCCCGAGCGGGAGCCGGCGTCCAAATCGCTCGGCGAGGAGATTGCCCGCCACCGCGCCGACGGCGCCAAGGCCGAGGATCAGGCCGTAGCCGAACGAGCCCACATCGGTCCGTTCGTCGAGCAAGAGGACCAGCACGGTGGTGGCGGCCATGAACCCGAGGTTGATGATCCCGACGACCGCGGCGAGGGTGGGCAGGATCGGCTGGGTCCACAGCCAGCGGAGGCCCTCGGTGATCTCTTGGTGGATGGTCGACCGTGCGGCCGGGCGAGGCGAGCCTTCTCGGGTCGGGATCCGACGAAGCAGAAGTGTCGAGGCGAGAAAGGAGACAGCGTCGACGATGGCCGGTAGGGCTGGTGTCAAGGCGAAGAGTGCACCGCCCACGGGCGGACCCACGAAGTCGTTGGCGACCAGTCGGGCGTTCTCCAGGCGGGCGTTCGCCGCATGGAGCCGGTCTGGCGAGGGTCCTACGATCGACGGCACGGCGGCCAGGGAGGCCGTGTCGAACATCGTCTCCGCCGTGCCCAGCAAGAAAGCGAAGCCGATCAGACCAGGGATCGTGACCAGGCGGAGGAGAACGACCAGGGCGAGTGTGGCGGTGAGCACGGCTCGGATCACGTCGACTCGGCGCATCACCACGAGGCGATCCCAGCGGTCGACCAGAGCGCCACTGACCAGCGCAAACAGCAGCCCAGGGGACGGTCAGCGCCAGTGTCACCGCGGACACGGCGATCGGATCGCGGCTGACGGAGGCCGCGAGCAGCGGGAAGGTGACGAGGAAGACGCCGTCCCCCAGGTTCGAGATCGCGGTCGCCCTCCACAGCTGGCGGTAGTCGGCGCCGAGCGACTCGCGAGGCATGACGATTGAGTCTTCTCAATCGATCGAATGATGTCAACCGTCGGGCCTTGGCCCTGTACGATGGGGCGGTGGCCGTCAGCCGTCGCGAGGCGACCCAGGATGAAGCGCGGGCACTGGCCAATCCGATCCGCTTGCGGATTCTCCGCCTGCTGCGAGATGGCAGTCAGACCAACGCGGAGATCGCTGGACGGCTCGACCTGAAGCCGGCGACTACCCTCCATCACGTTCGAACCCTGGTTCGAACGGGGTTCGTCGCGCCCGACCGCGAACGACCCGGGCCGAACGGCATCACAGAGAAGCCCTACCGCGACACCGGCAAGTCCTGGACCGTCAGCGTCACCGACAGGACATCCGGGGGTCGGATCGACACTGCAGTTCTCGAGGCGTTCATGGCCGAGGTGGCGGAGGTCGGCGGCCAACTGGCGAGCTCAACTCGCGTCGCGCTCAACCTGAACCAGGCCAGCTACCAAGAGCTCACCAGCCGACTGGCTGCGCTCATTGACGAGTTCGATCATCGCAATGACCCCGACGGTGCTGCCTACGCACTTTTCCTCGCCGTCCACCGCCGAACCCGACGGCGCCGACAAGGCTGACCCTCGCTGACCTCGTCGGTTCGTTGCCCGCTGCTCGGCTCGAGGGTCTGAGCGAGCGGGTCATGACGGGAGTGCGGTGCCGCGCACGACGATGCCGACGATGTGCTCGAGATGAGCAGCCGTCGTGGTGGCGCGGAACAGCAGGGGCATCGTGATCGACGGCATGGACCGACTTCGCGCCGTCCTCCGCCGAAAAGGCGCAGCGTGAGCCGGCCCCGGCATCTGAGCAGGGAGAATGACTCAGATATTCGGCGGCAGCAGTCGGTTGACGTTCTCGAAGAAGAAGTAGAGGCACACGATGAAGGGCACGATGCCGGCGAGCGCGCCGATCCAGTTGTGTCCGGTGCGGCGACTGATCGTCCAGGCGAGGAGCGCGGTCGCGGTGAGCGCCAGGCCCCACAACGCCACCTGTGGCCAGGCGTCGGGATCGTCGAACCAGCCCCGCTCCAGCTCGGGTCCTCCGATGACGGCCGCCTGGCGGGGAGCCGTCGTCTCGGGGACCGGCGCGACCGTGGAGCCCGGGGCCGGCTCGCTGGTGGTCGCCGGCGCTGACGTCGTGGTGGTCGGTGCCGGCGCGGCGTCGAGGAGCGGGGCCGACTGGGCAGGGTCGAGCGCGGCCCGCACGATGATCCGCTTGCTGGCCGAGTAGCGGGGATGGCACGAGGTCAGCGTGAGGATCGGCTGGGCGCTCGGGGCCAGCACCTCGTACTGCGACGGCGACACGATGAACTGCTCTGTCACCTTGTAGACGAAGCGGTCGCCCGTGGTGCTGGTGAGGATCACGTCGTCCCCAGGAGCCAGCTCGTCGACGCGGAAGAAGGGCGCGCCGTACGTCGTGCGGTGTCCGGCGATCCCGACGTTCCCGCCCTGGCCGGGGAGCGGGGTGTCCGGGTAATGGCCCGGCCCCTTCTTGAGCTCGTCCACGCCGACGCCTGACACCACGATCCAGTCGAGGCCGATGGACGGCGCCTCGAGCCGGGCCACCGGGTCGCCGAGCACGGCCGGCGGGAGCGTGGCCGGCGTCGTCGTGGTCGTGGTGGTGGCGGCCGCGGAGCTCGTCGGACCGGCGACCGTCGTCGGCACCGTGGTCGTCGCCGAGGAAGGGGATGACGACACCGTCTCCGCGAACTGCTGCTCCAGCCGGTTCTGCGCCTGGCGCGTCTGGATGCCCGTCCCCCACAGCTGATAGGCGACGAAGGCCAGCAGCAGCAGCCCGACGGCCACCAACACACGGCCGACGCCTCCGACCCACCACCGCCAGTCCCGGCGGCGCCGGTACGGCGCCACTTCGATGTCCGGCCAGGCGGAAGGGTTGGCCGCCTCGTCGTTCACCTCGGCGGACGCTACCGGGTGCCCTCCGCGCCCCTCCGGTCGCCCGGGGCAGCGACACCGCCTGCATTGTCCCATCGCGGGGCCGGTCACTACCGTTGGCCCGCGCCTATGGAACCGGTGATCCACCTCCGTGACGCCGTGGTGGTGCTCGGTCGCTTCCCGGTCCTCGCCGGTGCCACCCTGCAGGTCGAGCGGGGTGAGATCGTGCTGCTCCACGGCCCGAACGGCGCCGGGAAGACGTCCGTGCTCAGGACGTGCGCCGGGCTGCTGCCCGTGGTCCGTGGCGAGGCGCGCGTGCTCGGGACCGATCTGGTCCGTGACCGGCGGGACGTGCGCTCTCGTGTCGGCCTGCTCGGGCACGCGAATGGCCTCTACGAGGATCTGACGGTAAGCGAGAACGTCCGCTTCTGGGCGCGGAGCGTCGGCGCGGGGACCGACGAGGTGGACGGGGCCATCACCCGCGTCGGTCTGTCGGGACGACTGGCCGGTACGCCGGTGAGCGGTCTGTCGGCCGGCCAGCGCCGCCGCACCGCTCTGGCCGCGCTGGTGGTCCGCCGCCCCGAGCTCTGGCTGCTCGACGAGCCGCACGCCGGCCTGGACGCCGACGGCCGTGACCTGGTCGACGACCTGCTCCGCTCGGCGGCCGCGGCCGGAGCGACCGTCGTGCTGGCCTCGCACGAGCAGGACCGCGCCGGAGCGCTGGCTGGTCGCCGCGTGCTCGTGGAGGGCGGCCGCACGCTGAGCACGGCGACGCCGTCGCCGAAACCAACGGCGGACGCGTCGGATCGTGAAGCGGCGGCCGCCGGAGTCCTGCCGTGCTGAAGACGATGCGCCTGGTGGCGGGCAAGGACCTGCGCATCGAGGCCCGCAGCAGGGTGGCCACCAACCAGGTGCTCCCGTTCGCGGCCGTCGTGCTCGTCCTTTTCCGCGTTCGCGCTCGACCCCGACAGCGGCGCACTCCGGCGCGCCACCCCGGGGCTGTTCTGGCTGGCCGTGCTGTTCTGCCTGCTGTTCACCGTGCAGCGGGCCTTCGGGCTGGAGACGGCCGACGGGGCCCGTGACGGGCTGCGGCTGAGCGCGCTCGACCCGGCCGGGCTCTTCCTGGGCAAGGCCGCCGCTCTCGCCGTCGAGCTGCTGGTGCTGGAGGTCGTCCTCGGCGCCGGCGTGGTGCTCCTCTACGACGCGCCCACGCGGGCCGGCGGGCTCGTCCTGTTCATCGCCAGCGCCCTGGCCGCGACGTGGGGTCTGGTCGCCGTCGGTACGCTCTACGGCGGGCTGGCAGCCGGTCAGCGGGTGCGGGACACCTTGCTCCCGCTCCTCCTGCTGCCGGTCGTGGCTCCCGTCCTGATCGGTGCCACCAGGGCCAACGAAGCGGCCCTCGGCATCGGTGATCGGGCGGTGTCGGAAGGTTGGCCGTGGGTGGGCTTGCTCACGGTGTTCGCGCTGGCCTACACCGCCCTCGGCCTGGTGGCCTTCGGGGCCCTGCTGGAGGACTGATGGTGAAGGCAGTCGAGACGGGTGGCACGCACAACGACAACGCCACCGGCACGCGCGCCACGCGCGTCATCGGCGTGCTGGCGCTGGTCGGCGTGCCTCTCGTGCTCCTCCTCGGCCTCGTCACCTCGCCCGAGGACGTCGAGATGGGCGACTCGGTTCGCATCATGTACGTCCACGTGCCGTCGGCCTGGCTAGCCTATCTGGCCTTCGGCGTCACCGCCGTGTGCTCGGCCCTCTACCTGTGGCCCCGCACGCGCAGCCTGACGCTCGACCGCTTCGCCGGCGCGTCAGCCGAGATCGGCGTGCTGTTCACAGGCCTGGCGCTGGCGACGGGGATGTTGTGGGGCCGCCCCACCTGGGGCGTGTTCTGGACCTGGGACGCCCGCTTGACCAGCACGGCCCTGCTGTTCCTGCTGTTCCTCGGCTACCTCGCCATCCGTCGCCTTCCGGCCCTGCCGGAGCAGCGGGCGAAGCGGGCGGCCATCGCCGGGCTGATCGCCTTCATCGACGTCCCGATCGTCCACCTCAGCGTCGAGTGGTGGCGCTCGCTCCACCAGGACGCCACGGTGGCCCGGCGGGATCTGGACGCGCAGCTCGACGGAGCCATGCTGTTCACGCTGTTCCTGTCGCTGACCGTGTTCACCCTCATCTACGTGTGGCTCTTGCTCCACCGCCAGCGCCAGCTCTGGCTGGAGGACCACGCCGGTGCGCTGTCGCTGGACCAGGCCATCGCCGCCCGCCACGCCGAGGCGAGCCCGGCGGTCCCGCCCCCGGCGGAGGTGCTCCAGCCGTGAACTACGCGGAGTACGTCATCCCGGCGTACATCGTGGTGTTCGGCTCCGTCGCCGCCTTCACGGCGGTGCTGGTGGCGCGCGGTCGCCGGCTCGGTCGGGGCGTACCCGACGAGGACAAGCCGTGGACCTGACGCCCCGGACGGTGACCGACCTGGAGCAGTCGCCGCCCCCGCCGGGCCGGCGGCGGCGTTGGGCGCCCGCGGTCGTCCTGGCGCTCGTGCTGGCGGGGGTGGCCGTCGTCCTCTTCCAGTTCCTGAGCAGCGCGTCGCTCTACTTCTGCAACGCCGACGAGGTCGGGGTGAAGTCGAGCTGCACGGAGGGCAAGCGCTTCCGCCTGCAGGGCGCCGTGGACGGCCTCGACGAGTCGCAGCGGGGCAGCGGGATCCTCGCCTTCGCGCTCACGTTCAACGGCGCGACCGTGCCCGTCCGTTACCAGGGCGGCGAGCCCAGCGACCTGTTCCAGCCCGGCCGGGCCGCCGTGGTGGAGGGCAAGCTGGAGGACGGCACGTTCGAGGCCGACCGCATCCTCGTGAAGCACGACAGCGACTACAAGGCCGAGAACCCCGAGCGCATCCCCGGCACCGAGCCGTGACGGGCGACTGCCCCATGACCGGAGCCCCGTGACCGGAGCACGCCGGTGAACGGCGCCTTGGGCATGGCGGGCATCGCGCTCGGCCTGGCCGCATCGCTGCTGGGCGCGTTCACGCTCGTCCTCGCCGCCGTGCAGCGCCGGCCGCGGCTGATGCGCAGTGGCGTCCTCTACGTCTGGCTGGTGCTGGGCGGTGCCGTGCTCGCCGTCGTGGCGATGGAGCGCGCGCTCATCACGCGGGACTTCTCACTGGCCTACGTCGCCGAGGTGGGCTCGACCCGCACACCCGCGCTCTACAACGTGGCCAGTCTGTGGAGCTCGCTCGACGGCTCGATCCTCCTGTGGACGTTCATCCTCGCCCTGTACGTCGTCGCCACCCGACTCTGGTTCCGGGCCCGGCTTACCGATCCGCTCGTGACGTGGGCGCTCGTCGTACTGCTCGTCATCGCCGCGTTCTTCTTCCTGCTCCTGGCCGGCCCGGCCAACCCGTTCAGCCGGGTGAGCGGCGCGGTGCCGACGGACGGCCCGGGGCCGAACCCGCTCCTCCAGAACCATCCGCTCATGGTCGTCCACCCGCCGATGCTGTACCTGGGCTACGTCGGGTTCAGCGTCCCGTTCGCGTTCGCCATCGGCGGGCTCATCACGGGCCGCGTCGGCGAAGGGTGGCTGCTCGACACGCGACGCTGGACGCTCTTCGCCTGGGGCTTCCTGTCGGTCGGCATCGTCCTCGGCGCCTGGTGGAGCTACGAGGTGCTGGGTTGGGGTGGCGTGTGGGGCTGGGATCCGGTGGAGAACGCCAGCCTCCTGCCGTGGTTGACGGGTACCGCGTTCATCCATTCGGTGCTGGTGCAGGAGCGGCGGGGGATGCTGCGGGTCTGGAACCTGTCGCTGCTCGCGGCGACGTTCTGCCTGACCATCCTCGGCACCTTCCTCACCCGCAGCGGCGTGCTGGAGAGCGTGCACGCGTTCTCGGACGGACCGATCGGCGTCTACCTGCTGACGTTCTTCGCGCTGGCCGCCGGCACGTCCATCGCGCTCATCGGGTGGCGCGGCGACCGGCTGCGCTCGCCGGGCACGATCGACTCCCCGCTGTCGCGCGAGGCCGCGTTCCTGGCCAACAACGCGCTGTTCGCCCTGTTCGCGTTCGTCGTGCTGCTGGGCACGGTGTTCCCGCTCGTCGTGGAGGCGTTGCAGGACCGCCGGCTCTCGGTCGGCCGGCCGTTCTTCGATCGGATGACGACACCACTCGGCCTCGCCCTCCTCACGTTGATGGCCATCGCTCCGGTCCTGCCGTGGCGCAAGGCGTCGACCGAGCTGCTCCGCACCCGCCTGTTCTGGCCGGCCTGCTTCGGTGTCGCGTGCCTCGTCATCCCCGTCCTGATGGGAGCCGAGGGCGTGGCGCCCCTGCTGGCATTCGGGCTGGGCGGGTTCGCGGCCGGGTCGGCAGTGCGCCAGCTCGTGCTGGCCACCCGCCGGCAGGGTGTGAGGGGTCTGCTCGGCCGGGCCAACGGGGGCATGATCGTCCACCTCGGGATCATCGTCATCGCCGTGGCCCTGGCCGCCCAGAGCAGCTACCAGCGGGCCGGTGAGTTCCGCCTGTCGCCGGGGGAGACGGCCACCTTCGGCGGCCACCGCTTCACGCTGGTCGAGCAGGTGACCGAGGAGACCGACGCCGTGCGGGCGATCAAGGCCCGCATCCGCATCGACGACGGCGTCGTCCACGCGCCTGCCCGCCAGCAATTCCTGGCCCGGGGTGACATCATCCCCACTCCGTCCGTCCGCACCGGGCTGACGGAGGACATCTACCTGACGCTGGTCAAGCCGGCGACGGCCGACGATCCGACGGTCACCTTCGGTGTGCGCCTCATGCCGCTCAGCCTGTGGCTGTGGATCGGCGGCTCGCTGGTCGCCGCCGGCACTGTGCTGGCCGCGTTCCCGGGTCGCGGCCGGCGCCGCCCGACCGATCCGGTCTCGGCGCCCGTGCCGTCCGCCGCCGCGACCCCGCCGTCCGACCGCCCCTCCGACGACCCGGCCGACGACTCGGACCTGGTCGGGGTCCCCCGCCTGGGGAGCGCCGATGTCTGAGGTCCTGGAGCAGGCCGACCCGCCGGCCGCTGACGAGCCGCGGCCGCGACGGGTGGCGCCGATCGTGGCCATCGCCGTGGCCATCGTGGTCGGGCTCTTCGTGGCCGTCGCCGCAGTCGTCAAGGGCGGCGACAAGGACACCGCCGAGACGCCGCTGCTCGGCCAGCCGGCGCCGGTGGTCGAGACCACCACCATCGACGGCAGCCCGTTCGACCTGGCCAGCCGCCGCGGGAGCTGGGTGGTGTTGAACTTCTTCTCCACCTGGTGCCGGCCGTGCGTGGAGGAGCACCCCGAGCTCGTGCGGTTCGCCAACGGCCAGGCGTCCCAGCTCGGCGGGGCCGAGCTGTACAGCGTCATCTTCAACGACGACCCCGGCGAGGTCGAGCGCTTCTTCGCCGAGCAGGGCGGTGACTGGCCCAAGCTGGTCGATCCCGACGGGCGGGTCCAGGTGGCCTTCGGAGTGGCCAAATCCCCCGAGACCTGGATCATCGATCCCGACGGGGTGGTGCGGGCTCGGGTGATCAGCGCGGTGTCGGCCGACACCCTGGGCGGGCTGCTGGCCGAGCTCCAGGCCGGGGTGCCGCCGGGACCGTGAGCGAGACCGTCCAGACCCGGCGAACGCGCCGCTGGGCCGGCTCGTCCGTCGCGTGGCTCGTCCTCGGACTGGTGGCCGTGGTGGCGCTGGCTCTCGGCGCGGCCCGCTCGAGTGAGGCCCGCACGCCCGAGGAGCGCATCGACGCCATCGCCAAGACGCTCAAGTGCCCGGTGTGCCCGGGCGAGAGCCTCTACGAGAGCCGCAACAACGTGTCCGTCAACCTGAAGGCGGAGATCGCCCGCCAGGTGCGGGCCGGCCAGACCGATGACGAGATCCGCGCCGGCATCGTGACCCGCTACGGCGACAGCGTGCTGCTGGTGCCGCGGGCCCAGGGCGTCGACGCCATCGTGTGGGTGCTTCCGGTCGTCGTTCTCGTGGCGTCCGTCGCCGCGCTGGTCGTCGTCTTCCGGCGATGGCGACGCGAGGGCGCGACCGCTGCCCCCACCGAGGCCGACCGCGCGCTGGTCGCCGACGCCCTGGCGGCGGAGCCGCGCGAAGGGACGACCTGACGTGCCGCCCGCGGCGACCGACCCCGACCGGCTGGCGCTGCTGGAGGACGAACGGCGGTTCCTCCTCACGTCGCTGGCCGACCTCGAGCGCGAGCACGAAGCCGGTGATCTCGACGACGGCGACTACCAGACGCTGAAGGACGGCTACACGCAGCGGGCGGCGGCCGTCCTCCGGGCTATCGACGAGGGGCGGCGGGCCCAGCCCCCTCGGCCACCACGCAACTGGCCCCGGACGCTGCTCGTCGTCGGCGCCGTCGTCGTCGTGGCGGTCGGGCTGGGTGTCGCCGTCGCCCGCTTCGCCGGCCAGCGCCTGCCCGGGCAGACGGTGAGCGGCGGGATCAGCGAGGACACGAACAGCCGCCTGGCCCAGGCGCGCGCCCTGCTGGGCACGGATCCGGCCGCGGCGTTCGAGCGGTACCGGCAGATCACGCTGTCCGATCCGGACAACGCGGAAGCAAAGACCTATGTCGGGTGGCTGGCCGCCATCCAGCTGTCCCAGAACGGAACTCCCGCGCAGGTTCGTGAAGCGGCGCTGGTCCTCGACGAGGCCATCGCCCTCGATCCCGACCGTGCCGACGCGTACTGCTTCAAGGCCGTGGTCCACTTCCGCTTCCTCGACGACGCCGAGGCGGCCCAACCCGCACTCGAGCGCTGCGCCGCGCTCGATCCGCCAACCCAAGTGGCCGGTCTGGTGGAGGGGCTGGCCGCCGAGATCGAGGCCGCGCTGGCGACCGGCCCGACCACGACGACGACCGCACCCTGACGGGCAATCGAGGTCCTCTCCCGCTCGCGGCGGTGGCGCTAGGGTCCGCGCCCATGTCCGACGTCCCGTCAACACCCGACGAGCCTCCGGTGCCCTCGGACCCCACAGGCGCACCGACACCGCCGACGCCGTCGACGCCGCCGCCGGCGCCCGGCCCGGCAGACGCCGTCCCAGGCCAGGTCCCGGCTGCTCCGGGGCCGCCGCCGGCACCCCCGCCCCCTGTCGTTACCTACGGCCAGGTGCCGCCGACCCTCAACGAGATCTACTACAAGCCGTGGCCGAACATCCTCTTGACGGTGCTCACGTGCGGGATCTGGCGCGGCATCTGGTCTTACCGGGCCCATGGCGACCTACAGCGGTACAAAGGCGACGGTCTGGGCGAGGTTGCTGGCCTCCTGCTCGGCTTGTTCATCTACCCCGTCGTCATGTTTACGGTCCCCAACGAGATCGAGCAGATGTACCAGCGAGACGGCCGGCAGAGTCCAGAGAGTGCGCTCCTGGGCCTGTGGTTCCTGCTCCCGATAATCGGCGACCTGATCTGGTACTTCAAGGTCCAGCGGGCCCTGAACGAGTTCTGGATCAGCAAGGGTTCGCAGTCAGCGGCCTGACTCGGTGAGCGCGCTCCCCCCGCCACCACCTCCTCCCCCCGCACCACCGCCACCGCCTCCCGCGGGGCCCTTCCCGCAGGTCGGGCCTCCCGCCGCGCGTCGCACCAGCGGTCTGGCCGTGGCGTCCCTGGTGCTCGGCATCGTCGGCGTCTTCACCTGCTTCCTGTTGCTGCCGTCCATCCTCGCCGTGGTCTTCGGTGCCGTGGCGATGCGCCAGATCGACCACCAGCCGAACGAGCTGACCGGGCGCGGCCTGGCCATCGCCGGCCTCGTCTGCGGCGCGGCCATCCTCGTCGCCTTCGTCCTGGCCCTCGTCTTCGGCGAGGTCAGCTACGACGTGCCCGAGCTTCGCTAGCCCTGGTCGATGTCGTCGGGAGGCGGCACGGCATGGGCCCGCACGACGACGCCGTCTTCGCGCGTGAGGACCCAGGTGGTGCCCTTGCGCCAGTCCATCGCCCCGTCGATCACCGTGCCCCGACGGACGAGCGCCTCGATCAGGTCGGGCAGGAGGTCGCCGTGGGTGCACAGCACCGTGTGGTCGGGCAGTGACGGGAGCCGCTCGAGCGCAGGCTCGAACGGGACGGCCTCGCTGAGGAACTCCACCGTCTCGATGGTCAGGCCGAGCTTGGCGGCGAGGGCCTCGACCGTCTGGACGCAGCGGACGAAGGGGCTCGACAGGATCTGCGGCACGGGGTAGTTGGCCAGCCACGTGGCCAGTGCCTCGGCTTGCGCCCGGCCTGCCTTGGTGAGCGGTCGGAGGTGGTCGGGTCCGTCCCACCGGCCCCGCTGGCCAGCTTTGGCGTGACGGACCAGGTACAGCGCCATAGGAGACCGAACGCTATCGCTCCGTGCCACCTCTCAGGATGCGGGTCAGGCGCCGAGCGCCCGGAGGCGACCGAGCACCGACGGCAGCGTGTCGACCAGGGCGTCGATGTCCGCGTCCGTCGTGCTCCAGCCCACGCTCACGCGCAGCGAGTGATGCGCGTCGACCCCCATCGCCTCCAGGACCGGGGACGGCACCAGGTCCTCGGAAGCGCAGGCGCTGCCCGAGTGCACGGCGATGCCGGCCTGATCCAGACCCAGCAGCACGGCCTGGGGTTCGATGCCCCGGATCCCCAGGCACACGATGTGGGGAAGCCGGTCCTGCGCGTCGCCGAACACCTCGACGCCGTCCAGTGCGGTGGTCGCCTCGAGGACCCGTGCCGTCCGCCCCCGGGCGGCCCCCTCCTCCTCGTCGAGCTCGCCGGCCAAGGCAGCGGAGGCCGCGCCCCATCCGACGATGGCGGGGACGTTCTCGAACCCGGCCCGGCGGGCCCGCTCCTGGTCCCCCCCGACCAGCAGGGCATCGAGGCGCAGGCCGCGCCGGACGAGCAGCGCGCCCACGCCGGGCGGGCCGCCCATCTTGTGCGCACTGACGCTCATGAGGTCGGCGCCGAGGGATCGGAAGTCGACGGGGACGTGGCCCGCGGCCTGCGCCGCGTCCACGTGCACCAGCACGCCCCGCTCGCGGCAGCCCGCCACCACGTCGGCCACCGGCTGCGTCGTGCCGACCTCATGGTTCCCCCACTGGAGATGGACGAGCGCGGTGTCCGGTCGCACCGCGGCCAGCAGTTCCCCGGCGTCGACGCGCCCCTGACGATCACAGCCGACGAGGCTCAGGTCGTGACGGGCCGAGCTGAGGCGCACCGCCGAGTGCTCCACTGCCGCTGCGACCACGTGGGCCCGGCGACCTGGCGCGCGCTCCTCGGCGCGCGCGGCGCTCCCGTGGACCGCCGTGGCGATCGCTTCGGTGGCGCCGCTCGTGAAGACCACCTCGCGGCCCCGCGCCCCGAGGAGCGCGGCCACACGCTCGCGGGCCTCCTCGACCGCCACCCGGGCGACCTGGCCCTCGTGGTGGATGCGGGCAGGGTCCCCTCCGGGCCCGCGCAGCTCGCCAGCCAGCGCGTCCACGGCCTCGGGCCGCGTCGGCGAGGTCGACGCGTGGTCCAGGTAGTGGCGGCTCACGGTGCCGCGGCTCCGCAGGAGGGCGCGGTCAGAACGAGGTGACGCACATGTCGTCACCGTGGGGGAGCGACGTGGTGATAGCCGGCTCGGTCTCGCCGTAGAGCGCGGCCAGCATGCCCTTCACCATCCCGCGGTCGACGGCGCAGATCACCGGGTGCTCCATCGCCACCTCACCGAACGGGCAGTGGTTGTTGATGATGCGGAGCTGGTCGTTGCGGCTGTCCGTGTGCGCGGCGAAGCCGTGGGCGGTGAGCGCATCCGCGACCGCGTGCAGGGCCGAACGGAACGAGCGGTGGACGCCGGCCTGGTCGGGCTCCGCGGAACGCCCCGTCATCCCCGCCGCCAGAGCCCGGCCGTACTCCTGTCCCACCTCCTCGGCCATGGCTTCCGCCTCGTCCCTCGGCAGCAGGGCGAGAGCCCGGCCCAGGAGGGTCAGCATGAGGTCGTCCGTCCGTACCGCGGTGTCCAGTGAGACGCGCTCGCCGAGGGCGCGGTAGCGCTTCGACGGCCGTCCCGCTCCCGAGCCCGGCTTGCCCATGGCCACCTCGAGGTAGGAGCCCGCGGCCAGCTTGTCCAGGTGGTGGCGGGCCACGTTCGGGTGGAGGCCGAACTTCTCGGCGACCTGCGCCGCTGTCACTCCGTCCTCGCCGGACTCGTGGGCGAAGAGGTAGATGGCCCGCCGGGTCGGATCGCCGAACGCGTTGGTGATGGCGCTCACGGCGGCCGAGAACTCCGACGTCGATGCCGGTGACGGGGCGGGTGACGTCGGCGTCGAAGTCGGGGGCGAAGTGGGTGCGGCGGAAGCCACGCGGGTATTCTACCTATGGCCGTAGTGGTAATTCCCCGGCCGAACCTTCCGGTACCCCCAACCCACTCCAGCCACTCCAGGACCGAGGAGCCCATGCCCGTCACCAGTGACCAGGTCATCGACGCGCTGCGCCCGGTCGAGGATCCCGAGCTGCGCCGGTCGATCGTCGACCTCGGCATGGTGCGCGGCGTCGACGTGCGGGACGACGGGGTGGTCGGCGTGCTCGTGGCGCTCACCGTTCCCGGCTGCCCGCTGCGCAACGAGATCGAGCGCCGGGTGAGCGAAGCCGTGCAGCCGCTCGACGGCGTCGCGGGCGTCTCGCTCGACTTCACCGTCATGACCGACAAGGAGCGGGAGGAGCTCCGGCTGCGGCTGCACGGTGATCCCGGCGCCACGGCCGGCGCCGGGCAGGCCCACGGGCACGCCGAGGGACGGCAGATCCCCTTCGCCCAGCCCGGTTCCAAGACCAGGCCCCTCCTCATCGCGTCGGGCAAAGGCGGGGTCGGGAAGTCCAGCGTCACCACGAACCTCGCCGTGGCCCTGGCCCAGCGCGGGCACTCGGTGGGCGTGATCGACGCCGACGTCTACGGCTTCTCGATCCCCCGCATGCTCGGAACGGACCGGGAGCCGGTCGTCATCGACCAAATGCTCGTGCCGCCGGAGCAGTGGGGTGTCCGGTGCATCTCCATGGGCTACTTCGTGCCCGAGGGCCAGGCCGTCATCTGGCGTGGTCCCATGCTGCACAAGGCGTTGGAGCAGTTCCTGACCGATGTCTTCTGGGACGATCCCGAGTACTTGCTGGTCGACATGCCGCCCGGCACCGGCGACATCGCCCTCAGCCTCAGCCAGTACCTGCCTCGGGCCGAGGTCCTCGTTGTCACCACCCCGCAGCCGGCGGCGCAGAAGGTCGCCCGCCTGTCGGCGGCGATGGCGGACAAGGTGCACCTCCCGGTCCGCGGCGTCATCGAGAACATGTCGTGGTTCACCGGGGACGACGGCAAGCGCTACGAGCTGTTCGGCGCCGGCGGTGGCCAAGAGCTCGCCGACGAGCTCGGTGTCCCGCTCCTCGCCCAGCTCCCGCTGGTGCCCGAGCTGCGGGAGGGCGGCGACTCCGGCCGGCCGATCGCGGCGGTCGCTCCCGACAGCGAGGCGGCGCGCACCTTCCAGCGGATGGCCGAGCGCATCGCCGTCGAGCTGGCGCCCCGCAAGGTGTTCAGCCCGCAGCTGCGCATCAGCTGACGGATCGGCCGTCAGTAGGCTGACCGCTCGCCCATCCGCCCTTCCCCACTCTGCCAACCTGGAACTGGAGTCATTCCGTGGACGTCCGTATCGGCATCACCCAGGTCGCTCGCGAGTTGCTCATCGAGCTGTCCGACGACACGGACCGGGACACGCTCCGGAGCTCCATCGACGCCGCGCTGGGCGGCGCTGTCGACACGCTGACCCTGACCGACCGGCGGGGCCGGGACATCCTCGTGCCGGCGGAGAAGATCGCCTACATCGAGCTCGGTCCGGCGACCGGCGACCGGCGCATCGGTTTCGGCGGTTGACCGAACCGGTCGGCGGCGGCCGTCCACTCATCGGCCCCCGCCTCATCGAGCACAGTCTCCTCTTCGTCACCGGCAAGGGCGGCGTCGGCAAGACGACGATCGCCGCCGCGCTCGCCATCCACGCGGCGGCAGCGGGCAAGCGGGTCCTGGCCTGCGAGGTGGACGCCAAGGGGACGCTGGCGGCGGCGTTCGAGGCCGGTCCGCTGGGCTTCGAGCCCCGGCCCGTGCACCCCGGCATCGACGCCATGGCCATGGACACCGAGGACTCCCTGCGCGAGTACCTGCGCCTCTACGTGCACCTGCCGCTGCTGGCCAGGATCGGGCCGCTGGCCCGCACCTTCGACTTCGTGGCCGACGCCGCGCCGGGGGTCAAGGAGATCCTCACGGTCGGCAAGGTCTGCTACGAGGTGCGGGAGGAGCACTACGACCTCGTCGTCGTGGATGCAGCGGCCTCCGGCCACATCGCGGGTCAGCTCTCGGCGCCCTGGACGATCAACGACCTCGTGCAGGTGGGGCTGGTGCGCGACCAGACCCGCTGGATGACCGACATCCTCGCCGACCCCGCCCAGACCGGGGTGGTGGTGGTGACGACCGCGGAGGAGCTCCCCGTCGTCGAGACGCTGGACCTCCTCGAGCTGCTCGGGGCGACGGTGCCGGTCGCGGTGGCTGCAGTCATCGTCAACCGCGTCCTACCGGAGCTGTTCACCCGCGTCGATGAGGAGCTCTTCGCCGCCCTGCGCACTCCCGCGGCCGTCGGTGCCCTGGCCGCCGCGGGCGGCGCACAGGCGGGCGACGTCATGCAGGTCCTGGACGCGGCGGCGCTGGCCGTGGCGCTGCGGCGCGAGCGGGCCGGGAACCTCGCCATGCTCCAGGAGCGGCTGCGGCCCGGTCTCGGCATGGTTCTGGTGCCCGAGCTGTTCGCCCGCAGCCACGGCAAGCGGGCGGTGATGCAGGTCGCTGAGGCGCTTTCCGAGGAGCTGAGCTGATGGCGACGACCACGCTGGAGCAGCTCTTGTCGGCCAAGGAGGTCGTGGTCACGTGCGGGGCCGGCGGGGTCGGCAAGACCACCACGGCGGCAGCGCTGGCCACGATGGCCGCGCTGCATCTCGGCGGCCGGGTGCTCGTGCTCACCATCGACCCGGCCCGGCGGCTGGCGGACGCGCTGGGGCTGGAAGGCATCGGCAACGAGGAGCGCCGGGTGGGCCCGAAGGCCTTCGCGGCCGCCGGTTTGAAGCCCCGCGGCGAGCTGTGGGCGGCGATGCTCGACACCAAGGCCTCGTGGGACGACCTCATCAGGCAGCACGCCCCCGATCCCCGGACCCGCGACGCCATCCTCGCCAACCCGCTCTACGACAACATCACCGCCCGCTTCGTCCAGAGCCACGACTACATCGCCATGGAACGGCTGCACGAGCTGCACGCGTCCGGCCGCTACGACCTGATCGTCGTCGACACCCCGCCCTCCCGCAACGCTCTCGACTTCCTCGACGCGCCGGACCGGATGGAGGAGTTCTTCGGCGGCCGCCTGCTTCGCTGGCTCACGGCGCCGATGCGCAACCGCGTGGTCGGAGCGGCGTCGCGTCCGTTCCTGACCATCGCCGATCGTGTGCTCGGTGCCCGCTTCCTCCAGGACATCGCCGAGTTCTTCACACTGATGCAGTCGATGGAGAAGGGCTTCGTCGACCGGGCCCGCAGCGTGAGCGCGCTCATGGCGGACGCCCGGACGGCGTTCTGCGTCGTGACCACGCTGGAGACCGCACCCGCCCGGGAGGCGGCGTTCTTCGTCGCGGAGCTCCGCCGGCGGGGACTGCCGCTGGGCGCGGTGATCGTCAACAAGGCCCTGCCCGAGTGGCTGCTCGACGCCGGCCCGAGCGCGGTCGCGGCCCGGTTCTGCGACGCGCCGGGCCCGCTGGCCGCCGCCGTGCGCGACGTGGTGGGTGCGCCGAAGGGCCGCGTCCGCCGGGTGCTGGCCGAGGTGGGCGAGAGCTTCGCCAACTACGCCGTCGTGGCGGCGCGCGAGGCCGAGCAGCGCGCCGAGCTGGCCACCGGCGCCGACGTGCTCGTGACCGTGCCCGTGCTCGACGAGCCGGTCAACGATCTCGCCGGTCTGGTCCGCCTGGGCCGCTGCTGCTGGCGCTGACCGCGGAGCGTCGGCAGACTCTTCGCCCGTGGCCACCTTGTCCGATCTCGCCCGGCAGCACACCGAGCTCGACCGCGCCGACACGGTCCACCTGCTGCGTCTGATCGCCGACTGGGGGATGCTGGCCGACTTCTGCTTCGCCGACGTCCTGCTCTACACCCCGGCCAGGGACGGGCGGTGGCTGGTGCTCGGCCACGTGCGGCCGGTCACCGGGCAGACCCTCTACCTGTCGGACTGGGTGGGCTCGTGGGCCAACGAGTCCGAGGCCACGCTGCTGTCGGAGGCGCATGGGTCGGGCAAGATGGTCGAGGGCGAGATCGTCGTCGAGGGCATCCCGGACACGTCCCGTCTCCTCGCCATCCCCGTCCGCCGGCAGGGCAGGGTCATCGCCGTGCTCACGAAGGAGTGGTCGCCCCGCACCGGACGCCAGCCCGGGGAGCTGGAGCGCACCTACCTGTCCATCTTCCACCGGTTCGCGGCGATGATCGCCGAGGGCAGCTTCCCGTTCGAGGCCCGCCGCAGCAGCGCGCCCGTGGCGCCCCACGTGGGGGACGGGGTGATGCTGCTCGACGCCGCCGCACACGTGCAGTACTCGTCACCCAACGCCGTCTCCGCCCTGCACCGGGTCGGCATCAAGGCCAACGCGGTCGGGCAGCGCCTGGCCGAGCTGGGCTTCAACGACGCCTCCGTGCGGCAGGCCTTCGAGCGTGGGGAGCCGGTGATCGAGGAGGTCGACCAGACGACCGAGGTCACGCTGCTCACCCGCTGCATCCCGATCATGGACGGTGGCGCCATCACCGGTGGGGTGCTGCTGCTGCGGGATGTCAGCGAGCTGCGGCAGCGCGATCGGCTGCTGCTGTCGAAGGACGCCACCATCCGCGAGATCCACCACCGGGTGAAGAACAACCTCCAGACGATCTCGTCGCTGCTGCGGCTGCAGGCCCGCCGCACGCCGTCGGACAGCGCCAGGGCGGTCCTGGCCGAGGCGGTCCGGCGCATCAGGACGATCGCGATCGTCCACGAGACGCTGTCGAGGGAGGCCAGCGACGACGTGGCGTTCGTGGAGATCGTCCGGCCCCTGCTGCGTCTGGCCGAGGACTCGCTGCAGTCACCCGAGCGGCCAGTCCGCTTCCGGGTGGAAGGCGACGGGGGCAAGTTGCCGTCGGGCATGGCCACGCCGCTGGCCGTCGTGCTGACGGAGCTGCTGCAGAACGCGGTTGCCCACGCCTTCGTCAACCGCAACCGGCCGGGCAACGTCGTGGTGCTGCTGGAGCACGACGACCATCGACTGGCGGTGAAGGTGGTCGATGACGGCGTCGGCGTTCCCGAGGACTTCTCCATCGACCAGACGTCGAGCCTCGGCCTGACCATCGTGCGCTCGCTCGTGACGACCGAGCTGGCCGGTCACATCTCTATCCGCGCCGGGACCCCGGCCGACCATCTGCGGGCCTCGCTCGAGGCCCCGGACCAGGGCACGGGGACCACGGTCGTCGTCGAGGTGCCGATGCACCTCGACGTCTGACCGGGCGCTCAGCCGTTGGCGAAGTCGGACGTGGTCCAGACCCGGCGGCCGAGGTAGTCCTGCACGCGGGCGATGTAGTCGTTGGCCGCCGCCGTGTACCAGCGGCCTGAGAACCAGCGCCCGATGCAACCCCAGGCGTCGCCGGCCGCGTACTGCCGGCCCCGCTCCACGGTGTTCAACCAGGTCTCCCTGCCCTCGAAGCACGACCGCCACACCGCGTAGGCGATGTCCATGTTGTACGCCGACGAGGCGACCGCCGTGTCGATGTAGGCCCGGAAGTACTGCGTGCGGACCTGCATCAGCCCGATCGACTCGGGGCACAGACCGGGCCTGCCGTCGGCGCCGATGGGGTGGCCGGGCGCGCAGATGCCGGGGTTGGCGGTGAAGTCACCGGCCGCGTCCTGGTGCCACCACGACTCCATCGCCACCTGGGCCCGCACGACGTCGGTGGCGATCCCCCACTTGCAGGCCGTCCACTGGATGATCTCGTCGGTCGTCCCGGTGAAGGAACCGGTCACTCGGTGAGCGAAGGCCAGGTCAGGGTCAGGCGCGGTCGACCGGCCGGGCGTCTGGTTGAACCGGCTGTTGACCGTCCGATTCTCGGCCGCGGCGCGCACCCGGGCCTGGCACGTGGCGTCGCTCGGCAGCGCGCTGCCCGGAGGGAGCGTGCGGGACTCGCCGGTCGCCGGCGGGGCCGGGCTTGCCGGGGGTGGACCGCAGGCCGCCGCCCCCAGCAGGAACAGCCCCGACACGAACGCGACGGCACGCCGTCCGCCCATGATGGTCATCGCCTTGTCTCCCAACTCGCCCGCGCATCGAGTCCGGTGTCTGCTGCCCGTCGTCGGCCGGCTGTCAGCCGGTCGTCATGACCGTACTCGCCTCAGACAGCGACGGCCTTCTGACGGGCGACGTACTCGCGGCGCAGGACCCGGCGCTCCTCTTCGGAGGTGCCACCCCAGATGCCGGAGTCCTGGTTCGTGCTCAGGGCGAAGTCGAGGCAGTCGGCCTGGACCGGACACTGGCGGCAGACGGCCCGCGCGTGGTCGATCTGCACCAGCGCGGCACCCGTGGTCCCGATGGGGAAGAACAGCTCGGGGTCGGTATCACGGCACAGCGCCTCCGCGCGCCATCCGTACTCGGCGTTGGCCAGGGCGATCACGCTTGCGGGCAAAGACATCGTTCACCGTCTTCAGTGGGCCGTTTCCACGGCGTCCGATGGGCGTCACCAGGGCCAGCTCGAAAAGCTGCACACCTTGTGAGACTGTTCACATGGCACGTCCCGACGAATTAGTTGCACTCGTCAGGGACCGGCACAACGTAGGCCACGGGACCAGACTTGACAAGGGGAGGTCGGAAAGATGTTGCAGACGCGGCCGTCGCACGGTGTGACATCCGTCATCGCCCATCGAGGGGCGTCACGCGCCGAGCGGGAGAACACGGTGACCGCGTTCCGGCGAGCCGCGGAGCTGGGCGCCGACATGGTCGAGCTCGATGTGCGCCGGAGCGCCGACGGCGGGTTGGTCGTGCACCACGCCGCCCACCTCGAGGACGGCCGGGCCGTCTCGTCCGTCTCCGTCGCAGACTTGCCGGACCACGTGCCCACGCTCGATGCCGCGCTCGATGCCTGTGCGGGCATGGCGGTCAACATCGAGATCAAGAACGATCCCGCCGAGCCCGGGTTCGACGCCGACCGCACGCTGTCCGACGACATCGCCGCTCTCGTCCGCGCCCGGGGCGAGACCGACCGGATCCTGATCTCATCGTTCGACCGGCCGAGTCTCGAGCGCCTGCGAGCCGTGGCCGATCCGCCGATCGCTACCGCGTGGCTCGTCGCCGCGCCCCCGGATGACGTGGTCGACGTGCTGGTGGCCGGAGGGCACCAGGCGCTTCACCCGTGGTGGCAGGCCGTCGACGCGCTTCTGATCGAGCGCTGCCACCGGGCGGGCCTGGCGGTCAACGTCTGGACGTGCGACGAACCCGACGCCATCGGACGCCTCGCGGCGTGGGGGATCGATGGCATCTGCACCAACGTGCCCGACGTCGCTGTCGCCGTCCTCAGGGGCTGAGCGAGCGACGCGAGCTCGATGTCACGGTGTGTGTCCGCCGCAGAGCGGCGGACAGCTCACAGGTGCGCCGGGCGACGACCAGGACCGCTCCCACGATCAGATGGTGCACCAGTGAGTGGGAACACCAGATCCATGACCTCCGGGCGGTGCTGGAAGCGCAGCCGCCGGGTCTCGCCCAGGTAGTCACCGTCGACCTGGTAGGGGAAGGGCCGGGTCGACTCGATGCAGAGCTCGGCCAGGTCGTGGTGCTCGTCGACGGTCTCGCTGGCCTCGATGGGCCGCCCAAGCAGCGTCCGGGCCAGCGCGCCCAGGAACGGCAAGGCCCGCAGGCTGCGGAACGTGATGGCCACCAGACCGCGGTCGAGCGTGGCGTAGGGCGACAGATCGAGTGGGCGGTTGCCGAGGTATGTGTACGGGCTGGCGTTGAGCACGACGGTGAAGTAGCCGTCGGTCACGGCGGGCGCGCTGCCGGGGGCTTCGACAACGAAGTGGGGATGGCGGCGGTCGTAGCGGGAGAACCAGGTGCGCAGGGCGGCATAGATGAAGAGCGGGTGGCCCGCCCACCGCTTGACGGACGCCCGCTTCTCGACCTCCCTCACCACCGCGGCGTCGTAGCCCACACCCGTGTGGAAGCAGAAGTAGCGGCCGTTGACCATGCCGAGGCCGACCCGGCGGGCGTGGCCCTCCTTGAGCGCGGGGACCAGGAGCCTGGCCGCGGCGATGGGGTCGTTGGGCAGGCCGATGCTGCGGGCGAACACGTTGGTGGACCCGCCCGGCAGCACAGCGAGCGCGGTGCGGCTGTCGGCGATGCCTGCCGCGATCTCGTTCAGCGTGCCGTCGCCGCCGAAGGCGACGACCACGTCGACGCCCCGGCTGGCCGCGTCCTGGGCGAAGCGGGTGGCGTGGCCCCGCCTGCTGGTCTCCACGATCTGCACGTCATGGCCCTGTGACAGCACCTGGTGCACCACGACGGTGTTGCGGGCGGTGACCGAGGACGCGAAGGAGTTGACGACGAGGAGCAACCGCACGAGGCGATCGACGGTATCACCGGGGGCTGTCTGGCCCGCGTGGTGACCCGTCGGTAACAATGACCGGCCATGAGCACCGCTGGTCTTCGTGTAGCCGTCTGCGTCAAGCAGATCCCGGATCCGGCCGCGCCGGGCGCGCTGGATCCAGCAACCAACACCCTCAAGCGGGAGGGGAAGCTGATCCTCGACGAGTCCGACAGCTACGGCGTCGAGATGGCGCTGCAGCTCGTCGACGCCGCCGGTGGCGGTGAGGTCAGCCTCGTCTCGATGGCGCCCAACGGGGAGACGTCCGGCCTGCGGACGGCCCTGGCCATGGGAGCCGCCAAGGCAGTCCTCGTGTCAGACCCCGAGCTGCAGGGTTCCGATGCGCTGACCACGGCGAAGGTCCTGGCCAAGGCCATCGAGCGCCTCGACGGGCCGGACCTCGTCATCGCCGCGACCGAGTCGACCGACGGCTACACCGGCACCGTGCCCGAGCAGGTGGCGGAGTTGCTCGGCCGTCCCTCGGTCACCTTCGCCAAGCACATCGAGGCCGCCGACGGCATGCTCAAGGTGCAGCGCCAGACCGAGGAGGGCTACGACGAGGTCACCTGCCCGTTGCCGGCCGTCGTGTCGGTCACCGCTGGTGTCGTCGAACCCCGGTACCCGAGCTTCAAGGGGATCATGGCGGCCAAGTCCAAGCCGGTCGACGAGGTCACGGCGGCCGACCTCGGCGTGACGCCGGCCGGCTGGGCGGGCGCCGGCCAGAAGATCGTGGATGTCGCCCAGGCCGAGGCCCGCCAGGCCGGCGAGATCGTGGAGGACGACGGCGAGGGGTACGCCAAGGTCGTCGCCTTCCTGGAGAACCTCAAGGTCATCTGAGCGCAAAGGACGATCGCAACCATGGCCATCGACACCGTCTGGGTCTTCGCCCAGTCCAACGACGGGGTGCCCACCACCGGCACCCTGGAGCTGCTCACCAAGGCGCGTTCGCTCGGCGCCTCGACTGTCGCCGCGTTCCACGCCGGCGGCGCGGACGCCGCCGGAGCCGCTGCCGCCCTCGGCGCGCACGGCGCCGCCAGGGTCTACGCCCCGGGCGACCTGGGCGGGAAGCTGCCCGGCCCCGCGGTCTCGGCCGCCATGGCCGGGATCATCGCCGGCGGGGACACGCCCGGGCTGATCCTGTTCCCCCAGAACTACGAGGGCCGCGACGTAATGGCCCGACTCTCGGTGAAGCTCGACCGCACGGTCCTGACCAACAACACCGACATCACGGTCGACGGGGACAGCGTGAGCGTGACCACGCCCATCTTCGGCGGCAACGTGCTCGTCACCACCACCTTCACCGCCGAGGGCCCGCACCTGGCCTCGTTCCGCCCGAAGTCGTTCGCGGCGGAGGAGTCCGGCGGCGGCCCGGCCGAGGTGGTCGAGGTCGCCCTCCCCGACCTGGGCCCCTCGGGTGCCGCCACCATCGACGCCGTCCACGTGGAGGAGTCCACCGGGCCGCGCCTCGACGAAGCCGCGGTCGTCGTGTCCGGCGGGCGGGGATTGGGCGAGGCCGCCAACTACCAGCTCATCGAGGACCTGGCCAAGCTCCTCAGGGGTGCGCCCGGCGCGTCGAGGGCCATCGTCGACGCCGGCTGGGTGCCCTACAGCTACCAGGTCGGCCAGACGGGCAAGGTCGTGAAGCCCACCGTCTACATCGCGGCGGGGATCTCCGGCGCCACGCAGCACATGGTGGGCATGAAGGGCGCCAAGAACATCATCGCCATCAACAAGGACAAGGAAGCGCCCATCTTCGGCATCGCCGACCTCGGCATCGTCGGGGACGTCCACAAGGTGCTGCCCAAGCTCATCGAGGCGCTCCAGGCGCGATGAGCACCTCGATGAGCACCTCGATGAGCACGGCCAGATGACGGACGCGACCTGGCGCAACTGGGCGGGCAACCAGGTCGCTCATCCCGTGGCCGTCCACCGGCCGTCCAGCGAGCACGACCTCGCCGCCGTCGTCAAGCAAGCGGCGGCCGAGGGCGCGCGGGTCAAGGTGGTCGGCAGCGGCCACAGCTTCACGGACATCGCCTGCACCGACGGGCACCTCATCGACCTGAGCGGCTACAACCGAGTGCTCTCGATCGACACCGAGGCGCGCACGGCGACGGTGCAGGCCGGCATCAGGCTCGAGGATCTCAACCGCCAGCTCGACCTCCGCGGCCTCGCCATGCCCAACCTCGGCGACATCGCGTACCAGACGATCTCGGGGGCGGTGTCGACGTCCACTCACGGCACCGGCCGGAAGCTCACCGGGCTGGCCGGCCAGATCGCCGCCCTCCGCCTCGTGCTCGGCGACGGCACCTGCGTCGACTGCTCGCCGGACGAGGAGCCCGAGCTGTTCCACTGCGCCCGCGTCGGCCTCGGCGCGCTCGGCATCATCTCGACCGTCACCCTCGACGTGGTGCCGGCGTTCAACTTGGCCGTCGTGGAGGAGCCGATGCGGGTGGACTCGTTGCTCGAGGACCTCGACACGCACGTCGACGGCAACGACCACTTCGAGTTCTTCTGGGTCCCCCACACCGGCTGGGCGCTGACGAAGCGGAACAACCGCACGGACG
>CAWHKS010000018.1:0-138592 GCA_963829955.1 uncultured Acidimicrobiales bacterium
CGAGATGCCTCAATGGAGGGAGCAGCTGTTCGTCGTCCTGCACCGCGGCGCCGCCAGTGCCGCCCGCTTCTACTGCCTCCCGTCACAGCAGGTCTTCGAGGTCGGCACCCAGGTCGAGATCTGACAATCCGGGCACGCGGCCTGACCAGCGCCCCGGCAAGCCCGGTTGCCCGCCTCGCCGGGTGGGTAGTGCAGAGGCCGTGCCATGGATACGCAGCCTGATCCGATTTCGCCGGATGCTCCCCGCCGCACTCCTGATCGTTCTGACAGCCTCGACTGCCGCCACGACCGCGGCCGCTTCGATCCCTGCTGCCACCTCGACGGATGTCGCCCAGGTCGGAAGGGCGCTCCGGACCGATCCAGTCTTCGTGGAGCCCGACGCCGAACGTGCGCTCTCCGAGGATGAGGCGGAGTCGTTGCGTTCCGCCATCATGTCGGTTGGTACGCCGATCTTCGTGGCGGTGCTACCTCAATCCGTGCTCGATGTCGCGGGTGGCGATCCGGCCGTCCTGACCAGCGACGTCGCGGCCGCCACGGATCTTGCCGGTACGTACGCGGTGCTGGCCGGTGACAGCTTCCGAGCGGGCAGCACGTGGCTGCCGTCGGGGGAGGCAGGCCGGCTGGCCAGTGCAGCGTTCCAGACTCACGCGTCCGAGGGGCCGGCCGCTGTGCTCCGGGACTTCGTCGAACGGGTGGGCGGCGCCGCCTCAGAGGCCGGCACGGAGGGCGGCCTGCCCGACCAACGCGGGAGCGCTTCATCGGACGGGGATGGTGGGGGCCTTGGCTTAGCCCCGGTGCTGTTGATCGCCGGCGCCGTCCTCCTGGGTCTGTGGGTATGGCGCCGCCGTCAGCGTGGCAAGGCGGAGCGGCAGCTCGCCCTCCGGCGCGAGGCAGCCGACCGTCAGATGCTGCAGGCGGAGCTCTCGGTGCTGGCCGACGACGTCCTGCGCCTCGAGGACGACGTGGCGCTGCACCCGGAAGCGGCCGAGGACTACGAGGCGGCCGCCAACCGGTTCAAGGCCGCGAGTGCGGCGCTGGACTTCGCCGACGAACCGATCGACCTCGAGCGGGTGCGGCGGGTGATCGATGAGGCGCGCTACTCGATGGACCGGGCGCGTGCCGTCGTGGCCGGGCGGCCGCCGCCTGAGCCGCCGCCGGACCTGCGCCGGCCCGGGCGCCACGGTGAGCCTGCAGTCGATCTCGACGATGACCGACGTCCCCTCTACGCCGGCTACGCCGAGCCGTACCAGGTGGGCTGGTTCGGGGGTGGCGGCTTGTTCAACGGCCTTCTGCTCGGGGCGATGCTCGGAGGCTTCGGAGGCTGGGGCTGGGGCGGAACGACCGTCATCAACGAGGGCGACACGTACGTGGACGGCGACGGCGGAGGCGACTTCGGCGGAGGCGACTTCGGCGGAGGCGACTTCGGGGGAGGCGACTTCGGGGGTGGAGACTTCGGCGGTTCCTGAGTCGGGCCGGAGCCGGCGACGGTCGCGGTCAGCCACCCGCACCGGTGATGGTGGCGGCGATATCGCTGGAGGAGTCGCCCGAGCGCTTGAGCACCGCGACGACCAGACCGAGCGCGAGCAACGTCAGCCCGAGCATGACGGCCGAGGCGGCGCCGATGTCCGGTCTGATGACCTGGCGCACCGACGAGAACACGTACACCGGGAAGGTGGTCGAGCCGGGCACGCTGACGAACTGGCTGATGATCACGTTGTCGAGGCTGAAGGTGAAGGCCAGCAGCCCCCCGGCCAGGAGAGCGGGGTAGACGAGCGGGAGCGTGATCTGGCGGAAGGCGCGTGCGGGTGTTGCGTAGAGGTCGGCGGCGGCCTCCTCGAGCGATTCGTCGAGCCCGGCCATGCGGGCCCGCACGATGAGAGTGACCACCGCCGAACTGAAGATCGACTGCCCGATCCAGAGCGGGACCAGACCTTGACGGAAGATCCCGCCCAGGTTGACGAACCAGATCTGGAGGCCGATGGCGTCGACGATCTCGGGCGTGACGAGGACGAGGAAGACCAGCGCGAGGAACGCCTTCGTCCAGACGCCCGGCCGGCGGGCTAGCGCGATCCCGGCGAGGCCGCCCAGCACGACGGAGATGAGCGTGGCGATGAGTGCGACCTTGATCGAGTTCGTCAACGAGGTCTTCAGGTTGTAGTTGTCGAGAAACCGCGTGTACCAGCGGGTTGTGAATCCGCCCCAGCGGGTGAAGTCACGGCTGTCCGTGAAAGAGTGGATCACGACGAAGGCGATCGGCAGGAACAGGAAGACGTAGACGAGGACCGTCCACAGGCCCAGCCCGAGGGTCACCGTGTCGAACCGGCGACGCCTGCGCGGCGCGGCTTTGGCCGCCCGGGTCTCGGCACCCGTGGTGGGGATCGTGGTGGTGGTCATGCCGTGGCCTGCGCCGGTGTGCCTGGCACGAGCGTCACGCTGCGGCGCCGCCTGAGCAGGGCGCGGGTGGTGAAGACGATCAGGGCCGCGACCGTGATGCAGATGAGGATGCTGAAGATCAGGACCATCGCCACCGCCGAGCCGAGCGCCTTGTTCTGGGCCTGCAGGAACTGGGTGGCGACGAGCGCGCCGGCCATGTTGCCCTGCGCTCCACCGAGCACGGCGGCCGTGATGTAGTCACCGGACAGAGGGATGAACACCAGCAGGAGCCCGGCCACGATCCCTGGCGAGGAGAGCGGCAACGTGACCTGGAAGAACGTGCGCACCCGGTTGGCTCCGAGGTCCTTGCTGGCTTCCCGTAACGCCGGGTCGAGCCGGTCGAGCGCGACGAAGAGCGGGAAGATCATCAGGGGCAGGTAGTTGTAGACCACGGCGAGCTGCACCGCGAAGCGGGTGTCCAGAAGTTGGAGGTTGGAATCGCGCAGGCCGATGTCCTGGAACCAGTTCGAGAAGAACCCACTCGGCGACAGCACGATGCGCCACGCGATCGTCCGGATCAGGTAGTTCGTCCAGAACGGGATGATGGCGAGGCCGAGCAGGACCCCGCGCCAGCGCGGAGGCACCTTCACGGCGATGAAGTAGGCCACCGGGAAGCCGATCAGCAGGCACAGGGCGGTGCCGATGATCGAGGTTCGCAGCGTCTGCCTCAGCACCTGGAAGAAGGTCGCGCTCAGCGCATCGCCGTAGCGGTCCAGCGTGGGCGGGCTGGTGTCGACGTCGCCCGCTGACCCCTGGATCTTGGTGCCGAAGCTGTAGACGACGATGAAGACGAGCGGGACGACGAAGAAGCCGAGGTACCACAGCCACGCAGGCAGGGCGAGCGCGAACTTCGGCACGAGCGAGCGTCGCTTGCGCGGTGGCGCAGATCTGAGTTCGACCTCGCTCGTGACCACTGGTGTCGTCAACCGCCGGCGGCGGCCTTGACCTTGTTGTAGATGTCGACCTGGCGGTCCTGGGCCGAGTTGATCTCCTGGGTGGACATGGTCTTCACCTGCTCAGGCGAGAAGAAGATGATCTCCGGATACTTCGTGTCGGCCATCTGCTCCTCGATGCCCTTCACCGCGGTGTGGTAGCCGTGGTACTCGAGCTCCTTGGCCGAGTTCTCCGGCTCGAGGATGTAGTTGATGAAGTCGTAGGCGGCGTCGAGGTTGTTCGCTCCCTTCACGATGGTCCAGTTGTCCATCCAGAGCTCCGTCTGCGGTGCGCCGAGCCCCCACGTGTACTTGGAGGGGTCGTCGCCGGCGTCTTCGACGGCCAGGAGCCCGGCGCGGGCGTCGCCGTTCCACACCTGCGACAGCGCGTAGTTCCCTTGCGTGAGGTTGATGCCCGGGTAGGAGTCGAACGCCTTGATGTGCGTGGCGAACTCGTTGACCATGAAGTCTTCGGCCTTGTCGAGGTCGTCCTCGTTCTCGGTGTTCCAGTCGATGCCGTTAGCCCAGAAGTACACGCCGGTCTGGTAGGCGGGGGCGTCGAGCATGGACATGTTGCCGCTCGCCGGCCCCATCGCAGCGTCGATGAAGTCCTGCCAGGTCTCGATGGGCGTCGTGAGCACCGTGTTGTCGTAGATCCAACCCGTCGAGCCCCAGTCCTTGGGCACGCTGTACTTGTTCCCGGGATCGAACGGCTGGCTGGCGTACAGAGGATCGATGTTCTCGAAGTTCGGGATCCTGTCCAGGTCGAGCTCTTCGAGCAGACCGTTCTGCACCATCTGGGGGATGAATGATCCGGTCGGGACCACCACGTCGTAGCCGGAGGAGCCCTTGGAGGCGGCGAGCTTCTGGATGGCCTCCTCGTTCGAGTCGTAGATGTCGGTGGTGACGTTGCCCCAGGAGCCGATGACGTCAGGGTCGTCGTACTCGGCCCACGTGTACAGGTTGATGCTGCCTCCGCCGCCTCCTCCGCCCCCGCTGCCCTCGTCGTCGCTGCTGCCGCACGCGGCAAGGAACGCCGCGCCGGCCGCGGTCCCCGCGGCGAGTCCGAGGAAACGCCGTCGGCTCAGGGACTGGGCGAGCCGGCTGGCGGTCGTCCGCGGGACCAGGATTCGAGTGGTGTCTTGCTTGCGTGCCATGGGGTCTCCTGATTGTGGGTGTTCAAGTGCCGGCCGCGACAACGATCTCGTCGATCGGGTCGGACGTGCGTACGAGCGCGGCTTGGTCGTGCGGGAAGAGCTGGACGAGCTCGGCGGGCCACGAGCACCAGACCGGCTGACCGGCAGCGAGGCGTGGTGCGTTGTGCCGGGGGAGGCGGACGAGGACCTCGCGCGTCCCGGAGATGACGACGTACTGGATCACGTCGCCGAGGTGGGAGATGCCGGCCAGCGTTCCCGCCAGCTGGTTCGGCCCGGACGGTGGCTCCTCGCCGGTGATCGTGATCGCCTCGGGACGGACCGCGGCAAGGCCGGGACGGCCAGGCGCGGTGCCGGCCCCTTCACGATGCGCGACCACGGTGACTCCGTCCGCGTGGAGCTGTCCGTCACCGGCGAGCACGCCGTCAAGGAAGTTGTTCTGGCCGATGAACCCGGCGACGAAGGCCGACGACGGGTTCTCGTAGATCTCGTTCGGGCCGTTCAGCTGCTCCACGCGTCCGTCCAACATGACCGCGATGCGGTCGGACATCGACAGGGCCTCCTCCTGGTCGTGGGTGACGAACACGAACGTGATGCCGAGCTGGTTCTGGAGCAGCTTGAGCTCGATCTGCATCTCCTGACGCAGCTTGCGGTCGAGGGCCCCGAGCGGCTCGTCGAGGAGCAGCACGGACGGCTTGTTGACCAGGGCGCGCGCGAGCGCCACCCGCTGCTGCTGGCCTCCGGACATCTGCCGGGGCCTGCGCTTGGCGAGCTTGGTCATCTTGACCATCTCCAACGCCTCCCCGACCCGGCGGCCCACGTCCGCCTTTCTCGTCCGCTTCTGCCGCAGGCCGTAGGCGACGTTCTCGGCGACGGTCATGTGCGGGAACAGGGCGTAGTGCTGGAAGACCGTGTTCACGTCCCGTCGGTACGGAGGAACTCCTTGCACGTACTCGCCGGAGATGCGGATGAAGCCTTCGTCCGGCTGCTCGAAGCCGGCCAGGAGGCGCAGCGTCGTGGTCTTGCCGCAGCCCGAGGGACCCAGGAGGGACAGGAACTCCCCGGGGAGCACCTCGATGGTCACATCGTCGACCGCGATGGTGGAGCCGAACCGTTTGGTGACGTCGACGATCTCCACCGACCCGCGCTCATTGCTCATCTCTTCCCCCTTCAGCTGCCCGGTGTTCCATCTCGGCAGGTCGCGGCCCGATGTGGCGCGGGTCACAATAATCGTGCTGCACGGATGCTCGCGTGCGGGACGGCTCCCGGCAGGGAATCCAGCTCAGCTGATCAGTCGGTCCCCGGGCGGCGGGTGGTCTCCTTCTCGGGGTCGCCCTTGTAACCGTGGGGGAAGGTCCGAAGGAGCTCCTCCTGTGTCGGTTCGTGATGCTCGTGGGCCTCGGGGGGCAGAAGCGCGGCGATCGCCTTCATGATCCGCTTCGTGTCGGCGTTGGGGCTGCGGTACTTGAGCGTCACCGGCGGCCCGACCCTGATCCGCACGACGGGCGGACTGGTCACGTTGAGGATGTTGGGCAGCCGGGCCGACCTCGGCCACACCTTCTCCGTCCCCCAAAGCCCGACGGGGATGACCGGCGCGTGAGCCATGGCGGCCAGCCGGGCCGCGCCCCAACGGCCCTTGAGCTCCGGATCGAAGAACGCCTTGCCGCGCGGGATCGTGCCCTCCGGCATGATCGCCACCATCTGACCCGCCTGGAGCGCCTCGGCCGCATGGCGCAGCGGCTCGTCCGAGCCGGAGGCGCGCTCGACGCGGATGCCTCCCATCGCCTTCGCGATCTGGCCGACGATGGGCGCGTCGAACACCTCCTTCTTGCCGAGGAAGCGCACGGTGCGGCCGCTGCGGGCGACGACCATGGCGACCGCCGTGGCGTCGAAGTACGAGCGGTGGTTGGCGACGAGGATGGCGGGACCCGCGGCCGGGATGTGGTGCACGCCATCGATGTCCCACCGCGCGAACGGGATGGTGGACGGCCTTGTGAGCGCCAGTGCGAGCTGCTGGGGCTCGAGGTCCAGGATCGGCAGTTTCGGCACCCCCGGGGGGACGTCTAGGTGCAGGACCGGCCAGCGGCGGGCCAGGGCCATGACCAGCATGCGCGGGTCCGGGTTGACGGCGACGGGGTGTCCGACCGAGGAGAGGAGCGGCGTGTCGTAGACGCTGTCGGAGTAGGCGTAGCTGTTCGCCATGTCGATGTCGTGGCGGTTGGCCCACTCCCGCACCGCTTCCAGCTTCCCGTTCGCCCACACGAACGGCCCGACGATCGAGCCGTCGTACGTGCCATCGGCGTTGACGCCGTACGTCGTCGCCACGACGTCGTCGAAGCCGAGCCGTTCGGCCAGCGGGCGTACGAGATCGGCCGGTGTCGTGGTGGCCATCACCAGCTTGCGGCCGGCCGCCTTGTGCTGCTCGATGATCGGGCCGGCGAAGGGTTGGAGCATGCCGCTGAGCACGTCGGCGGCCGCATCTGCTGCGGCCTGGACCGCGGCCCGCGGGCGCCCCCGGGCCATGGTGGCGCCCTGGCGGGCCAGCATCATGCTCGGGAGGTTCTCCCCCACCCGGCTGAACAGGCCGTAGACCATGCGCTCGCCCGGGATCGAACGGGTGACGAGGCCGGCCGACCGCATGGCCTCCGAGAAGACCAAGCCGCTCCCGCCCGAGAGCAGGGTGCGATCGAGGTCGAAGAAAGCCGCGGACCGGTCGGACCGTCGATCCTTGGGGTCCGGCATGAGCGGTGACCGTAACCGAAAACGGGAAAGGCGCCGCTGGGGAGCGGCGCCTCTCGACCGAGAAGCTCGCGGAGCTGGGGGAGCTCCGGAGTCGAGCCTCTTTCGAGCGGGGTTGGGGGAACCTCGCTTCGAATTAGTGAAAGTATGCACGAACTCCCGGCATCTTTCAACCTGGAGGGGACGATACGGGCCATCGTTCCTACCGATGGGTGACGTACGATGCGCCGATGGACCTGCGCCAACTCGCGGCCTTGGTGGCCGTGGACGACCACGGCTCGTTCTCGGCCGCGGCGCGGGCGCTCTACACCGTGCAGTCCAACGTCTCGGCCCACATCGCCCACCTGGAGCGCGAGCTGGGGGTGACCCTCGTCGACCGGGCGAAGGGTCGGCTGACCCCGGAAGGCATCGTCGTGGTGGCGCGGGCCCGGCGGATCCAGCGCGAGCTGGACGCGCTGACGGCCGACGCGGTCTCGATGGGCCAGGAGGTGGCCGGCGACGCCCGGCTCGGGGTCATCGGCACGACCGCTCGCTGGCTGGTGCCGCAGCTCCTCGGGGCCGTCCACGCCGCCCACCCGAAGGTGCAGGTCGTGATCCTGGAGGCCAGCACCACCTCGCTGGTCCCCCTCGTGGTCGGCGGCGGGCTCGACCTGGCCGTGGTCAACCTGCCCGTCGAGGACCCGGAGATCGACACGTCACTGCTGTTCACGGAGGAGCTCGTGCTGCTGGCCACGCCGGCCAGCCCCCTCTACGGGCGGACGGAGGTGAGCTTCTCAGAGCTCTCCGGCCATCCGCTCGTGCTGCCTCCTCCCGGCACCGCCCTGCGCCGTGACCTCGATGCGGAGGCCCGCCGCGCCGGGGTGACCCTGCGGCCCCAGGCCGAGATCGACGGCGTTCGGCTGATGGCCTCGCTCGCCTTCGAGGGCTACGGCTCGACCATCGTGCCGACCACCGCGGTGCCAGGTTGGCTGAAGGGCGACTTCTCGCGCATCCCCATCAGTGATCTCGCGCTCCGCCAGGTGGGATTGGCGCGACGGCGCCGCGCCATGCTCAGCGCGTCCGCGCGGGCGGTCGCCGACGTCCTGCAGGACGTCATCGGGGCCAAGGGTCCGAAGCAGCGCGGTGTGCGGGTCCGGCCTCCATCCGACAACGCTGTGCCGAGCAACGACGACCGGTCGAGCCTGCCGCAGTAGCCTGCCGCCCGATGGCCCAGGCGTCGGTGGCTCTCCGGGCCCAGGCACCTGGCGCGGTGCGGGCGGAGGTCGAACGCATCGACGGCCGCCCTGTGGTCGTGGCCCGGATGGACGCCTCGGAGCGTCGGGGCGCGCTGTCCTCCACGGCATCGGCGACCCTCGCCGAGGCGGCGCGGACGGCGAAGGACCAGCGCATCCCTCTCGTCGCTTCGATCGCATCGAGCGGCGCCGACATCATGGAGGGCATGGCCGCCCTGCACGGGTGGGGTCAGGCCGCCCGCGCCATCGCCGACTGCTCCGGGATCGTGCCCGTGATCATCGTGCTGGACGGTCCGGCGGTGTCCGGCCCTGCGCTCCTCATCGGCTTGGCGGACTTCGTGATCATGACCGAGGAGGCGTACGCGTTCGTCTCCGGCCCGTCGATGGTCGCCGAGTTCACCGGTGTCGCCATCGACAACGGCGAGCTCGGCGGGGCGACCATCCACGCCCGGCACAGTGGGGCGGCGACGTTGGTGGTGCGCGACGCGGCCACGGCGAGCCAGGCCGTCGCCGAGCTCCTCTCGTACCTGCCGTCGAGCACGGACGAGGAGCCCCCTCGCGTCGTGACCGCTGATCCGCCCGACCGGCTCACACCCGAGGTGGAGGGCATCCTGCCGGCGACCGCCACCGGGAGCTACGACGTCCGCGACATCATCGGGGCCCTCGTCGACGACGGCCACTTCGTCGAGCTGCGGACCCGGTGGGCGTCGAACATCGTCACCGTCCTCACCACCATCGATGGCCGGCCGGTGGGCGTGCTGGCCAACCAGCCGCTGGCCATCGCCGGCACCCTCGACATCCCCGCCTCACAGAAGGGCGCCCGGTTCGTCGCCTTCTGTGACGCCTTCAACCTGCCGATCGTGACGCTGGTCGACACGCCGGGCTTCTACCCCGGCAAGGACCTCGAGTGGCGGGGGATGATCCGCCACGGCGCGCAGCTCGTGTTCGCGTACGGCCGGGCCACGGTCGCCCGCGTGTGCGTGATCCTGCGCAAGAGCTACGGCGGTGCCTACATCGTCATGGACTCCAAGCGCATGGGCAACGACGTCTGCCTCGCCTGGCCCGGTGCCGAGCTGGCCGTGATGGGCGCGGGGCAGGCATCGGCCATCCTGCAGCGGGGCGCGTCGGACGAGCAGCGGGCCGCCTACGAGCAGGACTACACCGAGCGGATGCTCAACCCCTACGTGGCCGCCGAGCGCGGGTACGTCGACGCCGTCATCGAGCCCGACGAGACGCGTCGTGAGATCACCCGCGCCCTGCGCCTCCTGGCCACCAAGCGCGAGAACCTCCGACCCCGCAAGCACGACAACTCCCCCCTGTGAAACGGTGGGCATGGTGAAACGGTGCGCACTGTGAGGAGCACCCGATGACGACTGTCCACGTCCCCGGAGCCTGCCCGCACGACTGTCCCGACACGTGCGCGTGGACGGTCACGGTGACGGATGGGGTCGCCACCGGTGTCCACGGCGTGAAGGACCACCCGATCACCTCCGGCCACCTGTGCGTGAAGATGCAGCGCTACGAGGAGCGGACCTACCATCCGGACCGGCTGCTGCGGCCGCTCGTCCGCACCGGACCCAAAGGAGCGGGCCAGTTCCGTGAGGCTTCATGGGACGAAGCGCTCGGCGCGGTCCGCGACGGCCTGACACGTTCCATCGACGACCACGGCCCGCTCTCCGTCCTCCCCTACTCGTACATGGGGACAATGGGCGAACTGCAGGGCTCGTCGATGGATCGCCGGCTCTTCAACGCCCTCGGCACGGCCCACATGGACGGCACCATCTGCCTGGCCGCGGGTGCCTGGGCGTGGGGGCTCACCTATCCGGCGGGATGGCCGGCCACCGACATCGAGTCCGTCGCCGAGGCCGATCTCGTCGTGGCGTGGGGCGCCAACATGGTCTCGACCCACCTGCACTTCTGGCCGTACTTCCTGCAGGCCCGCAAGCGCGGCGGCACCATCGTCTGCATCGACCCCGTCCGCACGAAGACCGCGCGCGCGTCCGACCTCCACCTGGCTCCGCGGCCGGGCAGCGACGGCGCGCTGGCCCTCGGGTTGCTGCACGTGATCTTCGCCAAGGGCTGGGAGGACACGGACTTCCTGACCGAGCGGACGACGGGCGCCGACGAGCTGCGGGCGCGGGCCGCGGAATGGCCGGTCGAGCGAGCCGCGGCCGCCACGGGCCTCCCGGAGTCCGCGATCACCGACCTCGCAACGCGCTTCGCGGAGGCGAAGGCCTCGTTCATCAAGCTCGGGCCCGGCGCCCAGCGGCACGCCGATGCCGGGCAGGCCTTCCGGGCCATCCTCTGCCTGCCGGCGGTCACCGGAGCATGGCGGCATCCGGGGGGCGGCGCGCACGTGCACAGCGCCAGCACCTTCCCGGCGCGGGCCAGCGCCATGGAACGACCCGATCTGCGACCGCCCGACGCGCCCACCCGGTCCGTGAACCAGGTCCAGCTGGGCCGGGCGCTGGCCGGTACGTATGACGAGCTGGGGCCGGTGGCCGCGCTGTGCATCGCCAACACGAACCCCGCCGTCGTCTGCCCGGACTCGGGCGCCGTTCTCTCCGGCCTGGCCCGGGAGGACCTCTTCACCGTCGTCCTCGAGCAGTTCATGACCGACACCGCGCGCTACGCCGACGTCGTGCTGCCCGCCACCACGCAGCTCGAGCACCTGGACGTGGTGAAGTCGTGGGGGCACCGCTACCTGACGCTGAACCGGCCGGCCGTCGCCCCCCGAGGGGAGTCCCGGCCGAACACGGAGATCTACCGGATGATCGGCGCCGCGCTCGGCCTCGAGCACCCCGCCCTGTCCGACAGCGACGACGCGCTCCTGGCCACCTACCTGGAGGGCTACGACGCGGAGACCGTCGCCCAGCTCCACACGCGTGGGTGGGTGAAGGTCCAGCCGGCCGAGGATGCCCGGGCCAGGGTGATGCTGCGGTCCGAGGCCATGGGCCGCATGGGGCTGGACCCGCTGCCCGACGCGCCCGACGGTCCGGCTCCGTTCGACGGCCTGCCCCCGGCGACGGGGCTCGGCGAGCCGCTGCTCGTCCTGACGCCCAAGTCCCACTACTTCCTCAACTCGACAGCCGTGAACCACCAGCGCCTGCGCAAGATGGCCGGCGAGCCGTCGCTCCTGCTGGCACCGGTCGACGCCGATGCCCGCGAGCTCGCCGACGGCCAGCTCGCCTGCCTGCGCTCCGAGCACGGCGCACTGACCGTGCCCGTCCACCGCAGCGAGGACGTGTTGCCCGGTACTGCCGTCCTGGTCAGCAACTGGTGGAACCGCGACTTCCCGGGCGGGGCGGGAGCGAACGCACTTACGGGCCAGGCGCTCACCGACGTCGGCGGAGCACCCAGGTTCCAGGTCCACGCGCACCTTTCGCCGATCTGACGCGCCTGCGGGAGGGTCTGGCCCGGCGGTGACCGTCCGGCATGCCCTGATCTAACCTGCGGTCGTAACCCGGGGAAGGACGGCTCAGGTGCCAGACAGCATCACCATCATCGACGACCGGACGGGCAAGCAGATCACCGTTCCCATCGACGACGGGGTGTTCCCGTCGTCGGCATTGCGGGAGCTCGATCCCGACCTGCGGATGTACGACCCTGCGTACCTGTCGACCGCGGCGTGCGCGTCGGCGGTGACCTACCTGGACGGCGACGCGGGCATCCTGCGCTACCGGGGCTACCCCATCGAGCAGCTCGCCGAGCACTCGAACTACGTGGAGGTGGCCTACCTCCTCCTCAACGGCGAGCTTCCCGATGCCGAGCAGCTCAAGACGTGGACGTACCAGGTCATCCACCACACCTTCCTCCACGACAACGTGCGCAAGCGCTTCATGGAGGGCTTCCACTACGACGCCCACCCGATGGGCATGTTCGTGTCCGGCCTGGCCGCGCTGTCGACGTACTACCCCGAGGCCAAGGACATCTTCGACGCCGCCACCCGCGACAAGCAGGTCCTCCGCCTCATCGCCAAGACGCCGACCCTGGCCGCCTACTGCCATCGCTTCAGCGTGGGCATGCCGACGGTGTTCCCGGACAACTCGCTGTCCTACACGGAGAACTTCCTCAACATGATGTTCCGGGTCGGCGACGACTACGAGGTGTCGCCGGTGCTGGCCCGCGCCCTCGACGTCCTCTTCATCCTGCACGCCGACCACGAGCAGAACTGCGGCACGACCGCTATGCGCGTCGTGGGCTCCGCGCACGCCGACCCGTTCATCGCCTGCTCGGCGGCGGCGTCCGCGCTCTACGGCCCGCTCCACGGCGGGGCCAATGAGGCCGTGGTGCGGATGCTGGGCGAGATCGGCTCGGTGGAGAACGTCCCCGGCTTCATCGAGGACGTCAAGGCCGGCAAGGGCCGCCTCATGGGCTTCGGCCACCGCGTCTACAAGAACTACGACCCGCGGGCCACGATCATCAAGCAGACCGCCTACGACGTGTTCGACGTGACGGGCAAGAACCCGCTCCTCGACATCGCCCTCAAGCTCGAGGAGGCGGCGCTCAACGACGACTACTTCAAGTCCCGCAAGCTCTACCCGAACGTCGACTTCTACTCCGGGCTCATCTACCAGGCGATGGACTTCCCGGTCGACATGTTCACGGTGCTCTTCGCCATCCCCCGCACGTCGGGCTGGCTGGCCCACTGGGTCGAGCTGCTGGCCGACAAGGAGCAGAGGATCGCCCGGCCCCGCCAGGCCTACACCGGCACGGGCCTGCGGGACTACGTGGCGATCGACGATCGGATCTGACCCCCTCCGGGCCCTCCGGTTCCTGGCCGGCGCGCCCGTCTCCACCGAATCGATATCGAATCGGTAGCGACGCGCCGCCCGCCGAAGCCTCCCAGCGTTCTCCCAGGGTCCGCGGAGACATGTCCTAGCCCGGCGGGCCAGCATGGGCGGGCGGGCGCACACTGGATCGAAGGAGTAGACCATGACCGAAACGTCGAACACGGGCCGGGGGCGCAAGCTGGCCCTGTGGATCGGTGGCGCCATCGTGGCGCTGGTGGTCCTGGGCGTCGGGGGGACGTGGGTCTACATCAACCTCATCAAGGACGACGCGCCCGAGGAGCTCAGCTTCGAAGAGCGCGATGAGGAGGCGGCGGCCACCGACGCTCCGGCGACGGACGCTCCGACCACGGTGGCGGCGACCGGGACGACCGCAGCCGCGGCTGCGACGACGACGGCCGCGGCCGCGGAGTCGTCGGGTCTCGACGGGACGTGGACGGCGACGCCTGAGTCCGTCCTCGGCTACCGGGTGAAGGAGACGCTCTTCGGTCAGGACACCGAGGGCGTGGGCCGCACCAACGCCGTCACGGCATCCCTCTCGCTGGCCGGCACCACCGTGGAGGCGGGCGACTTCACGGTGGACATGACCACGGTGGAAAGCGATTCGGGCAACCGTGACAACCAGTTCCGGGGCCGCATCATGGACACCGGGAACTTCCCGACCTCCACGTTCACGCTCACCCAGCCGATCGAGTTGGCCACGGTCCCTGCCGAAGGCGAGACCATCACCGCCACCGCCACCGGAGACCTGACCCTGCGGGGCACCACGCTGCCGGTGACCTTCGACGTGCAGGCCCGGCTGAACAGTGGGAACATCGAGGTGGACGGGTCGATCCCGATCGTGTTCGCCGAATGGGGCATCCCCAACCCCAGCTTCGGGCCCGCAACCACCGCTGACAACGGGCTGCTCGAGTTCCTGCTCGTCTTCAGCCAGGGCTGAGGCACCGGGCCTGGTCCGTGTCCGGCGGTCAGACGGCGCTCGTCGTCCTCGTTCCCGAGGCCGACGTGGCCATCGGGCACCACCGCCTCCGCCACGACGCCAACGCGGCCCGCGGCGTCCCGGCCCATGTGACTGTGCTCCATCCGTTCCGTTCCCCGCTCGACAGGGCCACCGCAGGGCAGGTGGCCCAGCTGTGCCGGGGATTCGCGCCGTTCGAGGCCCGTTTCGCCTCGGTGGGGCGCTTCCCCGGCGAGGTCGTGTGGCTCACCCCCGAGCCGACCGAGGTCTTCGCCGCGCTCCTGGCCGCGGCCACCGAACACTTCCCGGACGTCCCTCCCTACGACGGCACGATCCCCGACCCGATCCCCCACCTCACCATCGCCGAAGGCGTGTCGCCGGAGATCGCCGACGAGCTGACGACGGCGGTCGCCCCGGTGCTGCCCCTCACGACCTTCGTGACCGAGCTCGCGCTCCTGGTCCAGGACGGCGCCGGCCGGTGGAGCGTCGGGCGGAGCTGGCCGCTGGGCTGACCCCCGCCCACCGGCGATCCGTCAGGCGATATCGACCAGGATCTTCCCGACATTGGCGTTGGACTCCATGTGGCGGTGCGCATCGGCGATCTGGTCCAGCGGGTAGCGGGAGTCGATCACCGGCCGCAGGGCACCGCCGTCGAACAGCGGCAGCACTTCGGCCGCGAAACGGCGCGTCAGCGCGATCTTCTCCTCGATCGGCCGGGCCCGCAGCACCGTGCCGATCAGGTTGACGCGCTTGGGCAGCAGCGCCCCGATGTTCACGGACGTCGCCCCTCCGCCCATCAGGCCGACCTGCACGATCCGGCCCTTCACCGCCACGGCCTGGAGGTTGCGGTCGAGGTAGTCGCCGCCGATCACGTCGAGGATCACGTCCGGGCCCTGCCCACCGGTGGCCGCCCGAACTTCCTCGACGAAGTCCGTGGTCGTGTAGTCGATGGCTGCGTCGGCGCCGAGCTCCAGGCACGCCGCCACCTTTCCCGTCGAGGTCGTCACCGCGATGCGGGCGCCGATCGCCTTGGCGATCTGGATGGCGGCCGTGCCGACTCCGGACGCGCCGGCGTGGACGAGCGCCCACCGGCCGCTGGTCAACCCCCCCTGGACGACGAGCGCGTCCCAGGCCGTGAGGAAGACCTCGGGGATGGCCGCCGCGTCGGCCAGCGACACGGAGGTGGGCACGGCCATGAGCTGGCGTTCGTGGACGGCGACGCGCTCGGCGTAGGCGCCGCCGGACACGATGCCCATCACGGCATCGCCCGGCTGCCACATCGTCACCCTCGGTCCGATCGCGCCGACCACGCCGGCTAGCTCCAGACCGGGGATCTCCACCGTCTCCCAGGCCGGGCCGGGGTATAGCCCCATCCGCTGCAACAGATCGGCCCGATTGAGCGCGGTGGCCCGGACACCGATCAGCACCTCCTCGGGCCCGATCACCGGATCGGGGACCTCGTCCAGCGTCAGGACCTCGGGTCCACCATGGTCGCGGAGCACGACAGCACGCATGGTGCGGATCATGCCAGGCGGCCCGGGCCGGACCGACCCATCAGACCAAGGCGTGGATAACGTCCTTCGAGTGGGTGACGGGGATCCGGTTGCCTTCGAGCTCGATGTGGGAATCGGTGGCTTCGTCGATGAGCTCCAGGATGCGCACGTTGACCCGGGCGTGCACCTTGACCGTCAACCCTTCGCGTGGGACCTGGAAGACGAGATCCGTCGGTTCCTCGCGCCTGCTCCGGCCGGCGAACCCGTACACCTGGGTGGCCGAGACGCCGAGGAGCATGTACGGCGGCAAGCCGGACGCGCTGTCGGACGAGTGCTGGCCAGCCATGTATCCGGCGGCCAGACCGACCGCCGAGCCCAGGTTCCCACCGAGGTCACCTCCCACCTCGCTGCCGATGAACCCACCCAAGAACGCCTTGCCGGTCCGTCCCCGGGGCATGAACTGGCCCGCGGCGACCACCTCGTCCTCGATCCCCCGGTCCCGCAAGGCCTGCTGGATGATCTCCACCATTGCTTCCTCAGACATGGACACCAGTCTGTCAGAGGCCGGGGTCATGCCAGGCGGGTCACCCGGCGGCGCGCTCCGAGGGCCGCCGCGAGGAGGACGGCCGCCGCGATCGTTGCCGCGTTGGCCAGCATGTGGAACCCGAGCTCGGCCTTGATCACTCCGCTGGCGACGGCGCCGAGCGCGCCGCACACGCCCATGACGAGGTCGGCACTGCCCTGGACGGCAACACGGTCCGCGACCGGGACGGACTCGGTGAGCAGCGTGCTCCCGCCGATCAGGCCGCAGCTCCAGCCCAGGCCGAGCAGGAACAGCCCGGCGAAGATGAGCACCGGGTGATAGCCGGCGAGGACCGACAACAGGGTCCCGAGGCCGAGGATGGCCGCGCCGACCTGGATGACCCTGACGCGCCCGACCCGGTCCGCGGCGATACCGACGAGCGGCGCCAGCCCGTACATCCCCACGATGTGCAGGGCGATGACCAGCGCCGAGAGGTCCGACTGCCCGTGGTCCTTCATGTGCAACGGGGTCATCGTCATCACCGCGACCATCGAGGTCTGCGAGATCACCATCGCCAGCAGCCCGAGACGAGCGCCGGCGGAACGCCGGATCACCCCGAACGCCTCGCGGGCCTGCGCCACTCGCCGCACCTCGAGCTCGTCGGCCGGAGCGAGCCCGCCCGCCACGACCAGGGGGTCCGGACGCATGAACACCCAGACGAGCACGCCGGCGACGAGGAAGTACGCCGCTCCGAACAGCAACGGGCCGATGAGGCGGTTGAACCCGGCGCTGCCAGCGGCGTTCTTCTCGGCCGTGGCCAGCGTCGGCCCGAGCACCGCGCCCAGCGTCCCGGTCCACACCACGATGGAGATGGCGCGGGCCCGGTGCTCCGGACGGGCCAGGTCGGCCGCCGCGTACCGTCCGGCCAGGTTGGCTCCCTGGCCGGTGCCGATGAGGAACGTCCCCAGCAGGAACAGCGGGAACCAACCGACCTGCCCGGCGACCGCGGCGGCGAGGGCGCCGACGACGGCGAACCCGTAGGCGACGACGAGCCCCGGCCGGCGACCGTGGCGGCGCATGTGCTGCGCCAGCGGCACGGCGATGAAGGCCGCGCCGGCAGTGAGCGTCGCGCCGCCGAAGCCGGCCAGCGTGTCGCCGCCGAGCAGGTCGGAGGCCAGGAGTGAGGACACCGCGACGACGGACGCGATGGCCGCGTTGCCGGCGGCCTGCATCCCCACCAGCGTCCGCATGGTGCGGCGCTGGACCGCGTCCCGCTGCGCCTCGTCCGCCCCGGCCGAGGGTGACTCGACCACGCCGGTCACCTTCGAGCCGCCTGCCGGCGCCTCACGGGGTCACCCCGGCGCGACGACCATGCTCACGACATCTTCGCCTGCAGGCGCTCGTCGAGCGCGGCAAGGAATTGCTCCGTGGTGAGCCACGGCTGGTCCTTGCCGATGAGGATGGCCAGGTCCTTGGTCATGTCCCCCGACTCGACGGCGTCCACGCAGACGGCCTCCAGCGTGTCGGCGAAGGCCGTCACCTCGGGCGTCCCGTCGAGCACGCCCCGGTGGGCCAGGCCCCGGGTCCACGCGAAGATCGACGCGATCGGATTGGTGGAGGTCGCTTCTCCCCGCTGGTGGGCGCGGAAGTGGCGGGTGACGGTGCCGTGGGCGGCCTCGGCCTCGACGGTGCGGCCGTCCGGGGTCATGAGCACGCTCGTCATGAGCCCCAGCGAACCGAACCCCTGGGCCACGGTGTCCGACTGCACGTCGCCGTCGTAGTTCTTGCAGGCCCACAGGTACCCGCCCTCCCACTTCAGGGCGGCGGCCACCATGTCGTCGATGAGGCGGTGCTCGTAGGTGAGGCCCTTGGCGTCGAAGTCGGCCTTGAACTCGGCATCGAACACCTCTTGGAACAGGTCCTTGAACCGCCCGTCGTAGACCTTGAGGATCGTGTTCTTCGTCGACAGGTAGACGGGGTAGTCGCGCTTCAGCCCGTAGTTGAGGCAGGCGCGCGCGAAGTCCCTGATCGAGTCGTCGAAGTTGTACATGCCGAGGGCGACGCCGCCGCCAGTGAACTTGGCCACCTGCATCTCGATGGGCTCGCCGCCGTCGTCCGGTGTCCAGGAGATGGTGACCGTCCCCGGCCCCGGTACCCGGAAGTCCGACGCCCGGTACTGGTCGCCGTGGGCGTGACGACCGATGACGATCGGCTTCGTCCAGCCCGGGACGAGGCGCGGGATGTTGGAGCAGATGATCGGCTCGCGGAAGACCACGCCGCCGAGGATGTTGCGGATGGTCCCATTGGGCGACTTCCACATCTGCTTGAGGCCGAACTCCTCGACCCGGGCCTCGTCGGGCGTGATGGTGGCGCACTTGACGCCCACGCCGTGCTCCTTGATGGCATTGGCGGCGTCGATGGTGATCTGGTCGTCGGTGGCGTCGCGGTGCTCGATGCCGAGGTCGAAGTAGAGGAGCTCCACGTCCAGGTAGGGGAGGATCAACCGGTCCTTGATGAACTGCCAGATGATCCGCGTCATCTCATCGCCGTCGAGCTCGACGACAGCGTTCTGGACCTTGATCTTCGTCATGGGCGGGACTCCGGGGGCGACCTTGTATCGGACTTGTGGACGGTAGCCCGTCGGGCTAGGTGGCTTCGTCCCCGACGAGTCGGCCGTTCTCGAGGTGCAGGACCCGCGTGAGCGCGACCGCCTCCAGGAGTCGGCGGTCGTGGCTGACCAGCAGGAGCGTGCCGGGGAAGCCCGCGACGGCCTGCTCGAGTTGCTCGATGGCGGCGAGGTCGAGATGGTTCGTCGGCTCGTCGAGGACGAGGCAGTTGACGCCCTGGGCCATCAGCAGGGCGAGGACGGCCCGCGTGCGCTCACCGGCCGACAGCGTGGCCGAGGAGCGGCCCACGTCCTCGGCGCCGAGCCCGAACTTGGCCAGCAGGCTGCGGGCCTCGGAGATGGTGGTGCCGGTGGCGGCCAGGACGGCGTCGAGGAGCGTGCTGGCCAAGTTCGGACTCGGGTCCAGCCGCCCGCGGGCCTGCTCGACCTCGCCGACCACGACACCGGGACCGAAGAAGCGCTCGCCCGCTTCCAGCTCCACCCGGCCGAGCAACGCGTCGAGGAGCGTGGTCTTGCCGCTGCCGTTGGCGCCCACGATGCCGACCCGTTCGGCGCGACCGATGGCCACGTCGATCGGGCCGAGGGTGAAGTCGCCCCGCCGGACGAAGGCGCCCTCCAACGCGGCGACGCGCTCGCCGCCCCGCTCGGCCTGGTTGATGGAGAACCTGAGGTCCCACGGTTCCCACGGCTTGTCCACGACTTCAAGCCGGGCCAGGGCCTGCTCGGTGCGCCGGGCCTTGGCCGCGAGGTTCTCGCTGGCCTCCATGCGGAAGTGGCGGATGTTCTTGTCGTTGTCGACCGGTTGGCGCTTCGCCTTGTTGTAGCCCGTCGTCGACCACTGCCGCTCGCGCCGGGCCCGGCTGGTGAGCGTGTCGCGCTGAGCCGTGTACTCGTCGTACGCCTCCTGCGCGTGACGGCGGACGGTGGCCTTCTCCTCCTGATAGGCGAGCCACCCTCCGCCGAACGTCGCCATCCGTCTCGTGTGCTCGTCCAGCTCCACCACGTCGGTGATGGTGCGCTCCAGGAAGGCGCGGTCGTGGCTCACGAGGACCAGCGCCCGCTCCTGCTCCAGCACCCAGGCCTCCAGCCGGTCGAGGCCGGCAAGGTCGAGGTCGTTGGTCGGCTCGTCGAGCAGCACGACGTCGTGCCCGGCGAGGAGGAGAGAAGCCAGCGAGGCCTTGGCCGCCTGCCCGCCCGACAGCGTGGTCATGGGCTGGTCGACGATGGTGGGAGCGAGCCCGAGCGAGGCCAGCACCTCCTCCGCCCGGACCTCGTGGTCGGCCGCGCCCAGCGCCAACCACCGGTGCAGCGCGGTGTCGTAGCGCTCGGCGGTGGCCGGAGCCGGCGCGGCTGTGGCCAGCGCGACCGTGGCCGCTTCCAGCTCGGCCGTGGCGCCGGCGACGCCGGTGCGGCGGGCGAGGAACGAGCCGACGGTCTCGCGGTCACGGCGCTCGGGCTCCTGGTCAAGGAGGCCGACGGTGGCGCGCGGCGGTTGGCGCACCACGGAGCCCCGGTCCGGCCGCAGCGCGCCGGCCAGCACCCGCAGCAGGGTGGACTTGCCGACGCCGTTCGGGCCGATGAGGCCGTAACGGTGACCGGGCGCAACGGTGAGGCTGACGCCGTCGAGGACGGTGAGGCGGCCAATGGTGACGGCCAGGTCGCGAGCGACGAGAGAAGCAGGCACGGGGCTCCGATCGATCCGGGGCGGACAGGGTGGGTCCGGGCTCAGCTCGTCACGTGCTCAAGGGTAGCGGCGGCCCGTACCATCGGCCCGTGGACTTCTCGTGGACCACCGAGCAGGTCGAGCTGCGGGCCCGGGCCCGCAAGGTGGCCGACGAGGCGGTGGCCCGCTACGGCCGCCACAACGACGCCTGGATCAACGGCTTCTCCCGCGAGTTCTCGCGGGAACTGGCGGCGCACGGCTGGATCGGGATGACGTGGCCCGTCGAGCACGGCGGCGGCGGGCGGCCGCCGATCGAGCGGCTGATCGTCGCCGAGGAGATGATCGCCGCCGGCGCTCCGATCGCCGCCTCCTGGTTCGCCGATCGCCAGATGGGACCCACCCTCATCGCGTACGGCACCCCCGAGCAGGTCGGGGAGTTCCTGCCCCGCATCCTGTCGGGCGAGACCACGTGGTGCATCGGCATGAGCGAGACCGAGGCCGGCTCCGACCTCGCCGCCCTGAAGACCCGGGCGGTCCGCGACGGTGACGACTTCGTCATCAACGGCCAGAAGATCTGGACCAGCTTCGGCGAGGTCGCCGACTACTGCTACCTGATCTGCCGCACGTCGACCGAGGGCCCGCCCCACGCCGGCATCAGCGAGGTCATCGTGCCCATGGACACGCCGGGCATCGAGGTCCGGCCCATCCAGGACATGACGACCAACCGGCACTTCTGCGAGGTCTTCTACACCGACGTCCGGGTGCCGGCGACCAACCTCGTCGGCGTCGAGGGCGCGGCGTTCAAGCAGACCATGCGTCAGCTCGAGCATGAACGGGGCGGCATCGATCGCCTGGTTTCGAACCGGGCGCTCTACGAGCGGGCGCTGGAGCGGGCCGACCGGGCCGATCCCCTCGTGCGGCAGGAGATCGCTGCGTTAGAAACCGGCTACCGCCTCGGGCGGCTGCTGGTGCTGCGCGAGGTGCTGGGCCAGGCGCCGGGAGGGTTCAGTGCCGCGACCAAGTGCTTCTGCACCGAGCACGAGTGGCAGGTGGCGCAGTTCGTGGCCCGGGTGCTTGGCCCGGAGGCCACGCTGTGGGATCCGCTCGTGCAGGGCTTGGTCTACGCGCCGGGCTACACGATCATGGGCGGGACGTCGAACGTGATGCGCAACATCCTCGGTGAGCGCACGCTCGGCCTCCCCCGGGAGCCCAGCCCCCGCTCCAGCTGACCGCTCCCGCCTCGCCCCGAGTCGCTTGTGTCACATCTGGGGGCGCTCGGCGACCACCACCTGTGACACAAGCCAGCCGGGGTCGGGGGGTCGAGCTAGCCGACGAGGACGGCGTGGACCTCGCCGGGGCCGTGGACCCCCACCACGAGTCGCATCTCGATATCACCCGACCGCGACGGGCCGGTGAGGAGCACCACGTTGGTGGGAGGTCCGGCGGGCCACCGCTCGGCGTGGGTGCGGAGCACGTCGCCGGTGAGGGCCACGATGTCGGCTTCCCGCAGCACGAACACGCCGACCCGGGGCAGCAAGCTGACGAGGCGTCCCGCCCGATCGCTGTCGACCACGATCGTACCTGTGGCGGCGATGCCCGCGGTTGCTTCGACCACACCGACCATCGCCGTCGCCGCAGCCTCGATCCCACAGCCGGGCCATTCCAGCCACGCCCGCTCGGCTGGCGATTCGACGTCGATTCGGCGGCCGAGGCGTTCGTCGACGAGGACCGGACCGCGCCCGGCGATGGCGTCAGCGATGGCAGCGTCGACGCCGTCCGGCCCGGTTCGGTGAACCTCGCCGCCCAAGGCCTCGAAGGCCGCGGCCCAGCGGTCGGCCAGCGGAGCCGTCGGCGAGGACCAGGCGGGCACGACGTCCGGCGGCCCGTCCACGGCGGCCAGCGGCCGCGCCGGCGCGGGGGCTCCGGGCCCGATGGCGGTCCGTAGCCGGGCCAGGAAGGTCGCCTTGGCCGTCCCCGCCGAGGTCACGGCACCTCCCGGTCCCGGCCCCAGGCCCCGGCCCAACCCGGCAGCCGTCGCCCGATGGCCGGCCGGCGGGCCGCGCTGCGGGCCACCCGCCCGAAGGCCGACGTGGCGGCGAAGCCGGCTCGCGTGCTCCATGCCCACGACCAGGCACTGAACCCCAGGCGTCGCACCCACCCGCCGTCGATCGCCGCGTCGCGCTGGCGCAGGTCGAGCAGGAGGTCGTGCAGCGGGATGCGGACCGGACAGGCCTCCCAGCAGGCGCCGCAGAGCGTGGACGCCTCGGCCAGCTCGCGGGCTCCGTGATCGTCGGGGCGCAGCAGCGGCGTCAGCACCGCGCCGATCGGCCCCGCGTAGACCGAGCCGTACGCGTGGCCGCCCACCTGCCGGTAGACGGGGCAGACGTTGAGGCAGGCCCCACAGCGGATGCAGTGCAACGCCTCCTGGAACTTGGTGCCGAGCACACGGGACCGTCCGTTGTCCAGCACCACGACGTGCACCTCGCGGGGGCCGTCGACGTCCCCCTCCCGCCGAGGCCCGGTGATGATGTTGGTGTACACGGACAAGGCCTGGCCGGTGGCCGACCGGGCCAGCAGGCCAAGCATGAGGTCGAGCTCGGCCCAGTCCCGCACGATCCGCTCCATGCCCATGATGGCGATGTGCACGTCGGGCACGGACGTGCACATGCGCCCGTTGCCCTCGTTCTCGACCAGGCAGATGGAGCCGGTCTCGGCGACCGCGAAGTTGACGCCGGACAGCCCGACCCCGGCCGCCAGGAAGCTGGCCCGCAACCGTGCCCGCGCGTAGCTTGCCTCGGCCGTGATGTCGGCTTCCACCGGCGTCCCTGCGTCCTCGGTGAAGAGATCGGCAACGGTGTAGCGGTCGTGGTGGATGGCCGGAGCGATGATGTGTGACGGCGTCTCTTTGGCGAGCTGGATGATGAACTCGCCCAGGTCCGTCTCGATCACCTGGCAGCCGTCGGCCTCGAGCACCTCGTTGAGGTGGATCTCCTCGCTCGCCATCGACTTGCCCTTGGCCACGAGCGGAGTTCCGTGCCGGCCGACGAGCTCCCGGACGATGGCGGTGGCTTCGGCACCGTCGGCGGCCCAGTGGACGTGCCCGCCGAGGGCTTCGAGGCGCGTCGACCACTCGTCGAGGACGGCGGGTAGTTCCGCCAACACGCCGGCCCGCAGGGTGCGAGCGGCGGTGCGCAGCGCATCCGGATCCGCCAGCCCGTCCAGCGCCAGCCCGCGACTCCCCGCCATGAGCGTGGTCGCGTTGCGGACCGCGGCGCGGAGGCGCTCGTCCCGCATGTCGCGCTCGGCCCGGGAGAGGAATGAGACCGGAGCGGTCTCCACCGCCGTCACCGCCGCAGCACCTCGGCGAAGTGGCGGAACACCATGGGCAACGACCGCCGCCGGGCCCGGCCCTCGAGGTGGACGAGGCAGGACAGGTCGCCCCCGACCACCGTGGTCACGCCAGCCTCCGACCACTCGTCGAGCTTGTCGTCAGCCATCGCCACGGAGACGGCCGGGAGCTTCACGCAGAACGTTCCCCCGAACCCACAGCAGCGCTCGGCCCCTGCGGTCTCGGTGACCTCGATCCCCGAGTCGGCCAGCAGGCGCCGAGGTTGCTCCTTCACGCCCAGCTCCCGCAGGCCGTGGCAGCTGTCGTGCACGGCCACCACCGACCCGGAGGCCGGGATCGCCGCGGGTTCTCCATCCCGGCCGTCGAGGTAGATCGACAGCTCGACCACACGGGCCGCCACGGCGCGCGCACTGGCCTCGTCCGCGGTCCCCCCGAACAGCTCGGGCCAGTGGTGGCTCATCATCGTGGCGCATGAGCCCGATGGGACGACGACGGGTCCGTCCGAACCGCGCAGCGCCCGCAGCGTCCGGCACGCCACGCGGCGGGCGGCCGCCGCGAACCCGGCGTTCCACGCCGGCTGGCCGCAGCACGTCGCCCCGACGGCCAGCTCCGGCGGGACGCCGTCGGCCGCGGTGAGCAGGGCGACGCAATCGCGGGCGAGCGACGGGCGCAGCTGCTCGACCAGGCAGGTCGGAAAGACGACGGCGCTGGTCGGCTCGGGCATGCGGGCGACGTTAAACGAGCCGGCGCACGGGATCGACGGCGGCAGGGGCGGGGTGGACGTGCGCGGTCACGTCGACCACCCATGCCCCGTCCGTCGACGCCAGCGCCGGGTTGATGACGAGGGTGTGCAGCTCGGGGTGATCGTCGACCAGGCACGCCACCCGCTCGAGCATGTCGATCACGCCGCTCACCGCCCGCTCGTCGCTCCCGATCGCCCGGTTGGCCCTCGACGCCGCGACGGCCGCGGCCGCCTCGCCGGGCGCGAACGGCACCAGCCGGGGGACGCGGTCACCGATGGCGTCGGCAAGGACGCCCCCCAGGCCGAAGGTGACGACCGGTCCGAGTGCCGGGTGGGGCTCGACGGCGACCCGCAGCTCGGCGCCGGGCGGGGCCATCGCCTGCACGACCACCTCCACCAACGCGGCGGGACCCAGCTCGGCCTCCATCCCCTCCCAGGCTCGTCGCACCTCCGAGGCGTCGTGGAGGTCGAGCGCGACGCCCGCCCGTTCACTGCGCCCGCGCCGCACGATCCCCGCGGCCTTGAGTGCCACCGGGAACCCCAGCTCGACGGCGGCGGCGGTCGCGGCCTCTACCGAGGTCACCGCCCGCCCTGCGGACACCGACACTCCGTAGGCGCGCAGCAGGGCCTCGGCCTCCGACAGCGGCAGCATCGTCCCCGACGGTCGCGCCGCGAGGGCGCGTCCGATGACGGTGCGGGCCGCGTCGACGTCGAGACCATCGGGACGGCGCGTCTCGCCGGCCGGCACCTCGGCCTGGCGACGCACCCACCGCGCGATGCGCCCCAGCGCACCCACGGCCGACTCGGGGAACGCGAAGACCGGCACCCTCGAGCCCGGCGCCAGCGGTCCGTCGTCCATGCCGACCATGACGGCGACGACCGGCTTGGTCAGCGAGCGCTCGATCTCGACGAGCGCGTCGACAGGGAGGGCCACGAGGTCCGGCAGCGGCGGGGCGAAGATGACCACCAGCGCGTCGACGTCGGGTGATGCCTCCAGCAGCTCGACCGCGTGCGCGTAGTCGGCGGGCATGGCGCGATGGGTGAGTTGCAGCACGCCTCCCGCCAGGCTGGCGCCGACCGGCAGGGCCTCCAGCACTTCGCCCACGGTGTCGATGCCGACCTCGGCCGGACGCAGGCCCTCAACCCGCGCCGCGTCGAGGGCGAGGAGCGCCGGGCTGGCCGCGTTGGACACCACCACGACCCGGTCGCCGCGGGGCAACGGCGGTCCGTCGAGCACGCGAGCGGTGTCGAACAACTCCCGCACCGTCCGCACCCTGATGACTCCGGCCTGCTCGTACAGCGCCGCGGTGGTGGGATCGGCCGACCCGCCGGCCCGAACCGCCACGACCGGCTTGGACCGGGTGAGGCGGCGGGCGATCCGGGCGAACTTGCGCGGGTTCCCGAACGTTTCGGTGTAGAGGAGGACGACCTTCGTGGCCGGATCGTCCTCCCAGTACTGCAGGAGGTCGTTGCCGCTCACGTCCGCCCGGTCACCGAGTGAGACGAAGGTGGCGAGCCCGATCCCCAGACGGGAGGCCAGCTCCAGAAGGCCGATCCCCAACGGTCCTGACTGCAGCGAGATCGACACGCCGCCCTGTCGCACCACCGTCGGGGCCAGCACCGCCCGCAGCGGCACGTCACCGGAGGTCGAGAGGACGCCCATGCTGGCCGGCCCGATGATGCGCATTCCGTTCCCGCGTGCGCGAGTCACGAGGCGTCTGGCGAAGGACACGCCGCCGTCGCCCGGCTCGGGCAGGTCGGACGTCACGATGATCAGACCCCGCACGTTCTTGGCGATGGCGTCATCGACCACGGACTCCACGTCGTCCGGTGGCACCGCGACGAGCGCGAGGGCCACGTCGTCCGGGATGGCCTGCAGGTTGGGGTAGCACGGCATGTTGGCCACCTGCCGGTGGGCCGGGTTGACGGCGTAGATCGGCCCCGGGAAGCCGCTGCCCATGAGGTTCTGCATCAGGACCCGTCCGACCGAGGAGGTCTTGTCGGAGGCGCCCACGACCGCCACCGATCGGGGGTGCAGCAGGCGGGCCATCGAACGGCTCTCCGCCCGCTGCTCCCGCCGCTCGACGGTGTTGAGGTAGTCGGGCGTGGGCACGATGTCGAACACCACGTCGATGATCCCGCTGTCGAGCTCACGGCTCAGCGGCCAGCCCGCCTTGGCGAAGACGGCCAGCATGGCGCGGTTGTCGGCCAGCACCTCGGCGGTGAAGCGGACGATGCCGTTCAGGCGGGCGATGGCCGCCAGGTGCTCGAGCAGCAGGGTGGTGATGCCCCGGCCGTGGTGCTCGTCGGCGACCACGAACGCCACCTCGGCCTCGTCCTTGCCCGCCCACCGGTCGTAGCGGGCATCGGCGATGATGTCGTCGCCGAGCATGGCCACGAGGGCCGCCCGGTCGGCCATGTCGACCGTCGTGAACCGCGTCAGCTCGGCGACGTTGAGCCGGGGCTTCGGGGAGAAGTAGCGGTAGTAGACGGAGTCGCTGCTGAGACCGCCGTGGAAGCGGCGCCACCGCTCCAGGTCGGAGGGATGGACCGGGCGGACGTGGACGGTTCCTCCGTCGGAGAGCACCACGTCGGCGTCCCACGGCGTCTCGGCCGGCGCCCCGTCAGCGGCGGGGTCGCCGTCTGCGCCCGGGTCGACCGAGGGCTCGTCGGCCACCGGAACCTCGGAGGGGTCGGCGGCGGGCCCAGGTCCGGGAGTGACGGCCATGCACCGCCACGGTACCTACTCCACCACAACAGCAAACGGGCCGGACCAGCCGCCACTGGTCCGGCCCGCAGCTTCCCGCCACCTGAGAGGTTTCTCCGGGACGATCCCGGTGCCGGGGGCGGCACCGGGCGCTCGCCCGAAGGGGGTCTGCGTCTGCTTGCCTACGCCTGCTCGGGACGTCGGCGGGAGGCGGCCACCAAGCCGATTCCACCGAGGACGGCGCCGGTGCCCAGCGCGAGGAGCGGAGCGGTCGGCCGGCCGGTCTCGGGCAGGGCCTGCGAGAAGTTCTGCACGCTCGGAGCGGGCGTGGCCTGCGAGCTGAGGACGGTGACCGGCGCCGTGGTGGGCGCTTCACTGGCGGGCGGCGCCTCGGTGGGCGGGGCTTCGCTCGAGGGCGGCGCCTCGGTCGTCGGCGGCTCGCACTCGGCCGGACGGTCGAGGTTCAGCTTGCCCATGTTCTGGTAGTCCAGCCGGACGATCGACCAGACCAACGAGACCGAGCCCCGGTCCTGGCCGTAGGTCTGCTGCAGGGTCACCGTGCCGTTGGGGCCCGGCTCGGTCAGCGTGGCCGAGTCGGATCCGAGGGTGACCTTCACCGGCCGGTCCTCGCGGACCTCGATGGCGCTGAAGGTGACGGAGACCGTCCAGGTCCCGGTGGTCGAATCGGTGCAAGAGACGACGACGGCCCGGTCGTTCGCGCTGGCCTGGCCGGCAGCCATGAAGGCGGCGGCGCCGGTCAGCGCCAATGCCACTCCGGCGACTCGGCTCACGGTGCGCTTGGTGCGGGACATGATCTCCTCCTGCGGGGGGTGCGTGCGACAGTTATGACTCCCCACTTCGTGTTTGGGGACGCGGATGACGGCGAATCCGCCCGATCGACACCGAACCGTCACAACCTGCACGCGCCCGGTCGAACGTTGACCGCGCACCGTGGTCAAAATGTGGCGATCGTCACCACAGCCCGCGGTAATGCCCAGGTCACGCTCTGTGGACAACGTCGCGCGAGCCGTGCTCGACGCGCCCGCTGTGACCGGTACGGTCGGGGCCCATGGACCACGTCCGCTTCGGTCGCACCGGGCTCCGGGTGTCACGCCTGTGCCTCGGCACGATGACCTTCGGCTACCAGTGCGACGAAGACCAATCGCGCGCCATCCTCGACGCCGCGGCGGAGGACGGCATCACCTTCATCGACACCGCCGACGCCTACCCGCTGGGCGCCCCGGCGGAGCAGGTCGGTCGCACGGAGGAGATCGTCGGGAGCTGGCTGTCGGGCCGGCGTGACCGCTTCGTGATCGCCACGAAGTGCCACTACCCGACCGGCCCCTCACCGTGGGACCGGGGCAACTCGCGGCAGAACATCATGCGGGCCATCGAGGCCTCGCTGCGGCGGCTGCGGACCGACCACGTCGACCTGTACCAGCTGCACGCCTGGGACCGGCACACCCCGATCGACGAGTCACTGCAGGCGCTCGACGACCTGGTCCATGCCGGGAAGGTCCGCTACGCCGGCATCTCCAACCTCCTCGCCTACCAGCTGGCGCGCTCGCTCGGCCGCAGCGAGGTGCTCGGTGTGGCCCGGTTCGAGTCGCTCCAGCCCCGCTACAACCTGCTGTTCCGCCAACCCGAGCGCGAGCTGCTGCCCCTGTGCGCCGAGGAACAGGTCGCCGTCATCCCGTACAACCCCCTGGCCGGCGGCCTGCTGACCGGCAAGCACCGAGCGGAGGGCACTCCGACGGAGGGGACACGCTTCACCCTCGGCAATGCGGCCGAGCGCTACACCGACCGCTACTGGCACGAGCGCGAGTTCGCCACCGTCGAGGCCCTGCGAGGGGTGGCTGACGACGCCGGCCGATCGATGGCCGAGCTGGCGGTCGGGTGGGTGCTGGCCAACCCCGTCATCACCAGCCCGATCCTCGGCGCCAGCAGGCCCGAGCAGCTGGCCGACGCCGTCCGGGCCGCCCGTTCTCCGCTGGAGCTCGACCTCAAGGCCCGGCTCGACGAGCTCACAGCCGAGTACCGCTCCGGCGACGCCGAGCGCTGACAGGGCCGATCAGCGGCGGGCGACGGCGAGCAGGCCGTCCGAGCTGACCACGTTGGCCCCCGCGGCCCGGACGTCGTGGGCCACGGCCCGGTCGTTGGTGACGACGACGATGGGGTCCGCGGCCGGGAAGCCGGCCACGAGCTCCCGGATGACGTCGTCCGCCGAGACGGTCGGCGGCGAGAACCGCACCGCCACCCGCCGCCGGCGGCCTGGCCGGACCGGCCCGACATCGGCCCCGTCGAAAACCACCTCGACGGTGGTGCCGTAGCGCGCCGTCAGATCGTCGAGCACGTCGAGCAACCGCTCGCGCTGGTCGACGAGCACGGCGTCGGGCCAGCCCAGCTTCGCCACGTTGTAGCCATCCACGACGACGGCTGCCTCGGCCTCGGTCAAGAGCCAGGAATCGGCCTCGGGCGTCCCGAGGTGCATGCCTCGGGGCACCCGCAGCGGCCGGCGACGCGGCGTATGCACGCTCGTCTCCGCGGGGCGGGCCGGCGGGCGGGCGGGACCGGCCGCTGGTGACACGGTCGGTTCAGGGGGCTCGCTGCTGGCCAGCGAGGCAGCGAGGTCTGAGAGCGACGCCGCCAGCGACGCCGCGGCGCTCGCCGCGCCGTCGAGCGCCTCACGGGCCTTCGGCGGCCAGGCGGGCGACTCGCCGGCGGCGGGAGCGGGGCCGGTTGCCGAGTCGTCGGCCGCAAGCGCCGGCTCGGGATCCCGAACCCCGCCGCCGGCCTGGCCGTCCAGGGCCGCACGGAGCTCGCCCTCCAACTCGGCCACTCGCGCCAGCAGGCGCTCGTTCTCCGCCGCCCCCGCGGCTGCCCCGGCCCGGGCCGCGGCGAGCTCGTCCGCCGCTTGCTCGGACCGCTGCCGTGCCCGCTCCGCCGCGCGCTCGAGCTCGGCCTGGCGCGTCTGGGCCTTCCCGGCCACGGCCTCGGCATTCGCGCGGCTCGTCTGGGCCCGGGTCACCTCGTCACGGAGGACCCCCAGCTCGGTATTGACCCGACGCAGCTTGGCTTCGGCGGCTTCGAGCCGGCGCGCCGCCGCGCCAGCCGCGGGGTCTGCCGAAGCGTCGGGGGTGCCCTCCAGGGCCGTCGCCAGCTCGGTCTCCCAGCCCTCCGGCCGGCGCAGCCACAGCCACGACGGCCGGTCGACCGTCTCCTCCGTGGCCACGGCCGCCACCCGGGAGCGGAACGCCTCGTCCTCCTCCACCACCTTGCGTACGGGCACGAGCGCGGCCGACGGCAGCTTCTGGAAGCGCAGGAAGCGCTTCAGCGACGGTGGCGGAGGGATGGGAGGACGCTGGCGCGTGCCGAGGACGGCGACCACGAAGGCCAGCTCGAGGCCGGGCCGCAGCGCTTCGTCGGGCACGTCCACGTCGGCATCGTACCGACGGGGCCGTTCGCCCCCCGGGAGCGAACGCGAGGCCCGCGGGCCCGCCACCTACCCGACGATGCTTGCCGAACCGAACAGGTGTTCGCTATCGTCCCCGGCCGTGCAGCGTTCGTTCGACGATCTTGGGACACCGCTGGCTCAGGTCACGTTCTGCGTGGTCGACCTCGAGACCACCGGCGGATCGCCCAACGAGCATGCCATCACGGAGATCGGCGCCATAAAGCTCCGGGGCGGCGAGTGCCTGGGCACATTCCACACCCTCGTCAATCCGGGCAGCGCCATCCCCCCGGCCATCACGGTGCTGACCGGGATCACCGAGTCCATGGTCACCGTGGCCCCCCGCGTCTCGGCCGTGCTGCCCGCCCTCGTCGAGTTCGTCGGCGGCACGGTGCTCGTCGGCCACAACGTCCGCTTCGACATCGGCTTCCTGAACGCCGCCCTGAGCAGCGCGGGCTGGGACCGGCTGAGCAACAGCTTCGTCGACACCGCGGCGCTGGCGAGGCGGCTCGTGCGGGACGAGGTGCCGAACTGCCGACTGGGCACGCTGTCGGAACGCTTCCGGCTCGATCACCGCCCGTCCCACCGGGCGCTGGAGGACGCGCTGGCCACGGCCGACTTGCTGCACCTGCTGCTGGAGCGCGCGGCGTCCTGGGGGGTGCTCGGCCTCGACGACCTCCTCGTCCTGCCCCGGCTGGCCGGTCACCCCCAGGCCGCCAAGCTCCGCCTCACCACGACGCTGCCCCGGGCGCCCGGCGTCTACTGGTTCGTGGACGGGCGCGGCGTGCCGCTCTACGTGGGCAAGGCGGCCAACCTCCGCCAGCGGGTGCGCTCGTACTTCTCGGGCGACGACCGCCGCAAGATCGGCAACCTCCTGCGCGAGACGGTCGCCGTCCGTCACCAGGTCGCGGGCTCGACGCTCGAAGCGGCCGTGGTCGAGGCCCGGCTCATCCACCGCCTACGACCCCGCTACAACCGCCAGGGGACACAGTGGCGCGCCGCGCCGTTCATCGCGCTCACGCTGGGCGAAGCCTTCCCCCGGCTCAAGGTGGTGCGGGAACCACGGGCCGACGGTTCGATCTACCTGGGGCCGCTGCCGACGCCCCGGCAGGCGGCCGCGGTCATCGAGGCCATCCAGACCGCCGCCCCCCTGCGGCGCTGCACGGAGCGTCTCGGCCCCCGGCGATCGCTCCCGCTCCGGGCGGACCCGTGCCTGCCCGCGCAGCTCGGCGTGGCCCATTGCCCGTGCTCCGGCCGCACGGACCCGGCGGCGTACGCCGCCAGCGTCGACCAGGTGGTCGAGGGGCTGACCATCCGGCCGGCCACACTGCTCGACCCGCTCCGTCAGCGGCTGGCCGAGCTGGCCGAGGCCAGGCGCTACGAGGAAGCCGCGCTCCGTACGCGACCGGGCCGCGGCGCTGGCGGCCGCCCTGCGGCGCCAGCGCGGCCTGCGGGCACTGGCGGCGTCCGGCCGGGTGCAACTACGCCTGCCCGGTGGGGTCACCGCGGAGCTGATGGACGGGATCCTCCTCGGGTCGGGAGAACAGATCGCCGGCCAGGGCGCGCTGCCCTTCGACATCACCCCGCCCTGCGCGGTCCCGACGGGCAATGGCGGTTGCGCGGGCGGCGCGCTGCCGTTGCGGCCGGAGGTGGCCCTCGAGCTGGTCACGGTCGCCACCTGGCTGGACCGCGAGGCCCACCGCGTCACGCTCGAGTCCTGCGACGGCGTGCTCGCCTCGGCGTGGCCGTCCATCCCGACCTTCTCCCCCGGCCAGCCCCTCGAGGCGCCGAAGCGGCTCGTGGCCTGAGGTGCCCCTCAGCGTTCGATGACGGCCCCGGCAAGGTCGATGGCCAGGATCTTCGTGTGCCCTTCGGGCGGGAGGGCCGCGGCCAAACCCTCCGCGTCCTCCGCGGCGCACATCGTGGCGATGGTCGGGCCGGAGCCCGAAAGCCAACCGCACCAAGCCCCCGCTTCGAGCGCCACCTCCAGGGCACGGCGCGAGCCGGGCGCGTGCTCGAAGCGCTGGTCCTGATGCAGGCGGTCCTCGGTGGCGGTCCGCAGCGCGTAGATGTTGCCAGTCGTCAGCGACGCCACCAACAGCGCGGTGCGCCCGACGTTGAAGACCGCATCAACGAAAGGAACGGAGGCGCAGAGGGCAGCGCGGGACTGATCCGTCGAGGTCGTCGCCGGTGGCACCCACACGATGACCACCGGCTCGAAGGGCAGCGGCACCCGGACCGCGTGGCCACCGGCGGCCGCGACGACGCCGCCGAAGATGGACGGCGCGATGTTGTCGGCGTGGCCCTCGAGCGCGGTGGCCACGTGCAGGAGCTGCTCCGCCTCGTCGAGGGGTGCGAAGTCAGGGCCCCGCTGCTGCGCCAGCGCCGCGACCAGGCCCGCCACCCGGGCCGACCCGCTGAAGCCGAGCCCCCGGCCCATCGGGATGCGCGAGCGGATCCACACCGGTCCGGTCCCGCCGAGCTGGCGGAAGGCCCGCACGCCGGGATGGCCTTCGTCGGCGGGTTGCGTCGCCGCCGCCATCTCCGACCCCTCCGCCCCCTCCGACCGGGCCAGATCGAAGCCGAGCTCCAGGTGAAGGCCGAGAGCGAGGCCGAGGGTGTCGAAGCCGGGACCGAGGTTGGCCGACGACGCGGGCACCCGAACGATCACGACGGATCAGCCTGGCAGATCACCTTCGGCGGCCGCTACCGACGACGCCACCGAGACCGCTCGCAGGCGCTCCAGCGCGGCCGCCGCCCGGCCGTCGTCGATGGTGGTGGCCGCCTGGGCGACGCCCGCGGCCAGGTCCTCGACCGCGCCGCCCACCAGCAGAGCAGCCCCGGCGTTCAACACGACGATGTCGCGATGAGGCCCACGCTCGCCGTCCAGCACCCGCAGGGCCAGGGCGGCATTGGTCTGCGGGTCACCGCCCCGCAGGGCTTCGGGCGGCGCGAGGGCGAGCCCAAGGCGGTCAGGATCGACCGTCGTTCGGGTCACGGTGCCATCTCGAAGTTCCAGGGCCGTCGAGGGGCCGGTCGTGGTGAGCTCGTCCAGGCCGTCGTGCCCATGGACCAGCAGGACGTGGGTCGCGCCGTGGGCCTGCAGCACGGACAGCATCCGCTCGGCCATCGACGGATCGGCGACCCCGAGGAGCATCCGGCGCACCCGGGCCGGATTGGCCAGCGGGCCCAAGATGTTGAATGCGGTCGGGATGCCCATCTCCCGCCGCGACGGCCCGGCGTGGCGCAGGGCGGGATGGAACAGCGGGGCCAGGCAGAAGCCGATCCCGGCCTCCTCGACGCAGCGGGCGACGGCCGCCGGTGACAGCTCAATCACCACCCCCAAGGCTTCCAGAAGGTCCGCCGCTCCGCATTGGGACGACGCGGCCCGGTTGCCGTGCTTGCACACCGGCACCCCGGCACCGGCCACCACCAGCGCGGCCAGGGTCGACACGTTGATGCTGTGGCTGCGGTCGCCACCGGTGCCGACCACGTCGACGGCCCGGTCCTGGAGGCCGTCGGGCAGGGCCACGAGGTGAGCCGCGGCCAGCATCGCGTCGAGCATCCCGCTCAGCTCGTCGACCGTCTCGCCCTTCACCCGCAAGGCCACGACGAAGGCCGCGAACTGGGCCGGGGTGGCCTGCCCGGCAAGTACCTCGTCCATGGCTGCCCGTGCCGTGCCAGCAGGGAGATCGCGCCCGGCCACGAGTTGTTGGAGGACCGCGGCCCAGCCGCCGAGGTCGGCGAGCTGGGTCATCGAGGAGCGGTGCGCGGGCCGGTTTCAGGCCGACCGGCGGCGCTGACGGATGATCCGCCGCCGTTCACGCTCGGTGCAGCCGCCCCACACGCCCTGCTTCTCACGGCGTTGGAGCGCGTGTTCCAGACAGGCGGTGCGGACGCCACAGGCCCCGCACACAGCCTTCGCGCTCTCCGCCTCTTCGTCGGTCTCGGGGTAGAAGATCCCGGGGTCGAGACCCCGGCACGCCCCCAGCTGCCGCCAGTCGATTTCTTTTACCGGCACGGGTCGCCCCCAAGGCGAGTCGAGAAATGAGTAGATCGGGATGCCGAAGCAGGCGCATCGTAGAAGCCGATTGTGCCTCTGACCAGACCTTTCTTTGGCAACCTCGTGAACGCTCGCTGACGGCGGGGAGGGACCGGGGCCCGATCTGGCGCGGAATCGAGGCCGTCCGGGAGGTCATGAGATCGGTTCCGGGGGGATGCCGTAGGCCCGGGCCAGCACCTGGAGGGGATGCTGCGGGATGCGCCCGGTCTGCTCCACGATGGCCGTGTTGGCCAGGTGGCAGTCGCCAGCCACGACATCCCCGCCCGCCTTCTCGAGCTCAGCGGCCAGCTTCCGGCCGATCGGGATGGAGATGCTGTCGTTCCGCGCCCGCAAGCCCCACATGCCGTCGATGCCGGAGCACTGCAGCACGACCGTCACCCTCGCTCCGGTGAGCCGCAGCAGATCGCGGCTCTTCAGGCCGATCTGCTGTGCCCGCAAATGACACGGGGCGTGATAGGCGATGCCGGCGGGCACATCCCCCCGGAACTCGGTGTCCAACCCTGTCCCCTCGCCCCGCTGCAACCGGACGAGGTACTCCGAGGCGTCGTAGGTGTGGGCGGCCACGAGCGCGGCGTCCGGGCCCCCGACGTAGTCCGGGTAGTCCGCGCGGAGCACGTAGCTGCACGTCGGCTGCGGCACCACCACGTCGTTGCCGGCCTTCACGGCGGCGGCCAGCGCCTTCACGTTCCTGACCGCGGCCTTCGTGAACTGGTCGATGTCCCCGCTGTGCAGCCACGGCGCCCCGCAACAGGAGGCGCCGTCCACGAGCGAGCACTCGATGCCGTTGCGCTCGTAGACCTTCACCAGGTCGTGCCCGATGCCGGGATCGTGGTACTCGACCAGGCAGGTCGGGAAGATCGCCACCCTCCCCTGCCGCCCCGGGAGGCGCACCCGCGGGCGGTTCCGGTACCAGGTGGTGAACCGCTGGCGGGCGAACGGCGGGAGCAGCCGGACGCCGGAGATGCCGGTCGCCTTCTCCACCACCTTGCGGACGAGGGAGCCAGGCTTGGCCGTCGCCACGTTGGCGATGGTGGTGGCCCGCGTGCCGAGCTTGCCCACCAGGTCGGTGCGGGCCAGCAGGTTCGTGGTGAGCGTCGCCCGCTTGCCGATCTCGCCGGCCGCATGCCGAGCGGCTCCGGCCCGCAACATCAGCCGGGGGAAGTCGATCGCCAGGTCGCTCCGGCCGGGGACGTAAGGGCAGTTGAGGTAGCAGCGCTTGCAGTGGTAGCACTCGTCGACCACCTGGTCCTGCTCGGCGCGGGCCATGCCGGCCGCATCCCCGTCGTGGCGGTCGACGAGCTCGAACAGCGCCGGGAACGCGCCGCAAAGGTGGGAGCACAAGCGGCACCCGTGGCACACGTCGTAGACCCGCGTCAGCTCGTCGCGGAGGCCGGCGTCGTCGAGGTAGTCGGGGTGATGGGGGTCGTAGATCGTCGTCATCGCGGGCCGCCTCGTCGCGCTGCGGGGTTGTCCGGCAACGTACCTCCGCGTCGCGCCGACGGCGGCGTCGGATCTGGCCGGATCGCCGCCGCTCTCTACACTGACCGCGATGGCCTCATTCGACCGGGCGACGATGCGGGCGCGCCTGGGCGACGAGCAGTTCGACGTGCTGGTGATCGGCGGGGGCATCACCGGGGTCGGGACGGCCCTCGACGCCGCCAGCCGCGGGCTGCGCACGGCGCTGGTCGAACGGCACGACTTCGCGTCGGGTACGTCGTCCAAGAGCTCCAAGCTCGTCCACGGTGGGCTGCGCTACCTGCAGCAGGGGGACGTCCGGCTCGTGTACGAGGCCCTCGCCGAACGCCAGCGGCTCCGTCGCAACGCGCCGCACCTGGTACGGATCCTCCCCTTCATGATCCCCATCCTGACCAGGGACGGGGTCATGAACCCCAAGATCGCGAGAGCCTTCGGCTCCGCGCTTTGGATGTACGACCTCACCGGCGGGGCCCGGATCGGCAAGCTGCACCGCCGGCTCAAGAAGGACGCGGCACTCGCCCACATGCCGACCATGCCCGCCGAGCGGCTCGCCTCGGCCTACCTCTACTACGACGCGCGGACCGACGATGCCCGCCTCTGCCTGACCGTGGCCCGGACCGCGGCTGCCCTCGGTGCCGTCGTGGTCAACGGGGCCACCGTCGTCGGGTTCCACAAGGACGGCGAGCGCATCGACGGCGCCTGCGTCTTGGTGGACGGCCAGGAGCTCGACGTGCGGGCCCGCGTCGTGGTCAACGCGGCCGGGGTGTGGTCCGACGAGGTGCGGGCGCTCGACGAAGGCGTGCACCCGGACTCCATCCGGCCCGCGAAGGGCGTCCACCTCACGATCCCGTGGGACAAGGTGCAGAACGACATCGCCGTGGTGATCCCGGTCCCCAAGGACAAGCGGAGCCTCTTCGTCGTGCCGTGGGGGGATCACACCTACGTCGGCACCACCGACACGGACTATCGCGGCCCGATCGACGACCCGCAGTGCACGCAGGAGGACATGACCTACGTGCTGCGGGCGCTCAACCATTCGGTGACGACGGGGGTGACGGAGGCCGATGTCACGGGCACGTGGGCGGGCCTGCGACCGCTCGTCAAGCGAGCGGACTCGGGGAGGACGGCGGACCTGTCCCGCCTGCACCAGGTCGGTCCGTCGCGCAGCGGCATGATCAACGTCACCGGGGGAAAGCTCACGACCTACCGACGCATGGCGGCTGACACCGTGGACCTCGCCATGGGCCGGCTGGACCGCCGAGGCCGATCGAGGACCAAGCGCCTCCGCCTGCTGGGCGCCGAAGGGTATGAGGAGCCGACCGGCGACGACCGGCGGGCCCACCTGCTCCGGCGCTACGGCACGCTGGCCGACGAGCTCGAGGCGCTCATCACGGCGGACGCCTCGCTGGCCGAACCGCTGGTGCCCGGCCTGCCCTACGTCGCCGCGGAGGCCGTCTACGCCGCCCGTCACGAGATGGCCGGCTCGGTGGACGATGTCCTGTCCCGCCGCACGCGGGCCCGCCTGTTCGACCGGGCCGCCACCGCGGAGGCGGCGGCGAGAGTGGCCCGCCTGCTCGCGCCCGAGCTCGACTGGAGTGACGCGGACGTCGAGCGGGAGGCCGCCGCCTACCGCCGCTCGGTCGAGCACGAGGTTGCAGCCGGCCGCGACCCCAGCGATCAGGCGTTGGACGCGGCCTACGGAGCCTGAGTGACCGCGCCCACCCCGCCCATCGAGCTCGCCGGGCCGGCCGAGGACGTGCGTTCGCGCCTCGCGGAGCCGGCCCCGCTCGATCCCGCGGTGCTGGAGGCCCTCGCCGCCGCCTGCCCGGACACGACGAGCGATCCCGCGACGAGGGCCGAAGCCAGCCGGGACTGGTGGCCGCTGGCCATGCATTGGGCGGTGGCCGGGCAGGTGGGCGCGCTGGCGTCGGTGGTGTGCCGGCCGGCCGGTGTTGCCGAGGTGACCGCGGTGCTCCGTGTGTGCCACGAGCACGGCGTGCCGGTCACCGCCGCCGGTGGACGCAGCGGGGTGTGCGGCGCCAGTGTCCCGCGCTACGGCGGCGTGATGCTGGACCTCACGGCCATGGCCGGTGTCGTGGGCGTCGACGACGAGAGCCTCACCGCCGACGTCCTTCCCGGCACGTTCGGGCCCGACCTCGAAGCGGACCTGCGGGCCCGCGGCCTGACCCTCGGGCACTGGCCGCAGTCGATGGACATCTCGACCGTCGGGGGTTGGCTGGCCTGCCGGGGAGCGGGCCAATACTCGACCCGCTACGGCAAGATCGAAGACATGGTGGTCGGACTCGACGTGCTGCTGGGCGACGGCCGGCTCGTCTCCACCGGCGGCGGGCCGAGAGCTGCGGTCGGCCCCGACCTGACCCAGCTCTTCGTCGGGTCCGAAGGGACGCTGGGGATCATCACCCGGGCTCGCCTGCGGGTGCATCCCGTCCCGTCCGGCGAGGGCCGGGCGGCGTTCGGCTTCGCCTCCTGGGACGACGGCGTGGAGGCGTGCCGGCGCATCCTGCGGCGCGGCGCCACCCCCGCCGTCCTGCGGCTGTACGACCCGATCGAGTCCCAGCGCAGCCACGACACCGACGGATCCGTCGCTGTGCTACTGGTGCTGGACGAAGCTGAACCACTGCTCGTCGACGCCACGATGGCGATCGTGGCCGAGGAGTGCGCGGCCGCCACCCCGCTCGACGAGGCGTTGGTCGAGAGCTGGTTGGAGCACCGCAACGACGTGTCCGCCCTCGAGGCACTCACCCGCAAGGGCTTCGTCGTCGACACCCTGGAGATCGCCGGGCCCTGGAGCCGCCTCCCTGGCATCTACCTGAACACCACGGCCGCGCTCCTGGCCGTCCCCCACGCCAGGGTGGCCAGCGCCCACCTGTCGCACAGCTACCTCGACGGCGCCTGCCTGTACTTCACCTTTGCCGCCACGCCCCCGGCCGAAGAGATCGAGTCGACCTACGTCTCGCTGTGGGATGCCGGGACGAGGGCGGTGCTGGCCGCGGGCGGCAACCTGAGCCACCATCACGGTGTCGGGCTCAACCGGGACCGCTTCGTGGCCGAGGCACTCGGTTCCGGGCACGACGTCCTGTCCGCCGTGAAAGCGGCGCTGGACCCCGCGGGCATCCTCAACCCCGGCAAGCTCGGCATGGGAGGCCCGATCGGGCCGGGCGGGGCGACCTGGCCGTGAACGACCGCCTGGACCCGAAGGCGCTGCGGGAAGGCGCGCTGGTGGCTGCGGTCGTGGCCGTGCCGGCCGGTGTCGTCGGGCGCGTCCTGAGCGACCGGCCGGACCAACCGGACTGGCTGTGGGTGCTGGTGGTCGTCGTGCTGGCCGGCCTCGTGGCCGGCGCCGCGGTCGCGGCGTCCCGCCAGGACCGCGGGTTCCCGCTCACCCACGGCGTCGTCACCGCCGTCGGCGTGTTCGTCGCTGTCCAGACCGTCGGGATCCTGATCCGGCTGCTCCGGGGCGACTCGATCAGCTGGAGCCGGGTGACCTCCAGCCTCCTGCTCTCGCTGATGGCGGGGATGGCAGGGGGTCTGCTGGGGAGCGCGCTCCTCTCCCAACGGGCGGCACGCCGGTGACCGTGCTCGTCATCGACGTCGGCACGAGCGGCGTGCGGGCCGGGCGGGTGCAACCGGACGCCACGGTCACCGACGTCCACTACCGCGCCCTGCCGCCGTCGACGCCCTTCCCAGGTCTGGTCGAGTTCGACGCCACCGAACTGGCGAGCGCGGTGCTCGAGGTGGCCGGCGCGGCAGGCGCGTCCGGAGGGCCGGTGGAAGCCGTGGGGATCACCAACCAGCGCGCGTCGACCGTGCTGTGGGATCGCCAGACCGGCGAGCCGGTGGCCCCGGCCATCGGCTGGCAGGACCTGCGCACCGTGTTCGATTGCCTCACGATCGCTGCCGAGCACGGTATCCGCCTGGCTCCCAACCAGTCCGCCACCAAGCTGGCCGCGCTGCTCAACACCCACGATCCCGACCGCAGCCGCGACCTGTGTTTCGGGACCGTCGACACCTGGGTGGCGTGGACCCTGTCCGGAGGCCGGCTCCACGTGACGGATCACTCCAACGCGGCCGTCACCGGGCTCCTGGACGAGAGCGCGGCAGGAGTGGTCGGACCGGGTGCTCGACGCTCTGCGCATCCCCCGGTCCGCGCTGCCCACGATCGTCGACTCCTGCGGCGCGGTCGGCGAGGCGGACGCCCTGGAGGGCGCGCCTCCCATCGCCGCCATCATCGGCGACCAGCAGGGATCGCTCGTCGGGCAGGGCTGCGTGCACCCCGGGCGCACCAAGGTGACCTTCGGAACCGGCGGGATGCTCGACACCTGCACCGGGCCGGAGGCACCGGCGACCGCCCAGCGCCACCCGCACGGGACGTTCCCCATCGTGGCCTGGAGTCGGGCCGGCGAGCTCACGTGGGGCGCCGAGGCGATCATGCTCTCCGCGGGGACCAACCTGGAATGGCTGGTCGAGGACCTCGGGGTGCTCGTCGATGCCGCCGAGAGCCACACGGTGGCCAGCGCGTGCGAGGACACGGGCGGCGTGGTGTACGTCCCGGCCCTGCTCGGACTGGGGACCCCCCGCTGGGACTTCGGTGCCCGCGGCACCCTGCTCGGCCTCACCCGCGGCACCGGGCGGCCCGAGCTGGTGCGGGCCGTGCTGGAGGGGATCGCCCAGCGGGGCGCGGATCTGGTCGAGGCGGCCGAGGCGGATACCGGCCTGACGATCGAGTGCCTACGAGTCGACGGCGGCATGAGCGCGAACCCGACGTTCGTCCAGGCGCTGGCCGACGCCACACAGCGGCAGGTCGAGGTGTCACCGGTGCTGGAGGCGACCACCCTCGGCGCCGGCCTCCTCGCCGGGTTGGCCACGTCCGTGTGGGGCAGCCTCGACGACATCGCCGGTTCGTGGCGTCCCCGCGCCGTGATCGAACCGGGGCTTCCGCTCGACCGGGAGCGGTGGGCGAAGGCAGTCGAGCGCGCCGCCGGTTGGATGCCCGACCTGTCCTCGCTGGACTTCTAGAGTTGCCCCGCCCGGCCCCGGACAGGAAGGCTGTGGCACCGTTCGCGCCGTCCGGCGGACCCCCCTGGTCAACCGGGCCCGTCGAGGAGAGCTGCTGCCTTGCCAATTGAGGACTGGCCCATCGAGGACTGGCCAACCGAGGATCACCAGCCCGCGAGCCCTCGAGCGGCACGGCCGGTTCCCCGCCGGCTGGCACTGAGCACCTTGGCCGCGCTGGCCGGTGGCGCCTTGGCCACCGCGTTCGCCGTCCCGGCCGCCGCCCAGACCGTCACCACCGGCCCCGGCGGCACGGACGACACCGCGGCGCCCCCGCCCGAGACCGATGCGCCGACCACGACGGCGCCGCCCAAGCGGCCGACCGAGGCCGACATCGAGCTGCTCGGCTTCGCGCAGAGCCTCGAGTTCGCCGCCGCCGAGCTGTACGGCCAGGCCATCCCCGTCCTCAGCGAAGAGATCAGCCTGGAAGCGGCGGTGTTCCGCCGTCACCATCAGGCCTACGGCGAACAGATCGGCGCCCTGCTCGGCCGGCAGGCGCCGGGCGTCGCCAACCGGACCCTGGTCGAGGAGCGCACGCCCGCCTTCAGTGCCCGCACCGAGCCCGCCATCATCCGGGCCGCGTACGAGCTGGAGAGCTCACTGGCCGCCACCAACACGCAGCTGCTCGCTCGGCTGCGGGGCACGGACGGGCTCACGCTCATCGCGTCCATCCAGCCCATCGAATCCCGACAGTCGGTCGTGCTGGGCCAGGCCGTCGGCCTGTCGAACGAGGAGCTCCTCCCCGTGCTCGAGGGCGAGGAACCGGGCGCCGAGGTGCTCACCCAGACGCAGTACCCGATCGCGTGATGACCACCCCCGAGCCGTCCCCAGGAGTCCCGATGTCGTCGGACACCGGCCCGTCCTTTCCCGGTGCGTCCATCGACCGCCGCCGCTTCCTCGTCGCCGGCGGAGCGGCCGCCACGCTCACCGCCGCGCTGGTGGCCTGCGCCCAGGAGGACGAGGCCATCCCGGTGAGCGGCGAGGTGGTCCCGCCGGCCAGCGTGCAGCAACCGCCGGTGAACGACGCCGTCTACCTGCGGACGTCGTCCTCGGTGATCTCCAGCGGCATCGCGGCGTACGCCACGCTCCTCGAACTCGGCGTGCTCTCCCCCGAGGACGAGGAGCTCCTCACGCTGGTGAACGACAACCACGTCGAGCAGCTCGGGTTGCTCACCGAGGCGACCACGGCCGTCGGCGGTCAGGGTTTCGACGAGCCGAACCCGTTCATCGACGAGACGGTGGTCGGGCCGGCCATCGAAGCCATCGCGGCCGGGGGCGACGAACCGATGGACGTGCTGCGCTTCGCCAACGCGTACGAGACGCTCATCGCCTCCACGTTGCAGGGCTTCGTGCCCAACGTGGCGGACTTCGATGTCCGGCGCCTCATGGGGGCCATGAGCGCGGCCGAGAACCGCAACGCCGCGGTGATCGTCAGCCGGATCGAGGGCTTCACGGTGATCGGCGCGGAGACCGCGGCTCAAGCCGAGGCAGCGTCGGGGTCGGCCCCACTCGACACCGGCCCGGGGGCCACCGCCAACACCGCGCCCGACACCGGCCCGACGGTCGCTGCGCCGCTGCCGGTGTCACAGGTGCCGGGCGCGTTCGCGTCGCTCGCCGCCGTCGAGGTCGTGCTGGGCGGCGAGGACCTGACCTGGGAGACACCGGGTCCCAACTCGTACATCTACGAGTAGACCCCCTCGTAGACTGGCGGCGACGACGAGTGGGCCGGGTGGCCGCGGCTCGGCACCGACCGGGTCGAGGAAAGTCGGGACTCCACAGGGCACGGTGCTGGCGAGAGCCAGGTCGGGGCGACCTGACGGACAGTGTCACAGAGAACAGACCGCCGATGGGCCGCCGGGCGACCGGAGGTCACAGGCAAGGGTGAAACGGTGCGGCAAGAGCGCACCAGCGTCCGGGGTGACCCGGGCGGCTCGATCAACCCCGCCGGGAGCAAGGCCGAGCAGGGGGCATGGGTGACCCGCCCGCCCGCAAGGGCGACCCCCGGGTAGGCCGCTCAGATGGATGGCCACCCAGGCGCCGCGAGGCGCCGGACAGGATCCCGCTTACAGGCTCACTCGTCGTCACTTACAGGCATCTACCAGGGCCTTCGTCCCGTCACTGAGCCGCCGGGGGTTCGACGGGGGTTCTGAGGGGCTGGCGTGCGCGGCGTCGATTGCGTCGCGGGTCCGGACCTCATCGACCGGCCACAGGTGCGAGTAGGTGTCCAGGGTCTCGGCCGCGGTGGCGTGGCCAAGCGCCTCCTGGACCGCCTTCACCGGGCAGCCGGCGCCGATGAGCACCGAGGCGTAGTGGTGCCGGAGGGCGTGGAAGGTGACGTGGGTGCCGACGCCGACCCTGGTGGCGCCCTTGCGGAACAGCTCGACGCTGCGGTCGCGGCGAACCGGCCCGCCGGTCTCGGTGGTGGCGCGGCTGGCGCCATCGCCGCGTTCCTCGCCCTGCTCGGGTAATCACCCGATGGTCCAGGTCCGGCTCCGCAGCTCGGCGGCTGGGCCGAACCAACTCGCCACGTGAAACGTCAACTGGCGATGCTGCCCAGCGCTGCCACGAAGCCGACGCCGACCGACGATTCCAGGAACTCCCAGGCCCGCAGCTCGTCGAGGAGTTCCTGGTAACGCCGCCATCGCGATGCGTCCTCCCCAACCAGTGACTCGACCGCGGCCCGCCAGCGCCGTCGCGCCTTCGTCGGCAACCAGCCGATGGACGGCTTCCGTCGAACCGCCTCCGGTAGCAACCTGTTTCCGCGCCCGAATTGCATGGTGAGCTTGCGCCTCGCCAGGTCGGCCTGGCGATTCGTCCCCACGAGAGCGAGCACAGCAGCAAGGACGAACAGCAGGTTGACGTACATCGACCCACGTTACGCGTGTCGGATGAGCGTAGGAGAGGTGGGTGTCCCCCTTCCCCAGGCTCCCGCGCCCGACCCGGTGGACGTGGACCGAGTGCGCCTGGTGGACGCCGCCACGGTGGCGAGGGCGCCGCTGTCGCCGGCCGAGCTGCGGCCGTGAGGCCGGGGACAGCGCCGAGCCGGCGCGCTCGGCCATCACCCCCACCGGCCGAGGCGCTACCGGCGCTCTCCTCCGCCCTCAGCGCTCGCTGGCGGGCGCTCGGTGGTCCGTCCTCCACCCCGCGCCGGCTCGTGCCGCTCCGGCACACGGAGAGGCCCACTGCACCACCGGGAGGGGCGATGGCGCGCTGACGGCATCAACGGTCGCTTCGACCGGGAGACCGAGCGCCAGGCGCACGTCGCGCTGGCTGCAGCTCGCCCTCGCCGACGAGGACCACATTGACCGCCGAGACCAACGCCGGCGCGCCGTGCGCCGCCGGCTGGAAGGAGACCACCTGATGACCATGACCACCGCCCCCACCGCCGCGGAGGCGCCTGCTCTCGCCCACGCCGAGGCCGCCGCGCGCCGCGCCGCCGACCGGCTCGCGGCTGGGTCGTGCGCGGCCTCGACCGTGGCGCGCTCAACGTCCCGCCGCTGGCCGACCGGCGCCCGGTCGCCGACCTCCTTGACGCCGGCCAGGCCAAGGCGTGGCACGCCTTCGACCGCCGTGTGGCCGAGTTTGACGCCGGCCGCGCCGAGGACGTCGGCCTGCGCGCCGAGCTGGACCGCGCCGAGGTCGATGACCGGGACGCCGCCCTGGCCGCCGTGCGCGGGCAAGCCGGTCCCGCCCTCGGTCCGAGCCGAGCGCGCCCTGGCCCACAAGACCGCGGAGCGCTTCGTCGGCGCGGTCGAGGACCCTGACGGCCGAGACCTTCGGCGAGCTGGCCTGGGCACTGGTGCCAGCTCGGCGCAAGTTGGTCGAGCACGCCTGGGCCGAGCTGGCTGACGCCCCTCCGAAGTCCGCGGAGGCGCTTCGCACCGGGATGGCGCAGGTGGTGTGGGCGCTCGGCCTGCGCGCCGGCGGGCACGCCCCAGCACCGTGTGCTCACAGAGTTGGACGCCCTCCCGCTGGCGCGCTGGACCGAGCACGCCGACGAGCTGTTGGACCAGCTCGGCACCGAGGTCGCCGCCGTGGCCGAGGACGAGGCATGAGGTCCGTCACCGTACTGGCCTGGGAGCCGGACGAGGCCGAGGCCGACTTCCCCCCAACGTGCTCCGTCTGCGGACAAACCTGCCGCTGGCGACCGGCGAGGCGCCGGGCAAGGTAGCGGCCCACCCTCAGCGCAGCGGACCGCCCCAGGGCGTGCGGGACTCCGGCAACGAGCCGGCGAGCAGCGACGCCTGGCTGCGCAGGATGGCCGAGGCCGCCATCCGCGGCCCACCCGACGGCCGGTGGATGACGGCGTGACGCCGGCTGGCGGCCGAGGTCGGGGAGGCTCCCGCCGAGGAGTCGGTCAGCGGCCCGTCCGGCCGTGCCACAGCACGGTCACGATGTCCTCGGTCGTGTCGTCCACCACTACGACGAGGTCGTCGCGCTGGTAGCAGGTCCGGGGACCAGGGTGGCTCACGCCACCCGGGTAAATGGTGTCGGGCTCGGCGAGCGTCTCCTCGATGCGGTGCTCGGTCACCCTCATCTGCTTGCGTCGCTGGCGGGCGTGTTCGGTCAGGCGTCGCCGGCCACCTGATGGCTCGCCATGCCGCCCGGGGGCGGTGCGCCGGACGGTGCTCATGATTTGTAGACGTACCCGGCACTGGGTGATGACGAAATCAGCTGGCTGTCGTGAGGCCGGGTGGCCGGAGCGTGATGGAGCGGCACGACGACCGGCCGTCGTGACCCTCGCCCACGGCGAGGCGTCCGGCGTGACTCCGGCCTCAGTGGACGGTGCCGGGTGGCTCGGTCTCGCCTGGCGCCAGCCAGGCTTCCTCGGCCGGTGGCGGGTCGCCCTCGCCGACCAGCTCGGTCTCGAAGCCGCCGTCGCGGTCGTTGAGGAACGCCTGCGTTATGGCGGACGCCTCGCCGGCGGTCTCCGGCGGGATGGGGATGGCTGGGCCGACCGGCGAGTACCCCCACACCGGCGCGCGCTCGGCCAGCCACGCCGCGTGGCCGGCCGCGTCGGTGGACGAGAGGGCGCCGTCGTAGCGCACGGTCGTCCCCGACTCCGAGCTGGTCGGGGCGACGGACGCGCCGAAGGCGAGCCCGAAGCCTTGCCTTCCGCCAGCTCGCCGTGCTCGGCTGTCACTGGCCACCTTCGCGCACCCCCTTGCACCAGCTCGCCCCGCCTTCCGTGCGCCCTGGCGCTCGGCCTCGGTCCCGTTGGCGGCCAGCTGGACCGTGCCGTGCGCGACGCACCGGGTGATCCACCGGCTGCGCGTGTCGGCCTCGTCGGCCTGGTGCGCCTTGTTGAGCCGCACGGTCTCGAACTCCCGGAACGGGAGCAAGACGATGTAGCCGGCCAGCTCGGCGTCCTCGAAGGCGAACCCCTTGCGGTCGATCAGCTCGCCGCGCGGTCCGGTGGCCGGCTTCGGCTCGACGATCGGCGTCGCAGGCTCGGCCGTCTTGCGGGTGCGCTTGGCCTTGGCCGGCCCGGTGACCGGCGTAGCGGCGCCTTGCGCGCCCGCTTCGGCTGGGTGGGGGTGGTCATGACTGCTCCTCTGCTTCGGTAGCCGGCGCCGTGTGCGCCGGACGAGAGGAACGCTGTCGCCGCCGGCGCCCATCGTCTACCGCTCCGTGAAAGGCTCCTCGGAGCCTTGGGGGACGCGCGCCCTGTCCCAGATGCAACGCCCGGCGGCGCTTGACCGCTATCTAGGAGGCTCACGCCGGTCAGCGTGGGCCTGCGTCCCGCGAGGATCCTGCGATTTCGGAACGGAGGCCAAGCTCGTCGCCTTCTGCGTGGCCTCCCGGGTGCGGTCGTGTTCGGCCGGCCAGAGTACGCGTAAACGTCGAGCGTCTCGGTCGCGGAGGGACCTGTCAGCTCCCCGCTCGACCTATGCAGAGCGGGAAGGGGGCGTCGCGGTCCAGGCCCGGTCCATAGAGGTACTTGAAGCTGGTGTCTGGGTTGAGGATGCCGCTTCGACCAAAGCGGAACTCCACTTGCAGGTAGACCTCGCTCTCGTCGTTCGACGGTGTCCCGTCGGGATCGAGACCCATCGGGCGCCCATCATGCTCGTCGGCCCACGTCGGGTTGGTGAAGGTCCACTGTGCGTTGTCCGCCCGGTAAATCGTCTGGTGGCCGATCTCAGCCTGCATGTACCCCGAGTTGTCGGTATCAGGGTTCGCGGCCATCTCCAACCAGTTACTCCACCCCAATCCAGTTCCTGTCACATCGCCGCCGATGTGCCACTGCCAGCGCACGGCGAAGCGGTCAACGCTGTCGTAGTCGGCCTGGTCGTGGTCGTTCGCCATGTGGACCTGGATCAGCCTTACGCGCCTGACGTAGCCGTAGGTCGGGTTGACCTCGTCCTGCGGGCAGAAGGACGTGACATCGGCCCCGCTGGCGGCGACCGTCGGTTGCGTCGTGGGCGGTGCCGTGGGGGGAGGCACGGTCCCAGGGATGTCGGACACGCACGTCGGGCAGTAGGGGGGTTCCGGTGTGGACGGTGGCGAGCACGCAGCTACCACCGCCGCCACGGCGACCAACGCCAGGAGTAGTCGTTTCATGCTTCCGCCGCCTTGTGTGAACCTCTCGTCCGCCAAGAAGTCCGGTGCATTCTACCGGGACGGGCCTCCACGGGTCTCGCGGCGAAGATCGCGAGGTCCAGTGGGAACTGGTTGACCCCTGCAGGAGATGTTGGCCTAACGATCGGCCTGATCCTGGGGGGAGCTATGACGGCCCCGCGGCCTACGGGTCGGGGGGCCGTTGCGCGTCCGTGGGACCTGTCAGACTCCCGACCAGTGGGGTATGTGTTCCTGAGCTACACGCGAGCGGATCAGGCCTACATCGAGCGGCTAGCGGCCCAGGCCGAGCAACGTGGGATCGCCGTCTGGTTCGACAGCGATATCGAGTCCGGTGAGCGCTGGCTGGACATCATCGAGGCCAAGGTGAGGAGCTGCGCCGCGTTCGCCCCGCTGGTCACGCCGGCATCGCTTGAGTCCGACTGGTGCCGACGCGAGCTCCTGCTGGCCGATCAACTCGGCAAGCCGGTGCTGGCCCTCGTGCAGCAGGGCACGACGGTGCCGATGCAGCTCGTCGATCGGCAATACGAGACCGTCGCGGCCGGACAACTCCCAGCGGGCCGCTGGTTCGACACGCTGGCGGGCACCGCACTCGCGTCGAGCGCCGAGGGCGCAAGCACGACCACCAGCAGCTCGCCATCGTCGAGTCCCGAAGCAAGGGAGCTCGACCTGCGACTGATCGGAGAGGGTGCCGGGCTCCTGAGGAGGAGTCAACTCGATCGCTTCTTCGATCTGGTCGAGAAACGGTTGATCCTCGCGGAGCCGCTGGACGCCGACGTGCGGCTCTCTATCCGCATGAACTTGGAGACCGCGGCGTTCTTCGCTTCTAAGCGTCAGCGCCGGCGCGCAGATGGTTTGCAGAGGCAACTAGAAGATGGCCCCGGATACGGGCAACGCGCTTGACCCAGCCCCTTCGGCCAGCATCGGCGCCTTGTGGGGTCGGCGCGGTCAGCACGAGCGACACGCGACCGTGCCCGCCGTGACAGTGGGGAACATCTGTTCGTAGAACACGGTTCAGAAGGCCTCCTGGGGCAACGTGGAGGCCGGACTTCAGCCGATGGCGGGCCTCCACGGCGGTAACGGACGCACAAACATCCAGCGGCGCCGCGACCGGGCGATCATGGGGTCGTCGTGATGGCCAGGTCGAGCTCGCCGGCACGCTGATGCACGGCGGCATGGTGCGAGCAGCGCGGCCCTAGCGTTCTCGCACCTCCGCGAGGACGACGCCTTCCTTCTGTCCGTCCCAGCTGGCGGTGAGCCCGATGGTCGGCCGCGGTCCCGCGACGGGGCGCCGGAACACGGTCAGCTCGAAGCGATCGTTCTGGAGCACGGCAGGTCCTCCGTCGTCGGACACGAGCTCGAAGCCGTCGACCGGCACGCGCTCCAGAGTCCAGCCGCCGCCTTGGATACGAACGTTGGTGGGTGCGATGTACCAGCGGCCTTCATAGACCGCCATGCCCAGCGCCTCGCCCTGACCCGTCATGGCCACGGCGGCGAGCATGATGACGAACTGGGGGTCACGCAGCCCGTCGTACACCCAGCGGTTGCCGAGCACGGAGTGCTCCATCTCGGTGATCAGGGCGTCCTCAACGCCGTCCAGCGGTGCGTCCCGATACGTGAGCGGGATGTGTAGCAGTCCCCCTCCCGCCCTCACGAGGTGGGTCTCCATGCCGACGCGGCCGTCGGGATCGTCGAACCGGTAGGCCCCGATCACGTCGATGGCGTCAGCAGCCGAAGGTCCCCACGCTTGGGTCGGCGCCCAGTCCGCCAGGAGCTCGGTCTTGGTCGGTGTCGTCGTCGCCCGGTGGAAGAGTGCCATCGCGGTCAGCGTACGAGGGTTGCTCCTCGCAGAGCCGTACGGTTCCGGCGGCACCACCCGCGGGTCTGCGCCCGTTACGGACCACTGCCAGAAACGTCATCGTCGCTCACGGCCTCGTCCGGCCAGTAGTGGCAGGTGCCCAACGCCCCATCGAACTGCGGTCCGGTGGAGCCCAGGAGCGGCGATCGAGTTGTAGGTGTACCTCAGGGTCTGCTGATTGACGCCGGTGACACGCAAGGGCTGGCCATCATCGTCGATGCGCCTCCCGGTTCGGCCCGCCACGCTGTAGTCGAGCTCCAACACGAACTGCAGGTCCGAAGTGCACGCGAATGCCTCGACCACCAAGACCTCGACGTCGTCCTGCGTCACGCTGATGGCCCAGTCTTCCGGAAGCTGGTCTTGGCCTCCGTCGGCGTCGAAGATCCTCGCTCGGCGCGAGATCCGGCCGGGAATCCACGTGAGTGATTCGAGCTACGAATGCGGGGGCGACGTTTTCCCGATCTATGTCGAGATGAGACTCGAGGCGGATCCCGTGAAGACGACCGCGTACCGCGCTGGCCGCACCCGTCGGATGGCTCTCGGGCGCGCTCGACCCGAGTTGCTCCAGCAGACGGTTCATGTCGGGATGGAAGTCCGGGTCCCGTCGCACCTGGAGGGCCTGGCGGTAGGTCAGCTCACGGGCGACTCGGGCACCTCGTCAGGCCTCGGCATCTCGGCACCGAGCACGACCAAGGGAACGACGGGGACCGACCGAGCGAGCGCCGACTCCACTTCGATCCGGACGAAGTCGTCGTCGTGAGCCAATCGCGGCTGGCCGGATGCGTCGGCCGAGGGCAGCCAGCGAGGACCGATCACCACCAGAACGACATCGCACCTGGCGATCGCGTTGTGATCTGCTGACGGAAGTCCGCGCCGGGCGGCATCGAGTCGATGTCGGTGAAGATGGCCGGCGCGCCGAGGGCGGCGGCGAGGCGATCCCGGATGCGACCGATCAGGTCGCCCGAGTCGTCACGGCGGTACGAGAGAAAGACCTGCACGGCTTCCTCCAGAGGGGCATCCTCATCACGACGAGCGACAGCGCTGGTCGAGGCTCATTCGTCAGAGCAGCGGGCCACCATTCGAGATCCCCGCCGAAGACCTTCGCCCCCGTGAAGCGCCCACCGATCATGCGGAGAGCTGACGGTATCGGACTGATACCTTCAGGTCCATGGCCATGACGCTCCGCCTGACCGAGAGCGAGCAGGTAGCCCTCCGCGAACGCGCCGCAGCCGAAGGCATTTCGATGCAGGAAGCGGCTCGGCGCGCCGTTCGGGAGTTCGTCGCCCGCGGGCAACATCGCGACCGCGTCAGCGCCGCGGCCGCAATGATCATGGACGAGCACGCCGACGCCATCCGACGGCTCGGTGAGTGAACGAGCCGATCGAATACCTCGATCTCGATGACCTCGTCGAGCTCGCACGGAGGCTGCTCGGCGATCCGCCTCCGATCCGCGACATCGGACTCCTCGGTTCAGCGGCGGCGCGTCCCCAGACCACGGCGTTCGGTCAGGACGCCTACCCCGACCTCCTCACCAAAGCCGGTGCAGTGTTGCAGTCGATCGTCAGCAACTATGCGCTCGTCGATGGCAACAAGCGACTGGGCTGGCTGGCCACCGCCGTGTTCCTCGAGCTCAACGGCGTGAAGGCATCCCGAGCCAGGAACGACGACGTCTACGAGCTCGTCATGTGGGTCGCATCGGCCAGCCCGGACCTCGCCGAGGTCGTCGCCCGCCTCGGCACCGTCACCGGAGCTCCGCGCACCCGCCCACGCCCGTCATGAAGATCACGAACCCTCGAGCACCTCGTTCCATTGCCGCACGGTCCACGCGGTGACGAGTCCGTTGGTCACGTACGGATCGGCGCGGGCGAACTGTTCCGCTGGCTCCGGGTTCTCCCCGGCGAACACGAGCAGCGCGCGGTCGTACGGGTCCGCCAGAGCACCAGCCAGGAGAAGCTCACCGCGCTGGTGTGCGGCTCGGGCCAGTTCGAGATGCTCTGCCCTCAGAGGTGCCCGTCGTTCGAGGTAGCCGTCGACAAGCTCGTACATCAGCACCCATCGCATGGACCATCCGTAGCACCTCCCGCGTCGTGCCCGCTCCAGAGGATGCGAGCGGGGCGCGCCGCCGCCAGGACGGCTGCCGCTAGTATCGCGGGGCTTGACCCAGCAGAGGCAGAAGGGGTGGCCCGCCGGGTCTGCGTAAACCTGGAAGTCGTCCGGTGCGTCGCCGCCCTCCGCCTCCTTCAGCACCCTGGCCCCGAGTGACATGACGAGGTCGTGCGCCGCGGCCGGATCGTCCACCCAGAGTCGACATGGATCTGCTGCGGCGCGCCGCCCGGCCAATCGGGCGGCACGTGGTTCGGTGCCCGCTGGACGCCGATCCGCGGTTGGCCGTCCACCATCACCATGTGCCAGTCGTCGTCGATGTCGAGCGTCCCGTCCATGACACCGACCCAGAAGCTGCTCTCGGCGGCGAGATCGGCGGCATCGAACACGACCGCTTGGGCCTTGATCTTCACCCCACCATAATCTCAGGCGCCGGATCGTCCTCCCGCTGATCCCCTCGCCAGCAGATGCGCGACGGCGGCGGTCCGGCCCTGCTGCGATGAGCACCGGCATCGGCAGACTGGGGCTCCGTGCAACAGGCTCCGGTACGCCGCTGGCTCATTCGTGGGCTCCTCGCCGCGTCGGCGTTGTTCGTGTTGCTGCAACTGGTGCCGTACGGGTGGTGGCACGAGAACCCACCAGTGCGGACCGATGCGCCGTGGCCGGACGCGAACAGCGGCGCGCTCGCCCGCGACGCCTGCTACTCCTGCCACAGCAACGAGACGGACTGGCCGCTCTACAGCTACGTCGCGCCGATGTCGTGGCTGGTCCGGGCCGACGTCGAGTCCGGCCGTGACGAACTGAACTTCTCCGACTGGGACGAGGACGGCGACCGGGCCGACAAGGCAGTCGAGGCGATAGCCGACGGCGAGATGCCGCCCCGGCGCTACGCCCTGCTCCACCCCGAGGCTCGCTTGTCCGACGAGGAGGTGGCACAGCTGGTCGCGGCCCTCAACGCCATGGCCGACAGCCGCGGTGACATGTCGGGCCCGGGCGGGGACGACGGCTGACCTGTCAGTTCAGCGTCCCGGGCGTCCCTGCCGGTCAAGAGCACCGTTCGATGGTCTCGTCACGACGGCCCACTTCCTCCGTGGATGCTGGCCGCTGTCCGGTGGGATGCCCTGATCGGAGTTGCCATGCGGTCAGGAGGAGCCAGACCGTCAGTGTCAGCCAGAGAAGTCGCTGGCTCAGTCCCGTCCACTTCGACCCGTGGAGGAAGGGACTGATGGCGCCGAATCCCACTGCCGCACCTGCGAGGACCGTGGCGGGACCGATCGATCTGGGAGGGCGGTGAGCTCCGGCCACGAGGGCCCACGCCACTGCCGCGGTGATCAGCGCCATGCTGGCCGAGCCGGACGCCAGGCTGTGGATCGTTTCGGTGCTGGTGGGCGCACCCGCGGGGTCGGTCGGGAAGAGGCCGGAGACGATCAGACCGCATCCGGCCACGATCGTTGCGAGTGGTACCACCCGGGACCATCCAGTCGTCATACCGGTGAAGGCCAGCCCTAGCCCGAGCGCGACCGCGCCGGCCCCGAGCGTGACGAACGAAGCGGTCATGATCGGGCCGTACGGGCCGTTGGCGTACTGGCTGAGGCGATCACTGATGGGACTGAGGTCCGACCTCACGACGTGGAGCACCGCCAAGCCGACGACGGTCAGAAGCAGAAGACCAATCGCAAGCAGGCGAAGTCCGGCGGTCAGCGGACCTCCTCGTCTGGCCTCGAGATCGCCACGGTGCTCAGGTCACTCGGGAGCGGCGCAGACCGTTGAAGCGGATGTGCAGCGCGCCGAGCAGGAGCCATGCCACCACCGTCGCTCCGAGGATGCGCTGGGCCAGGCCGCTCCAGGTCGTCTGGCCCGCGAACGGGCTGAATGCGCCGGCCGCCGCAGCGATGATCGCGAGCACGGTGGCGATGGTGCGGAAGCCATGCCATCTCGTGTCCCATCGGCACAGCACCGCGAACAGCAGCATCGCCGCGATGATCAGCGTGAACGCCGTCAGCGTCGCATTGCTGTGGATGATCTCCTCGATGGTGTCCGGCACCGCGGGCCGCTCGACCTCGAAGACGCCCGCCAGGATCAGTCCGACCCCACCGAGACCCAGCAGCACGCGGACTACGACGGACAACGGACGACGGACGATCGCACGGCCTAGGCGCAACGCCAGCGCCACACAGGACAGTCCGATCGCGTAGAAGGCAGCGGTCATGAACCAGCCGAAGCGCCCGTTGGCGTACTCGCTCATCACCTGACGCACCGGATCGAGATCGGTGCGCATCACGTGCAGCAGCAGCATGGCGGCGAAACACGCCATCACGAGCAGGATGGCCGCCAGCGACAGTCCTGTGGACCGGTCAGTCCCGTTCGGCGTCGTCGTCCTCGGCATCGTTGCAGCCTCGCCCTTCGGCATCGACGAGCACCCCTGAAGCCACCCCGACGCCAGACCCACGTTAGACCTCCATTCCCGAGGGGCCGGCCGGGGTCGTGTCAGCTCCGATGGCCACCGCACCGTGGGGCCGTTCCGCCTCCGTTCAACGCCGCTGTCGCCGCGTTAGTTGCGGAATCACCGGCCATGACCGGTGCGGGGCGCTGGCCGAGGCACGTGGTACGCGGACGGTGACGGTCCGGGACGGGACGACGAGCCACTTCGCGCGGAGCGCGACCGTGCGGACGGGAATCAGCCCCTCCACCAGGTCACGGTGTTTGCCTCCGGTCGGCGGTGGTACCGTCACAGTTAGCGGGCAAGGTAAGAGCAGCGGGCATCAGGGAGAACTGAATGTTCAGCCGGACCACCGCCGTCGTGACTGCCGCCACGTTCGCAGCGTTCGTAGCGATGAACGGGCTTCTCACCGGACGCCCGAAGCCTGCGTCCAGGTTCGACGACCTCGGCGAGCCCACCCGCTTCGCCTCGATGCGTCACCGGTACCGCTAGGGCGCACCGAGCAGACAGGCGGCCGGCGTTCGACTCGCCCGGCTGCGCCCCATCGCCGCGCCGCTCTAGCCCGAGAGGCGGACGGGGCCGACGACGTGGCTCAGGTGACCCGTCTCGTTGAAGCTCCGGAGGACGGGGCTGTGGGGCCCGCACGTCACCCGGGTGATCGACGCCGCGTCGAGGTGCGTCCGCCAACCGGTCTCGGTGCTGACGCCGAGGACCCACGTGACCGCGGCTTTGATCGGTGACACGTGGCTGACGACAACGATGTCCTCGTCGGCCGCGGAGATCACGATCTCCTGGCACGCCTCCAGCACCCGCTCGGCCATCGATCGGATGGATTCGCCGCCCGGCGGGGCGAAGCCCAGATCGGCCCGCCACTCCTTCCAGACTTCGAGGCCCACCGACGCCACGGGCGACCCGTCCAGCTCGCCGTAGTCGAGCTCGATCCAGCGCTCGTCGATCTCGACCGGCAGACCGAAGGCCTCGGCCGTCGCCCGGGCCCGGAGCAACGGGCTCGAGATCACCCGGTCCGGCGTTGCGAGCGCCTTCGCCACCTCAGCGGCCTGCTCCATGCCGACCTCGTCCAAGGGCACGTCCATGCGCCCCTGGAGCAGCCCGCGCGCATTGGCGTCAGTCCGGCCGTGGCGGACGAGGAGCAGCACCCCCGAAGTTGAGCACATGCCGAGCACACACCGGGCCCGGCCCCGGGGAACGGTTCAGGCCACGAGCGTCGGATCGAGCCGCCCGGTCCGCAGGAAACGGCGGCGCCGGGCCGGATCCCGCAGGCCGAAGCGTTGCCAGGCCCAGACGAGGATGCCCAGGCCCAGCAGCTCCAGCAGCAGGTTCCACGGGCCGCGCTCGACCACGGGCAGTTGCTCCTCGGCCAGAGATCCGCCGGCCAACGGCCACCAGAACGACTGCGTCCGCGTGAACGCCCCGTCGAACACGAGGTGGAGGAACGTGCCGATCGGCAGGGCGATCAGATGGCGGCGCAACGACCGGCGACCGATCGTGACGACCATGACCACGCCGAGGAGTACGACGCTCCCGAGCACCGAGTGCCCCAGCGCGGACCCGCCGAAGGCGGCGTCGATCACGTCCGGGAGAAGGGCGCCGACGATGACGAGGCGATAGTCGAAGGCGGGATCGCGAAAGACCAACCAGACCGTCAGGACCGCCGTGCCGGCGAACCAGAGGACCATGCGGGCTCGATCAGCGGGCCAGGAGCCGGCCGCACTCCTCGCACTCGAGGACCTCGTCGGGTGGTGCGGTGCGGATGTGGTCCAGGGCGGCGGCCGCCAGGGCGAGGTGGCAGCCGTCGCAGCGACCTCCGACCAGCCGGGCCACGGCCACACCGTCGTGCTGTTTCCGCAGCCGCTCGTAGCGGGCGAGCAGATCGGCGGGCAGCGGCTCGGCCTCCCGGTCGCGCTCCGCCCGCCGCTCCGCCAGCTCGGCATCGACGACCGCCTCGGCCCGCTCGCGCGCCTCGACGGCGGCCGTCAGGCGCTCCTCGACCGCGCTGAGCTCCGACCGGTACGTGGACTCGTCGCCGTCGAGCGCCTCGTCCTCCTCCAGGAGCACGAGCTCCTCGTCGGCGACAGCGCTCACGCGCGCTCGCACGGTCTGCTGCTCGGCCATCAGCGCCTCGGCCTCCCGGACGACCATGGTCCGGGGGAGCTTGGCCGCCAGATCGGCCGCACGGGTGTCGAGCTCCCGCAGCGAACCCTCGAGCCCCGACTGCGCCTCGGCGATGGCCCGACGCCGCTCGGCCAGGATGGCCAGCTTCTTGCTGGTCGCGTCGACCGCAGCGCGTTCCGTCGCCTCGACGGCCCGCTCGGGGAGGTGGGCCCGCTGGTGCAGGAGCTGGGTGATGGTGGTGTCGAGGTCCTGGAGCGCGAGCAGCGTCTCCGCCGGCCCCTGCCCGTCGGTCACGGGGCGGGGGCCGGAGCGACTGGTGCGGGTGGCGGCGCCGGCCGGGGCGGGCCGCGCCGGCAGTTGAAGACCGGCGTGCCGGCGGGCACGGAGCTCAGCGGCCAGGCCATGTCCAGGAGATCGGGCGGGATCGGCACGCCGGTCGCCTTCCGGTCGATGCTGTAGGCGACCGCAGGCACGGGTGGCGCCGCGGGGTCGACAGGTGCCGCCGGGTCCACCACCACCGGTGCGGCCCGACCGCGGAAGACGCACTCCTCCCCAGGGATGAAGATCCGTCGCGCGCCGCGGGTCGGCGACGGGACGGGCCAGTCCTCGGGCGGGAGGAACGCGTGCGTGGCGTCCATGAAGTACTTCCAGATCTCCGCCGGGTAGTCACCGCCGTGCACCGGGTTGACGCCGTTGGCGGAGAACTCCGGGATGCCCCGCATGCGGGTCTGGGCCTTGGGATCGCCCACCCACACCGCGGTCGTGAACTGCGGCGTGGCCCCGACGAACCAGGCATTGGTGTTGAACGCCTGGGTTCCGGTCTTCCCGGCGGCGGGACGGTCGCCGTTCAGGCGCCCCTTGCGGCCGGTGCCCCTCGTCAGCACGCCCCGCATGATGTCGATGGCGTTGTTGGCGACGTCCGGCGAGATGACCTGCACCGGCTGGGCCTGGTGCTGGTAGATGACCGACCCGTCGGCGGCCAGGATCTTCTCGATGTAGTAGGGCTCCAGATGGGCCCCGTGGTTGGCGACGGTCTGGAAGGCGGACGCCATGTCCAGGGGCGAGACCTCGTTGTTGCCCGTCGCCAGCGACGGATAGTTGTTCAGCGTGCCCTTGACGCCGAGCTTGTGGGCGAAGTCGACCACGCGGTTCAGGCCCACCGCCTGGGCCAGACGCCCGAAGGCGCAGTTGATGGATGACCATGTCTGGACCGTGAGCTGCGCCACTCCGCGGCTGGCCACGCGCTCGTCGTTGCTGCCGATCTCGAAGGGGTGCTCGGGATCCCCCGGGTTGGGCAGGCTGCAGGGCGCTTGCCCGTTGATGACGTCCTGTGGCTCGGCGCCCGCGGCGAGGGCGGCTGTCAGGATCACGAACTTGAAGGCCGATCCGGTCTGGCGCCCCCGCTTGGTCAGGTTGACCTGGCTCTGCGCGAAGTCGGGGCCACCGCGCATGGCGACGACACCGCCGGTCTTCGTGTTGAGGCTGACCACCGCGGCATCGATCCCGATCGAGGTCTGCGGCATCACTTGGTTGCGGGCGTCACGGGCGAAGGCCTCGAGGTAGAGGTCCTCCGTCGTGTAGATGCGCAGCCCACCCCGGAACAGCTTGTTGTACCGCTCCTGGTAGGTGGCGCCGAGGATCGTCGAGTCGTTGAGGAGGTAGTCCTTGACCTCCTCGGTGAAGTACGAGCGGGCGACGGCCAGCTGCGGCAGCCGCTGCGGGGCCTGGGGCAGGACGAACTGCGACGCCTGGGCCTCAGCCTCCGCGATGTCGAGACGGTCCACGGCGACCAGCCGGTCCAGCGCCTGGCGCAGGCGGTACCGGGCCCGCTCCGGACGCACGAAGGGGTCGTAGTCGGTCGGGTTGCGGATGAGCCCGCCGAGGAACGCACCTTCGACCATCGTGAGCTGCTCGACGCTCTTGCCGAAATAGACCTCGGCCGCGGACTGCAGGCCGTAGGCGTTGTTCCCGAAGTACACCGCGTTGAGGTACTGCTCGAGGACGTACGGCTTGCCCATCTTCTTCTCGAGCCGGCGGGCGACGACGGCCTCGATCACCTTGGTCTGGATCGTCCGCTCGTTGGTCGGGCTCATGATGAGGTTCTTGACGACCTGCTGCGTGATCGTCGACCCGCCCTGCTCCACGGACCCGGACCCGACGTTGGCCATGAGCGCCCGCAGGATGCTGCGCCCGCTGACGCCGTCGTGCTTCCAGAAGTCGGCGTCCTCGACGGCGAGGATGGCCGCCGTCACCGGCTCCGGCACGCGGTCGAGCTTGAACGGCTCCCGGTTCTCGACCTTGAAGATGTCGGTGACGTTGAGGCCCGTGCTGTCGTAGACGAACGAACGGCTGGGCTGGGCGATGATGTCCGGCAGGGTCAGCGGGACCTCTTCGTGCGCGTTCAGGATCCGGTTGACCTGGGGCGCCGCGGCCACGACGACACCGGTCACGCCGATGGACGCCGCAGCCAGCACCGCGAGGAACCGGAGCAGTCTGAACACGAGGCGCGAGGCTATCGGCCCGCGACGACCGCGACCGGGCAGGCGCACCACTGGCACGCTGGGCCGGGGCGGTCCGTGAGGCGTCGGTAACCTCGCCCGCGATGCCTCCTGGAGATGACCCCGCCGACACCCGTCCCGCCGACCGTGCCACCCCGGCCGGCGGGGTGGCACCCCGCCCCTTCCGCTTCGGCGTCCAAGCCTCCCAGGCGGCCACCGGGCGCGACTGGGCGGAGCTGGCTCGAAGGGTCGAGGGTCAGGGCTACAGCACGCTGTCCATGCCCGACCACTTCGACGACCAGCTCGCCCCGATGCCCGCACTCGCCACCGCCGCCGCGGTCACGCAGACGCTGCGGGTGGGGGCGCTCGTCTTCGACAACGACTACAAGCACCCGCTGGTCCTCGCCAAGGAGCTCGCCACGCTCGATGTCCTGTCGGAGGGTCGAGTCGAGATCGGCATCGGCGCCGGCTGGATGCGGACCGATTACGACCAGGCCGGGATGACCTATGACCCTCCCGGGGTCCGCGTCGACCGCTTCGTCGAGGGACTCGCGGTCATCAAGGGCGTCCTCTCCGGGGAGCCATTCAGCTTCGACGGCGAGCACTACCGCATAGACGGCCACTCGGGCCGGCCGTTGCCAGTGCAACGACCCTGGCCCCCGTTCCTGATCGGGGCCGGTGGGCCGCGTCTGCTCCGCATCGCGGGGCAGGAAGCCGACATCGTCGGCATCAACCCCACCATCCCCTCGGGCGCCGTCGACGCCGCGGCCATGGCCGACATGGTGCCGGCGCGGGTCGATGCCAAGGTCGCTGCGGTACAGGCCGGCGCTGGCGGCCGGTTCGGCGACATCGAGCTGAATGTACGGGCCTTCATCGTCAACGTCACGGACGACCGCCGCGGCGTGGCCGAGACCACGGCCGGCTTCATGGGCATCTCGCCCGAAGAACTGTTGGAGATGCCCTTCTCCTGCGTCGGCACGCCGGCGCAGATCGCCGAAGATCTGAGGGCTCGCCGCGAGCGGTGGGGCTTCTCCTACGTCATCGTCGGCGCAGGCGACGTCGAGGCCTTCGCCCCCGTCGTCGCAGAGCTCGCCGGGACCTGACGCGCGCAGGCTGTCTCGATCACGCTGGGTCGATCAGGCGGGGACGGAGACCTTGGCCCGGTTGGCCTCGATCCAGGCCGCCAGCTCCGGCCCGCTCTCCAGGCTCACGATGAGCGCGTAGCGGGGACCCGGCCCGGCGTGGTACACGCCGTGGTACCAGCGCTCGGAGTCCACCACGAACTGGGCGCCCCTCGGGAGGTGGATGCGCACTTCGCCGTCGCGGTCGTCCTTGCGGGACCTCAGGATCATGTAGCTGTCGGGATGGTCGGTGAGCTGCAACCACGCCCGCACCACCCAACCGGTTCCCTCGGGGTTCAGCCGGTTGTTGTCGTCGAGGTGCAGCCACCGCTCCACGTCCGACATCACGTTGGGCTCGAGCTTGATCGTGCGCACACGGCCGAAGTCGGCACCGCTGCGGTTCGCCCACTCGACGAGCGTCGGGCACTTCTCGGCGTTGCTCGTCCAGACCCCGCCCTTGTCCGGCTTGCCGTGATCCCAGAAGCCGGCGCACTCGATGGCACCGTAGGCGGAGGCGATGGGAGCGAAGTTGGTGTCCCCGCCGCTCTTCCAATCCCGGTACTCCAACGACTCGTACTCGTTCGCAGGGACGTTCACGTCGCACCGGTCCAGCACGACGTATCCCTGCTCCGCGAGTTCCGGCAACTCGACGTACATGGCCAGCGAGCCTAACGCCGCACACCCACCCAACCCTGGCAGCCCCGTCCACACCGGCGGTGGGGCCGGCGGCTGCAATGATCCAGGCTCGTGACCGACGGCACGGAGACGAGGACGGGCTGGCTCAGCCCCGAGGGCCTCGAGAGCGTGCGCGGGGAGATGCCGATCGTTTACGTGGACGCCATCCCAGTGCGCCTCGACCAGCGCGGCGTCGTCACCCGCGTCGGGCTGCTCCTGCGGGTGGCCGCCGACGGGACGATCAGCCGGACCGTCATCTCCGGCCGCGTCCTCTATCGGGAGCGGATCCGTGACGCCCTGATCCGCAACCTCGAGAAGGATCTCGGTCCTGTGGCCCTCCCCCGTCTCCCGCCGAGTCCTGCCCCCTTCACCGTCGTCGAGTACTTCCCCGACCCCACCGTCACCGGCTTCCACGACCCGCGCCAGCACGCAGTGAGCCTCGCCTACGTCGTACCCGTCGACGGCGACTGCCGGCCGTCGCAGAACGCGCTCGACCTCGCCTGGCTCACGCCGGCCGAGGCGGTCTCCGAGCAGGTGCGCACCGAGATGACGGGCGGGCACGACCGCCTGCTCCGCCTGGCCTTGTCGCATGTCGGCGTCCTGCCGTAGGTGCTGTTCAAGCAGCGCTTCTGGGAGGGTCTGGCCGACGGCTCGATCACGCTGACGTTCCGCCGCTGGACCCGCCCGCAGGTGAGGGCGGGCGGCCGCTACGTCACGCCGGCCGGAGTGCTCGAAGTGGAGGACGTGGGGGAGATCGAGCCGGCCGACATCACCGACGACGACGCCCGCCGCGCCGGCTTCGCCGACCGTGCCGAACTCGTCGGCCAGCTGCGCGGTCCGGAGGCCGGTCACCTCTTCCGCATCGCCTTCCACCACGCCGGCGAGGATCCCCGCGTCGCGCTGCGTGAGGACGCGGGGCTGGCCCCGGCCGAGGTCGACGGGCTGGCGGCCCGGCTGGACCGACTGGATCGCGCGTCGAGCCACGGCCCGTGGACGAGAGCGACCCTCGAGTTGATCGCCTCGCACCCCGAGCGGCGGGCCGGCGACCTGGCGGCCATGGTCGGCCGTGAGATCCAGCCGTTCAAGACCGACGTGCGCAAGCTGAAGGCGCTCGGCCTCACGGAGAGCCTGGAGGTCGGCTACCGCCTCTCGCCCCGCGGCGAAGCGCTCCTGGCCCAACTCCCCACCTGACGCCAGACGGCGTCGGCCGCCCAGCACCCGAGCGTGGCTGTCGTAGGGTCCGGCGGTGGCCGTGGGCAGCGCGGAGGGGCGGGCCGACGTCGTGATCGTCGGCGCAGGATCGGCCGGAGCTGTCCTGGCGGCCCGGCTGTCCGAGGACCCCGACCGCCGCGTCCTGCTGCTCGAGGCCGGGCCGGACCACACGAGCGCCGAGACGCCCCCCGCTATCCGGGGCCTGAACTTCCTCGCCGCCCTGGCCGAGCCCGGCCGCCTCTGGCCCGATCTGCTCGCCACCCGCACGACCGGCCAGGCCCCCAGCCTGTATCCACGCGGCCGCGGCGTGGGTGGATCGTCGGCCGTCAACGGGCTCGTCGCGCTGCGGGGCACGCCCGAGGACTACGACCGCTGGTCAGGCCCCCTCGGCTGTCCAGGCTGGGGCTGGCCGGAACTGCTCCCCTGGTTCCTCCAGGTCGAGGACGACCTCGACTACGGCGGGGACGGGCTCCACGGCCGCGGTGGGCCGATTCCGCTGTCCCGCATCCCGCCCGACCGTCTCGGACTCCTCGACGACGCGCTGCGGACCGCCCTCGCCGACCTCGGCCATCCCATCGAGGACGACTACCACGCGCCCGGAGCCACAGGCGTCAGCCGCATCGCCCTCACCGCCCGCGACGGCCGGCGGGTTTCGACCAACGACGCCTACCTCGAGGCGGCCCGCGCCCGACCCAACCTCGACGTGCGCGGCGACACGCTGGTGGACCGGGTCCTGCTCGACGGCGACCGGGCGACCGGCGTCCTCACGGCCGCCGGTGAGCGCTTCGACGGGGGCGAGGTCATCGTCAGCGCCGGCGCCATCCACTCCCCCGCCATCCTGCTGCGCTCGGGGATCGGGCCGGCGTCCGGCCTGCCCGTCGGCGCCAACCTGGTCGACCATCCCGCCACGCCCGGCTTCGAGCTCGCGCTCACCCGGGCGGGGCGACTTCCGCCCGGCGACGCGTCGGTGCTCACGTCGATGCTCCGCTACTCGTCCGGCATCGCCGGCGCCGGCGACAACGACATGCAGGTCCTGTGGCTCTCAGCTGTCGGTAGCTCGGACGACGACCGCGCCGGTGGCCGCATCCTCGTCGCCGCCATGCGGTCGTTCTCGAGGGGTGAGGTGCGTCTGGCGTCGACCGACCCGCTCGTGGACCCGATCGTCGAGTTCCGCATGCTCTCGGACCAGCGCGATCTCAAGCGCCTCCGCGAGGCCACATCCCACGTCGTCGAAGTCCTCCGCCATCCCGCGGTCGCCGCGATCGTCGAGGCCGTCGACGCCGCTGGCAGCCCACTCCGCGAGCTCGACTCGGACGCCGCCCTCGACACCTGGCTGATGGGTGGTGTCAACGACTACGTGCACGCCGCCGGCACCTGCCGCATGGGGACACCGGGCAATCCCGCGGCCGTGGTGGACCTCGACTGCCGCGTCATCGGCTACGCAGGGCTGCGGGTCTGCGACGCCTCGGTCATGCCCGACGTTCCGCGGGCCAACACTCACCTCACGACGGTGGCGATCGCCGAAGCCATCGCCGACCTGGTGCGCGGTCGTTGACAATCGAACGAACGACGTGCTTCGCTGCGGGGCCCGGTCTGACCGGGCGTCGCACGAGCTCGATGGGCGATCGAGGAGGGATGGCCTGCGCCACCCCGCCGATCCCTGCGGGCTCGCCTTCGTGGCGTTGTGTCGTTCGTGTTCATCTGGGTCAAGCAACCCGAGACGAAGGGCCGGTCGCTGGCCGAGATCCAGGAGATGTGGGAACGCAAAGCGGTCCGGGCGGGCAAGGAGGCATGACCATGGCCGAAACCACAACGCGCGCCATCGGCGTCGACATCGGCGGCACCGGCATCAAGGGCGCGGTCGTCGACGTCCAGGCGGGCGTGATGGCGACCGAACGCGTGCGGATCCTCACTCCACAACCCGCCACCCCGTCAGCCGTTGCCGACGTCGTGGTCGAGCTCCTCGACCAGATCGGCGAACCAGGCCCGGTCGGGGTGACCATGCCCTCAGTCGTCGTGGGCGGCGTCATCCACACCGCGGCCAACATCGACCAGGAGTGGCTCGGCGTCGACGCCGACGCGCTCTTCCAGAACGCCACCGGCCGCCAGGTCGGCGTGGTCAACGACGCCGATGCCGCGGGCATCGCCGAGGTGCGCTTCGGAGCCGGGCGGGATCAGAAGGGCGTGGTCGTCCTCGTCACCCTCGGCACCGGCATCGGCAGTGCGGTCTTCGTCGACGGTGTCCTCGTTCCGAACACCGAGCTCGGCCACCTCCCGCTCCACGGCGCCGATGCCGAGGACTGGGCCGCGGAGTCGATCCGTGAGGAGGACGACCTGTCCTGGAAGTCGTGGGCCCATCGCGTCGAGCACTACCTGGAGCTCGTCGACCGGCTCCTCTGGCCGCAGCTCATCATCCTCGGGGGCGGGGTGAGCAAGAAGTCCGGCAAGTTCCTCCCCCACATCAAGATCCGCACAGAGGTGGTCCCCGCGCAGCTCCACAACGACGCCGGCATCGTCGGCGCCGCGCTGTTCGCACCGGCCTCGGGCACGGCTGACGGAAGCTAGGGTCCAGCGGCCCGAGCGCCGGGCCCGTGCCCCAGGGACCAGGAGACCACGTGGCTGCCAGCGAGCTGGACCAACTCGCCGTCAACACCATCCGCGGCCTGTGCATGGACGCCATCCAGAAGGCGGAGTCGGGCCATCCTGGGACCCCCATGGGCATCGCGCCGGTGGCCTACGAGCTCTGGCAACGGGTCCTCCGTTTCGATCCCGGCGATCCCATCTGGCCGAACCGCGACCGCTTCGTCCTGTCCGAGGGTCACGCCTCCGCGCTGCTGTGGTCGCTGCTGCACCTGAGCGGTGTGCGGGCCGTCGATCCCGACTACGAGGTGCTCGGCCAGCCGGCCGTCTCGCTCGACGACCTCAAGACCTTCCGCCAGCTCGGTTCCCGCTGCCCCGGCCACCCGGAGTACCGCTGGACGAGCGGCGTGGAGACCACCACCGGTCCGCTCGGCCAGGGTGTCGCCACGTCCGTCGGCATGGCGCTCGCCGGTCAGTGGCTCGCCTCCCGCTACAACCGGGACGGCCACACGCTGTTCGACTTCGACGTCTACGCGCTGGCCGGTGACGGCTGCATGATGGAGGGAATCTCGTCCGAGGCGGCGTCGTTCGCGGGCCACCAGCAGCTCGCCAACCTGTGCTGGATCTACGACTCCAACCGGGTGACGATCGAGGGCCACACCGACATCACGTTCACGGAGGACGTCGCCGCCCGGTTCCTGGCCTACGGCTGGCACGTGCTGGAGGTGGCCGACGCCAATGATCTCGACGAGGTAGGCCGCGCCTTGCGCTCGGCCAAGGCCGAGCACGAGCGCCCGAGCCTTCTGCTGGTCCACAGCCACATCGGGTACGGCTCCCCGGTCGAGGACACCCCCAAGGCGCACGGTGAGCCGTTCGGCCCCGAAGGTGTGCGGGCGGCCAGGCGCTTCCTCGGCCTGCCGGACGACGTCGACTTCTACGCGCCTGACGAGGTCTACGGCGCGTTCGCCGATGGGCTGGCAGCGCGGGGGAAAGCGGCCCGCGAGGCATGGGAGGCCGAGCTGGAGGCGTACCGCGTCGACCACCCAGACCTGGCCACCGAGCTCGACCTGATCCAGCGCCGTGAACTGCCCGACGGCTGGGACGACGGCCTCGTGGCCTTCCCGGCCGATGCGAAGGGTCTGGCCACCCGGGACTCGTCCGGTCGGGTGCTCAACGCGCTGGCCGAGCGGCTGCCCTGGCTCATGGGCGGCTCGGCGGACCTCGCCCCGTCGACCAAGACGACGCTCACCTTTGACGGGGCCGGTGGGAGCTTCCAGCCCGGGAACCGTGGCGGGCACAACCTCCACCTCGGCATCCGGGAGCACGCGTCGGCGGCCATCGCCAACGGCATGGCGCTCACCAAGGTGCGGCCCTACTGGGCCGGGTTCCTGATCTTCTCGGACTACGCCCGGGGCGCCATCCGGCTCTCGGCCCTGATGGAGATCCCGGTCATCCACATTTTCACCCACGACTCGATCGGCGTCGGCGAGGACGGCCCGACGCACCAGCCGGTGGAGCAGCTCGCGTCGCTGCGGGCCATGCCGGGACTGCTCGTGTTCCGCCCGGCCGATGCCAACGAGGTCATCGAGACCTGGCGGGTCGTGGCGCCACTGCGACACGAGGCGGTGGCGATCATCCTGTCCCGCCAGGCCCTCCCGACGTTCGACCGCTCATCGATGGGGTCCGCGGACGGCGTGGCCAAGGGCGCCTACGTCCTGCTGGACGCCGATGGCGGCGAGCCGGACCTGGTGCTGTTGGCGACCGGGTCCGAGGTGCAGCTCGCGGTGGCCGCCCGGGAAGAGCTCCAGGCCGAGGGCATCCGGACGCGGGTCGTCAGCATGCCGTGCTGGGAGCTGTTCGACCGTCAACCACGCGCGTACCGGGACGAGGTGCTCCCGCCCGCCGTGAGGGCCCGCGTGGGCGTCGAGCAGGCGTCGACCTTCGGCTGGGACCGGTACGTGGGCGATGCCGGCGCCGTCGTGGGCATGCACACCTTCGGCGCCTCCGCGCCACTCAAGCACCTCCTGACGCGCTTCGGGTTCACGCCCGATCGCGTTTCCGACGTGGCCCGGGAATGCCTGGAAGCGGTCCGGACGGAGGGACCATGACCGAGCCGCTGCGCCAGCGTCCGGCGTGGGCGGCGCTGCAGGCCCACTACGACGAGATCGCCGGGAAGCACCTGCGGGAGCTGTTCGCCGAGAACCCGAACCGCGGTGAGCGGCTGCGCGTGGAGGCCGTCGGGCTGTACCTCGACTACTCCAAGAACCGGGTCACCGACGAGACGATGCGGTTGCTCTCGCAACTGGCCGAGGAGTCGAACCTCGCCGACCACCGCGACGCCATGTTCCGGGGCGATCGCATCAACGTCTCCGAGAACCGCTCCGTCCTGCACGTCGCCCTGCGCATGCCGAAGGGGACGGCGCTGGTCGTCGACGGCGTGGACGTCGTGGCCGAGGTCCACGAGGTCCTCGACCGCATGTCGGCCTTCGCCGACCGCGTCCGTTCGGGTGAGTGGAAGGGTCACACCGGCAAGCCCATCCGCAACGTCGTCAACATCGGCATCGGTGGCAGCGACCTCGGACCGGTGATGGCGTACGAAGCGCTACGCCACTACAGCCGCCGGAACATGACGTTCCGGTTCGTGTCCAACGTCGACTCCACCGACTTCGTCGAGGCCACGCGGGACCTCGCCGCCGACGAGACGTTGTTCATCATCTCGTCGAAGACGTTCGGCACACTGGAGACCCTGACCAACGCCCACTCGGCACGGGACTGGGCCGTCGCCGAGCTCGGCGACGAAGCCGCGGTGGCGAAGCACTTCGTTGCAGTCTCAACCAACGCGGACAAGGTGGCGGCGTTCGGCATCGACACCGCCAACATGTTCGGGTTCTGGGACTGGGTCGGTGGTCGCTACTCGATGGACTCGGCCATCGGCCTGTCCACCATGCTGGCGGTCGGCCCGGACGAGTTCGCCGAGATGCTGGCCGGCTTCCACGCCATGGACGAGCACTTCCGCACCGCTCCGCTCGCGGAGAACCTGCCGGTGCTGATGGGTTTGCTGGCGGTGTGGTACGGCGACTTCTTCGGGGCCCAGACGATCGGCGTGATGCCGTACGAGCAGTACTTGAAGCGCTTCCCTGCGTATCTCCAGCAACTCACGATGGAGTCGAACGGCAAGCACGTCACGCTCGACGGCGCGCACGTCGACTACGACACCGGCGCCGTGTACTGGGGCGAGCCCGGGACCAACGGCCAGCACAGCTTCTATCAGCTCATCCACCAGGGCACGAGGCTGATCCCGGTCGATCTCATCGGCTTCGGCAAGACGCTGAACCCGCTCGGCGAGCACCACGACATCCTGTCGTCCAACGTGTTCGCGCAGGCGCAGGCTCTCGCCTTCGGCAAGACCGAGGCGGAGGTGCGGGCCGAAGGCACGCCGGACGTCGTCGCACCGCACCGGGTCATGGAGGGCAACCGCCCCACGAACGTGATCCTGGCCGAGCAGCTCACCCCCTTCGTCCTCGGCACGCTGGTCGCTCTCTACGAGCACAGCGTGTTCACGCAGGGGACGATCTGGGGCATCGACTCCTTCGACCAGTGGGGGGTGGAGCTGGGCAAGGTGCTCGCCGTGGCCATCATCCCCGAGCTCACGAGTGACGAGGAGCCCGACCTCAAGCACGACTCGTCCACCAACGCCCTCATCCGTCACTACCGCCGCTTGAAGCGCAGCGAGGAGACCGCACCATGACGACCGACCGGCCCATGCAGCTCGGGATGATCGGGCTGGGACGGATGGGAGCCAACCTGGTCCGCCGTCTCATGCGCGACGGACACCGCTGCGCCGTCTACGACATCCATCCGCCTGCCGTCGCCGAACTGGTCGGCGAGGGCGCCACCGGGTCGAGCTCCCTGGAGGAGTTCGTGCAGCAGCTCGAAACGCCGCGGGCGATCTGGATCATGGTCCCCGCCGCCGTCGTACAGCCGACACTGGACCAGCTTCGGGGCCTGCTGCAGGCCGACGACATCGTCATCGACGGCGGCAACTCCTACTACCGCGACGACATCACCAGGGCGGAGGCGCTGAAGACGAGCGGCATCCACTACGTCGACTGCGGCACCAGCGGCGGCGTGTGGGGTCTGGACCGGGGCTACTGCCTGATGATCGGCGGGGAGACCGAGCCGGTCGAACGGCTCGGTCCGATCTTCAAGACGATCGCGCCGGGCGCGGGCAGCGCCGAGCCGACTCCCGGCCGGACCCGCACCGACGGGACGGCCCAGGACGGTTACCTGCACTGCGGTCCGAGCGGTGCCGGCCACTTCGTGAAGATGGTCCACAACGGGATCGAGTACGGGATGATGGCCGCCATCGCCGAGGGGCTCAACATCATCGCCCACGCCAACGAGGGCAGCCAGGACCGCCCCGTCGACGCGGAGACCACGCCGCTGCGTGACCCCTGGGCCTACCGCTTCGAGATCGACGTGGCCGAGGTGGCCGAGGTCTGGCGCCGGGGCTCCGTGGTGGGATCCTGGCTCGTCGACCTCACCGCCGATGCGCTGGCCCGCTCACCGCAGCTCGCCGACTTCGCCGGACGGGTCTCGGACTCCGGTGAGGGGCGCTGGACGGTGGCCGCCGCGGTTGACACGGGCGTTCCCGCCGGCGTGATCACGACAGCGCTGTTCGAGCGCTTCCAGTCCCGCGGCGAAGGCGACTTCGGAGACAAGCTCCTCTCGGCCATGCGAGCCGAGTTCGGGGGGCATGCGGAGAAGCCGGCGGAGAAGCCCTGACGGTGCGCTCGGACGTCGAGGTCCTGGACGGTCCGGCTGAGGTGGCCCGGGCCGCGGCCGACTACGTCGCCCGGCGGGCGCGGGCCTCGGTCGAGGACCACGACCGGTTCCACTTCGCGGTGAGCGGTGGCCACACGCCCTGGCAGATGTTCGCGGAGCTGGCCGCCGAGGAGGTGCCTTGGGCCCAGGTCGTTCTGTATCAGGTGGACGAGCGGGTGGCGCCCGACGGCGACCCGGCCCGGAACCTCACCCACCTGCGCGAGAGCCTCGGCGACGCTCCGGCCGAGGTGCGCGCCATGCCCGTCGGCGCCGCGAACCTGCACGACGCCGCCGCGTCGTACGCCGCGCTGCTGCCCGATCGCTTCGACCTCATCCACCTCGGGCTCGGGCCCGACGGGCACACGGCATCGCTGGTGCCCGGTGACCCCGTCCTCGACGTCACCGACCGCCTCGTCGCGGTGACCGCCCCCTACCAGGACCACCGCCGTATGACCCTCACGTACCCGGCCCTCGCCCGCGCCGACCAGCTCTTGTGGTTGGTCACGGGTGCCGACAAGCGCGGCCCGCTGGCGCAGGTGCTGGCCGGCGACCCGTCCGTCCCTGGCGGCCGGGTGGTGGCGCCGCGCTCCCTCGTCCTGTGCGACACCGCCGCCGGCGGGGAGGCCTCGTGAGCCCCGCCCGGGCACCGGCTGCCAAGGCGGCTCCGGCGGCCAAGCGCGCGACGGCCGGGCGGCGGCGGGTCGGCGGCCTCGCCCGGCCGGACGACCACGTCATCGTCATCTTCGGCGCCACCGGTGATCTGGCCCAGCGCAAGCTCCTGCCGGGGCTGTTCCACCTGGCTTCGGCCGGCCTTCTCCCCAGGCGCTACCGCATCATCGGATCAGCGCCCGCGGCGTACGCCATGACGGACGGGCAGTTCCGGGCCCACGCCCGCGACGCTGTGCGCCAATTCGGCCGGGTGAAGCCCACGGGAGAGGCGTGGAAGAGGTTCGCCGGCCTCCTGTCGTTCGCGACCGCCGATGACGACGACGCCGCACCACTGCTCACTGCGGTCGCCAAGGCCGAGGCGGCGGTCGGGCGGCAGCCCCGCCGGCTCCATCACCTCGCCATCCCGCCGGTGGCGTTCAGCTCGATGGTCCGCCTCCTCGGCCGCACGGGCCTCGCCGACCGGGCGCGGGTCATCATCGAGAAGCCCTTCGGCACCGACCTGGACTCGGCGCGCGCGCTCAACGCCACGGTGCACGCGGCCTTCGACGAATCGCAGGTCTTCCGCATCGACCACTTCCTGGGCAAGGAGTCGGTCGACAACATCCTCGCCCTCCGGTTCGCCAACGGGCTGTTCGAGCCCATCTGGAACCGGGACCACATCCGCTACGTGCAGATCGACGTCCCCGAGAGCCTCACCATCGAGGGCAGGGCCGCGTTCTATGAGGGGACGGGTGCCTTCCGGGACATGGTGGTCACGCACCTGTTCCAGGTCCTCGGGTTCGTTGCGATGGAACCGCCGACGTCGCTGGCCGCCAAGCCGTTGCGGGACGAGAAGATCAAAGTGTTCGAGGCCCTGCAGCCGCTCGACGTGCGCGACGTCGTGCGCGGCCAGTACCAGGGGTACCGCAAGGAGCCGGGCGTCCGTCCCCGATCCGACACCGAGACGTTCGTGGCGCTGAAGGCCGAGGTCGACAACTGGCGGTGGTCCGGGGTGCCGTTCTACCTCCGCACGGGAAAGGCGCTGGCGGGCCAACGATCGATCATCACGCTCGGGCTGCGGGAGCCGACGCTGCGGATGTTCCCCCTCGACGTCGCCGAGAAGCGCAGCGCCGATGGGGACGGCAACGAGCTGGTGATCGACTTTGCCGACCCCGGTTCGATCGCCGTCCACTTCCAGGCCAAGGAGCCCGGACCGACGATGCGCCTCGGCTCGGCCCAGATGACCTTCGAGTACGAGGACTCGTTCTGCGCCGCCAACGACCTGGAGGGCTACGAGCGGCTCATCCTGGAGGCCATGCTCGGCGACCAGGCGCTCTTCACCCGTTCCGACGGGATCGAGCGGCTGTGGGAGATCTCGATGCCGCTCCTCGACAACCCGCCGCCGGTCCAGCCGTACGCGGTCGGCTCGTGGGGACCGGACGCGATCCAGGGGCTGATCGCACCGCACCGCTGGCACCTACCCGGCTGACGGCGCCCGGTCCGCGCCGGGGGGCCGGGCGGGGAACCGTGTAGCACCCCGTTGTTATCGTCGCCGGGTGGCACGTCTCGCTCCCACCGACCGCGCCGGGCTGCCCCGCAGTGCCTTCGCCTACGTGGACTCACGGGGCCGCCGCCGGCTGCCCATCCACGACGAAGCCCATGTCCGCAACGCGCTGGCCCGGTTCAACCAGGTGACCTTCGAGGACGAGGCGGCACGGGAGGCCGCCCGCAAGCGGCTGCTCAACGCCGCCAAGCGGTTCGGCATCGTGCCCGTCGGGTTCATCACCGGCCAGCTGGAGTCAGAGCGGGAGGTCGGGCGGCGGCGGGCGCGCCAGCCGGTGCCGCTGCCGTCAGGTTTCGTCACCATGCTCATGACCGACGTGGAGGGCTCCACCGCGCTCGTCGAGCAGCTCGGGCCCCGCTACCGGACCGTCATCGACCGCCTGTGGGCCATGCTCACGAAGGCGGCCACCGTCCGGGGCGGGAAGGTGGTGGAGACGAGGGCCGATGAGTTCTTCGCCGCGTTCGAGCAGCCCACGGCTGCCATCGACGCCGCCATCGCGGTGCAGCGGGAGCTGCGGGAGTGCTCATGGCCCGGCGGGGTCGACGTCCGGGTGCGGGCCGGCATCCACAGCGGCTACCCCACCAAGACGGACGACAACTACATCGGCCTGGCGGTCCACGTCGCCTCGCGCATCTGCGGCGCCGCGCACGGCGGGCAGATCCTCGTCTCGGGCGATACGCGCGAGGCGGCCCGTAGCCTCGGGCCGAGCGAGGTGCGCTTCCGCAGCATCGGTCAGTACCGGCTGCGCGGGCTCCCCGGCAGCTTCCCCCTCTTCCAGCTCGCGGCGAAGGGCCTGCCCGCCAGGTTCCCGCCGCCCCGCACCCCCGCCGGCTGACCGCGGCCAGTCAGTAGACGGCTTTCGTCGCCGGTGCCGTGGCAGCAGCTTCGGCGGCGCCCCGCCCTTGTGCCAGCTCGTCGGCCATGCGGGTCCGCATCGAGAGCAGATCGTTGGAGACGGTCACCATGAGGAAGCCCTGCTCCAGGCGCCGATCGGCCAGCGCGCCCGAGGCGTGGATGCCCGGCACCACGCCGTGGCGCCGGCACCCGGCCACGATGGCCTCCAGCGCCTCGGTGAACTCGGATCGGTCGTCGTTGTTGCCAGGCGGCAGCCCGAGGCTGAGCGAGAGATCGGCCGGTCCGACGTAGACCGCATCGACCCCGGGGACGGACACGATGTCGTCCAGGTGTTGGAGCGCCTGCACGGTCTCGACCATGGGAATGGTGGCCACGGTGTCGTTGGCCTCCTTCGCATACGAGCCGTTCCGCAGACCCGCCAGGATCGGCCCGAAGCTGCGGGCGCCGACCGGCGCGTACCGGCAGGCTTGCACGACGGCTGCGGCCTCCTCGGCCGAGTTGACCATGGGGACGATGATCCCCTCGACGCCGGCGTCGAGGAGCTTGCCGATGATGCCGGGCTCGTTCCAGGGGACCCGGGAGACCGGCCGGGAGCCGCCGAGCAGGATGCCCTGCACCATTGCGGAGGCGGCCGAGTACTCCACGACGCCGTGCTGGTTGTCCACGCACACGTAGTCGAAGCCGGCCCGAGCCGCGGCCTCGGCTGTGATCGGCGACGGGATGCCCAACCAGCCGCCCAGCGTCGGTTGTCCCGCTGCCCACATCTCACGAAGGGTCGTCATGGCAGCGGTCTAACACGACCACGGGCGGTTCGCGGCCGTGGCCGGCGCGGTCAGAGTTTGCGGGCGATGGTCAGGCGGCTGGTAGGGCAGCCCGGTAGCACTCGAGGATGTAGCCCCAACCGTCGGAGCCGCCGACCGAGGTCCGGATGGCGTCGCCGTCTGGGCCGTGGCGGTCGAACGCCCGGTGCTCGAGGTCAACGCGGGTGCGGTCGGCACTGACGGGCGTGAACGTGACGTCGACCTCACTGGCCCGGTCCGGATCGGGATCGAACTCGAAGCGGCGATCCAGGTGCCACGCGATCTGGAGCCGGCGAGGCGGGTCCCACGTCTGCACCCGGCCCCACTCGCACTCCGTGCCGTCGACCCCGACCTGGTAGCACCGTCCCCCTTCGGCGGGCTCTATGACCACGTCGCGAAGATCGGCGTCCACCACCCGGTGCTCGCGTGGCCACCACGCCGTCATGTGGACGAAGACCTCGAAGGCCCGGTCGACGGCCGCGTCGACCTCGACGGAACGCCGGACGCTGGTCGCGTACTGATCGATCATCCTTGTCCCTTCCTTCGCGGGCGGCCGGGAGCGGCGGTACGGGCCGCAGTTGAACCGGGCTCGGCGGCCGCCGCCTGGAAACCTTCGAGGGCGCGGGCCCAGAGCACATCGAGGTAACTACGCAGGAGCTCGAGACCCGCGTGGTCGAGCTGATACACGCGGCGCGTGCCCTCGGCGCGGTCGATCACGAGGTGCGCGTCCTTCAGCACCTTCAGGTGCTGGGAGACCGCCGATCGGCTCACGGGCAGGTCGCGGGCGAGCACGCCGACCGGCAGCGGCCCTTCGGCCAACCGCTCGACGATGAGCCGCCTGGTGTCGTCGCCCAGCACCTTGAGCGCCTCCGCATGATCGTTAGCTGTCACTAACCGTTAGTAGACACGAACGATTAGCCGCTGTCAACCAGACGATGACCATGACCCGCGTGCGGTAGGACCGCGGCCGTGATCTCGCCCGTCGCCGTCCCCGAGCTCGTCCGGCAGCGGGCGACGGCAAGCGGGGCTGCCGGGCAGCGTTGGCTGGACGGGTTGCCCGAGATCGTGGCCGACCTCGCCGGGCGATGGGATCTCGACCTCGGAGACCCCTTCCCGGGTGGAACGGCGTCCCTCGTCCTGGCCGCGCACGACGGCTCCGGTCGGGAATGCGTCCTCAAGATCGCTATGACGCTCGATCCGAAGGACGCGGAGCTCTTCCGCCGGAGCGTCCTGGTACACGAGCTCGCGGCCGGCGAGGGGTGCGCCGAACTCCTCCGATACGACGCGGGCACGCCGTCCATGCTCCTGGAACGGCTCGGACCGAACCTCCACGACCTGGAGGTCCCGGTGGTCGGCGTGCTGGAGGCGATCGTCGCCACGCTCCGCTCGTTCTGGCGACCAGTGGCCGATGACTGCGACCTGCCCACCGAGGCGGATCAGGCCGAGTGGCTGGCCGGCCACATCACGGCGACGTGGGAGAGACTCGGTCACCCGTGTCCGCAGGAGGTGATCGACCGGGCGTTCGTCTACTGCGAGGAACGAGCATCGGCCTTCGACCCCTCAGCGTCCGTCCTGGTGCACGGCGACGCCCACGGCTGGAACACGCTCTCGGCCGGAGGCCGGGCGTTCAAGTTCGTCGACCCCGAGGGACTCCGGTCGACGCGCGCGCACGATCTGAGCGTGCCGATGCGGGAGTACAACGAACCGCTGCTGGCGGGCGACACGCCGAGGCTGGTGCGCCGGCGCGCCGAGCAGTTAGCTGCATGGGCCGAGATCGATCCCGAGCCGGTCTGGCAGTGGGGTTTCATCGAACGGGTGTCGACCGGGCTTGCCAACCTTCGCGACTTCGAGGGCGACGCGGGAGCGGTGTTCCTCGAGGTCGCGGCACGCTGCCTCTGACGCCCTCTCTTCACTCGGTCAGCCCGGTTCGGAGAGGTAGAAGGTGTTGCCGTCGATGTCCTTGAACGAGAACATCAGCGGCACGCCGGGCCAGGCCAGCAGCTCGCCGACGTCGACGCCCTGCTCCGTCATCGACGCGTGCTCGGCGGTGGCGTCCGTGGTGACGAAGCGGATGCCCGTGTCGACGCCGGCCGGCAGCTCATCCCCCGCGGCCACGATGGCGACGGAGACCGGCGAGCCCGGCGCCGCCACCTCGATCCAGCGGAAGCCTTCGCTGAGCTCGGCGTCCATCTGCTTCTCGAACCCCAGCTTCTCGACGAAGAAGGCCGAGCTACGGTCCTGATCGGCGGCGGGGATGGCGACCGTGCGGATGGTCGTGATGTTGGTCGTCGGCATGATGTGACCCTTCCTGGTGCGCGTCGGTGCCGTCAGTGACGACGGGACCATGCGGAACTCATCGCACGAGTGCCACGCTGGCGAACGGTCAGGCCGTCACCGTGGTCGCGCTCTGGGCGTGTTCGACGCGGTCCTGAGCAGCAGCCGCGACTCGGCGTGTCTCCGCACGCCGCGCCATGAGCCGGGTGTTCGTATGGCTGGAATCGGACTGCATCGAGCTCTCAGCGTAGAAGTAGTCCGTCACGGCGACCAGCGCCTGCTTCGGCACGGCAACGGCGTTCGGCGAGCCATGGGCCATGAGCGACCACGCCTCGTGGATCTGCGTAGTCAGGAATCGCTGGTTGCTCTGGGGGTCGACGAGGAACACCACACGCTCGATCGGGAACCGGTCGACGACACGCTGAAGCTCGTAGCGGGTGCCGGCGTTCTCCGGCCGGAAGCCGGACAGATCGAGGACGACGAGATCGACGCGTTCGAGCAACGTGTCGACGGCCGCCTTCCAGAACCCTCCGTGGCACAGGAGCGGGCACAGCGGGTAGCTGCCGTATCGGTCCCGGATGCGGATGGTTGCATGACCAACGTTCGAGTAACGGACGCGGCCCTTCGGCTCGACGTGGCCGGCTCGTCGTCCGCACTCTGCCAGGAGCCGCTCCCGGGAGGCGATGAACATGGCCGACACGTCGCCGGCGTCCCGCGCCGACCGCAGCTCGGCCGGCGTCACCGATGCCGCGCTGCGCAGGAAGTAGACGTAGCCGAACTCGCGCCACGCCCCCTCGACGAAGGTCCGGATGCGGGGTTGGTTCTCGAACAGGCGCAGGTAGGCGATCTGCAGGGGTGGCCGTCCGATCACGTTGCGGCCGGCCGAGACCCGTTGGAGCTTCACGCGCACCTTGGGCAGCTTCCCCGCCTTCACGAACGTCACGTCGAGGGGAGGCACGACTGCCCGCGCGGCGTGGGGAGCGACGCGGCCGTGTCGGGCAAGAACTGCAGGAGAGCGGGGTCATCAGACAGTCGCTCCACGGTGCGGGACGTGCGCCACCGACGGCCGTTGGTGATCGCGCCGATCAGGAAGAGGAACGCGAGGAAAGCGGCTACCCCGGCGACGATCAGCGGGACCCGGTCAGTCACGGGTTCGTCAGGGCGCCACGCCTCCGGCCACGAGTCAGTGCGATAGACGAGCGCGGCGACGACCACCGCGAGGGCCAGGACCGCCATGAAGATGCACCCAACGGTGGCCCCCGAGCGCGTGGGCTCGAGGCGAAGCACCCCCACCTGCCTCCACCCAGGTCGGTTCTTCCCCACGGCAAACCCCGCTCGCTCGACCGCGCCAAGCGCGACCGGCCGACGGTACCGCATACCTCGGATCAGATCGGTCGGCGCTGAAGGCTCGAGCCCGCGGGCCCCCTCCTTCTCTCGCGCCAGGACGAGCTCACCGCGGGAGCGGCTCCCACAGCTGCACGGCATTGCCCTCCGGGTCGCTGAGCTGAGCAAAGCGGCCGTTCGGGTAGATCTCGGCGTCGACCGTCACCTCGATGCCACTCTGCCGGAGCTGATCGACGACCGCGTCGAGATCGTCGACGCGCAGGTTGATGCCCCAGCCGTGCGCGCCCAGGTATGGGCTCTCCGCCTGCTCGGGGCCGAACGGCGCGAAGACGGTGGGCCCGGCCGCCTGCTCCCAGACCGCCGCGTCGTAGCTCTGCGGTGGCGCCAGGATCCCGAGGTGATCCGCGTACCAGCCGTTCAGCAGGTCGGGATCCTGGGCCTTGAAGAAGAAGCCGCCGATCCCATTCACATGTGCCATGTCCCCAGCATCACACCCCTGCCCATCTGTCCCATGCGTGCCTGTCAGCGGGTGGTGCGCGCTGAGGGGCTCGAACCGCCGACGGGGCCCACAGACTGTGATGGAGGTTTTCGAGCAGGGCCCACGTTCGGGTGACGTAACGTGCGCATCGTGGACGTCTCCCGGCGACCGGACCTGGACGACTATCTGCGCCGCACAGCCTCGGGCGAACTGCTCTGGACACTGCACGGCACCGTCTACGAGGCTCACGACGACCACGAGACGCTGACCTTGCACCGCGAGCACCGCGTGCTTCACCTCACGATGAACGCTCGATGGCACGGCGCGCGTGTCGGCGACCGTTCGGTCTGCGGATGCCCCTGAGGATGAACGCGAGAAGTGGGAGCAACTCATGGCCCTGGTCGAAACGCAGGCCATCTAGTAGTTCGCGAATGGTCGATCTGGGAACCCAGGGGGTGGCCTGCTCGGCAGCGGGGCGCCCGCCCGCCTAGCTGGTGTCCTCCCGGCAAGACCGTCAGCCGAGGAAGCGGTTGACGAAGGTCTGGGCGGCCGCGGTGTCAACCCGCCAGGAGTAGTCAGCGCCGTGGCACGTGGCACTGGGGCCGTACGACACCACCGCGACGACCCGGTTCGTGTTGTTGACGAAGACCGGTCCGCCCGAGTCGCCGAAGCACGAGCCGCCGCGGCCGCCGACGTCGCTCGGGTTGTTGAGCGTGTGCAGGTTGCCGCCGGCGGACTGGTTGCCGTTGAGCTCGACGATGCGCGAGGTCGACTTGAAGCGCGACTCGATGTCCATCGGCCTCGGCTGGATGGCCTGGATTCCATAGCCGACCGTCTCGACGAGAGCGTCGTTCGGTGCGGCGGTTGCGACGAGCTGCTCGGCCGTGCCGAGCGCAGCCAGTCGCCCGTACCTGCTCATCCGCGTGGCGTGCTTCAACTCGACCACACCGACGTCATGGTTGACCGGGAAGTCGGCGAAGTTGTCGTAGTCGGGATGCGGATACGCCGTGCCGCGCGTGTACGCGCTGTTCTGGTTGAGCCACGAGCTGCGCGCCGCGTACAGCGCCTCTTCTGTGGGGTAGTCAGCCCGGGCCGGCCAGCCCTTCAGGACCTCCTGCTCCTGGAACGTGACCCACACGTCGGTCCCACCACTCGTGCCCGGGCTGACCTGGCCCTTCGTCCCGATGCCGTACGTGCAATGGGCAGCCGTCAGGAACGTGCTGGCGTCGAGCAGCGTCCCGCTGCAGCTGAACCAGCCCGGCTCGCCCGGGTCGAAGAAGATCATGAAGCCGACGTACGGGTGCTCGCCGGCGTCGGGCTGGCCGTACGTGATGGCGCCCGCCGGAGCGGCGGTCGCGATCACCAGGGCTACGGCACCAAAGACCGCAAGCTTGAGTCGCCTCATCGAGCCCTCCTCTGCCGCCGGAAACCTCGCCTCCGGCGTCCGTTCACCGTGCAGGCAGCCTAATCCCGCTCAGCACGCCGCTCGAGTTCGACCCCCCGGTCGGGCACGGTCGCCTGTGCCGTACTCGGCGTCCGAGCCCGGGCGCGTTGCCATGAGGAGGAGACGGGCCAGCCGCACAGAGCGGCCGAGCGGTGTGCAACCACCGCCCGGCCCGAGGCAACACCTCGTGAGAGAGGTGCTGACCCATGCCAGACGATAGGTCCGCCATCGTTGCCGTCACGCCGGTACGAACCCGGTGACCGGCGTCGAGCAGCTCGTGATCGAGTACGCCGACGGTTTGCAGCAGGTGCAGGGGCCCGGTCCGAGAGTCGTGAGCTTGCCGACCGTGCCGGGCTCGACCACCGGGAGGACGGCCCTGTCGGGCTCACCCGTTGAAGCCGATGGTGACCGACCGTCTCACTCTCACCCTGCTCGCTGTGCGGCCCGATGGTGCGAGCGCTCTTGTTCTGGGCCTCGAGGGACAGGCGCTACCAGCGCCCAAGTTCGCCGATGAGCGCTTTACCTTCGACCGGCCGCCGGTCGCTGCCGCCATGATCCGCCCCTAGTTAGAGATTGAGAGAGCGGTGCGGTCCCCAGCAGTAGCAGCCACCTAGCGGTATCTACCTGCGTTGGTGGGCGCTGAGGGGCTCGAACCCCCGACCCCCTCCTTGTAAGGGAGGTGCTCTAGCCAGCTGAGCTAAGCGCCCGACGCGGACGAGAGGTCCGCCCGGGAAGCGGAAAGCCTACTGCCGGGGGTCCGCGGCGCGGCCGAAGATGTTCCATCCGCAAGCATGCACGCCAGATTGCGGAAACCGGCACGAGAGGCGAACGCGCCCGGCTGGAACGACCCGACAACGCCGGACCGCGGACGACGACGGCTGGACGAGGGCCGCAACCCGCCCACGGGCTAGACCTGCGGCGATGCTCGGCCGGTTCGTGGCGACGTTCGTGGCCGTGTTCCTGGCCGAGCTGCCCGACAAGACGATGGTGGCCACGCTCGTGCTCACCACGACCTACCGACGGGCGTTCTGGGTGTGGCTGGGCGCCGCGGCAGCGTTCCTCGTCCACGTGACGATCGCCGTGATCGCCGGCGACCTGCTGAACCGCTTGCCGGACCGGCCGGTCAAGGCCGTGGTCGCGGTGCTCTTCGCGGTCGGGGCGATCGTCCTGTGGCGTCAGCGCGGCGAGCCGGTCGACCCGGACGAGGAAGAGGAACAGCTGCACCTCCACGCGGCCACCTCGCCGGTACGCATCTGCGGCATCGCGTTCACAACTCTGCTCCTGGCCGAGATCGGTGACCTGACCCAGCTCACCATCGCCAGCCTCGCCGCCTCCAGCGGCCAGCCGGTGCCGGTGTTCTTCGGTGGGCTGCTGGCGCTCTGGACCGTGGCGGCCATCGCCGCGGCCAGTGGCTCCGCCATCCTCAAGCGGATCCCGGTGCGGACCGTGCGGACCGGCGCCAGCATCGTGTTCGCGCTGCTGGCCGTCGTCACGTTGGTGGAGGCCGTGGCCTGAGCAGCAGCTCAGAACGACACCCGCGCCTCCACGAGCTCGGTCAGCAACGACGACGTCGCCGCGGCGACCGGCGTGCGCTTCTCGGTGGCGTCGCGCAGCACGAGGTCCCGGGAGAACGCGTCGACGACGTGCGCGCCGGCCTCCCGGCAGATCAACATCCCGCCCAGGAAGTCCCAGACGCCGTGCGCGTTGCGGCTGCAGTCGATGTAGCCGTCCAGCACCCCGCAGGCCACCGCGCACAGGTCGAGCGCCGCCGCCCCCAGCGCCCGGTACTGCCGCCAGCCGAGCCACCGCGGCGGGAAGCCGGACAGGCCGACGAGCGCGTCCCCGACCGTTGCGCATCTGGACGGTGTGATGGGCGAGCCGTTGCGCATGGCCCCCTCACCCCGCCGGGCCTCGAAGCGGTCACCGGTCACGACGTTGATCACGAGAGCGGCCAGCGGTCCCTGCTCATCGAGCGCGCACAACGACGTCGCGAACCACGGGATGCCGTGGGCGGCGTTGGTGGATCCGTCCAGCGGATCGACCACCACGAGCAGCGGCCGATCCGCGTTCCGCAAGCCGCTCTCCTCCGACAGCACCCCCGCGCCACCCCGCTCCAGCACAACCAGCGCGGCGGCGTCGGCGGCCAGGTCCGAGTGGTGCTGGCCGGCTCGGGTACCCGCGAGCCCCCAGTCGTCCAACGATCCCAGGGCGGCGCGGATGGCGGCCGCCGTCTCGTCGAGGAGGGCTGCGGCGGCCGACCCCGTCGGTTCGCCACTCCCCCGCGCCACGACCCCTCACGGTAGTGGCAGGCTGGGGCCCGACCACCGACGAACCGAACCGGAGGAGAGAGGGGACCGCGTGGCAGTCATCGACGTGGCCGGGTTCGTGTCCGACCTGAAGGACCATGCCATCGGGCATGGCTTCCACGTCCACGACGAGCGCCACTTCGTCGAGACGTACTCGCTGCGCCAGACCTGGGAGGTCGATCTCCACCCCGAGGAGGCCTGCCAGGGGCCCATCGACCTGCACCTGGCGCTCGACATCGACCCACGCGCCCTCCTCGGGTTCGAGGACGCCATGGCCGCCGAGGACGACCACGACGACGAACCGCCGGACGGCTTCTCCTTCCCCCTGCACTTCACCTGGATGCTCCCGCCCCTGCCCGAGCCCCCCGACCTCCTCGTGCTGGCGACCGAGGTCGCCGGCATCGGGGGCGTGTCGCTCCCGATCGAGGTGGCTGCCATCGACACCATCCCCTCGGTGACCGACGCTCCGGAGCGCAGCCTCTCCATCGTCGCCCGCGTCAACGTCTCGCTCGCCCAGGTCTACCTGGGTGAAGACGTGCTCTGTGACACGCTCGACAAGTGCCGCAGGGTCAGCCTCTACCTGCTCGAGCAGGCCGAGGCGTGGCTCGGGGACAGCGAGCTGTGAGTCCCATGCCGTCAGAGAGCGAGCCGTCACACGGGAAGAACAGCCGATGCGCATCACCCAGCTGATCGACATCCTGCGGGACTACCCGCCGGACTGGGAGGTGGAGCTGGCGGTCGTCGCTCCGGTCGAGCCCGACGACCCCGACATCACCGTGGACCGCTACTCGGTCGAAGGCGTCCTGCCGTGGGAGGACGACGACACCGACCAGGCGTTCGTCTGGTTGGTCGGCGGCGAGGACGACAACGTGGGGGCCTTCCTGGACGTTGTCGACGGTGGCGAGGACGACAACGTCGAGGCCTTCCTCGACACGGTCGACGAGTGACACTGTCCGCATCGTGACCGAACCCCAGCGCGACATCCCTCCCGGTTTGCAGGACCAGCTCGACCTGGCGCACGCGGGCCTGGTCACGTTCGGCCACCGCCCGTTCCTGTCCGAGCCCGAGCAGCTCGACACCTGGCAACCGGACGTCGCCATCGTCGGCGCACCATTCGACGTCAGCACCACGAACCGCCCTGGCGCCCGCTTCGGACCGCGGGCGATCCGCGCCCTGGCGTACGAGCCCGGGACCTACCACTTGGACCTCGGCATCGAGATCTTCGACTGGTTGGAGGTGGTGGACTTCGGCGACGCCCATTGCCCCCACGGGCAGACCGAAGCCAGCCACGCCAACATCCGCGCCCGGGTCGGCGAGATCGCTAGCCGGGGGATCATCCCCGTCATCCTCGGCGGTGACCACTCCATCACCTGGCCGGCGGCGACCGCGGTGGCCGACCACTTCGGCTTCGGCAACGTCGGCATCGTCCACTTCGACGCCCATGCCGACACGGCCGACATCGTCGACGGCAATCTGGCCTCGCACGGCACTCCCATGCGGCGGCTCATCGAGTCCGGCGCGGTCCTGGGCCGCAACTTCGTGCAGGTCGGCCTGCGCGGCTACTGGCCACCGCAGGACACGTTCGAGTGGATGCAGACCCAGGGCATGCGATGGCACCTCATGCACGAGGTGTGGGAGCGGGGGATGGCCGCGGTCATCGAGGACGCGGTGGCCGAGGCCCTCGACGGGGCGGAGCACCTCTACGTCAGCGTTGACATCGACGTGCTCGATCCTGGCTTCGCGCCGGGCACCGGCACGCCCGAGCCCGGCGGGCTCAACCCCGCCGACCTTCTGCGCACCGTGCGGGCCCTGGCCATGCGCACCAACGTGGTCGCCCTCGACGTGGTCGAGGTGGCGCCGCCCTACGACGTGAGCGACACGACAGTGAACAACGCCCACCGGGTGGTGTTCGAGGCGCTGGCCGGCCTGGCGTGGCAGCGCCGCCAAGCGGCCGGGGGCGAGGCCGGCCCACCGGCGCTTCCGCATCGCTGACGGTGGCTGTCAGCGGCGGCGGCGCCGGGCAGCGTCGCCGAGGTCCGGCGGTTCGTAGCCGTCGTCGTACGGATTGAGCGTGAGGCCGGGCGGGACCACGGCGTCCACGCGATCCCACACGTCGCCGGGGACCTGCGTGCCGGCCCCGGCGAGAGCATCCTCGAGCTGACCGAGCGTGCGGGGCCCGACGATGGCCGAGGTCACAGCCGGGTGCGCGAGCACGAACGCGTGCGCCAGGTCGACCAGTCGCAGCCCCGCTTCGTCGGCGATCTGGAGCAGATCCTCGACCAGCGCCATTTTCCGCTCGTGGACCGTCCCGCCGAAGTCGAAGTGGTCCGGCTCGCGCGCCGCCCTCGACGACGGCGGCGCGTGCCCGTCGCGGTACTGGCCCGTCAGCCACCCGCCGTTGAGCGGCGCCCACACGAGCACGCCGAGCCCGTATCGCTGGCACGTCGGCAGCACCGCCCGCTCGATGCCGCGAGCGAAGAGGGAGTACGGCGGCTGTTCGGTCGACGGCAGGACGTGACCCCGCCGGTCGGCCATCCACTGCGCTTCGACCAGCAGTTCGGCCGGGAACGTCGACGTCCCGAACGCCCGGATCTTCCCGGCGTGCACCAGGTCGGACAGGGTACCGAGGGTCTCGTCGAGATCAGTGTCGGGATCGGGGCGGTGCACCTGGTACAGGTCGATCCAGTCGGTCTCGAGGCGCCGCAGGCTGTCCTCGACGGCCCGCACGATCCAGCGGCGCGAGGCGCCACGATGGTTCGCATCCTCGCCCATGGCGTTGAAGAACTTGGTCGCCAGGATGACCGAGTCACGCCGGCCGCGCAGCGCCCGCCCCACGATCTCCTCCGACTCCCCGAACGCGTACATGTCCGCGGTGTCGATGAAATTGACGCCGGCGTCGAGCGCGGTGTGGATGATCGCCTGGCACTCGTCCTCGTCACGGTTGCCCCACGCCCCGAGCACCATCGTCCCGAGGCAGAACGTGCTCACGTGCATGCCGGTGCGGCCGAGCGTGCGGTACTCCACGGCGCCAGCCGTCAGGCCTCGACCTCGACGGTGGGGACCGCCTCCGGCGACTCGCACAGGGCGCGGGCGCCATCCACCGTCACCGCCACCCTCGACCCCGCCACCAGCTCGGCCGCCCGCGTGCTGGTGCCGTGGGCCGAGATCAAGATGTCGAGCAGATCGACACGTACATGGACGAGCGTGGCCGCGCCGGCGAACGTCTGGCCCGACACCGTGCCGACCAGCCCCTGGTGGTCGCCGGCACCGCCGTTGGCCGGGGCCAGCGGGCTGACCTCGACGTCCTCCGGCCGCACGAGGAGGAGCACCTCCTGCCCGAGGGCGAAGCGCCCCGCGGCCGGCGTGGCCACCGTGACGCCGGCCACCTCGGCGCGGTCCGGGCCCGTGATGGTGGCCGGCAACTCGTTCATGCTCCCGACGAAGCGGGCCACGAAGGCGCTGGCCGGGTTGCGATAGATCTCGGTCGGCGACCCGAGTTGTTCGAGCCGCCCGCCCGACATCACGCCGATGCGATCCGAGATGCCGAGCGCCTCCTCCTGGTCGTGCGTGACGAACAGCGTCGTGATGCCGAGCTCGGTCTGGATGCGGCGGATCTCGTCCCGCAGCAGCAGCCGGACCTTGGCGTCCAGCGCTGAGAGTGGCTCGTCGAGGAGCAGCACGCTCGGCGAGATCGCCAGCGCCCGGGCCAGTGCCACCCGCTGCTGCTGACCGCCCGAGAGCTGGTGCGGGTAGCGGCCGGAGAAGTCCTGCAGCTGGACCAGATCCAGCATCTCGCCCACCCGCTCGGTGCGGTCCGCCTTGCCGATGCCGCGGGTGCGCAGCCCGAAGGCCACGTTGTTGGTGACGTTGAGGTTGGGGAACAGGCTGTAGCTCTGGAACACCATCCCCATGTGGCGCTTGTTGGGCGGCGTGTCGGACTGGTCGACACCGTCGACGCGCACCGCTCCCGATCGGGCCACTCGAAGCCGGCGACGATGCGCAGCGCGGTGGTCTTCCCGCAGCCGCTCGGGCCCAGCAGGCTGACGAGCTCGCCCGCCTCGACCTCCAGGTCGAAGTGGTCGAGGGCGACCGTCGGCCCGAACGCCTTGCGCACGCCTTCGAAGGACAAGGTGGCCATGGCGCTCCTAGTAGACCGCGGTCGAGGCCGCACCCCGCCCGGGCCGGCGGGTGACGGCGATGAACAGCGCCAGCAGCAACGCGGTGGCAAGGAAGACCACCAGGGCGAGGGCCATGCCGCCCTGCGGCTCCTGGTTCTGGTACAGCACGAGGTAGGTGGGCAGCGTCCGCTTGAGCAGCAGCGAGCGCGATGGTGAACTCGCCCAGCACGACCGTGGCGGTCAGGAACGCCGAGCCGACGATGGCGGACGTCAGATTGGGGATCAGCACGCGGAACAGCGTCGTGAGCCACCCCGCGCCGAGGCTGCGGGACGCGTCGACCAGGGTCCGCAGGTCGATGGCCCGGATGCCGGCGTCGAGGGCGCGGTAGGTGAACGGCATGGCCAACACCGAGTAGAAGGGGATCAGCGACAGGTCCGAGCTCAAGAACCACGGCGCCGTCTCCCGGAACGTGCCCGCCACGCCGACCACGAGCGCGATGGGGGGCACGACGTAGGGCAGCACGCTCAGGATCTCCACCAGCGGTCTCGCTCTCGGGACCCGCAGATGGACCCAGAGCGCGGTCGGCAGGAGGATCCCAAGCGTGACCAGGATCGCCCCGACGGCCAACTTGAGGCTGAGCGTGAGCGCGGACCCGAATAGCGGGTCGGAGAACGCGTTGCTGAGGCTGTCGAGCGTCCAACGGTCGAACAGCGTGGAGAAGTTGAACCGGACCATCGGCACCCGCTGGAAGGCGAAGCGGGCCATGGCCAGCAGGGGGAGGATGAAGTACACCGCGCAGGCCAGCAGCACGATGACCGACACCACCGGCGGCCGTGCCTGGCCAGGCTTGCGCCGGCGGGCGGTCACGCTCGCCGCCATCGCTCGGCCTTCCTCCGCAGCAACAGGTAGCCGGTCATCGACACGCCCATGATGATGATCATCCACGCAGCCAGCGCGTACCCGAGCTGTCCTTTCCCCGTGATGGTGTTGCCCTGGAGGAAGAAGCGGATCTGGATCGTCACCAGGTTCGAACTGCCGCCGGTGAGCGCGTACGCGGTGGCGTAGGCGCTGAACGCGTTGGCGAACAGCAGCAGGAATCCACCGAGGATGGCCGGAGCCAGGACTGGGATCCCGACCGCGGCGCCAGTAGGTCCATGACCGAGCGCCGAGGTTCGCCGCCGCCTCCCGCCAGGCGGGCTTTAACCCGTCGATGGCGGGGAAGGTGACCAGCACCATGAGCGGGATCTGGAAGTACAGGTACACGATGACAAGGCCCCAGAACGAGCGGACGGTGAGCCCGTGGGCTTGGAGGTCGAGCCCACTCGACTTGAGAATCTTGGTCATCAGACCTTGGGTGCCAAGTGCGGCGATGAACGCGAACGCCAACGGGATGCCGCCGAAGTTGGCGGCAACCCCACTGAACGCGGTGACTCCGCTGCGGAGCCATTTCGGCCGCCGCAGTGTCGCCGCGGCATACGCCAACAGAACACCGATGACAGCGCCGAGCAGCGCCGTCACGAACGACAGCCTGAGCGACGCGATGAACGCCTCTTGATACTGCCCGGTGACGGCCTCGGTCAGCGCAGAGGTCGTGGCCCCGTTCTCCCCCTGCAGCGCCTGGGTGAACACCGTGATCGTCGGCCAGACGAGAAAGATGGCGAGGTAGGCGAAGAACGGGAGCAGGCCCAGCCACGCGAGGTTCCGCCGGTGGGCGGCCCCCTGCTTGGGGTGGCCGCCCGCGGCAGATTCGACGGCGTCGTCCTCGACGGCGACGGACGGGACCGTCATGGGGATCGACGAGCCGCTAGGCGTCGGCAACCATGGGGCCCCAGTTCGCGACCAGCGCCTCGTTGGCCTTGTCGATCTGCTCCTGGGTCGGGAAGCCGATCGACTGGATGAGCTCCGCGTCGGGCAGGTTCGCCGAGATCTCCTCGCTCACCTTGCCGGACTCCAGGAGCGCGGCGTACCGGGCCGGGATCGCGCCGCCCTCGAGGAACCGAGCGCGCCTTCGTCGGACAGGATGTGCTCCACCCACAGCTTGCCGGCGTTGGGGTGAGGCGAGTCCTTTACGACACCCTGCGCGTAGTACGACCCATAGACCCCGTCGGTCGGGACCACCACCTCGGAGGTGATGCCCGCCTCGTCAAGTTGGGGCTGGAGGCCAGGCCAGTTGTAGGTCCAGTCCAGAACGATCGGCGTCTCGCCGGCCAGGATCGTGGCCGGGGTGACGTCGCCGGGGACGAAGTTGCCCGACTTCTTGAGATCGGCGAAGAACTGGATGCCAGGCATGATGTCGTCGAAGCTGCCTCCATTGGCGAGAGAGGCCGCCATCACGCCCGCGAAGGCCGCGCCGGCCTCCCGAGGATCGTCATTGAGGAAGACCTGACCCTTGTAGTCTGCGTTCGTCAGGTCGGCGATGGTCTTCGGCGGGTTGTCCACGATGGTCGTGTTGGTGCCAATGGCGATGATCCCGTAGTACGCACCGACCCAGTTGCCGTCGGGGTCCTTCAAAGCGTCAGGGATCTCGTCCCAAGTGCTCGCCTGATACGGCTCCCAAAGACCCTCGTCTATGGCCTGGATCGCGAACGGAGGACCGACGTCGATGGAGTCGGGCATGTCGGCTTGACCCGCCAGAGTCTTGACCGCGGTGATCTCGTCGGCCGACGAGGCGTCAGGCGTCGCCACCGGGTTCTCGATGCCCGGGTACTTGTCGCGGAAGCTCTGGAGGACGCCCTTGTAGTTGGCCCACGTGTCGGGCAGGGCGATCAGGTTGACCTTGCCCTCCTCGGTGGCAGCGTCGGCGAGGGCGGCCAGATCACCGCTGGCGGCTGCGGTGGTGTCCCCTCCAGCCGCGGTCGTGTCGCTGCCGGCGGCGGAGGTCTCCGTGGCGGCGGCTGCCGTGGTGTCCGCACCACCGGAGTCGTCGTCACTCCCGCATCCGGCGGCCAGCAGTCCCGCGGCCACCATCGAGCGCGCCGAAGGCACGCATCCTCTGACGTGATGCACGCATCGCAGTCCTCCCCTTCTCATTGCATGCTGCGGGCCGCACGGTAACCCGTCCGGCGACGCCCCCGTGACATGGCGCCCGTGGTTCACGCACGATTCCGGTGGCGGTGGTGTGGCGGTCACCGGCTCGACGCTTCGCCAGGGCGTGCCACGATACAGTCGCGTCCCGCGATGCGGGACGAGCCCCGCAGAGGAGGAGCGCCATGCCCCGTAACCGGGCCGAGCTGGTGGTGATCTCGTGGCGGGACATCCCCGCCCAGGTCAACGCCCGCGTCGGTGACGAGCGCCATCAGGTGCTCCTCCCGGCCCGGTTCCAGCGGGCCGTCGAGCGCGCCACGCGGATCGCCGGCAAGAAGACGGCGAGCGAGCACGTGGCGGAGTGGAGGCGCCGCTCCTTCCCCATCGATGGCGACCCGCTCGTCGCGGCACGCACCGAAGCCGCACGTCTCGACGCCGCCTTCTCGCCCGAACGCCTGCGCTCGTTGATCGCCGCCGGGGGTTGGGATCCGGAAAGCGAGTCGGCACCGTGACCCCACGATGACAGAACCCACAGCAGTCTTCGTGCCGTCTGGACAGCGTGGGCACGTGCCCGCGGGCACCACCGTCCTGGATGCCGCCCGCCGCTTCGGTGTCGACCTCGACTCCGTCTGCGGCGGACGGGGCATCTGCGGCCGGTGCCAGGTGCGGCCGGCCTTCGGCGAGTTCGCCAAGCACGCGCTCACCTCCTCGCCCGACCACCTGTCGTCTCCGGGCTCGACCGAGCACGAGTACCACGGCCGCCGACCGCTGGAGATCGGCAGCCGGCTCGGCTGCGCCGACCCAGATCCTCGGCGACGTCGTGCTCGACGTCCCACCGGAGAGCCAGGTCCACCGGCCGGTGGTGCGCAAGTCCGTCGATCTCGAGGGACTGGTCGTCGACCCCGTGGTCCAACTGCACTACGTCGAGGTGGCCGTCGCCGACCTCGGTGGAGGACGTAGCGATCTGCAGCTCCTGCTCGACGCCCTGGACGAGCAGTGGTCGCTCACGGGCGCTGACGGTCGACACGGGCGTGTTGGCCGACCTGCAGCCGGCCCTCGCCGACGGCCGGCGCGCCGTCACGGTCGCGGTCCACGCCGGCAGCGCGATCACCGCGGTGTGGCCCGGCTTCGTCGACCGCGTGTACGGCGTCGCCGTCGACGTGGGCTCGACGACTATCGCTGGCCACCTCTGCGAGCTGGCCAGCGGCGAGGTTCTGGCGACGGCCGGGGCCATGAACCCCCAGATCCGGTTCGGTGAGGACCTGATGAGCCGGGTTTCCTACGTGATGATGAACCCCGGCGGACGGGAGCAGCTGACGGACGCTGTGCAGCAGGCCGTCGACGAGCTGGTCGGCGAGCTCACCTCCCAGGCCGGCGTCGAGCGGGACGACCTGCTCGACCTGGTCGCCGTGGGCAACCCGATCATGCACCACCTCCTCCTCGGGATCGATCCGACGCCGCTCGGCACGGCGCCGTTCGCGCTCGCCACCGACCTGCCGGTCGACGCCCGGGCCACCGACATCGCCGTCGGCTGCCGCCGGGCCCGCCTGCACCTACTCCCGTGCATCGCCGGGCACGTCGGGGCGGATGCCGCCGCGGCCATCCTCGCCGAGGGTCCGCACCGCAGCGACGACGTGCAGCTCCTCGTCGACGTCGGCACCAACGCCGAGATCGTGCTCGGGTGCCGGAGCTGGCTGCTGGCCGCGTCGAGCCCGACCGGCCCCGCGCTGGAGGGAGCCCAGATCTCGTGCGGCCAGCGGGCGACACCGGGCGCCATCGAACGGGTGCGGATCGACCGCGACATGCTCGAACCGCGCTACCGGGTGGTGGGCAGCGAAGTCTGGTCGGACGACCCCGCCTTCGAGGCGAGCCTGCCCGCCGCCGGCGTCACCGGCGTATGCGGCTCCGGCATCATCGAGGTGGTCGCCGAGCTGTTCCTCTCCGGCGTGGTCGACGCCGACGGCGCCATTGACGGCGCGACCGCTGAGCGCACCCCGCGGGTCGTGCCGGACGGCCGCGTGTTCGCCTACGTGCTGCGCGAAGGGGAAGGCGATCGGCCGGCGTTGCGCATCACGCAGGCCGACGTCCGTGCCATCCAGCTCGCCAAGGCCGCGTTGCAGGCCGGTGTCCGGCTGCTCATGGACCATGCCGGGCTGGAGAACCTGACGGACGTCGGTTCCGTGAGGCTGGCCGGGGCCTTCGGCAGCCACATCGACCCGCTGTACACGCTGGCCCTCGGCTTGCTGCCCGACTGCCCGCCGGGCCGTGTGCGTTCGGCCGGGAACGCGGCCGGCTCGGGCGCGGTGCGGGCGCTGCTCTCGGCCGAGGCCCGGGCCGAGGTCGCCGAGGTCGCCCGCACGGTGACGAAGGTGGAGACGGCGATCGAGCCGCGGTTCCAGGAGCACTTCGTCGCCTCGCTGGCCTTTCCGCACGCCACCGATCCGTACCCGCACCTGGCCGAGGTGCTGACGTTGCCGGCCCGCCGGCCGACCGACCCCGTCGCCCCGGTCCGGCGTCGGCGCGGGGGCGGGCGAGCCGGCGCACGAGCAGAGGAGTCCGCATGACCGAAGCCTCACCTCGCCGCGGGGGCGGCCGGGCCGCCCGCCAGGCCGCCCGGCTGGCCGCCCACACGGAGACCGTGCCCTTCCTCATCCGCACGCTGTCACCGCTCGAGGTGCTCAGCGAGGAGAGCGCCGAGCTCATCGAGCACAACGCCGACACCATCCTCGAACAGGTCGGGGTGATCTTCCGCGACTACCCGGACGCGCTCCGGCTGTTGGGCGACGCGGGAGCCGATGTCGACGGCGAGCGCGTGCGCTTTCCTCGCGGCATGTGCCGGAGCATCGTGTCCTCCTCGGCGCCCTCCGTGTACACCCAGCACGCCCGCAACCCGGAGCGGTCCGTGCAGATCGGCGGCGACGCCACCGTGCTGGCCCCCAACTACGGATCGCCCTTCGTGCACGATCTCGACCAGGGGCGGCGCTACGCCACGCTGGTCGACTTCGAGAACTTCGTGAAGCTCACCTACTCGTCGCCGTACCTCCACCACTCGGGCGGCACGGTGTGCGAGCCCGTCGACGTGCCGGTCAACAAGCGGCACCTGGACATGGTTTACGCACACCTGCGTTACAGCGACAAGCCGTTCATGGGCTCCGTCACCGCGGGCAGCCGCGCCGAGGACTCGGTGGAGCTGGCCCGCATCGGCTTCGGCGGCGACCTCGGCGGACGCGCGGTGATGACGAGCCTGATCAACGCGTCGAGCCCGCTGGTGTGGGACGCCACGATGCTCGCGGCGGCGCAGGCCTACGCGTCGAACGACCAGGCCTGCCTGATCACGCCGTTCATCCTCGCCGGCGCCATGGCGCCCACCACCACCGCCGCGGTGGCCGCCCAGACGCTGGCCGAGGCGCTGGCCGGCATGACCTTCGTGCAGCTCGTGAAGCCCGGGGCGCCGGTGATCTTCGGATCGTTCGCGTCGTCGATGTCGATGCAGACGGGCGCGCCGACCTTCGGCACGCCCGAGCCCGCCCTCGTCCTCTATGTCGTCGCGCAGCTCGCCCGGCGGCTCGGCGTGCCCTTCCGTTCGGGCGGATCGTTGACCGCGTCGAAGCTCCCGGACGCGCAGGCCGCGTACGAGTCGGCCAACACCCTGCAACCGACGATCCTCGGCGGCGTGAACTTCGTGCTGCATGCGGCCGGATGGCTGGAGGGCGGCCTGGCCATCGGCTACGAGAAGTTCGTCCTCGACAACGACCAGCTCGGCATGGTCCACACGTTCGTGAAGGGCGTCGACCTCTCCGCCAACGGTCAGGGCCTCGACGCCATCATCGAGAACGGGCCCGGACAGCACTTCCTCGGCACCGCGCACACGCTGGCCAACTTCGAGTCGGCGTTCTACCGGTCGAGCGTGGCCGACAACGCCAGCTACGAGCAGTGGCTGGAGGAGGGCAGCCTCGACGCCGCCCAGCGGGCCAACGCGCTGTGGAAGCGGACGCTGGCCGACTACGAGCCGCCACCCATCGACAGCGCCATCGACGAGGAGTTGCAGGACTTCGTCACCCGCCGCAAGGCCGAGATGCCCGACGAACACGGTTAGCTGCCGATGCCAGGCGTCACCCTTGGCGCACAAATCGCGCCAAGGTGACGGCAGAGCGGCTCCCGGCGCGATTTGTGCGGGAGAAGTGACGCGAGATCTGGACGGCGCCCACGATGTGGGACTGTCCCGCATCGTGACCCCGCCGTGACCGCGCGCTAGCGTCCACACGGCCAGTCGGCCAGACCAGCCCGGACGAATGAGGGGGCCCGCCAACGTGAGCGATCTGCCGGAGAGCGCCAACGTCGTCGTCATCGGCGCCGGCATCGTCGGGAACTCCGTCGTCGGCCACCTGGCCGACCTCGGCTGGCGGGACATCGTGCAGATCGACAAGGGGCCGCTCCCCAACCCGGGCGGCTCGACCGGCCACGCCTCGAACTTCATCTTCCCGGTCGATCACAACAAGGAGATGGCACTGCTCACGCTGGACAGCCAGCGGCAGTACATCGAGATGGGGCTCAACACGGCCTGCGGCGGCGTCGAGATCGCCCGGGAGCCGCAGCGGCTGGAGGAGTTCCGGCGCCGGGTCACCTCGGCCAAGGCCTGGGGCATCGAGTCCTGGCTCGTCTCGCCGAAGGAGGTGCTGGAGCTGGTCCCGTTCGTGGACGAGTCCATCGTCCTCGGCGGCTTCTACACACCCAGCGTCTCTGTCGTGGACTCGTTGCAGGCCGGCACCCTCTTCCGGGAGCGGGCCCAGGAGAAGGGCGCGCTGGCCAGCTTCGCCGGCGTGGAAGTGCTGGGCGTCGAGACCGTCGGCGGCCGTGTGCGGGCGGTCGTCACCGATCAGGGCCGCATCGAGGCGGAGTACGTGGTGGTCGCCTGTGGCGTGTGGAGTCCGCGCATCGCCGAGATGGCCGGGGCCCACATCCCGCTCACGCCGGCCGTGCACCAGATGATCGACGTCGGCCCCATCCCCATCCTGGAGGCGACCGGCAACGAGGTCGGCTACCCGATCGTGCGGGACATGGACGTGTTCATGTACGAACGGCAGACCGCCGGCTCGATGGAGGTGGGGTCCTACGCCCACCGTCCGATCTTCCACCGCGTGGACGAGATCCCGTCCATCCGGGAGTCCCGCCTCTCCCCGACGGAGCTCCCGTTCACGGCCGAGGACTTCGACCCTCAACTCGAGGACGCGCTCGAGCTGATGCCCGACCTGCTGTCGACGGCGGAGATCAAGTACGCCATCAACGGTCTTCTGTCGCTCACCCCGGACGGGTTCCCGCTGCTCGGCGAGACGCCCGAGGTGCGCAACCTGTGGTCGGCCGCCGCGGTGTGGATCAAGGAGGGCCCCGGCGCCGGCCGCCTGCTGGCCGAGTGGATGACGCACGGGGTCCCCGAGATCGATCCCCACCAGTCGGACATCGCCCGCTTCTACCCGTACGCCCGCAACGACCACCACGTGCGGGCCCGCTGCGCCGAGCACTTCAACAAGACCTACGGCATCGTTCACCCTCGGGAGCAGTGGGAGTCCGAGCGGAACCTGCGGTGCGCGCCCTACCACGCCCGAACGGAGGCGCTCGGCGCCGTCTACTTCCAGGCCGGCGGGTGGGAGCGCCCGCACTGGTACACGTCCAACGAACCGCTCATCGAGGAGTACGGGGTCGAGGACCGGCCGGCCGAGTGGGACGCCCGCTGGTGGTCGCCGATCAGCAGCGCGGAGCACCTGGCCATGCGGGACAGGGTCGGCATGGTGGATCTCGCCCCGTTCGTCGTGTTCGACGTCACCGGCCCGGGAGCGCTCGACTACCTGCAAGGCCTCACCGTCAACAACTGCGACGTCGCCGTCGCCCGCTCCATCTACACGCCGCTGCTCGACCATCACGGCGGCTTCCGCAGCGACCTCACCATCATGCGGCTGGGCGAGGCGTCGTTCCGAGTGGTGACCGGCGCCTTCGACGGTCCGAGGGACGAGCACTGGTTCCGCACCCACCTCCCCACGGACGGATCAGTGAGCTTCGTCGACCGCACATCGGCGATCTGCACGATCGGCGTGTGGGGCCCGCGGGCGAGGAATCTGGTGAGCGCGGTGACGGATGCCGACCTGTCCGACGCCGCCTTTCCCTACGGCACCACCAAGGAGGTGCTGTTCGGCTCGCTGCCCGTGCGGCTGTTCCGGATCTCCTACGTGGGCGAGTTGGGCTGGGAGATCTACGTGCCCATGGAGAACGGCCTCGCTGTCTGGGACACGCTGTGGGCGGCGGGCCAGGACCACGGCGTCGTCGCCGTCGGCGCCGGTGTCTACGGCACGAGCGGTCGCCTCGAGAAGGGCTACCGGCTCATGGGCGCGGAGCTCGGCAGCGAGTACAACCCGGTCGAGGCGGGCCTGGCCCGGCCCAAGGTCAAGTCCGCCGACTTCATCGGCAAGGACGCGTACCTGGCCGCACGCGACGAGGAGCCGGCGGCCGTGCTGTGCACGCTCACCGTCGAGGATCACGTGCCCGACCCTCGTCGGCCAGGAAGCGGTGCCGCCAGCGACGGTGTCCGCCGCTACATGACTGGCAGCGAACCCATCCTCACCCTCGACGGCGAGCGCATCGTGGATCGCAAGAGCCGGCCCTCGTACGTCACCTCGGCGGGCGCCGGCCCGTCCGTGGGGAAGTACCTCCTCCTGGCCTATCTCCCGCCCGAGCACGCGATGGTCGGGAACGAGCTGCGGGTGATGTACATGGCCGAACAGTTCCCCGTGCGGGTGGCTGTGGCCGGCAGCACGCCGCTGTTCGATCCCGACGACGCCCGGATGAAGCGCTGACCGCCGATGCCTGACGGCCTGCGGGTCCTGGCCTGCGTCAAGCGGGTCCCGGCGCCGGGCGCCCGAATCACGCTGACGCCGGACGGCCAGGGCATCGACACGAAGAACCTGGGCTTCACGACCAGCCCGCACGAGGAGTGCGCGGTCGAGGAGGCGATCCGCCTCGTGGAGCGGCACGGCGGGTCCAGCACGGTGCTGACCCTCGGTCCGCCCGAGGCCGACGAGCAGCTGCGCTACGCCGTCTCGGTGGGAGTCGACCGGGCCGTGCTCACCGCGGTCGACGGCCCGGATCCCGACGCACAGGCCACCGCCCACGCGCTGGTGGCCGCCATCACCGCCGAGGAAGCATCCGGCGGAACCTTCGATCTCGTCCTGTTCGGCAACGAGTCGGCCGACGCCGGCGGCTTCCAGGTGGGCATCCGCGTGGCCCGCGGCCTGGGGCGTCCGGTCGTCACCGGGATCAAGGGCATCGAGGTCGACCCCGGCGCGCGCCAGGTGGCTGCTCGCCGCGAGAACGGCGACGGGCTGGAGGTGTACCGGCTCGAGCTCCCAGCGGTGCTCGGCGTCAAGGAGGGGCTCAACCTGCCTCGCTATCCGACGTTGCCCGGGCGGCTCCGCTCGAAGAAGGCCGAGATCGGGCAGCAGCCAGCTGATGCCCCCGCGGGTGGGCAGCACTCGCTCGGGTTCGTCCTGCCGGTCGAGCAGGTCACGGAGACGACGCTCCTCGGCACAGGCGCGGAGGCCGCTCCCGCGGTCGTGGACCTGCTCCAGGAGTTGGGGCTGGCATGACCGGGCCCGTCCTCGTCCTCATCGAGCACGACCGCGGCGTGCCCGCCGAGACCGCCTACCAGGCCCTCACGCTCGCCCGGAAGGTGGCGGACGGTCTGGGGTCGGCGCCGGTCGAGGCGGTGCTCATCGGCCGGGCTGCAGAGCCCCTCGCCGCCGATGCAGGCGCCGCGGCGCACCCACGGTCCGGCTGGTGCGCCACGCGGACCTCGACGACTACGCCCCGGAAGCTTGGGGTGACGCGCTGGCGGCCGCGGCGCGCGCTGCTGGCGCCAGCGCGGTCGTCGCCGTCGGGACGGACCGGGGCAACGAGGTCCTGGCCCACCTGGCCGCGATCGAGGACCTGCCGTTCGCCGCCAACGTGACGGAGATCGAGGCCAACGAGGGAGCGTCCACGGTCACCCGAGTCCGGTGGGGCGGGAGCCTGCTGGAGAAGGTAGCGGTCGAGGCGCCGGTCCTCATCGTCAGCGGCGCCGCGCACGCCTTCCCCGCGGCCGAGCCCGTCCAGGGCGACCCGGCGCCGGCCATCGAGGAATTGACGCCGGAGCTCGGACCGGCGGCCGCGGCGCACCCGCATCGTGGAGCGAGAGACCGCGGCCGACGCCGGCACCAGCCTGGCCGGCGCCGCGGTCGTGGTGAGCGGCGGCCGGGGGGTGGGCTCGGCCGATGGCTTCGCCATTCTGGAGGAGCTGGCCGGGCTGCTCGGCGGCGCCGTCGGCTGCTCCCGCGTCGTCACCAACAACGGCTGGCGACCCCACTCCGACCAGGTCGGTCAGACCGGCAAGCGCATCGCCCCCGAGCTGTACATCGCCTGCGGCATCTCCGGCGCCATCCAGCACTGGGTCGGGATGATGGCGGCCAAGCGGGTGCTCGCCATCAACACCGATCGCGACGCGCCCATGGTGACCAAGGCCGACTACGCCGTCATCGGCGACCTCCACGTCGTGCTCCCGGCGGTGATCGACGAGCTCCGCCGCCGACGGCCGGACGGCGGCCCCGCCGCCTGAGCAATGCAAGACTGAGCGCAGGGCTGGAGAGGGAGACCTGTGGACCTGGCGGCCGCCGCACAGAACGAGGCAGCCGAGCGAGGGCCGGCGACGGCGGACGCGGACGCGCCATCGGCATCGCCGGTCCTGGAGTGCCGCGGCGTGTGGAAGGTCTTCGGTCCGAGGGGTGACCGTGTCGTCGGATCCGTCCTCGCCGATCAAACCAGGGCCGAGCTTTCCCGCCTCGGCAACGTGCTCGCCGTGCGCGACGTCTCGTTCTCCGTGGCCGAGGGTGAGCTGTTCGTCGTCATGGGCCTCTCGGGCTCGGGCAAGTCCACGTTGGTGCGTTGCCTGTCCCGGCTGGTCGAGCCCACCGCCGGTCAGGTGCTGATCGACGGCGAGGACGTGACCGCCGCCAGCCCGGAGCGGCTCCGGGAGCTGCGGCGCACGAGGATGAGCATGGTCTTCCAGCACTTCGGCCTGCTCCCCCACCGCCGGCTGCTCGACAACGTGGCCTTCGGCCTGGAGGTCCAGCGCAAGGACAAGGCCAGCCGGCTGCAGCGGGCCAACGACATGCTGGATCTGGTCGGCCTGGGTGGGCTCGGCGACGCCTATCCGGACCAGCTCAGCGGGGGCATGCAGCAGCGCGTCGGCCTGGCCCGGGCGCTGGCCAACGACCCGGAGATCCTGCTCTTCGACGAGCCGTTCTCGGCGCTCGACCCGCTGATCCGGCGGGACATGCAGGACGAGGTCCTCCGGTTGCAGCGCGAGCTGGGCAAGACCACCGTCTTCATCACCCACGACCTCGCGGAGGCGCTGAAGCTCGGCGACCGCATCGCCATCATGAAGGACGGCCGGTTCGTTCAGGTCGGTACGCCCGCCGAGGTGGTGGCACGGCCAGCCGACGGCTACGTCCGCGAGTTCACGCGCGACGTGCAGCGGGCCCAGGTGCTGCGGGCCGCGGACATCATGGGCCCGCCGCCGGCCGGCGACGCGGCCGTGGGAACGCCGGTCGCCACCGGAACGCTCCTGGCCGAGCTCGTGCGCCGGGTGGCCGAGCAGGCGGATCCCTTGCCTGTTCTCGATGAGTCAGGGGCGGTGGTGGGAAGCGTCGACCGCGCCCGTGTCCTCACCGCGCTGGCCGGCGGACCCGGCAACGGGACCGACCCCGCATGACGGCCGCCACCGCACCCACTCCCGCACCCGGGCTGCCGGTGACGACCGGCACCGGCGTCAACTGGCGCCGCGTGACGCCGGTGCTCGCCGCCATCGCCGCCTTCGCGGCGATGGTCGTCGTCCTCGGCGATCCCTTCCCCTCCTGGTGGGACTTCCGGGTCGCTCCCGCCGTCGACTCGGCCAAGGCCTGGATCATCGACAACCGTGCCGACCACTGGTTCTTCTCCGGGGTCCTGCAGCCCATCACCGACCTGCTGGAGGCCATGGTGCGCTGGTCCGAGGACTTCCTCGAGCTGCTCGGGTGGCCAGGAATCTTCGCCGCCACCGCCTTCATCGCCTACCGAGCCGCGGGCTGGCGGATCGCATTGGTGAGCGTCGGCTGCCTGGTCGCCATCGGTGTGCTCGGGGTCTGGGCGGAAGCCATCCAGACCATGGCGCTCATGATGGTCGCCGTCGCGATCGCGCTGCTCATCGGGGTCCCGCTCGGGATCATGGCCGGGTTGCACCCGAAGGTGGACGGCGCGCTGCGGGGCCTCCTGGACGCCGCGCAGACCATGCCGGCCTACTGCTACCTGCTGTTCACCGTGCTGCTGTTCGACATCGGGGCACCGGCCGCGGTCATCGCCACCGTCATCTTCGCTCTGGCCCCGGCCGTGCGCCTCACCGCCCATGGGATCAGGGCGGTGTCCCCGGGACTGATCGAGGTGGGCGCAGCCAACGGCGCCACCGATCGCCAGGTGCTGGGGAAGATCCAGTGGCCGCTCGCCCGCCCGGCCATCCTCCTCGGCGTGAACCAGGTGATCATGATGGCGTTCGGCGTCGTCGTCATCGCCGCGCTGGTCGGCTCGCCCGGCCTGGGGCAGTCCGTCCTCAACGGACTGGAGAAGATCGACGTCGGCCTCGCGCTCGACGCCGGCCTCGCCATCGTGCTGGTGGCGGTCATTCTCGATCGGATCTCGAGCGGTCGATCCCTGGCCGAGCGGCGCGTCCACGCCCGTCGGGATCCGGCCGTCAAGCGACGTGAGCTCCTCATCGGTGTGGCCCTCGTCGCCGCGGCCGTCGTCGCCGGCTGGCTGGCCGGCGCGGACCACTTTCCGGAGGGCTGGACCTTCTCGCTGCGGGAGCCGGTCAACGACGCCGTCACATGGCTCCAACAGAACGTGCGGACCGGCGTGCCGGGTATCGGGGGCACTTCGGCCATCAGCGACTTCCTGGTCGTCAGGATGCTGGAGCCGCTCCGCCAGCTCCTGGCCGACACGCCCTGGTGGATCGTGACCGCCGCGGTCGGCGTGCTGGCCTGGTGCACCGCCGGCCGCCGGGTCGCCGTCATCTCCGTCGCGTGCCTCCTGGCCATCGGCGGGCTTCGCTTCTGGCCCGAGGCCATGGACACACTCAGCCAGGTCATCGTGGCGGTGGCTCTCGCCGTCGTGATCGCCGTCCCCATCGGCATCCTCGCTGGACGGTCCGACACCGTCGACCGGGCCCTTCGTCCCTTCCTCGACGCCGCCCAGGTGCTGCCCGCCTTCGTCTACCTGATCCCCGTGATCGCCCTGTTCAACGTGGGCCGCGTGCCGGGCCTCGTGGCGTCCGTCATCTACGCCGTCCCCGTCGGCATCCGCCTGACCAGCCTGGGCATCCGCCAGGTGCCGGCCCAGACCGTGGAGGCCGCTGTCGCCTACGGCGCCACACCCCGACAGGTACTGTGGAAGGTGCAGGTGCCACTTGCCGTGCCCAGCATCATGCTCGGCGTCAACCAGGTGATCATGATGAGCCTCTCGATGGTCATCGTGGCCGGTCTGGTCGGCTCCGGGGCCTTGGGGTTGGCCGCGGTGAAGGGCCTCACGAAGAGTCAGTACGAGTTGGGGACCGGCTTGGCGGCCGGGATCTGCATCGTCCTGTTGGCGGTCGTGCTCGACCGCATCACCCAGGCTTGGGGTCGGCCTCGCCGGCCGACCTCGGCCGTTCGCTGACAAGGGGGAGTTTCCGAGATGAGACGCAGAGTTCGATTCGGGCTGGCCGCCGCGCTGGCCCTTTCCATGGTGGCCGCCGCGTGTGGCAGCGACGACGACGGTGGAGGGAGCGCCGACACCACGGGCGGGTCGGAGGAGACGTCCGGCGGGTCCGAGGAGACCACGGGCGGTTCCGCCGCGCCCGTGCCCGCCGGTGACGGCGACGAGGTCGTGCGCCTCGCCGTCAACCCGTGGACCGGCTCGGCCGTCAATGCCCACGTGGCCAAGGCCGTCATCGAGACCGCCGGGCTCGGCAGTGTCGAGCTGGTGGAGATCGACGAGAACGCCATGTGGCCGGCTATCTCGAAGGGCGACACCCTCGACGGGGTCCTCGAGATCTGGCCCTCGGGTCACGCCGCCGACTACGAGACCTATATCACCGGCAACCAGGGCATCATCGATGGTGGCCTCCTCGGCCCCGACGCCAAGATCGGCTGGTACGTGCCGCAGTTCGTCATCGACGAGCACCCCGAGCTGGCGACCTGGGAGGGGTTCAAGGACCCCGAGCTGGCCGGCCTGTTCAAGACGGCCGAGTCCGGTGACCAGGGCCAGTTCCTCATGGGTGATCCCAGCTACGTCAGCTACGACGAGCAGATCATCGAGAACCTGGAGCTGCCGCTGAAGTTCGTGACCGCAGGCTCCGAGGCGGCACTCATCACGGCCATCCAGAACTCGATCGCCGACCAGAAGCCCCTGCTGCTCCAGTTCTGGCAGCCGCACTGGCTCCAGTCCCAGGTCGAGCTGGCCGAGGTCGAGCTGCCCGAGTTCACGGACGAGTGCGCGGCGTCGGCGGAGGCCAACGACGGCAAGTACGCCTGCGACTACCCGGTCGACAAGCTGTACAAGGCGTTCAGCGACAAGCTGGAGGGCAAGGCGCCCAACTCCTTCGCCGTGCTCTCGAACCTGCAGCTCACGACCGAGCAGCAGAACGAGATCGCCGCGCTGATCGACGGCGAGGGCCTCGAACCCGCCGCCGCCGCCCAGCAGTGGGTGGACGCCAACGAGGACGTCTGGAAGGCCTGGCTGCCGGCTTGACGCAGGACAGCGAGCGGCCCGAGCACGGGTTGCTCATCGACGGAGCCTGGGTCCCGGCCGCTGACGGCCGGACGACCCGGGCTTCGTCGCCTTCCACGGGCGAGACGATCGCCTTGGTCGCCATGGCCGGGCCGGGTGACATCGATGCCGCAGTCGCGGCCGCCCGCAGGGCCGCACCGGGTTGGGCGGCAATGGGCGCGTTCGAGCGCGGCCGCGTGCTCGAACGCATGGTGGCTGCGGTGGCGGACCGGAGGGACGACCTGGTCCAGGCGCTCAGTGCCGACCAGGGCAAGCCGCTGGCCGAGTCCGCCGACGAGGTCGCCGAGCTCGAGACCTACCTACGCATGGCGGCCGCGGACGGTGTGCGCCTGGAGGGCCGGGTGCCGCCGTCCGTCGACCCCGGCCGGCGGGTGCTGGTGCAGCGCGTGCCGTTGGGCGTCGCCGGGATCATCGTGCCCTGGAACTGGCCCTACACGATGGCTGCCGAGCTGTTCGCGCCCGCACTGGCCGCCGGCAACACGGTCCTGTGGCTGGCCGCGCCGACGACGGCCGCCTGCTCGGCCGTACTCGCCTCGGTGCTGGCAGACGGCGACACAGGCCTGCCCCCAGGCGCGCTGAACTTCCTGAACGGCGACGGACCGGTGGCCGGTGACGCGCTCGCCGGCCACCCGGGCGTGGATGCGATCGCCTTCATCGGCTCGGTGGCAACGGGCCGTTCGGTGGCCGCCCGGGCCGCGGGCAAGGCGCAGATCCTGGAGCTCGGCGGCAACGGGCCGCTCGTCGTGCTGGACGACGCCGACCTCGCCGCCGCGGTCGATGCCGTCCTGGAGGCGGCCTACCTGTGCGCCGGGCAGAGCTGCACCGCCGGCGAGCGGATCCTCGTGTCCCGTCTTGTGCGCCGTGAGTTCGTGGAGCAGTTGGAGGCCGCCGTGGTCGAGCGGGTGCGGCTGGGCGACCCGTTCGTGGAGGGCACGACCATGGGTCCGCTCAACAACGACGGCGTGGCGGCGAAGATGGACGAACACGTGGCCGAGGCGGTGGGGGCGGGGGCGCGGCTGGTGACCGGCGGGCACCGGGCGGCCGGGTTCCCCACCGACCTGTTCTGGCAGCCCACCGTCCTCGACGCCGTCTCGCCGTCGATGCTCATTGCTCGCGAGGAGACGTTCGGGCCGGTGGCGCCCGTGGTCGAGGTGGCCGACGACGCCGAGGCGCTGGCCCTAATCGACTCGTCGCCCTACGGCCTGCTGACCTCGGTCTTCACGTCCGACCTCGCCCGGGGGCTGCGCTTCGCGGAGGCCGCCCGATGCGGCTGGGTCAACATCAACGCTTCGACCAACTACTGGGAGAGCCACCTGCCCTTCGGTGGCCGCGCCGGCAGCGTGAGCGGCCGCGGCCGCGTCGGCGGCGCCACGGTCCTCGAACAACTCACCGAGCTCAAGACCATCATCTACCCCGCCTGATCTTGACCCGAGCCGTCATGGCTTGCGAGCGATGAAGGACGCGAAGCCGATGAAGCCGAAGAACCGGTCGGTTTCGACGCGAAGCCGGGCTTCGGCCTTCAACGCCGCGGCAAGGCCGGGGCCGATGCGTCCCCACGAGGCGAGCGCGTCCGCGCCGCGGTCCACAAGCGTCAGCACGTACTCCGGATCAGCGGTCGGCAGGTAGCCGTGGCTCCTCGAGCTCACCAGCTCGAAGCCGGCGGACCGCAGGAGTGCTGGCAAGCGGCGGACAAGCCAGGGATCGTTCAGGAACGCGGCCTTGACCGCTTCTATGCAGTCCTGGAGCGGGTCCCACACGCCGAGGGCCACCGTGACTGTCGCGTAGTCGCCGTCGCAGACGGCCAGGGTGCCTTGGGGGCGCACCACGCGAAACGCCTCGGTCAGCACGCGCTCCGGCTCCGGGATGTGGCAAAGCGTCGTGTGCAGCACGACGACGTCGAAGTCCTCGTCGGCGAATGGCAGCGATCGGCCGTCGCCCTGTTCGAACCTGAGCTTCGTCGCATCGCCGGTGAGCTCGCGGGCCTTGGCGAGGAACACCGGGTGACGGATCGAGGCCGACCGCTTCGGAGACGCCCGGGCGGCCGGCAAGCGCACGGGTGACCGGCCCGGTGCCACAGCCGACTTCGAGCACCCGTGCCCCTGAGCGGAACTCGATCTCGGACAGGTATGACTCGAGCATCGCCCGCTGTTGGGGATCAGCGGCCCGCAACTCGAGGACACCGGCGAGACGTTCTTGCACCGCAACATCGATGTCGGCGATCGTGGCGTAGGCATCGGGCACGGCACCGGCCTCCCTCCGCATCGAGCTCCCACGATGCTATGTCGGGATCAATCGACCTCTCAGCTGTCCGGGTGCCGGGCGTCCAGGGAGATCAGCTCAGCGGCGCCGGCAAGGTCAGCTTCTCCGCACAAATCGCGCCTACGGACCGCTGGGCGGTCACTCGCCGCGATTTGTGCGGGATTGGTGACCTGGCGGGGAGGGCTCGGGGTGGTGGCGGTAGTACGGGACGTGTTCGGGGGCGAGGGGGGTGTTGCCGGCGATGAGGTCGGCGGCCTTCTCGGCCAGCATCATCACGGGCGCGTAGATGTTGCCGTTCGTGACGTACGGCATCGCTGACGCGTCGACCACCCGCAGCCCGTCGACGCCGTGCACGCGCATCGTGAGGGGGTCGACGACGCTCATCGGTCCCGTGCCCATGGCGCAGGTGCACGACGGGTGGAGCGCGGTCTCGCCGTCGCGGGCGACCCACTCCAGGATCTGCTCGTCGGTCTCCACGGCCGGGCCTGGTGAGAGCTCGCCGTCGTCGAAGGGGCCGAACGCGGGCTCGGCCAAGATCTTGCGCGCCGCCCGGACCGCCTCCACCCACTCGCGACGGTCCTGGTCCGTCGACAGGTAGTTGAAGCGCAGCGCCGGATGGACGTCGGGATCGTCGGTCGTGATCCTCACCGAGCCCCGCGCGTCGGAGTACATGGGGCCGACGTGCACCTGGTACCCGTGCCCGCCACCGGGCGCGGTGCCGTCGTAGCGGACGGCGATGGGGAGGAAGTGGAACATCACGTTCGGGTACGCGACGTCGTCATTGCTGCGGATGAAGCCACCGGCCTCGAAGTGGTTGGTCGCACCCGGACCCTTCCGGAAGAAGAGCCACTGGAAGCCGATCCACGGCCGGTTGCGCCACTTGAGGGCCGGCGCCATCGAAACCGGCTGGCGGCAGGCGTGCTGGATGTACACCTCCAGGTGGTCCTGCAGGTTCTCCCCCACGCCGGGCACATCAGCGACCGCGTCGATCCCGAGCGACCGCAATGCCCCTGCCTCACCCACGCCCGAGAGCTGCAACAGAGCGGGCGAGTTGATGGCGCCCCCGCAACAGAGGATCTCGCCGCCCAGGGCGCGCCGGCGTGTCCCGTCCCCGCGCCCCAGCGCCGAACGCGTCCGGTACTCGACGCCCACGGCCCGTTGCCCGTCGAACACGATGCGGTCGACCTGCGCCCGGCACACGACCTCCAGGTTGGGGCGGGACCCGACCGGGTGCAGGTAGGCGCGGGCCGCGCTCGAGGCGACGACCGCGGTGCAGGTTGCGGTCGAAGCGGGCGAACCCCTCCTGCCGGTACCCGTTGACGTCGTCGGTCAGCGGATAGCCGGCCTCCTGGACGGCCTCGAAGAAGGCCTCGAACAGCGGCGTGGACGCCGGTCCGCGCTCCATGACCAGCGGCCCGTCCGTCCCGCGGTAGTCGTCGCCACCGGCCAGACAGGTCTCCATGCGCTTGAAGTACGGGAGGCAGTGCGCGTAGTCCCAGGTCTCCATGCCCGGATCGGCACTCCAGCGCTCGTAGTCCATCGGGTTGCCCCGCTGGAAGATCATCCCGTTGATGCTGCTCGACCCGCCCAGCACCTTGCCGCGGGCGTGGTAGACGCGCCGGCCACCCATGTGCGGCTCGGGCTCGGACTCGTACTTCCAGTCGTAGAAGCGGTTGCCGATCGGGAACGACAGCGCCGCCGGCATGTGGATGTACACGTCCCACAGGGGGTCGGGCCGGCCGGCCTCGAGCACGAGCACGCGGGTCGAGCCGTCGGCGCTCAGCCGGTTGGCCAGCACGCAGCCGGCCGACCCACCGCCCACGATGATGTAGTCGTACCGCCCCATCGCTAGAAGCCGTGCTGCATGCGACGGGTCGTGTCGGGGTCGAGCATCCCGGCCACGGTCGCCTCGGTCTCGACGGCCAGCGCGGCGTGCAGGTCCGTCACCGCACCCGTGCTGAGCGCCCGCTTCATCCGGCCCACCGCGGCGGGCGGGAGCGCGGCCAGCCGGGCGGCCACCGCCCGCGCCTCGTCCATGAGCTCCTTGTCCGGCACGACCCGCCACGCCACGCCAAGCCGCAGGAGCGAGGCGGCGTCGTACTCCTGGCCGAGCAGCAGCATCTCGCGGGCGGCATTGAGGCCGACCAGCGCCGGCAGCAGCGATGTCACCGCGCCCGTGACGAAGATGCCGAGGGACACCTCCGGGAAGAACCCGCGGGCGGTCTCCCCCCAGATCGGGAAGTCGCAGTTGATGGCCCACTCGAAGCCGCCGCCGACCGCCCATCCGTTGATGGCGCCGACCACGGGCTTGGCGCCGAGGACGATGGCCTCGGTGGCCCGCTGGATGGCATCGACCAGCGCTCGGGCCTCGGCCTCATCCGACGGGTGGACGTGCTCCTTGCGGTCGTCACCGGCGCAGAACGCACGACCGGAGCCCGTGAACACGATGGCCCGCGTGCCCTCGTCGGCGTTGGCGTCGTCGAACGCCCTTGCCACGTCGTCGATGAGTTGGCGGTTCATGGCGTTCAGCCGGTCGGGCCGGTGGAGCGCGATCGTCCGGACGCCGTCGTCGCCCAACTCGCTCAGGACGGTCTCATAGGCCAGGTTCGCCGACACGCCGGCGAACCTAGTGTCGCCGTCGTGCTCGTCCCGACCCTCGATCAGCTGCTCCGTGACCGGGCCGCCGACCGGCCAGACGTCCCCTGGTTGCGCTGCCGCACCGGCGACCTCCCGTTCGCGGAGGCCGACCGGCTGGTCTCGGACCTCGCCGCGGGTCTGGCCGCCCAAGGTGTCGGGCGGGGCGACCTGGTCCCCGTCCTCATGCCGAACGGGCGCGACATCGTCATCGTCTGGTTCGCGCTCGACCGCCTCGGCGCCGTGGCCACGCTGCTCAACACCGCGTTCCGCGGTCCCGCGCTGACACACGCGTTGAACCTGACCGGTGCCGAGCTGCTGGTGGCAGACGCGTCCCTCATCGATTCGGTCGCTCCGGTGGCGGGTGAGCTGGCAACCCTTCGCCGGGCCGTGGTGTTCGGAGGTGACGCCGGGGCGGCCGGCCTCGCACCGCTCGAGATCGTTCCCGCCACCGGGCTGGCCTCGCACCGCACCGAGCCCCCGCCGCCGTCGCACGGCATGACGGACCCGGCCATGGTCATCTTCACCTCGGGCACGACGGGACCGTCGAAGGGCTGCGTGCTGTCCCACCGCTACGCCGTTCGCCAAGCCCAGCTCATGATCGAGCACTTCGGGTTGCGGGCCGACGACGTCCTCTACTGCCCGTTCCCGCTCTTCCACCTCGACGCCACCGTGCTCACGGTCGTCCCCGCGTTGGTCCTGGGCACCACGGCGGCCATCGGCGAGCGTTTCTCGGCGTCCGGCTTCTGGGACGAGCTCCGGGAGTTCGGCGCGACGGTCTTCGACTTCATGGGCGCGACCCTGACGATGCTCCACAAGCGGCCACCGGCCGTGGACGACGCCGACAACCCCGCCCGCCTCGGTTGGGGCGTGCCACTCCCCGAGTTCGCACCCGAGTTCGAAGCGCGCTTCGGTGTGCGGCTCGTCGAGGCCTACGGCTCGACCGATGCCGGCGTGCCCATCTACCAACCCCTCGACCAGCCTCGACGCCCCGGCAGCTGCGGGCGAGCCATCCCGTCCTACGACGTGAGGGTGTTCGACGAGGACGACGTCGAGGTGCCGCCAGGCATGGTGGGTGAGCTGGTGGTCCGCCCGCTCGAGCCCTCGCTGATCGCCGACGGCTACTACGGGCGCCCCGAGGCGACCATCGAGTCACGCCACAACCTGTGGTTCCACACGGGTGATCTCGTGCGCCGCGACGAGGACGGCTGGTTCTTCTACATCGGCCGCCGCACGGACTCCATCCGGCGCCGCGGCGAGAACATCTCCGCCTTCGAAGTCGAGGAGGTGGTGAAGTTGCATCCGCACGTACTGGACGCGGCGGCGTTCGGCGTCCCCAGCGAGCTCACAGAGGACGACGTGATGGTGGCGGTCGTGCCCCGACCAGGCACCGCACTCGATCCGGTCGACCTGATCGCGTTCTGCCGGGAGCGGCTGGCCCGTCACATGGTCCCTCGCTACGTCGACCTGATCGACGAGCTCCCGCGGACACCGACCGAGAAGGTCGAGAAGGGCGTGTTGCGCGAGCGCGGCGTGACGGCGACCAGCTGGGACGGCGAGGCGGCGGCCCGCAGCTGAGCGGCGCTATCGCGAGCGGGGTTGCCCGACGTGCCGTCCGGCCGCCGGCGGGCGGGAGATGGAGGCGTGGGCGGCGCGGACGCGCTCGAGCGCGTCCAAGACGGCGGGAGCGGCGGCCGCCGCCTTCCCGGTACCGGCGTCCACGTGCAGCAGCAGGTGCTCCGCCGTCCCCAACAGCACGCCGTCGCCGCCGTCGCCGCCGTCGCCGCCGTCGCCGCCACGGAGGCCACGGCGGATCCACGTGAACACGTGCATCCGCTTCTCGTCGTGGTCGAGGAGGGTGAGGTCGACGTGGACCGCGTCGCCGGCGCGGCACTGCTCCACGAAGGTCAGGTGGCTCTCCACCGTGAAGTACGAGCCGCCCGAGGCCAGGTACGCGGCGTCGATGCCGACGAAGCGCATGAAGGCGTCGACTCCGTTGCTCGACAGCTCCAGGTACCGGCTGTCGTTCGTGTGGCCGTTGTAGTCGACCCACTCCGTCGGCACGATCCTGTCGACCACCCGCAACGGCCAGCCGTCGAGCAGCTCCTGCTGCCCGACGCCGGCCCGCTCGAACAGCGTGCGCTCGTAATCGTCGAGCACCTCACCGGCACCGACGCCGACGCTGCGCAACCCCTGGAGCACGGCAATCAGCGCGTCGTCCCGCTGCGCCTCGAGCTCCCGCACCGTGCGGCCCGCGGCCTGGGCCTCGGACTGCGTGACGATGCGGTCGAGCAACTCGTCGGTGAGCTCCGGCACGTCGACCAACCTGCTCCACGGCCACTGCAGCGCGGGACCGAACTGGGCCATGAAGTGCCGCATCCCCGCCTCCCCGCCAGCGATGCGGTAGGTGAGGAAGGTCCCCATGAAGCTCCAGCGGAGGCCGGCGCCGAAGCGGATGGCATCGTCGATCTCCTCGACGGTGGCGACTGATCCCTCGACCAGCCACAGCGCCTCCCGCCACAGGGCCTCGAGGAGGCGATCGGCGACGAAGCCGTCGATCTCGGTGGACAGGACCAGGGGGCGCATCCCGACCGACCGGTACACGTCGGCGGCGCGCTCCCTCGCCGCCGGCGTCGTCTGCGCGCCCCCCACGACCTCGACCAGCGGCAGGAGGTACACGGGGTTGAACGGATGGCCGACGACAAGTCGTTCCGGGTGGGACATGCCCGACTGCAGCGCAGACGGCAGGAGGCCCGACGTGGAGGAGGCGATGACGACCGAAGCCGGCGCGGCCTCCGCGGCGGCGGACAGGAGTGCCTGCTTCAGGTCGAGACGTTCGGGCGCGCTCTCCTGCACGAGGTCGACGCCGTCCGCGGCCTCACCCGCCGACCCGACGAAGCGCACGGCGCCTTCGGGCGGCAGCGGCGCCATGGTCAGACGCCGGCACGCCCGCCGGGCGTTGGCAAGGACCTCGTCCAGCTTCCGCGGCGCGTCGGGGTCAGGGTCGAACACCTGGACATCGACACCGTTGAGAACGAAACGAGCCGCCCAACCGCCGCCGATGACGCCGCCGCCGAGCAAGCCGACGCCGCGCAGCCCGGGGACCGGGCTCACCCGGCGGTCACCCCGGGCGCTTGAGCTCGAGCAGCGAGCGCACGTCGGCGGACGTCAGCACGCGCACGTTCATCGCCTCGAGGATGGAGCGGGCACGAGCGACGAGGTCGGCGTTCGTGGCCAGCTTCCCCCGGCTCAGGTAGAGGTTGTCCTCCAGGCCTACCCGGACGTTCCCGCCGGCCAGGACGGCCATGGCGACGTAGGGGAGCTGCATGCGGCTGATCGAGAACGCCGAGAACACGGCCCCCGGTGGGAGCTGGTTGACCATGGCCATGAGCGTGCCCGGATCGTCGGGCGCGCCGTAGGCGATGCCCATGCAGAGCTGCACGAGCACCGGGTTGTCGAGGAGACCGTCGGCCAGCAGCTCCTTGACCTGCACCAGATGCCCGGTGTCGAACACCTCCAGCTCCGGTCGCACACCCAGCTCCTGCACCCGCTTGGCCATGGTTCGCAACGCACCGGGCGTGTTCACCATGATGTAGTCGCCGCCGGACGCGAAGTTCATGGACCCGCAGTCGAGCGTGCACATCTCCGGCATGAGGAGCTCGACGTGCGCGAGGCGCTCCGTCGCCCCCGCCAGGTCTGTGCCCTCCTCCGCCGGCGGGAGCGGCGTCTCGTCCCCGCCGAGCACGAGGTCGCCTCCCATACCGGCCGTGAGGTTGAGGACCACGTCCACGCCCGACGTCCTGATGAGGTCCACCACGCCCTTGTAGAGCTGCGGATCCCGGGCGCCCCGGCCGGTCTCGGGGTCCCGCACGTGGATGTGGACGACGGCGGCTCCCGCCTCGGCGGCCGCGATGGCCGACTGCGCGATCTGCTCGGGTGTCACGGGGACGTGCGGGCTGCGGCCCGCCGTGTCGCCCGACCCCGTGATCGCGCAGGTGATGAATGCGTTCCAGTTCAACGTCCGGTCACCCCCGCCGGCGCACGCTACCGCGGCCCCTACCAGGACCGTTCGGTCGTCGCCAGCGCGGCCAGCGCTTCCGGGGCTCCGTCCAGGTCCACGAGCGCGTGATCCTCACGGCCGAACGCGTACAGCAGCAGCTCACCCGGCGGCCCCGTGATCGTCACGGTCGTGTCGCCATTTGCGGCTCGGAGCTGTGTGCCGTCAGGCCGTTCCAGCACGACGCCGACCGGCGCGGCCTTGAACGCGCGGCGACGGAACCAGCCGAGCACCTTCCACAGATCGGCCTCCGCATCCTCGTCCAGGGCACGGGCCGTCCAGCCATCCTCGGCGCGGCGCACGTCCTCGAAGTGGACGAAGAACTCGTGGGTGTTCCCCAAGCGGTCGAACCTCGGCAGCGCGAGCGGCGACCAGCTCGGCGGCCCGGCCCGCAGGCGGGTGACCAGCTCAGCGTACGGGCGCTCCGCCTCCCCCAGCCGAACCCGCTCGGACCACCCGTTGAGCCGATCGACCACCAGCCCGGGCACGCTGTCGGGCCGCCGGTCGCGGGCCACGAGGTGCGCGGCCAGGTCCCTGGTCGACCACCCTCCGCACAGGGTGGGAGCGTCGGGGCCCAGCTCGTCCAGGAGATCGCACAGCCCGAGCCGGTCGCGGCGGGCCAGCCACAGGTGATCGCTGATCATCGCGGTCAACGTACCGCTGACCACCCTCCCCGTCCCGCTTGTGTCACACGCCGTTGCCGCTCACCGCGCCCAAACGTGACACAAGCGACCTGGGGGCGCGGCACCGGGGTCCCCGCGTGCCTACGGGTGGGGCTCGGCGAGCTGCTGGAGCAGGAGGACGCCGGCGACGTTCATGAAGTCGTGCTCGGTGATCAGCCCGACCAGCTGGCTGTCCTGCACGACCGGGAGGGCCCCGATCCCGAATGAACGCATGATCTCCAGCGCCCGGAGCGGGGCGACGTCCGGAGGAACGCAGACTGGGTCCTGGCGCATCACGTCGCCGACCAGCACGTCGCCCAGCCCCTGGCGTGAGGTGCCACGGGCCAGCAGCCGGAGGATGGTCCGGTACGAGACGAGGCCGACCAGGTGGTGCCCGGCGTCCTCCACCAGTACCTGCCGGATGCGGTGCCAGTCCATGAGGTTGGCGGCCAGCTCGACGGGGTCGTCCGCCGTGACGGTGACCAGATCCGTGGTCATGAGCTGCTCGATGGACACGAAGTTGTGACGCCAACCGCCGCCCTCGTCGATGCTGGCCGCGGTCCACTCCGCCACGGGCGCGCCGCCCTTCTGCCGGGCGACCATGGCCGCAGTGACGCTGTTGAGCCGCTGGCCCTCCGTCCCCTGCGCCCGCAGGCCGGACAGGGACGTCAGCAGCCAGCGCGAGCCCGTGTGCCCCGACCGCACCCGCCGTTCCACCACCTCCAGGTACCGGTCGCGGTCGTCGGCACTGACGCCGACCTCGTCGAGGCCCTCGGCGGCGAGCGGCAGCAAGTGGTCGAGCGCGAGGGACGTCGCATTGCGCTCCTGCCCGTCCAGCCACGTGAGCTGCGCGCCGAGGCCCTGCCGGGCCGCGGCCACGAGGTTGGCGCGGGCCTGCTCGAACTCGAGGAGCCGGCTCACGTCGTGGTGCTTGGTCCCCACCGCCCGCATCAGGCCCAGCCAGAGCGCGGCGTTCGCGACCTCGTCGGTGATCGTCGGACCGGACGGCAGGACCCGGTTCTCGATGCGCAGGTGGGGCACGCCGCCGGCAACCCCGTAGCACGCCCGGTTCCAGCGCCACACCGTGCCGGTGTGCAGGCGCAAGGCCTCCAGGTCCGGCACCCGGCCTTCAGCCATCGCCTCGAACGGATCGTCGTAGTCGTCGGGGGCCAGCACGGGCCGGTGACGGGAGATGTCCTCGCGGTAAAGCTCGGCCACGGAGCCCTGCACCCAGCCGCTCCCGAACGTCACCCGGGAGCTGCGCTCCCGCAGGTGCGGTCCGGGCCGCCGCACGTCGACGGACTGCTCGAACAGCGCGATGCGCGTCTCCGCCCAGAGCCGCTTGCCGAACAGCAACGGCGAGTTGGTCGCACAGGCGAGGACGGGTCCCGCCAGGAGCTGGGCGACGTTGTAGAGGTTGGCGAACTCGTCCTGCGAGACCTGCAGGTGGACCTGGAAGCTGGCGTTGCAGGCCTCGGCCATCACCGAGTCCTGGCGGACCCGCAGCTCGTCGGTCCCCTTGATGTGGAGCTCGTAGTCCTCGCCCCGCAGGTCCATGAGCGCGCGGTTCAGGGCCAGGTATCGGGGGTTGGGGACCATGTTCTCCATCCGCAGGTCGCCCTTGCGGATCGTGGGCAGGATCCCGGCCAGCACCAGCTCCAGCCCGGCGGCGTTGGCGCAGGCCCGGCCGACCGCCAGCAGCTCCTCCAGTTGCACCTGCAACTGACTCAGGCAGTCCCCGGTGAACTCCTGGGGATCGAGGTTGAGCTCCAGGTTGAAGGCGCCGACCTCGGTCGTGAAGTGGGTGTCGGTGATCGCCGCCAGGACGTCGAGCGCGCCGGGCGCCGGCTGCCACGACGCGTCGACCAGGAACATCTCCTGCTCGGCGCCGATGCGGTGCACCCCGGTCTCGAAGGCCCGGTCCTCGAGGAGCTGCTCCAGCGCGCGCAGGTCCTGCAGCATCCAGCGGATCGCCACCCGCCGGTCCTGCAGGCCCGTCGCCGTCTGGAAGCCCACGTCCTCAGCCTCCTCCCGCGCTCACCGGAGCCGCGGTCACAGGAGCTCGTCCAGGTAGGTCGGCAACATGGCTCGCCACGTCTGCCAGTCGTGCGGCCACTCCTCGCCCCACGGATCGACGCGGTTGGGGACGCCCCGGGCACCCAGTACGTCAGCGACCCGCCACGACTCACCGACGTCCTCGTTCGGGCCCTGCCCGCTGGCCAGCACGGCGAACCGTCGCCGGAGCACGTCCAACGTGTGGCCGTCCAGATGGGGCACGAAGTCCAGCGGTGACGACCACGAGAGGTCGTCACCGACCTCACCGGGGAGGAACCGCCGCAGGTCGTACGTCCCGCTCATGCAGATGGCCGCCCGGAACACGTCCGGAAAGCGGCACAGGCAGGCCAGCGCGTTGTAGGCCCCGATGGACGAGCCGGCGGCGAGGAGCTCGATGTGGTCGTCCTGGCAGTCCGAGCGGATGGCGGGAACGAGCTCGTACCGGACGTATTCGAGGAACTGGCGCAACAACCACTCCCGATGGCGGACGCTGCCCTCACCGGTCAGCAGCGCACGGCCGTTCGCGCTGTCGCAGGAGTAGAGCTTCACCCGGCCTGCGCCCAGCAGGGCGCCGCAGGCGTCTACGAGGTGGAAGCGCTCGATCTCCTCGGCGTCTCCGCCGGCCGTCGGGAACACGACCACCGGCGGGCCGAACGTTCCCCACCGGGCTACCGCCACCTCGCGCTCGAGCCGGCTCGACCACCACGACGTCGACAGCTTGTCGCCGGTCATCGTCATCCGGAGCCCACGGATGCCGGCCGTGCGTCCTGGCGCCACTGCTGGATGCGGTCCCAGAACAGGTCCGTGAACTGCTCGACCTCGTGGGCCGGGAAGAGCGCGGCCACCTTCTTGCGCACCGCATCGCGGGCGACATCGGTGGCGAAGAACTCCCACACGACGCCGTCCAGGTGGGGCAGGTGGTCGGCGCAGAAGGCCTCGAACTCCTCGGCCTGGAGCCGCTCCCGGGCGAGCGCGGCGTAGGCGGCGAGCTTCTCCCGGTAGGGCGCGTCGGTGGCGGCGATCTCGAAGTAGGGCGACCAGTCCTGGTTGACAGGCATCGGCCGGCGGGTCGCGGCGCAGAAGATCGACCAGCGCAGGTTGGCGCCCACCAGCCAGGGGAAGTGGTAGTGGAGCGAGGTCACCTGGGAGTCGGGGCAGGCGTTGGCGAAGTCGATCGGATGCCAGACGCCGTCCTGGCGCAGGGCCTCGCAAGAGTTGAACTCCCATCCGAAGAAGGCATTGATGGTGAGCGTGGTGTCGACGAGCTCCGCCCGCTGATCGTCGGGCACGTGGCCGTCGTCCATCGTGTACCGGTCGTGGAGGGGCGCCGACGGGTCGTAGCGGATGAGCCTCGTCTGGGGCCCGAAGCCGACGCAACGCACGAACAGGTCGTGCGGATCGACAGCTCGTTGCAGATGCAACAGATACGTGCCGCTCTCGTCGTAGGCCTGTCGGAGGGCGTCCTCGTCGTCGATCCGCCGGACGCCCGCCCAACCGCCGCCGTCGTACGGCTTGACGAACGACGGGTATCCGACCGCACTGCCCACCTCACCGAGATCGAAGAGCCGCGCGTAGCGCTGGAGGGTGATCTCCAGGTCGGCTCGGGGCTCGTAGCTCTTGGGCGGCACCATCCAGGTGTCGGGGATCGGCATGCCCAGCCGCATCATGGCGCAGTAGGACGTGTGCTTCTCCATCGCCTGGATGGCCCACGGGTTGTTGAAGACGTAGAGGCCGTCCATGATCACGGCCTTCTTGATCCACTCCCTGCTGGTGCCGTACCAGTGGGTCAGGCGGTCGACGACGAGGTCGTAGCGGCACGGCTGGCGAAGGTCGAAGGGCTCGATGGTCACCCGCTCCACCTCGAAGCGCACGACGTCGCCGTCGATGGGCAACGCCAGGTCGAGGCGCCGCAACACCTCCTCGAAGCAGATCGGCCAGCACAGGTCGGCGCCGAGGGAGAGGCCGATCAGGCTCGTGCGATCAGCCACCGGCCGGCCCGCCCCGCTCCGACCGTCGTTGTGCCGGCCAACCGTGTCCCCCGGGCGCCATCAAGGCGGCAACGTACCAGCCGCTCCGCGCGACCCGGGAGGGAGGGTCAGCCCGTTGGGAAGAGCCAGCGCAGGGCCTCGCCCAGCCGATCCCGCCAGCTCACCCAGTTGTGCCCGTCGAGGGCTTCGACCATCCACACGTCCATGCCCGTGGAGGTGAGCGTCGGCAGCAGAGCGCGGTTCTCGCAGATCAGCGTCTCGTACACGCCGCAGCAGGCGTACACCCGCTCGCTGGCCGCCACCGGCGCGGCCACGAAGCGGTCGACGAACTCGATGACCGGTTGCCACAGCGACCCCTCACGAGTCGCACAGTGACCGTCCGACCGGGCGAACGACCCGGACTGCAGGAGCAGCCGGCCGTAGGTTCCCGGGTAGCGGTGCGCGACGGACAGGGCAGCGACGGCGCCAAAGCTGGCCCCCATCAGGGCGCGGCCGTGCGGCGCGGCGACCAGCGGCAGCTCCGCCTCCAGGCCGGGCAGCAGCTCCTCGGTCAGGAAGCGGGCGTGGCGCGGGTCGTCCGCGTACTCGGCCAGGCGTTCGCCCGGGTGGCTGAAGGCGACGACGAGCTCGCCACTGAGCCCACGGTGGATCAGGTTGTCGAGGATGACCTTCAGATCGGCGTACTGGAGGTAGTCGCCGCCGTCGTGGACGACGAGCAACGGGTAGCGCACATCACCGGCCGGGTCGAAGCCCGCCGGCAGGTAGAGCGTCGTGCCCGCGGGCCGCCCGAAGGCCTCGCTCCAGAGGGCATGGCTCTTGAGCACACCCTCCGGCGCGGCCGGATCGAACGTCGCCCATGCCGGCTCCTCGTACCCGGCCGCCAGACAGACCGAGTTGGCCCCGAAGGGGTTCCGGGCGGTGAGCGGGTTGAGCGGGTCCTCGATGAGCTGAGCGCCAGTGGCCCCGGCCTCGGTCACCTCCAGCTTGTACTCGAGGCGGGTGCCGCGGGCGAGGTCGAGCACCAGGTACCAGAGCTCCGTGCCCTCGACCCGAGTGAAGCTCGTGTCGGGTGGGAGGCCGACGCCGAAGTGCTGCAGGCGGACGGACTCGGCCACGCCCCGGTAGAAGAACGTGCACGAGCCGGGCTCGACGAGCGGGGCGGGGCCGGCCTCGATGAGCGCAGCCAGCGCCTCCCCTCTCAACTCGCCGCGCTGCGCGAGGGCGCGCACCACCGGCAGGTCGCTCACGATGCCCTCACCTGGAGCGTGCGGCCGACGTCGTCGAGCATTTCCCGCAGCGTGTCGTAATCCGGATGGCGCATCCGCACCCAGGCGTTGGCCATGTAACCGGCCTCCACGGGTTGCGTCGCCGTGCCTGGCGATGGCAGGTACGTGTCGATCACCGAGTCGCCGTACCGCGCCTGCAATTCGCCCAAACCTTCGTAGCCCGCGATGACCCCGTCGTGATCGGGCCGCAGCGCGATCATGCCCGCCGAGTAGCGGCGGGAGGGTTGCTGCGACGGGCGACCATGGACGACGGCCATCGCCCACTCGCGGTAGATGTCGAGGTCGTTGGCCGCGGCGTAGAGGTCCCACGCCCGCACCCCCGGCGGACGGCACCCGATCTCCGAGAAGCGCAACCCCTTCGGTCCGAAGAACCACTCCATGTGGGTAGCCGAGGTGCGGATGCTCAGGGCCTCGACGACCGCACGGCCCATCTGCTTCAGCTCTCCGTAGCTCTCGTCGTCGAGCCGGTTGGTGGTCACGAACTGCGGCGAGATCCACCGGGTCCGCATCGCCTCCAGGACGTTCGGGTAGTAGTGGGTGATGAACTCGTGTACCACCTCACCGTTGATGGTGATGGTGTCGTAGAAACCCTCGTGGCCCTCGACGAACTCCTCGACGGCGACCGCGACGCCGTGGTCGACGTGGCTGCGCCCGATGGCTTCCTCGAGCTCGTCCGGCCCGTCGACCCGCTCGGCCCCTGACGCGCCGGCTCCGGCCGGCGGCTTCAGGATGAGCGGGAAGCCCACCTCCGCGGCGAAGTCCCGGATCTGCCCGCCCGAGGTGGCACCGATGGAGCGGGCGCACGGGATGCCGGCGGCCCGCAGCGCCTCCTTCATCGCCGGCTTGTCGCGGCACAGGAAGGCGGTGTGCACAGAGGTCCCGGGGATGCCGAGCGCCTCACGGACCCGCGCCACGGGCATCACGTGGGCCTCGATGGTGGCTTCGAGCCGCTCGACGGGGACCCGCTGCTGCACCCACTGGACGGCTTCGGCCAACCGCTCCTCGTCCGTCACCGACGGGATCTGCTCGTAGTGGGAGAGCCACTGCTCGACCTCGTCGTCCAGCCAGTCCTTCGGGCGCTCGCCGATACCGATGACCGTGGCCCCGACCGCGTGCAGGCCGCGGACGAACTGCTTCTGGTTGTCCGGGAAGCTCGGCTCGACGAACACGACGTGCACCCTCACATTCTGTCGGCGTTCTGTCGCAGCCGTCGCGCATGCACCCCGCGAGGTCGGGCCAGAGGGCGCCATCCCCGCCGTCCGCGCTCGGCCCACCACGGCTCGTGTCGTCGGCCACCTCCGGATGCGGTGTTACCGTGCGCCGCCGATGGCCAACGTGGTCTTCGTTGCGCCGTATGCCCTCGACGCCACCACGCGCTTCGTCAACGCCGTGGTGGGGGTACCCGACACGCGGGTGGGGCTCATCAGCACCGACCCGCAGGAGCACTTCCCCGACTCCGTGCGGGACCGGCTGGCCGGGCACTGGCGGCTGGACGACTGCCTGGACCCGGACCAACTGGCGGCCGGCGTGGCCCGTCTCGGCCAGCACCTCGGAGGGGTCGACCGCCTGCTGGCCATCCTCGAGAACCTGCAGGTGCCCCTGGCCGAGGTCCGCGAGCGCCTCGGTATCGCCGGGATGGGCGCCCAGGTCGCCTACCGGTTCCGCGACAAGGCGGCCATGAAGACCGTGTTCGAGAAAACCGGCATCCCGTGCGCGCGACACCGCCGCGCCACGACGCCCGGAGACGCGCTGCAGTTCGCCGACGAGTGTGGCCTGCCGTTCGTGGTCAAGCCGCTGGCCGGAGCGGGGCGCGAGGAACGTTCCGCATCGAGGACCGGGCCCAGCTCGACCGCTGGGTGTCGACGGCCGGGCTGTCCAGCGACGACCCCGCCATGTTGGAGGAGTTCCTGGTTGGCGCCGAGCACTCCTTCGACAGCGCGCTGATCGACGGGCAACTGGTATGGCACTCGATCGGGCGCTACCTGCCGACACCGCTCAGCGTCCTGGAGAACCCTTGGATCCAGTGGTGCGTGCTGCTCCCCCGCCACATCGACGAAGAGCCCTACCTGGAGGTCACCGATGTCGGGGTCCGCGCCGTGCGGGCGCTCGGGCTGGAGACCGGCTTCTCCCACATGGAGTGGTTCCGGCGGCCCGACGGATCGGTCGCCGTCTCCGAGGTCGGCGCCCGCCCGCCCGGTGCGCAGTTCATGACGCTCATGTCGTGGGCGCACGACACGGACCTCTACGCGACATGGGCCTATTTCGCCGTGCACGACGTGTTCGATCCCCCGCCCCGGCAGTACGCGGTTGGCGCCGCCTACCTCCGCGCCCAGGGATCCGGGCGGACGATTCGCGGCGTCCACGGGCTCGACCGGGTGAGCGAGCGCACCCGGTCGCTCGTCGTCGAAGCCAAGGTCCCCGAGCCCGGCCGACCCGTCGCGGACACGTACGAAGGCGACGGGCACGTGGTGGTGCGTCATGCGGACACCGCGCAGGTGGAAGCCGCCCTCGCCGAACTCATCTCCACCATCCACGTGGAGACCGGCTGATGGATGTCGTCCTGATCGGAACCGGCTACCCCGGGGAAATGCCCCTCTTCACCCGCGGTCTGGCCGACGCCGGAGCGCGGGTCATCGGCGTCGGCGACCAGCCCCAGCACGAGGTCCCCGACGTCGCCCGCCACGCGCTTGCCGCCTACATCCAGATCCCGTCGTGGGCGGACGAGGACGCCGCCCTGACGACGATCCTCGACGCGCTGCGCGGCCACAACGTCGACCTGGTGGAATCGCTGTGGGAGCCGACGATGCTCCTCGCGGCGCGCCTGCGGGAGGCCATCGGCGTCCCGGGGCTCACCGTGGAGCAGACGGTGCCGTTCCGGGACAAGGGCCGCATGAAGGAGGTCCTGGAGGCTGCGGGCATCCGCACCCCGCGGTCCGAGCGGAGCACGACGGTCGCCGGGTGCCGCGGGGCCGCCGAGCGCATCGGCTACCCCCTCATCATCAAGCCCATCGCCGGCGCCGGATCGCTCGACACCTATCGCATCGAGGACGACGCCGACCTCGACGGCGCGCTTGGCCGGCTCGGTCACATCCCGGAGGTCAGCGTCGAGGAGTTCATCGACGGCGAGGAGCTGACGTATGACACGGTCTGCGCGGCGGGCCGCATCGCGTTCGACAACATCTGCTGGTACCGCCCCCGCCCGCTGGTCGGGAAGCAGGTCGAGCGGACCACGCAGCAGGTGTTCGCCCTTCGGGATCTCGACGCGCCGGACCTGGCCGGCGGCCGCGCCATGGGCGAAGCGGTGATCGAGGCCATGGGCTTCACGAGCGGGTTCACCCACATGGAGTGGTACCGCAAGTCGGACGGCGAGGTCGTGTTCGGCGAGATCGGCGCCCGAGCCCCCGGTGGCCGGCTGACCGACCTCATGAACTACGCCTGCGACATCGACCTGTTCCGGGGCTGGGCGGAGGCGGTGTGCCACGGCACGTTCAGCCAGCCCATCGAGCGCCGGTACAACTCGGGTCAGGCCATCCTCCGGGCCTACGGGCAGGGCCACATCGTGGGTATCCAGGGACTCGACCACGTCCTGGCCACCATGGGCGAGCACATCGTCAACATCGACCTGGTCGGCCTCGGCCAGGCGAGGCGGGACTGGCGGGCCACGGTGCTGTCCGACGGCGTGCTCGTCGTCCGCCATCCCGATCTGGGCACGACCCTCGAACTGATCGAGCGCGTGGCCGACGAGGTCCGCCTCTACGCGGCGTGAGGGCGCACCGGCGCCTCCGGCGGCTCGGGGTCCGACAGGCCGGGACGTTGCGCGAGGACGACGCCGGCGACCACGACCAGCGCGCCGAGCCATTCGATCCACCCGACCTCCTCGCCGAGGAAGAGCACGGACCACACGATGGCCAGCACGACCTCCAGGGTCATGATCATCGCCGCGACCCGTGGGACGATGCTGCCCATGGCGTGGAGCAGGAAGGTGGTGGCAGCCACCGTCGGGATGAGCGCGAAGAGAATCACCTCGAGCACCAGGCTCGATGACTGCGGCGTGATCAGCCCACCGACGAAGGCGAACGGCGTGACCACCAGCCCCGCCCCAACCGTGTTCCAGGTCGCGATCACGAGGCTGTCGACGCCGGACGGGACGAAGTGCCCGTGCAGCACCATGTACGCGGCGAAGAGCACGGCTTGGGCGAGGGCCAGCAGCACGCCGGTCAGACCGAACTCGCCCGTCCCCGTGAGTGCCTCGGGCACCGTCAGCACGACACCGGTGGTGACGAGCGCCAGCGCCAGCGCGGTGACGCGGTCGAGGCGGTGGCCGAGGGCCATCGAGCCCAGCACGACGAGCGCGGGGTACACGTAGAAGATCACGATGTAGACGGAGGCGTCGAGCCGGTCGAGCGCCGCGAACCCGACCAGCACCATGACGCCGAAGAGCCCGCCGAGGCTCACGAGCAGGGGCCACGGCGCCGAGAACGGATCCGGCCCTCCCCGGCGGCGTCGGACGGCGAGGATCGCCCAGAGGACGGCCGAGGCGAGGAGGAAGCGCCAGAACAGCAGGGACGCCACCCCGAGGGCGCCGAGGAGGTCCTTGCCGACCACCGCCGACAAGGAGAAGGCGCACACGCTGGCCGTCGCCCACGCAACCCCGCGGGCGCTCGTGGTCCGCTCGGCGGTGGTCGGGCGGTCCACGCTCCGAGTATCACCTACAGCGTCGGCGTGAACGCAGGCCGCCCGGGGATGCGAGGATTTCCCACCGGGCGAGCCTGAGGGGAGGGCCATGACCACGATCTCGACCGGCACGGCAACGGTCGATGGTGTCGGTGTCAGGGGGGCTTGCCTCGGGGGCGAGGTGCACAAGGGGCTCCCCACCGATCGTGGGGGTGGCCGCGGGAGCGCGGCCCTGGATGACGCGTTGCGTGAGATTGCAGCGATCGACGCCGGCATGGCCACGTTCGCGGTGCGTGCCGAGTTGACGGTGCACCCCACGTGGCCGACGAGTGGCCCTTCGCGGGGCGGGGAGCCGGCGCGGCACAAGGACGAGGAGCCACGGCTGCTGCTCGACGGTCCGGCGCTGCAGCCAGGTGAGGTCGGCCAGATCGCGATGGTCGAGGAGGACGGGATCCTGCGCTTCGTGCTCCCGGTCGAGGGGACGCGCAACCAGTTCGACGTCCCTCTCGGGGACAGCTTGGCCGCCGGCGAACCGGGTGAGCGCGGTCTCAGCTTCAAGGCGGCGGCGCTGGCCATCCGTGTGGTGGGCGTGCTGGGCGGCCGCAAGCTGGCCAACGCCGGCTTCCGGCTGGGGGTGCGCGCCATCGAAGACCGCGCCCGCCCGCGCGGGCTGCGCACGTTCCTCTCCACCGGGTTCCGGAACAAGCCCGACGACCGAACCACCGTGACGTTCTCATCCGGCCCGTCGGCGCTGCTCCTGCTACACGGCCTCAACAGCTCCAGCCACAGCTGCTTCCGCTTCTCGACCGACTTCGTGCGGGTCATCGAGAAGCAGTACGGCGGTCGGGTGATCGCGTTCGATCATCCGACCCTCGGCTACTCACCGGAGGAGAACACGGCAGAGCTGGCGGAGCTGCTGAGCGCGTTCCGTCTCGACGACGTCGACATCCTGGCCCACTCCCGCGGCGGGCTCGTCGCCCGGGCCCTCGCCGCCGAGTCGTTGGACAGCGTGCACCTCCGGTCGATCGTCTACGTGGCCACACCGAACGGCGGTACGCCGCTGGCCGATTCGCAGCACCTCGGGCAGTTCCTCAGCCTGGCCACGAACGTCATCGGCTTCATCCCGGACAACCCCGTCACCGACGTCGCCGGGATCGTCCTGGAGGTCCTGCGGGAGTGGCTCCTGGATCCCGTCGGCGAGCTGCCCGGCATCGCGGCGATGAAGCCCGACAGCGAGGTCCTGACCGAGCTCAACCAGCACCCGCCACAGGTCGTGCAGCGAGCGATCGCATCGGCCTTCGAACCGCGCTCGAACCAGGGCGCGCTCATGCGGCTGCGAGACCTGGTGATGGACCAGCTCTTCCTGGGCAACGACAACGACCTGCTGGTCCCGACCCGCTCGACCTACCACCGCTGCGACCAGTTCCACATCCCGCCCGACAGTCGGCTGGTGTTGGACACGACCTTCGGCGTGTGCCACAGCCAATTCTGGACCGAGCCCCAGGTGACGGCCTGCCTGGAGCGGTGGCTGCGGCCGGACGTCGAGGTCAGCGAGATGGAAGGCGTGCCACCGGAGCTCACTGACCCCGCCGCCGAGCTCGACGACGCAATTACGACGGGCGACGTGCGCGCCATGCGCCGCGCCATCCGGGTACTCGGGAACGACAAGCTCGACGTCGTCACCGAGCTCGTCGGTGGTCCCTTGCCCGGCGGCGCGCGCGACCGCGCACTGTCGACCAAACGGGGGACGGTCGTCGTCCTCCCCGGGGTCATGGGCTCGCGGCTGACGACGACGGCGAACGGGCGCGAGGTGTGGTTCAGCCCGTGGCACCTGCTCCGGGGGCGGTTCACCGACCTCCGGCTCGATGTCGACGAGCCGATGGAGGTCGAGGTCACAGGGCTCGTGCGCCAGTACCTGCCGCTGCTCGCCCAGCTCGACCGGTCATGGGACGTCGTGCCGTTCGCGTACGACTGGCGCCGATCGATCAAGACGAACGCCACCGCGCTGGCCGAGCACCTCACCGCGAACGGCATCGACATCGCGGGAGACCGGCCCGCCCACTTCGTCGGCCACTCGATGGGCGGGCTCGTCGCCCGCTCGTTCCTGCACGAGCATGGCGAGGAATGGCAGCGCGGCTCGGGCCGGCTGGTGCAGCTGGGCACCCCCAACTGGGGCTCGTTCGCCATGCCGCTCGCCGTGTGGGGCGAGGAGCGGCTCGTGCGCGCCCTCGCCCTCGCCGACGTCTTCCACAACGAGGGAGACATCCTCGACACCCTGGCTTCCTTCCCGGGCGTGTTGGACCTGTTCCCCTCACCCGAGCGCCTGATCCCCGGCACGAGCGACGCCTCGCACAAGCGGCTGTACGAGCGCGAGGTCTGGCCGGAGCGGACGGGTTCGAACTTCCAGGCAGGGCTGAGCGAAGCCCTGCAGTTCCACGCGACCTACAAGTCCGCGGCAGTCGAACGCATGATCTACGTGGCCGGCGACAACCAGAGCACCCCCTACCGCGCCAGGGTGGAGGCGGACGGGCAACTCAGCTTCGGGGTGACGCACAGCGGCGACGGCAGGGTCCCTCACTTCTTCGGCCATGAAGGCCTGACCAGCGACCTGTCGGTGTTCTTCGCCGAGTCCGACCACGGTGCGCTGATCAGCGACCAGAAGGTCCTCACCGCGCTCGACGACCTGCTCGACACCGGCACCACCGAACTGCTGCCCAAGTCCTCGGCCAGCGCTCGGAGCTCGGCGGGCGCCGAGCCCGAGGTCTGGCTCAAGGCGTCGGAGCTCGAGCGCGGGTTCGCCGCCAGCGAGCGGGGAGACGGCAGCGCACAGGACAGAGGCGCACGGCTCCTCGGTGCCAGCGAGATCTATCTGGGCGCGTCAGGTGCGCGCCGCCCGGTGCGGGCGCCCGTTCGGGTGCGCATCGTCCACGGCAGCCTGGAGCAGGCCCGCCACCCAGTGGCCGCTGGCCGGTACAAAGGGATACCGATCGCCGGCGCGCTCGCCTACATCGACGATCGGTTCGGCGGAGCGCTCAGCGAGCTGAACGACGCCGGCCTGTATCCCGACGACGCCGGCACGGGCCGATACCTCCGGGCACCCGAGAACGTCTATCCCGTCGGCGCCATCCTGCTCGGCCTCGGTGAGTTCGGCTCGTTGACGCCCGACCTCCTGGCGCGGGCGGTCGAGCGCGGCACCGCCGACTACGCCCTGGCCGCCAAGCGACAGTCCGCCGGCCATCTGGACATGGGCGTGTCCGCCGTGCTCGTCGGGACGCCGGGGCGCTACGGACTGACCATCATCACGTCGATCCTGGCCACCATCCGGGGGGTGGCGCGGGCCAGTGCAAACCTGGGGAACAAGGTCACGATCCACGAGCTCGAGATCATCGAGCTGTCGGAGGCCCGGGCGCTGGAGGCGGCGATCGCCCTCGAACGGCTGGGCGACTCCGCGGAGCTGACGACGATGGACGTGCCGATCGAGATCGACACCACGATCGAGTCCCGGCCCGGCGGACGGCCGGGCAGCCACGGGTATGAAGAGTCTGGCGCCCCCTGGCCGCGCCTGATGCTGGAGTTCGAGGATCACGAGGATCACCGCGAAGAGGACGACAACCTTGCCGAGCGTCCGTCGGACGCGGTGCGGAAGCTGCGATACGTGTCGATGGGCCGGCGGGCCCAAGCCAGCAACCTCGAGGTCGACGTCGTGCTCAGCCAGATCGATCGTCACGTCCGCGCCGCGATCCAGGATCCTCGCGCCGACGCGCAGACCAACAACACCCTCTTCGAGCTCCTGCTCCCCAACGACGCCAAGCTGGAGCTGGAGACGTTGGAGAACCTCCATCTGCTCGTGGACGAGTCGACGGCGTGGATCCCCTGGGAGATGGTCACCGGGCGGGACACCACCGGCCGGAGCAGCCGTCCTCTCGCGTTGCGGGCCGGGCTCCTTCGCCAGCTGAAGCCGCGGGAGCGGGAGATCCCCCGGAAGGTCCTGCGGGCCGTCACCGACCATGCGCTCGTCATCGGTGACCCTCCCAGCGATCTGCCCCGCCTCCCCGGGGCTCGGCAGGAAGCCAAACTCGTTGCCGACGCGCTCGGACAGGCCGACTTCATCGTGAACCCGTGCATCTACGAGGACGAAGGCGGCGCCGAGGGACAGGCGGCCGGGTTGCTCGACGAGTTCTTCCGGCACCACTACCGCGTCATCCACGTCGCGGGGCATGGCCGCTTCGACGCCGAGTCCAAGGACCCGCTGCGCAACGGCATCGTCATCAGCGCCGACGAGATCCTGGGGCCGGTGCAGTTCCGGCAGCGCCTTGTCGCCCCCGATCTGGTCTTCCTCAACTGCTGCCACATCGGCCGCCTCGACCCGCTGTCCGACAACGCTGACGATCGTTCGCACTACGCCCACCTGGCCGCCAGCCTCGCCCTCGAGCTGCTGCGGTCCGGCGTGACCGCCGTCGTTGCCGCCGGATGGGCCGTCAACGACCGTCAGGCATCGGAGTTCGCGAGCCGGTTCTACCGCTGCATGCTCTCGGGCGAGAGCTTCGGCGAGGCCGTGAAAGAAGCGCGGACGGCGGCGTTCGACGACGGTCGGACCAACACCTGGGCGGCGTACCAGTGCTACGGCGACCCGGACTTCCAGCTCCGGACCGAACGTTCCCACGGCAGCCGCAAGCAGACCGTGCACTCGCCGCGCCACCTGATCAACGAGCTCACGGCGGTGGAGAAGCGCGCGGGAGACGCCGTCTACAGCGAGCACACCGCCGAGGTCGTGAAGAGCATCCGCCTGCTGCAGGCCGACGCCGAACAGCGCTTCGCCGACAAAGCCGAGGTGTGGCTGGCACTAGCACGGGCATATGCGGAAGCCGGGGCGTTCGCACGCGCCGTCAAGGCATACCGGGACGCGATCGAGAAGGACACGAAGTCCGAGCGCAGCGTGCGCACGATCGATGCCTACCGCCAGCTCGCCAACCTCGAGGCTCGCGTCGCCGCGCAACGGGCCAATGAGAGGCCGGATCCGTTCGACTTCGGACTCGACGAGCAGGGTGTGAGGGAGGATCCGGCCGAGTTGTTCGATCTCGCCGAGAAGCGGTTGGCCGACCTCGCTCCTCTCGATCAGTCCGCAGAGTGGAACGCGATCAGGGGCAGCCTGTTCAAGAAGCGGGCGAGCACCCTCATCGGCGACGCCCAGCGCGAGGAGCTGCGACGTTCGATGGACGCCTACCGCGCCGCCGTGCGGGTGAACAACCCGCTGGAGTCCGCCGATGTCCACTTGGACGTGTACCACTCCTCTCTCACACTGCTCATGGCCTACGCGCTCGGCTGGCCCGACGACGCACCGATCCGCGAGACGTACCTCGAGCGTCTGGCGTTGCAGAAGGCGTCGTACGACCCCGAGGCGGGCGACTACTGGGAGCGGGCCAGGATCGCGGACATCAACGCCGCCGAGATCGTCACCGGAGGCCGCCTGATCAAGGAGCCTGATCGCCAGGACCTCGTCCAGGGCTTCGTCAACGCGTTCCGGGTCCGATCGACGATGCGGAACCGGTCATCGGTCATCGACAACTACCGCGACCTCGGCCTCCTGCTGCCGAGCAAGAAGCTGCGGGAGGCGGCCCTTCGGGTGGCCAAGGACCTCGAGGAGTTCCGCCCGCCACGCGTCGCTCGTCCGGGAGCAGCACCCACCGGCTCCGCGGGAACGGGAGCCGGCGTGCCATGATCGAACCGCCATGGACGAGGACGTCGAGCTGATCTCGCGCCGGCGTGTGTTCGACGACTACCTCAAGGTCGACGAGGCGATGGTGCGTGTCGGCGGGGAGGTTCAGCGGCGCATGTCGCTCGAGCGGGGGGACTCCGTTGCCGCCGTCGTCGAACGCCGCGAGGACGGCGCCGTCCTCCTCACCCGGCAGTTCCGCTACCCGACGCTGGAGCATGGGCCGGGCTTCCTGCTCGAGCTGCCCGCAGGAACCATCGACGGGGACGAGGAGCCGGTCAGCGCCCTGCGCCGCGAGCTGATCGAGGAACTGGGGTACGAGGCCGGACACGTTGAATCGATCGCCACCTTCTACGTCACGCCGGGCGGCTCCAGCGAGCGGATCTTCCTCTACTCCGCCCAGGTCGGCGACGACGACCGGGTCGGCGACGGTGGCGGGCTCCCGTCGGAGGGCGAGGCGATCGAGATCGTGGCGGTGAGCGTCGATGATCTCCTGGCCATGGTGGCGGACGGCACCATCGAGGACGCCAAGACGATCATCGGTGCCTGGTGGCTGGAACGTCGCCGGGGCGGGGGCTGAGGCGGCGTGAGCGGCCCCGACGCGAAGAAGGACGACCTCCTCCACTACTTGCAGGTGGCGCGGGAGGCCGTGCTGTGGAAGCTGGACGGGCTGTCCGAGTACGACATCCGCCGTCCGCTGACGGCCACGGGAACCAACCTGCTCGGCCTGGTCAAGCACCTGGCCAGCGTCGAGCTGGAGTACTTCGGCGAGGTGTTCGGGCGGCCATCCGGCCTCCCGCTCCCCTGGTTCGAGGACGATGCCGAACCGAACGCCGACCTGTGGGCGACGGCCGACGAGTCACGAGAGGAGATCGTCCGTCTCTACCGCCGGGCCTGGGACCACTCGGACGCCACGATCCAGGCCCTGGATCTCGATACCCGTGGCCACGTGCCATGGTGGCCCGAGGGCCGCAACCGGCCGACGCTGCACCTGCTCCTCGTGCACATGACCGCCGAGACCCACCGTCACGCCGGCCACGCCGACATCGTGCGGGAGCTGATCGACGGGGCGGTCGGCCACCGAGCCGCGGTGGACAACATGGCCGAGGGGGACGCCGCGTGGTGGGAGGACTACCGCGCCCGCGTCGAGGCGGCAGCACGACAGGCCGACGAGGGCTGAGGCGACGTGGGCGGATGGGCGGCCGTCGAGCCATACAGCGCGGGGATGCTCGACGTGGGCGACGGCCACCAGGTCTACTGGGAGGTCAGCGGGGCGCCGGCCGGGAAGCCGGCGGTGCTCCTTCACGGTGGACCGGGGTCGGGCTGCGCGCCGGGCTGGCGACGATGGTTCGACCCGGAGCGCTACCAGCTGGTCGCGTTCGACCAACGCAACAGTGGCCGGAGCACCCCGCATGCCAGTGAGCCCGAGGTCGACCTGTCGGCCAACACCACCCAGCACCTCATCGGTGACATGGAGCTCCTGCGGGACCACCTCGGGATCGACCGCTGGCTCGTCTGGGGCGGGTCGTGGGGCACGACGCTCGGGCTGGCGTACGCCGAGGCGCACCCGGACCGGGTCAGCGAGATGATCCTGGTGAGCGTCGGGACCACGACCCGGGCGGAGGTCCAGTGGGTGACGAGGGCGATGGGCCGGGTGTTCCCCGCCGAGTGGGACCGGTTCGTGGCCGCCGTCCCTGAGTCGGAGCGAGCGGACGATCTCGCCGCCGCGTACAGCCGGCTGCTGCACAACCCGGATCCGGACGTCCGCGAGCGGGCCGCCGGAGAGTGGTGTGCGTGGGAGGACACCCATGTCGCCACGACTCCGGGCTACGTCCACGACGACCGCTACGACGATCCACGGTTCCGGCTGTGCTTCGCCCGGCTCGTGACCCACTACTGGAGCAACGCGGCCTTCCTCGACGACGGGGAGCTCCTGGGCGGGCTCGATCGGGTGGCGGGGATCCCCGCGGTCCTAATCCACGGTCGCCTCGACATCAGCGCCCCGCCCGACATCCCCTGGCTGCTAGCACGACGCTGGCCCGCGGCCGAGCTCGTGCTCGTCGAGGACGCGGGCCACGGTGCCGGACATCCCACGACCGACCGGGCCATCCTTTCTGCGGCGACCCGGTTCGCCGAGGGAGGTTGACGGAGGTTGACGATGGTGCGGGACGATCTGGCCGAGGCCCACCGGCTGGCGTGGGAGCACATCGCCGCACCGGGCACGTGGTGGACGGGCACGCAGCGGGTCGAGTTGGCGAAGACGGCGCTGCAGGCCATCGCCGACCCCGATCCGTTGCCCCCGTGGGTGGGTGTGACCACGACGGACCGTCTCTCCTCCGCCCTCGTCGCGCCCGCTGCCGCGCACGACGCCGCCTACCGGATCGCCCGCCATGCCGGCACCATGACCGTCGACGTGTACCGCGCTGTCGCCGGCGAGATCGGCAAGCTGCCCTACGTCGAGCTCTGCGCCATCGTGTCGACCGTCGCCGCCGTCAGCCACTTCTGCCGCAACATCGATGTCCCGGTGCCACCGCTGCCTGCGCCCGTCGACGGTTCGCCGACACAACAGCGGCCGGAGCGCCTCGCCCAGCCCCGGTACAACTGGGTGCCGGTCGCCGAGCCGGCCGACGAGGTGGCTGCGGTCGTGCAGGCCTACACCGCGGTACCCGACGAGCAGCGCAACACCTGGCGCATGGCCGACGCGCAGTACATGCCCGTGGCCGCGATGGTGCAGCCCGAATGGTCGCGGCGGCCGGGCGGCCTGTCCCGCGCCCAGATGGAGCTGGTCGCCGCTCGGCTGACGAGGCTGCGCGACTGCTTCTATTGAGTGACCGCCCACGCCAGCATGCTCAGTTGGAGCAGCACCGAAACCGGCCAGGATCTCGATCTCGCCGCCGTCGCCGCCGGGCAGCCAGGCGTCCTGCTCGAGCACGGCGACGCCCTGGTCCGATTCGCCAGCGCCTGTGGCGGCACGGACGACGCCGAGCTGGCCGGTGCCCGCGCCGCGCTCGTCGCCGAGACCGACGAAGCCTTCATGATCGACGCCGCCGCGGTCGCCGCCAACTTCGAGATGATGACCCGCCTCGCGGACGGCACCGGTGCGGCGATGCCGGCAGAACGCCTGGAGCGCTCAGCGGAGGCGATCGGGGTCATGGGCATCGAGCACCTCACCAGCCGCCGCTGACGACGAGCTCGGCGACTATCCGAGGAGCGGGAGCCGGGGGTCGGGATGGGGTGAGCGCCCAGACCCGGCTCGCACCCATGCGAGGTCGTCGGCGAGGTCGGCGGGCCGCCCGGCGACCGTGCGCCTGGCCAACAGCTCGTCGAACAGCGCGGCTGTGAAAGCGACGCCCTCGGGCGTCGCGATGGAAGCCCGCCCGGTGGCGTCCGTGAGGTCGATCCCGTGGACGACTGCCTCGACGATGCGGCTCGACACGAACTCGTCCAGGCGCATGAGCGCGTAGTAGCCCGAGCCGACGGTGCCGGCGGGGAGCGCCTGTGACTCGCTGATCGCCCTGGAGAAGGTGTCACGCAGGACACCGGGCATGTCGCCCGGCACCCTGCCCTCGACCATCGTGTACGCATAGTCGTAGACGGTGGGCGCCACCTCCGAACGCGGGAAGATGAAGAAGCTCACCTGGTCCCGGCCGGGCTGACCGTCCTGCTGATCCGCGATCAGCATGCTCGTCAGGCCGATCGAGATCGTGAGGTGCCCCGCCAGCTCGAAGACGGTCCAGTGTGGCCGGTCCGTGTCGAATGGCTCGAGCAGCGTCGGCACCTGCCACTCCACGTCCGTCAGGTCGGCGAACGTGTCCGCCACGCCTTGCAGCTCGCGATCGAGCATGCTCAGCGCCTCCTCGTATGTCGTCATGCCTGCCCCCGTTCGACGACTCCCCCGCCAACCGTAGTGCTCGACTCCGGAAGACCGAGACGGACGCTCCACACCGGGGGGTGGTGATGGCACGACCGCGGACAGGGGAACCAGACACCCTGTTCGGATCGGACGAGGGCGACGACGATGGTGGGCATGAGTTCGGGTTGGACTGCATCCCGACTCCGGCTTCGTTCGGAGCTGCGGCGGCGGCCCGCCGGGTTCGTGCTGCTCGTGGTGGTGATCGCGCTCGCAGCAGGCGTGGCGATGGCGGCCACCGCCGGCGCACGTCGGTCGAGCACCGCCTACGGGCGATTCCTCGTGTGGGCGAACGACGCCGAGATCATCGTCGGCGGCTGCGAATGCACGACGGATGAGGACGCCGACAAGGTTCTCGACCAGGTGCAGGCGGCACCGTTCGTGCTCACCAGTGCGCGATTCGGCTTCGCCAACGTCGTGGTCGAGCTGGCGGATGGCACCCGGCCCAGCTTCCTCGCCTTCCAGACCGCGGTCGACCGGGACGGCCTGATCGGCCGGGTACTCCCGCGCGCCAAGGTGCTGCACGGTCGACTGCCCGCACCGAGCGAGCCGGACGAGGTCAGCCTCAGCTTCCTCGTCGCCGAGCGATTCGGCTTGAGCGTGGGCGACGAGCTCCAACTGCTGGCGGTCGACGACGCCGGCCGTGCCTCCTCGTCGGCGCGCAGGGCAGTTCGCATCGTCGGCATCCACGCCGCGCCGGGCGAGTTCCCGTCGGCCAGCGGGCCGCAAGGAGGCTCCTTGCTGCTCACCCCGGCCTTCGCACAAAGCGCTCCCGACGTGGTGCGGGCCGTGAACGACTCGGTGCTGGTGAAGCTCCGGCCCGGGACCACGCGACAACAGGTGGAAGCGTTCGTCGGCTCACTCGAGTTCGCGCTCGACGTCGACGAGTCCTCGGATGTGACGAGTGGGATCGAACGGACGGTGCGTGTCGAGACCACCGCACTCCAGTTGCTCGGGATCGTCGTCGCCGCGGTCGGCTTGGTGGTGGTCGGTCAGGTGCTCAGGCGTCAAGCGGGCGCGGCGGGCGAAGACGAACGCATCGCGCTGTCGGCGCTCGGCATTGGCAGACCCGACGCAATCCGCCTGGGCCTGCTGCGCGGCGCGATGGCCGGGTTGGCCGGAGCCGCCCTTGGCACTGTCGTGGCCATCTCGATGTCGCCATTGTTCCCGGTCGGCATCGCACGGGTGGCAGATCCCGACGTCGGACTGCACGCCGATGCGGTCGTGCTAGCGGCCGGCGCAGCCGTCACGACGATGGCGGTGATGATGCTCGGTGCAGCCGCGGCCGTGTACGACCGTTGGCTGAATCGTCGGCGGAGCCATGCTCGCAAGGTCATCGCCTTGCCTTCGCGGCGACCCGCCGTCCTGGTCGGGCTCAAGTTCTCTGTCCCGGGCGGCACCGGTCAGGGAGAGCCGGCTCGCGTGTCGCTCGTCTCACTTGTGGTCGTCGTCATCGTGCTGGCCGCCACGACCGTGACTCTCTTCAGCTTCGATCATCTCGTCCGGCGGCGCGACCTCGCTGGGGCAACGTGGCAGGCGGCTTTCCTACCGCTACATGGCGACGACATCAAGGATGACGACTGGCCAGCGCACATGGACGCCGCCCTCTCGGTCGTGGGTGCTGTTCCGGGTGTGGCAGCGGCGGCGACCACCGGTTGGGCGTCCTCCGGCGCTCCGTACCAGGAGCGGCTCCACCTCAATGGTCAACCTGTCGACACGCAGATCTTCGACGACGACGGCTCGATCCGACCGGCGATCCGGCGCGGCCGGGCGCCGCGTGCCCTCGGGGAGGTGGCCCTTGGTGCCGGGACGCTCAGGGCCCTGGGCCTCCGGATCGGCGACGAGGTCAATCTCTCGATTGCAGGGGACGGCCCATCCGTCCCCGGGCGAGTGGTCGGCGAGGTCGTGCTGGCCTCGCCGTGGTTCATCAGCTTCGCGCCCGGCTCGGGGGCGGCCACTGTCGCCTCGACGTTCGCGGCCCTGGGCGCGTCCGACCTAGCGGGCTTGCAGGTCATCGTGGTCCGCTACGCGGACGGTGCCGATCAGCTGCGCACCTTCAACGCCGTCGAGGAGGCACTCGGGAGCTACGACGCCTTCGAGACGTCCGATCGACACGGCGTGGTCGGGCTCGGCCGGATCCGCCTGGTGCCCGTTCTGCTCCTCGTCGGGTTGCTCGCGCTCGTCGCCGCGGCCGTCGCCCACGTGCTTCTCGTCTCGGTCGCCGGACACCGGCGCGACGTCGCCGTGCTCCGGGCCATGGGCTTCACCAAGGGTCAGTCGGGGTCGGCGGTGGCCGTCCACGCGTCCGTGCTCGCACTGGCTGCGTGTTCGATCGGCATCCCGCTCGGCGTCGCGCTCGGGCGCGCCGCCTGGAATCGAATCGCCGAGGAGCTGTCGGTCGTGTCCCGCCCGATGGCGCCGCTGGGCCAGCTCGTCCTCATCGTCGTCGCGCTGCTCGTCGTCGCGAACGCCGCCTCGGCAGTGCCCGCTGCCCGAGCCGTCCGTCTCCGGCCCGCGGCTGTCCTACGGACGGACTGACGCCGCGCTGCGCACCCAGCCACCGATCCCCTGGCGGTCGGCCTCGGTCGCGCGATCGAGGTCGACCGAGTCGCGCCAGACAGCGCCGACGGTGGCGTCGAGACGACGGAGCTCGTCTTCCACCGGCGCTTGGTGCTCGGGTCGTACCGTCTCGAGCAGCTCCTCGAGCAGTGCTCGGAGTCGTCGCACGATCTGTACCGAGGTGGCACCGAACTCACGGATCTCAGTGAGTCCGAGCGCCACGAGGTCTTCCCAGCGGCGAGTCACCATCACGACGACGGCCGGCCGGTCGGCGCCGACGAGCTTCGTGCGCGCGTCGAGATCGGTCCGCCCGATCACGCCGAGGATCTCTCCGATGTGGTCGAGGACCTGCACGGCGGTCGTGGGATCGTTCACCGCGGGCGAAAGCGCCCGGTTGGCCATGTCGACCATCATCCGCAACGCGAACGCAGGGTCCTGATCGAACGTGCGCTCGTCACCGAGCGCGATCATCCCCTCGAGCTGGTCAGCGGCTCGCGGGCCGAACTCACCCCCGTAGACGAGCACGAGCACTTCACCCGTCTGCACGAAGTCGCCTACGGGATGTGGGAGAACGAGCTCGGCTCCGTGCTCGCGAGCCCAGCCGACAAGCCCGTCCGGATCGACAGCCTGGATGGCACCGCCGCTGCTGGCTCGCACGACGAGCTTGGGGTCAGCGCGTGTCGCCCCGTAGTCCCACCGGATGTCCGGCCGATCGGCGAGGCGGACTGTCTGCTCGAACATCGAGCGAGCCGCGCGTGCGACGTCAGCGGCGACCGACACCGGTCTGAGCCGGCGGATGCACCGATCGAAGAAGACGATGAAGACCAGCAGGCACAGCGACACCGCCAACGCCGACAGGGTCACACCGAGGTCCGGGACCGATTCGTCCCCGATCCGCCGGAGCACGGAGAACGAGAACGTCAGGGTGCCGACGAGAACGGCCAGCGTCGCCTTCAGCAGGGGGTCGCGGTACCAGAGACGCAGGATGCGCGCCGAGAACGTCCCGGTCGCCATCTGCACGAGGAGCACCGTCACGGTGACGACGAAGCCGGTGAGCGCGGCCGTCGCACCAACGATCGAGGTCAGTACCGCGCTCGCTGTCGACGGTGAGTACTGCCAGAGAGACGGCGCCCCGAGGTGCTCGTCGACGACCGAGACCATGAGGCCGAGAACCGCTCCGAGCACCGCTCCGAGGACCGGCAGGGCCCACAGGTTCTCGAGCAGGCCAAGTCGCCGACGGAACCTCGCGCGCCAGCTCATGTCACTTGCCTCACTCGGCCACCGACGCCCTGCGGCACCCGTTGCGGTGCCGGCGCCGGTGGTCCCGCTCCATGATGTTCAGGCGCCTTCGGTGGCTTGGAGGCGGCCCGAGCTGATCGCCTCGCAGAACGCGGCGTAGTCCCGGTCGTTCTGGTCGGCGTAGCGCTGCGAGAAGTCGGCGATGGACTGGTCGAAGAGGTCCTTCTTGCCGAGGTAGGCGGCGATGGCCACAGGGTCACCGGAGCGGGCGTGGGCTCGGGCCAGGGTCTGGGCGCAGAAGCGGGCGTACCCGGCGAGGGTGCCCGGCCCCATCGTCTCCACGGTCGCTGAGATCTTCATGTCGCGCAGCTGCCGCCAGTACAGGTAGCGGTTGTCCTGGACGCCCTTGGACCAGCCCAGGTAGATGTCGCTGGCGGCCTGCATCATCCGTTGGCCCTGCACGACGCGCTCGCCCGGCTGACGGTAACGGCTCTTGGGCAGATGATCCTCCAGCACCGACGCCGTCGCCTCCTTGACCTGCAGGAACAGGGGGTCCTGCTGGTCACGGCCCTGCAAGAGCACGATGAAGGCCCGCGTGCCCACGCTGCCCACGCCGACCACCTTGCGAGCAATGTCGATCACCTCGAAGCGCTCCAGCAGGTGACGTCGATCGTCCCGCAGGGTGGCCCGGTACTCACGGAACTGCTCGTGGACCATGTGTTCGATCTCTTGCACCGAGAAGCCGTATTGCGCCGGCATGTCCCGCGAGGGGACGATCACCGGTGGTTGGCTGATGATCCGGTAGCGGCCGTCGACGTGCTCGGCCAGCTTCGACAAGGCTTGGGTGCTGTCACGGGTGCGGGCCTTTTCGGCGGTCTTGGTGGCGGCCTTGTGGAGCGACTTGGCCTGCTTCCTGTCCGAGCCCTTCAACGAGCGGGCAGCGGCGTTGACGGCATCGAGCACGTCCTGAGCCGAGACCTTCGAGTACCAGATGTCCATCGTGCCCATCTCGGCGAACCGCAACATCGCTTCGCGATACTCCCCCGCTGACGCCAACGAGGCCGCCCGCCCCTCCGCTTCGGTGAAGCCGTTGTTCCGGGCGGCGATGGTAAAGCTGGCCGCCATGCGCTTCACGTCGTACTCGAACGGGCCCGGGAGCGTCTCGTCGAAGTCGTTGAGGTCGAACAGCAGCACCCGCTCGGGTGACGCGAAGCCTCCGAAGTTCGACAGGTGCGCATCCCCGCACAGCTGCGCATCCAGTCCGGCCGTCGGCGTGTCCTTCAGATCAGCCGCCATGATCTTGGCCGCACCCCGGTAGAAGGTGAACGGCGACACCATCATCCGGCCATGACGCACCGGAACCAGGTCCGGCTCACGGGTGGCGTTCTGCGCCTCCAACAGAGCCACCGGGTCAGGCCGATCATCGGCCGGCACCCAGCCCGCATGTCCCGACGGGGCCACACGATCACGGGCGGCCTTGCCCCGTGCTCGGCGCTCCTCCACCGTCGGATGCTCGATCTTCTTCACCATGACCTCCCCATGACATTGCCCGCGATTGGTTGAAGGCTCGCGGTGATACGGAACTCCATGATCATCCCCTTGCGACTTCGAGCAGCTCGCGAAGACTGACGTTGCGGGCGTGACGTCGCCGCGCCGCTTCGAGGTTTCCTTCGGGCACCAAGAGGCGAAGGCCGCCGGGGTAGATCCGGAATTCCATCGGGGTTGTCATCTCGAGTGCCTCGCCGTCGACGCCGGCGAAGGCGGTACCCGATCGCGAACGGACCTCGAAGGTCTCGGCGGTGAACTCGTGCCAGTTGCGGCTGCGGTTTCGTTGACCGACGGCGGCCAGCGCGAGGACTCCCGCCGCGTCTTTCCCGGTGGCTCCGGTGAGTGCGATGACACCGAGCTCGCCAGCGTCGACGCGGCGTCGCTGCCCGGCGTCGAAGGAGGATCCGATCGCATACGGATTGTTGGAGACCTGGATGACGAAGGCGCCATCGATCTCGGTGCCGTCCGGCGCCGTGAACTGGAGATCGAACGGCTTGTCGGTGTTCCCCAAGAGCTCCGGCAGCATGGCCTTGGTCGTTTCCACCTTCGCGTCGCGGTAGCCATCCTGCTGGACGATCGTCGCGTAGACGCCGAGCGACACGTTGTTGACGAAGAACCGATCGTTGACGGTGGCGTAGTCGATCCGCCGTTCGACCGCGTCCCGAAATGCGTGGACGCTCGTGCGTGGATCTTCGCGGTCGAGACCGAGGTCCTGGGCGAAGTGGTTCCGGGTACCCGCCGTGACGCAGACGAACGGGACTCCGCATTCGACCGCGATCGACGCCACGAGGGCCTGCGAGCCATCTCCTCCCGCCATGCCCAGGCAGTCCGCTCCCCTCGCGACGGCGTCTCGTGCGAGCTGCTCGAGGTCGAGTCCATGGTCGAGCATCACGGTCTCGACACCGAGCTCTTTGGCCAGTTCGACGAGACCGAACTTCTGGACCTTCCCACCGCCCGACCAGGGGTTGCAGATGAGCACCGGATGACGAGGACGCGCGACGGCATGAGGCTGGAGAGCATCCTGCGCGTGCAGGTGCCGCACCATGGCCAACCGCGCTGATCCGACTGTGACCGCGAACAGGATCAGCACGAACGCCACGTTGGCCAGCGGCCGGTCACCGTCCGCGGCAGCGATCACCGCGGCGACGACGACCACAAGCCCGAGGACCACTCCCCCGAGCCCGAACCAGCGACGAGGCGGACGCTCGGTGATCAGCCACCATCCACCGGCAGCGGCGACGGCGACACCGACCACCACCCCGGCGAGCTCGGGAAGGCTCCGCACGGTGAACACCACAAGGATCACAGCGAGCAGGAACCCGCAAACGATGGACACCCACGCCAAGGCGCGCTGTCCTCCCGAGACAGCCGGAGTGCCCTCCGTGCTCATGTCGCTCCTGCCAACTCGGTCTCGTCCGGCGCGATCGACATCTCGATCGAACGGGCTCGGCGCATCCACCAGGACGCCGCCAGCGCCCCGACCACGAGCGCAACGACGACGAGCGCCCATTTCTTGGAGGATCTCCCAACCGCCTCTTCGAGCGCTTCCTGGACGATGGCCGATGCCGGCTCCACGTTCGCAGTCCTCATGTCAGAGCCTCCATCCCCATGACGCGAGCATCACGTCGTCGACGGGGCGGCTTCGCCACACGCTCCGTCTTCCAGCGAGTCGAGCAACGCACCCGAGGACGTCACCAGGTCCGACACCGCGGTGACAGCTTGGGTTGCCCCCCCTGAGTCGAGGTTCCCGACGGCGGTCTCCAGATCGTCGACGGCGTCCTGGACTGCCTGCACCTCTGGCTCGAGCTCGGAGCCGGCGGAGCTGCGCAAGGCCGCGAGATCGTCCTTCACCGTGCTGATCGCCGCTTTGGCACCATTGGTGCCCTCTGCGACCAGGTCGACGTCGGCCAGTGCAGCGACAGAGTCGCGCAACGCTTCCCTATCTGCGCAGACATCACCCGACGGCGCGGCCGAAGTCTCATCTGGCGTGGAGTCGGACGTGGAGGCCGCCGGGGCCGGGCTGGTCACGCTCGTGGAATCAGCCGTCGACGACGAGTCATCGGAACCACACGACGCCACCAGGGCGGCCATCGCCAGACAGGCTACGACTCGTCGGGCGTTCCATGGCGAGGTGTCATTGGACTTCATCGAACCAGACCTCCATCGTTGAGCGGCATCCACCCGAGTGCGGATACGCGCGTGATGCCGCATGGGCGACGGTAGCTACTCCCGGCCATCAGCCTCGTCAGCGGCCAGCTCAGCCACGACCTCGTCGCCGACGTCCATGCCGAACGCGACCAACTGCTCGGGAGTGAGCGAGTTGTGCCCGATCACGACGCCCCCGGCGTCGCGGACGGCATCGCGGAGCGGGATCGCCCAGAGATGCTCGATCGCCAGCACGAGCGCCGAGCTGCCGTCGGGTAGCGCTGCGAGAAGCTCGGCGCCTACCACCTCCGCTGCCGTCGGGGCGTCGTCGTCGACGGAAGCACCTAGCTCGGCGCCGGCCTGAGCACCTTCGGCACCAGCGATACCCAGCCCGACCAGGGCACCGACCGCAGCGCGCAGCTCGGCTCGCTGGTCGTCATCGAGATCGGAAACGCTCAGCATCGCCATGTCGTCGCCGTCGCGCACGACGAACACGGCATCGACGATCCGGATCTGTCCGACATCGCTGAGACGTCCGAGCTCTTCCGCGATCCGACCCTCGAACGACTCGTTGTCCGGAAAGCCGATCACGAACGCCTGGATGGGTCCGATGGTCATGATTGCATCCTCCTGCTCAGGGTTCGCCGCCGGGTCGACCCATTGTCGGCCGGCCCGACATCGCCTGCATCACACACATCGGGTGAAAC